>NZ_JQJH01000017.1 GCF_000745425.1 Beijerinckia mobilis
CGACACCTTCGGTCTCATTCAAGGCTTCGAGCAGCGTTTCCCACAATCCAGCCAGCGTCCAGCGCCGAAACTGGCGATAAACTGATGACCATTTGCCGAAATGCTCGTGCAAATCGCGCCATTGCACGCCCGTGCGGGAAATCCAGAAAATACCATCAAGAACAAGGCGATGGTCCTTCGCACGTCGCCCGCTATGCGGCCCGCGCCGCGTCACGAACGGCTCAAGACAGGCCCATTCTTCATCCGACATCAGCCCACGAATCAAAGTCGCCTCCTTCTGAAAGCGACTTTGAATCAGAACCTTCGCAACTTGGGAATCCTATTCGTCAACAGGACCTAATTTCAGTATTTGATCGTGGCATTTTTTAACTCCGCCCATCTCTTGCATTCATCGCCCATTGATGACGGCGAAATTAAATTGGCAGTCATATCCCATCATATATACTCGTGTTTCCTGTTCGGGCTCTTATTGCAAGACCCTGCCGAGGCGCTTGATAAAGTGTGCCCGCAATATTTGCATGTGTAACGGCCACTGTGCCGCGCGATGTACTGGTGGACGCCGAATGAACTGACTGTTGATTTCTGGTTTCCCTGGGTCAGTTCTCTGTGGAATTCAATATATTGCTCTCCATCTTTAAAGAAATGCTGTGTTATCCCACCTAAACTTATCGGACGATAAGGGACGTCCTCACGCGCGCCAGCGCACGGTTCCTCACCAGTGCGGGCACATGTGATGAAGAAAGGGAAGAAGAACAACCCCTCCAGCTTCACTCATGGTTCCTCCACGAGTCGCGTGCCAGCAGCCTGCGCGGCTGTGCGAAGGTCTTTGTCCAGCGTGGCCAACGGCAACCTTTCACGCTGGGCCAGTTCCAAATAGCTGGCGTCATACACAGTCAGTTTGTATGCACGGGCCAGCGCGAGAACCACGGCTTCATCTGGAGCACGGTCGACGGCGATCCTGAGACATGCCAACCCTTGCAGGAAAGCGGCGGTATCGGCTTCGGTCAGCCGGCCGCGCCGCTCGTTGACGATCAGGATGTTGCGGACCTCAAACCACCAGAGGCTTGGCACCCACACCTCCTCCACGCGGACTCGCTCTAAGGCGAGAGAAGCGGCGGGATGATCTTCATCCTCGAACACCCAACAAGCGGCAACAGAAGCATCGAGAACGAAAGCCATATCAGTATTTATGGCCTTCGTGCCGAGCCGACAGCAATTCCTCAAGGGTGATCTTGCCGGTGCGCTTGCGCAGCGCCTTAATGCCGTTGATCGCCTTGTCGATGTCCTCCTGGCGACGATCCGGCTCTGGTACGAGACGGGCGATAGGACGTCCATGCCGGGTGATACTCACGGTTTCGCCATGTTCCACCTCGTCGAGAATCTGCAACAAGCGGGCTTTGGCCTCAGAAGCCTGAATCTCGCGCATGAACAGTCTTTCTTACTAGTTAAACTAACTGGTCATAATATAGCAGATTGTTTGAGAGCGTAAATCTTTAATTCCAAAAGCACGCGATAACAATTGCTTATCGGGTGTTTCCTGCAACGCGGTTGTTGGAATCTGCCATCTTGCCCGGCCTTCCGTTCGTGAGAGGGACCTCCCTGCCCCGGCTTCAGTCCTGCAGACCAACCGCCTATGACTACGACGCTGCAATGCAAAACAGACAGGCGCGACGGATGGGATGAAGTTTAAGTTCTAAGCTTCTCATGTCAGGCCAAAAGTGACCTCAAGGGGCATCACTCAACGACCGCTTAGCGCCCATCTCGGGCAAAGAAGTCTTCGCTCGCCGTTCCTGAAACCGGCCATTCAAATCGTCCACCGGCAATTCGCACACTGGGGCTCCCCAAACGGCTGGGTCTGGGACTTTCCTGTCAGACCGCTTCTGGGTCGGAATTGACCGAGGCGGCCGTTCAACCCACGGGGAAAACGCTTCGCAATCGGCAATGCGATTCACTGCGTGAGGCAGCGTACTATCAGCCGTGGAAGCTGTTCGCATATTGCAGGTGCACCACCGACGGCGAGACGCCGAAATGATCGGCGACGACTGTGACCGGTTGGTCCTCCATCTCGATCATGTGCACGACCGCGTCACGCGGTGCCATGAACTCGGCGGCGAACGCCCGTCCCACCGCCTGCCGGTCGGTGTAGAGATCGGCGACGCAGGACGCTCGATCGCCGAAGGCGATGAAGTCCCCGATCCCGCGCGCCAGCACAAAGGCGCTCGAACGCGGTCCCTCATCCTCGACGATGATGACCGGGACTTCCCCGTCTATGCTCTGGAACGCACGTAGCGATCCAGGCGCCTTGACGCTCAGGCCGAAGCGATCGCCAGCGCCCAGCAATCTCGACAGTCCATCGACGCCGCCTACGGGCTCGTCTTCCGTAAGCTTGAGCAAGGCGCGCGTATCGGCGGCCATGCTGTAGCCTTGGCGATAAGGCCGGACCGTAGGGTTGAGGTTACTCTGGCACTCGGCACGCAGTCGGGTTAGCACCGGCAGGGCGTTGCGCTCGTGGAACCGGTCAAGCTCCCGGCGCATCCACAATTGACCCTCCTCGAGTGCGTGAGCGAGGACCGCCGAGCTGAAGTCGAGGCGGGCATCCTCGTCGGGGATGAGCGCGATGAGGTCGCGGATTTGTGCGGCACGCACATCGTTGAGATCATAGGGAGACACGCCCAAGGCGCCCGCGGTCCGGCAGAACAGACGCTCCGCCACCTGGCTGCGCGAATCCTCGACACGCCGGAGCAACGCGTGGAGCGGGCGTGCACTGCGACCGCTCAACCAATGGCGTGAGGAGATCGGATGTAGGATCTCCTCAAGCAGCAACTGCTCGAACGCGGCGATTGTGAAGACCTTCGACCCGCGCTCAAGATCGAGCGCCCAGCCATTGCCGCCGCGTGCCTGGAGGTTGATCTGCGCGCCAAATACCGTTGCGAGTAGCGCGTAAGCTGCACCAGCTTGCTCCTCGAGGGAGAAGTCCCACAAGCGGAACGGCGCATCACGCCGGTAGAGCAGTCGCCACCAGTTCTCGAGCAGCCGCTGTCCAAGCGCGTTGAGGTCCGTCGTGGTCTGTGCAGCGGTTCGCTCGCGCGAGCCCGACGTCCACAGCCACGTGGTCAACTGTCCGGCGATCACGTCACTGTCCGCGTCGGCGTCCTCATCGAACACCATGCTAAACAGCGTGGCAGGCTCCGGTGCCGGGCGCGCCGAAGCGTCAGGCTCTTCCTTAAGTAGGTTGAGTTCGCGTGCCCGCTCGGCGCCCGCCTCGGTGATCTGCGGGATCGACCGGCGTCCGCTCGCTACGACTTCGATCAAGCCAGCGCCCGCAAGCGCCGATAGGGTCCGGCTGACATTGGGCTGGGCGCGACCGGCGAGCTCGGCGAGCGCGCCGATGCTCATGGGCCGATGGCGTGCGATCAGCCCAAGCACCTCGCGATGTCCCGGCACGCCCAGCACACGGACCCAATCATCGGCCTTCGGCGGCGCCTTGAGGTGATTGAGGAGTCTGTCCCGCATTGCCATAGCTGAAATGGTCTTATTCATGCTCATCATCCACAAAGAATTCCGACGACACCCCGCAGGCCTCGCAGTGCTTCACGACCTTGTCGAAGAAGTCTGTGATCAACTGCGCCGCCGAGACGAACATGTAGGGGTAGCGTTGCCCTGTCTGCCCGACCTTGTGCTCGTGGTCCCAGCGATCCTCGGGCGCGGCGCCGTCGAAGGCGTGGGCATTGTCGTATCCGAAAATCCGCTCGCCGCGCTCGTCCTGAAGGATCAGCGCATAGTCAAGACAATGCGGCTGTTGGTCAGTCTGATCGACCCAGTCGGCCCGGATGACCACCTGCCAACCATTCACCATCTGGTAGATACCAGCTTGCTCAACTAGATTCGATAGGTCGCGATGGCCAAACATATATCATTAGTTGATATGAATTGAAAGGCAATGTCAACCGGCATCCACATGGATGCCGTAACACTCGCCCCGTCCCGTCCTGCGCCTTGGCGCGTCGATCCTGCCAGTAATGTCGTGTGTAGCGCGCAGGAAGCCAGCGATGCGACGATCGCGGTCTTCCGCGATTGGCTTGTTGGGCAGGTCGGGGAGATGCCCGCTTCTCGGGATCAGCTCACGAAACGGAAAAAATTGTACGCTTACCGTGGCTGGCCTTTCGACTGAGTTCGAATAACCGTTTGAATCTATTAGAATATATGACCACGATCGACTTTTGAGAGTAGGCTTTAATCCAGAAGAAGATCGGCAAGTTTCATGCGAAAAATCTCGCTCGAAACCGTGCAGTATCTGGAGCAATAAAATAAATAATGTTATCAATTATATAGCGCCATTGATGGCATTGAACCACTTGGAAGTCCCAAGCTCAATTCTCAGGGTCAACCTCACGAATAAAAGCTTAAACGTACAATTTTTTCCGTTTCGTGAGCTGATCCCAGAAAGAGGCGCTGCTGCCCGATGATCTCAAGGCGATGCTCGGCTGTCTCGACCCCTCGGGCCTGCGCGGCATCCGCGACCGCGCCATTCTGCTCGTCAGCTTCACCGGGGACCTCCGCCGTTCGGAAATCACCGGTCTCGACTGCGCCGACAAGCAGACCGCCAATGGCACGGGCTGGATCGAGATTCTGCCCAAAGGCCTGGTGATAGTGCTCAAGGGCAAGAGAGGCTGGCGGGAAGTGGAGATCGGCCGTGGCTCGTGTCCCCTCACCTGTCCTGTCCACGCCATGGAGATCTGGCTGAAACTCGCCCGCATCGGCCATGGGCCGATCTTCCGCCGCGTGACGGGTCAGGGCAAGGAGGTCGGCATCGATCGGCTCAACGACCGCCATGTCGCGGAGCTGGTCAAGCGGGTGGCTCTTGCTGTCGGCGTCCGGGCGGATCTCCCGGAAGCGGAGAGAGGGAAGAAATTTGCGGGGCATTCCCCGCAGGCGGGGTTGGCCACCTCGGCCGAGATCGAGGAACGCCATGTGCAGAAGCAGCTTGGTCATGCCAGTGCCGAGATGACCCGCCGCTACCAGAGAAGACGCGACCGCTTCCGGATCAACCTCACCAAGGCCGCTGGGCTGTAGGACTGCAATCAGATCATAAGTGTCCTTGAATGAAATTAATTCAACTTCCACTTAGCGCCTCATTGTCGCCGTTCACGGTGCCGATCGCCAATCCCAAAACCCGTCATTCCTGCTGAACCCGCTTCCGATGTCTGCATCTGGGGACTTTCCCGTCGGACCGGTTCCAGGCGCCTCGGGGCGGAAACCAGACGTCGATCACCGCCTAAAGGGCCAACCCCGATCAGGGTGCTAGGGTTGATAGGTCTTGTTCAAGCGTAGCCAAGGATTGCAATCTCGCTACCCACCTACCAATTCAGAAAGCGGAGAATCTCATCAGGTCGCGGAAACAAAAACAACGCTCCAGATGACGGGGGACTAGTATGAAGGGGAAATGGCTTCGTCGACCGCAAAATAGCGTCGTGGTGATATTTCTGCACGGTGTTCTCTCGTCGATCGAGACCTGTTGGCGGCATGAAGGCGGTGCCTTCTGGCCTGATCTCGTGATGGATGTGCCCGAGACGAGACAATGCGGCGTATACGTATTCGCCTATCGAAGCACGATCTTCAGCGGCACCTATCGGCTCGGCGACGTCGTTGATGCGCTCAAGGAGCAGATGCGGCTCGATAAAATCTTCGATTGTCACTCGATTATATTCGTCGCCCATAGCATGGGCGGTATCGTCGCGCGCAAGCTCATCGTCTCGCGCACCACAGATTTCCAGTCTCGCAACATCAGGATCGGACTGTTCCTGGTCGCGTCACCTTCGCTGGGGTCGCAATACGCCAATGTGCTCACGCTCTTTGCCCTAGCGATGAAGCATACGCACGCGGAGGCGCTACGCTTTTCCCAGACCAACGGCTGGCTGATGGATCTCGATCGGGAGTTCATCAATCTCAAGGAGGCAGGGACGCTGAAGCTCGTCGGCAAGGAGCTGATCGAGGATAGGTTCATCTTCCTGAAGGGCGTTATCGATAGGCAAGTGGTCGAGCCCTTCTCAGGTGCCAGATATTTTGGCGAGGCGATCAAGATCCCGAACAGCGACCATAACTCGATCGCCAAGCCGGATTCCACCGATGCGCTGCAGCATCGCCTCTTGGTAAACTTCATCGAGGAATTTGTCGACGGCGAGTCACTCCCGATTGAATATGAGCTCAAGGACAGACTCCAGGACAGCCTCAATAGCTGCCGCGACGCTGGTGTCCCTTTCCGGACTTTCCATCGGCTCGCCGTTCTGTTCTCAATGCAAAGCGAGTTTACCGTGTCCTGCTTCGAGGAAGCAGAAACCGGAAAAGCCGCCAAGGTCGAAGGCTGGTTGCATCAGACGATTGCCCATCAGATCAAGAGTGAGAGAGGCCTGCCAAGCTTCCGCGACCCACTGAAAGATCTGGTCATCGGTGCCGCCGGCAAACTGGCCAAAGCGGACGGCGCGACACAAATCGACGAGCGGCACTATCTGCTTGCCGTCTTGAACGACCGCGACGCAGCCACCATCGCTGAACTGCGGCGAGGCCTCACCGAGGCTGGCTTCGAGAAGGTGCGGTCAGCCGCCCAATACGGCAGCCTCGAACCCTTCAAGCCGAGTCGCTCAAACGTGCTAAAGCTCGACGAATGAACGAGGATCGTCAATCTGGCGGGTTAAGGTCGTTTATCGGACGGCCTTTCTCGAACCTGCCCATACAAGATCGCCCCAAGCGCCTCTTGCGCATGGACGGTGGAGACGTCCTGCGGGTCCACACGATCAAGCGGGGCGGCATGGGCCTTGTCTACCTTTGTTCTTCTGAAGATGCTGAAGAGACGGAGCCCCAATTTGCGCTCAAGACCTTTGACGACCGTTACTTCTTCCATCCCGGGATGCAACAGGCAGTGGAAGTCGAGGCGCGAACCTGGATGCGCCTCTCCGGTCTCCCGTTCATTCTGCCTCTCATGGGCATCACGTCCTGCGACAAGAAACCGCATCTGGTCATGCCCGCTGTGCTTCCGAACAATGAGGGTAATGTAACCCTTGCCGACGAAATCAGACGACATCCGAAGGGAATGCCATCGCCCCGATCGTTTACGGTCGCTCTGGCGATTGCTCTGGGTCTGCGGGGATGCGGCGAGCGGATCCCCAACCTCGTCCATGGGGACATAAAGCCCGATAATATCTTACTTATCGGCGGTGACTCCCCTTTTCTCGCGGACTTCGGCACGGCCCGCATTGCGTCACGGGCGAAGCGACCGGCATCCGTCACCGGGACCGCCGCATATCTTGCACCCGAATGCTGGGAGGAGGAGGATCGGACCACACCGGCGAGCGACGTCTATGCGCTCGGCGCTACCCTCTACGAGATGCTTGCCGGTGCACCACCCTTCGCGTCGTTCCAGAACGATCTGCAGGCGCTCAAGAAGGCGCACCGTCAGGAGCCGGCGCGGTTCTCTTTGCCAACGGAAAACCCTCTCGAAGAGGCTCTGCAGGCGCTCGCGTTGCACTGCCTCCAGAAAGATCCAACGCATCGTCCTCCGACCGCTGGCGATATGTTGCTTGAGCTTGCCTGGATTGGCGATCAATTCGCCAGGGGCGAGATGGTCGAAACCCTAATGGCCGCCAGCCAATATGGAAGCGCAACGGAGGGAGAGGCGGAGATCGTCACCATGCGCGTCGAAGCGCTGCTGCGCCAAGACGATGCCGAGGGTGCGCTGGCAATCATTGAAACGTTGCCCGAGACCGACCTAACAGGACGGCTCCTTCAGCTGCGCGGCTCGGCCCTGTCGCTCGCGGGTCACGACGACGATGCGATCGCGGTCTTCGAGAGATGTTTAGCTGAGCAACAGCATCCCGCCGACCGCGCGGTTTGCCAGAGCGAATTGGGGCTGTCGCTCAAACGCCTGGGCAGGCTGGACGAGGCAAAACGGCTCTATGAACAGGCCATCCAGTCAGCGCCCCCAGAGAATTTGCTAGCATTGCGCGCAAACTACGCGACGACACTTCAGGAAATGGGAGATCTCAAAAAAGCAGAAGAAATCCTGATCAGGCTCACGCGTGAACATCCAAAGTCCTCCGAGGTTTGGGGCATGTTGAGCGACGTCAACGTGAAGATGGAGAAACCTGCCGAAGCCGCTGACGCCATAGCCCACGCTATACGGCTGGAACCCCGTAACGGCCGATACCGGGTCATGCTCGGGTCGATCCAGATCAAGGGCCTGCACGAGGTCGAGGCCGCACTCGAAACGCTCAATGTCGCCAATGGATTGGGTTACCATGTGGCCGAGTGGCTGGTTTTGACCTTGGCCTGTAATCTGCTGCTTGGCAGGGCCGGCGACGTGGGGGGGCTTCTTGATAGCGTGCGCAACGATCTTTCAGAAGAGGTTGCGATGGCGATGGTCGGCAAGGCGCTCAGAATTGCGAAGCAGGTGATGGACGGCGGGACGTCGCTGAACGACATTGACGAGTCAGAAGATGCGACGGCCGCGACCGATGTGGCCACTCCTGAGTATCTTCCGTCGCCCCCTTTCCCTGGTCTGACCTCCGAACCGACGGAGAAAGAGCCGGAAGGCACGCAGGAAAAGCTGCGCGCGCAAATCCGCGCGGGCACGCGACCACATCTCCAGATGCGAATGTCGGCCGTTGACAATACGATGATCCAGGATTTCTATTTTGGGCCCGAACAACCTGACTATGTCGAGATGTTCGTTCAAATGATGCGCGAGGTGCGTAATCCGATATTCAGCGGATTAGGAAACATGCGGCAGCGCACCACTCGCCACGCGTTTGCGAAATGCCCGAATTGCGGCGCCGTCATGCTCACGCAGCGAGACGAGGGTGAGCGCTATCGCTGCATTGGATGCGACGAGCACGTCCATGTACAGCGATATGCGACGCCAGAGCTAGATGCCCTGCGGGGCGCCGCGCTCGAGGCGGCCTATCTGAAACCGAAATCCTTGGGTGGTGGGACGCTCTTCGTGGGCGTCGGGCTACTCAAGCCGGATCAGGCAGAGGGGGTGAATCGCCACTTCACCGATGCCGGCTATGCGATGGTCTGCCCTCCACGCCGGATCATCCATGACATGTTCGTCATGCAGGCCCTTGATCGCGCCATCGATCTGCCGAAGGAGTTCGAAGTCTGGTGGAGCGAGTTGCCTCTCGACGACGCCGGGACCGCACAGGACGGCACCCAGGAAAGCTTTGATAGGCTGCTGCGCGAAACGATCAGAGAGGTGGGTGCACTAACCACGATGTCGGTGACCATCGACAGCGGCACAGGCCGGGCCTTCGCGTTGGCCACGCGTGAAGAGGCTTTCGATCAGCATCTCGATGGTGCCGAGGGCGTCTTGGAGAGTGCGGATCACGGCCGAGCCCTGGTACAGGCGGCAATCCACCTCGATCGCCTTACCGATGCGCAAAGATGTGTCGACCAACTACGATTGCTGTTCCCAAATGATCCCGACACTCAAGCGGCACAAGGCTTCCTGGCTATGGCCGAAGGCAATCATGCGCTCGCCATCGAGAGGATCAAAGCCGTGTTGGAGTTGCGCCCCCGAGACCAAGCCGCCCGCGCTACGCTCATGAACGCCTATCAAATTTTGGGGAAGGACGATCGTGCCCGGGAACTCTGGAACAAGCTTCAGGCTCATGGCATGATTCCTCGGCGCAGGGCCTACATGTAGCGGCTCGCAAACATCAGCACGGATGATCGCAATTATCGCGGGGCTGCGCTCAGATTGATTGCAACCGGGATTTCTGGGTAGGTGCAAGATCATTGCAAGCGTGATCGCAATCATCGACCTTGTGCCCACAATGATTGTAACCAAGGCCGGTCAAGAAAACCCTTCTATTTTTGCCCGATCACCGCTTGTTTGAGAAGCCCTCTTGCTACCCAGTTTTGGTGGGCATTAAACTTGGTAAGATAAACTCTGGTCGGTGACTGGTTTATGTCATGGGTTTCGTGACTACCGATAACAATTGCTTATCGCGTGCTTGGAAAGGCGGCCCCGGTCGCGCTAGGTTGTGGTGATGATTTAACTATTTGAGCCATATGGCGATAGCCGCGAGTTTGATAAAGCCAATGAAATTGGCGAGCAGCTTGTCATACCGTGTGGCGACGCGGAGGAACTGTTTGAGCTTGTCAAAAAAGCGCTCGATGTGATTACGCTCTTTGTACAGGACGGTGTCATAGACGCGTGGGCATTTGCGATCCCGTTTCGACGGGATGACGACCTCAATATCCCGTTGGTCCATCTTTTCAACGAGATGGCTGGCCATCATAGCCATTGTCAGCGAGGAGCACATCGGCCTCGATTCCATCAACGAGCTCATGAGCGAAAGCAATGTCATTGCACTGGCCGGGCGCTCCGATCAGACGGATGGGAAGGCCGAGGGCGTCAGTGGCAACATGGATTTTCGTGGTCAGTCCACCGCGAGACAGGCCAAGACCCTGGGCATGTGTACCCCTTTTCCTTATGGGCGCCAGCGGCCTGGCTGTGGGCACGCACGATGGTCGAATCGATCATCCCCCATTCAAGATCGGCTTCAGAATTGATGACCAGCAGCACGCAAAGTGGAACAGCCCCAACAATCTGAGCGCAGCTCCGCGGTAATTGCGATCATCCGTGTTGATGTTTGCGAGCCGCTACAATTACCCATCTGCATTCCGAAACAAACAGCGAGCCGGTAGTTCCGTCCAGAGATCGTGAAGGATCTGCCTGAGCAACAATGCCTCCGACCATCTGTCAGTCGTGTCATTACCATCCGGTCCTGTAATTGCGTAAGGCTTCGGACCCAGCTCGCAAGTGAAAACCAACTCGGCATCCGGCGCAGAGCGCTGCTGCCAATTACGCATGCCGTAGTCCCACCACTCGAGAAACAAATTCAGCCAAGGCCGGTGGTGAGGGAACGAGATTTCGAGCTGGATCTGTTCCCTCGATGCGATCCTGCCATGGAAGGCCCACGCGTTGCGCATGATGCGCTGGATCATATCGTTATTTTCCTCGTCAACAGGAAAAGCGAATTCACGGCCAACCAGAAAATGCGATAGGTCAGCAAGCAGCGGCAATCCGGGCCTCCGATCCAACAGATCCAACGTGAAGAACAAATCCGTCGTCATTCGATCGCGATGGGTTTCGATAAATACGGGAATGCCAGCGTCTTCGGCGAGCCGCATCCATCCATCGAGAAGTGGCAGGCAATCTTCAACCCGGCGCGGGCGGATATCGGGTTGAAGATCGATGTGGGTCACCGGAAATTCCGCCGCAAGCTCCAACGTCAGGCGTAAATCTTCGACGCAACGTGGAAAGCAGACTCCCTCGATCTTCAACCCCGTTCCCCGGATAGCTTCGTTCAGGCGAAGGACATCTTGACGGTTTGTGTAGTGTGCGCTGATGCCATCGAATTCCGCCTCCACAATCATTGCAATATTGTCGTCGAGGCTCCGCTCACGGCCATCCGTATGGCGCCATTCCATGGCCCAGAGCGATTGGAAAATCAGGAGCTTCTGCATCATGCAGCCCGTACGCTTTTCAAAAACATCTTGAGGTTTGCCCGCGGATCCGCCAATGCAGCGGGGTCTGGATGGATCCCTGCGGCAATGAGCCTCTCTGCCAGCTTGATGTCCTTGGCCAAGCTATTGCCGCTACCAAGCGCCGCCGCAGCCACAAGACGTCCGTTATCCAGATAAAATTCGAGCTCTCCTGCCGGGAGAGACCGCAAGACGCACTGATGCGTTGGTTGTGGCAGCCCTGCCACCTGGAGATTAAGATCATATTGATCGGACCAGAACCATGAGAGCGTGGTGAAAGCTTCCGCACTTCCAGCCATATTCCGCGCGGCAGTCTCCGCCTGGACTCTCGCATTTCGCCAGGTCTCATAACGAATGTACCCTCCGCCGGGCTGCGCGACCGCCGCGCAATCACCTGCAGCGAAAATATTCGGCATATTTGTGCGAAGATATATGTCTGTCTGGATTCCATTCCCTGTCATCAATCCAGCTGCTTCCGCCAAAGTCGTTTCAGGTAGAACTCCGATGACACTGACAACGAGATCGGCAGGCACCATAGTGCCATCGGTCAGAGTGACACTGAAGCTGTTGATTGCCGCAACACCTCGGCCCAGATGAAAGCCAACACCTTCAGCAATATGTCGGGCAAATAACTTCTCGGCGAAGCGCATCGGGACAGCGCGTCCCAGAGGTTTCGGCGCAGATTCGATCACATCGACGGTGATGTCCTTTCCACGCAGAACCGACGCAAGTTCCATCCCGATCAAACCACCACCGATGATGACAACACGCAGACCCTTTCCCATACGGGAGAAAATCATTTCAGCGTCGGCATAAGTGCGGAAATCAAGCGCAAGTTCGGCACCTGGACACGTCAGTTTTCTCGGACGCGCACCCGTGGCAAAAAGGAGTTTTTCATAGGTCAACGCCCGCCCATCATTCAGGATCACAGCTCCGGTCTCGCTATCAAGCTTCGATGCCGATGATCCCTGAAGATAATCGATTCCGGCAGACGCAAGCGCGTCACTTGTACATATCAGTTTCATCTCCGCTAAATCGCCAGTCGGCTTTGATAGCGGCGGCCGTTCATAGGGCAGATGAGGCTCGGCCCCGATCAATGTTATGGCTCCGGAATATTTCGCCTCGCGTAGGGCAAATGCTGCTCGTGTGCCGCATTCCCCGGCACCGATAATGATGATACCGTCCATGTGCTCTCCAAGAGAAAAACATCTGCGTGTAGCGGTGAAAACAACGCGCCGATCGGCCATGGGTCAGTTCTGATTATTGTATTTCGCCATATTCTCGGGAGTGACAAGTTCAAAAGGTACCATCACCTGCTTGTCGACGCTTTTGCCGTGCGCCAGGGCAAGGGCAGCGTCCAATGCGCTAGCCGCCTGCCCTTTAGCGTCCTGAAATACGGTCACGTCGAGCTCACCGGCCGCCATAGCAGCAAGGCCTTCCTGTGCTGCATTGACACCAACGACAATCACATCGTCCATCGATATGCCCGCAGCCCGGAGGGCTTGAATCGCGCCGATCGCCATTTCATCACTGTTGGCGAAAACCACATCGATTGGACGGCCCGCCGTGATCCAGTTCGTGGTCACATCCATCGCGTTGGTGCGCATCCAGGCGGCTGATTGCTCGTCCGCAATAGTTACACCTTTGCAATCTCCCGCTGCCAATGTCTCCTTAACCGCAAACGTGCGATCCCGTGACGCTTGATGAACCAAATCTCCCATCAATATATAGACTTGTGCATTGGCAGCTTTGCCTTTTTTCTTTAACAATCGACAGGCGGCCTCCGCACCCAAGCGTCCCGCATCAGTTTCCTTTGAGCCGACATAGGCTTGATTTTTGGGGAGCTGGTTTACATTGTCCGGCTCGAGATTGAGATAAACCAGCGGAGTTCCCGCCTTTTGCGCCGCAGCGGTAATAGCAGGGGCAACAGAAGTGTCCGTCAGCGTTAGGATGATCGCATCTACTTTTGCAGCAATAAAATTGTTGATCTGATTGATTTGCCGCGCGATGTCAGCCTGCGCATCCTCAACCTGGAGACGTATTCCGCCCACGTGGTTCGCTCTTGCTTGGAGCCCTTCGCGCAGCAACGTTTGGAAATTGTCATCGAAGTTCTGCATCGAGATGCCGATCGTCTCGGCCGAAGCGGTACCGACTATCAAGCTAGCCAGAACAGCTACCGTACAGATTGATTTCACGGTATCCTCCCCATTTATTTATTGCCGGGCATTCTATTGATTTGAAGGGCCCTTTATGCTGTCTGCCGTCATCCGCTCCTAGCTGATTGCCACGTGTACCACACCGTCCACCACCTCGGTTGGATAGGTCTTCAAATTATCACAGACAGGAAGCCGCAAGGCCTCACCCGTGCGATAATCGAAAGCACCGGAATGCTTGGGACATTCCACCTCAAAATCCATCACCAATCCGTCGGCGAGATGGATCGCCTCATGTGTACAGAGGCCGGCGGTGCAGTAGACACTGTCATCCGGTCCACGGTAGATCGCGTAGGTGCGGCTACCGTGATCAAAACGAATGACACTCTCCTGTTCAATATCATCGATCTTGCAAGCAGTGATCCAGGTCATTTTGCTGCTCCCCTGACTTCCATGCGACCCCTGCGGGCGGCGAGTTTTGCCTTCAGCTCGCGATAGCGTTCCTGCATCTGGGCTTCACCCTCTGGAGAGCCATCGTGCCAGCTGCCAAACCACTTATCGAGGGGGATCAGGGCATCGCCGTAATTCACTTCGAAATACTTATGGTGCAGGTAGTGGGCATAGGCATGACTATCGATCAGCTTGTCTCCGCCGACCTCTACTTTGTCGAAGCCGACATGACCCGGAATGGCTCCGAAGGCGGCGTAGTGGAGCTGGTAGAGCATGAGGATCGGGTTAGAAGGCAAGATCAGGTGGTAGAATGCTGTTCCAAAGTAAAGCAGATGCTCAACCGGATGCATCGACAGCGACGACCAGGGCGAGGGATTGACAGAGTTATGATGGACAGAGTGTACCCACTCATAAAGAAAGGGAGTATGGATGAGTCTGTGTATGCAGAAAAAATGTAATTCATGAATGATCGGCACCATCAGCGCAACAATGGCAAGCGTCCATGGGTGGTCCTTGAAAGTAAGCCAGGGCGCATAACTATTAGCATAGGCCCATAGCATCACGACCTCGATCGCAGTCCAGATCGTCACACCCGCTAGAAAAGTGCGCAGCATGTTGTCAATGTTCTGACTTTCGAACCAGAATGCCTTACTCTTCTGCCCGGCTGGAAACTTTCCATTGTACTTGAAGCGATTTTCCTGACGCTTCAGAACATAAAGATGGAGCTCGAATGCGCCATAGAAGCAAAAAGTGCAGAGCGCATTCACAACATAAAGCCTGGCAACCCAGCCGATGCCGATCGTCTGCATCATCTCCATCGGCGGAATGATCCACACCCAATAGGCAACCGCGGAAGCAGCAAAAATCACATTCCAGGGAAAGAAATAATGCGGCAACCATTTCAGGATTGCCATGAGCCGTGGCGGGAACACAAATAGCGGCGACGTCTCGATCGGCTGGATCGGTGCCCAGTCACCGCGCTTGTTGCGCTTGCCAAATTTCAGATCATCCATTGCGCTCTCCGTCGGGCGGACCGGCAGTCGTTGCGCCCATACAAATGTCACGTGGAGGGGAGCGCCTTAGACGCGTAACTCGGTGTCGCTTCTCTCGACGGCTCCGGCGCTTCTCCCTGCTGAGAAATTAACAAGGGGGCCTTGGAATGCCGAAGCTATTTTTGATCTAATTAGATCAAAGCGATTCTTTCATAATGGTAATGAAGCGAATGGGCGCTTTGTCCGGCTCGATATCGGTCACACCGATACGGCGCAGGATAAGGTCAAACGCGCGCCGGGCCTGCGCCTCCGGAGCTTGATCCAGCACCACATCCATTGTGCCGTCTTGCAAGGCAATGCGCGTGTATTCTGTCAGTTCGTGCCCAACGAAGAACACATCGCAGCCACGTGGATGCCGACGAAACACATCGATCAAGGCGGAATTAGCGCCTCCCGCATTATAGAAGCCGGCAAGATCGGGATACATCTCCAGTGCCGACCACAAGAGATCGGCGCTCGAACGCTCCTCGTCACGACCGAATCCGATCCATTCGAAGCCGGACGCGCCGAGATGCTCATGAAAATAATCCGAAAACCCGCGGATACGATCGCGATGCACTTGATAGATGGGGTGGCAAATCGCAATAACCGGCCCGGTCCGACAAGCCATTCGACTGATGAAGAGCGCGGCCGTTTGTCCAGCGGCATAATTGTCAATCCCTACAAATTCTCCGGCACGATCGGAAGCGCGCGTTACGACGTGCACGACTGGTAATCCTTGCGCGTTCACTTTTTCGACCGCAGCACTGATCACTGGATTGCTCGGCACGGCAAGGATCAAACCGGCCCGTGGAAGGTCGGTGGACAGGATGTGTTGCGCAATCTTTTCCGGCTTCATCTCTTCCGTGAAGGTGCGATGCACAATCACCAATGGATCAAGGGTCGCCGCGATCCGCTCGAAAGCACGAGAGAGACGTTGATAAAACGTCGTGTCTGGACGAACCATCAACACTTCCAGGCGCAAGAGACCGTGATGGAGCTCAGGCAGTATGCGCGGGTAGTTCAGAGTGCGTGCAGCAATTAGAACCTTTTTGACCAGTTCGGGGCGAACGCCTCCTCGTCCGTTCAAAACCCGCTCGACTGTCGCGGTTCCCACCCCGGCAAGACGCGCAATATCTCCATAGTTCGTCTTGCTCATATTCAATAATCCTCAAGAGTATCCATTTGGGTCGAGCGTGTTTTTATGTTTATTCACGGCTACCTCGCAAGAACGTGTTTGTGAGGATGACACTCTTTCACCTGACAGTAATGATGGCAAGTTTGGCCTCCCCCAATTGGATCTGCCAGCGTACACGCCGAGATCCAGTTGAACCGCATGACACCAAGACGCGCCCCAGCCGTCGGCAGAGCATTGAAAGTGACCATTTCCGGAGCAAGGGAACATGCTCAGGCAGGCAGCTTCCGGCCTCTCACCATCGCCCGATAAATCATCGAAGACTTTGAGACCATGTGCCTGCATCGACGTGGACCGCACAGTCAAGGCACGCTAGCCCCCCGCCCCGCATTCACGGTGTGTTTATGCATATAATTATTGCAATATATGTTGCCGATATTATATTTTCGCAATAAATTTTGAAAGAGCCGTCCATCGGCTCAGCGAACGAACATCTGAGGAACGCAGGCAGGGGGCATATATGGGTCTCACCGGAACGGAAACATATCCTAAGGCCGCACGGCGGCTGCGGCTTGGTATCGTCGGAGGCGGACAGGGAGCACTCGTCGGCCAATGGCACTGGGCCGGAGCACGGCTCTCAAACCGCTGGGACATGGTCGCGGGTGCCCTCTCATCCGATCCGGAACGGGCGCGAGCCTCAGGGCGCGACTGGATGCTTGCACAAGATCGGGTCTATGCCGACTATCATGAGATGGCGAAGGCCGAGGCGGCGCGCCCGGACGGGATCGAGGCGGTGGCGATCTGCACGCCGAATTGGACGCATCGGCCGATCGCCGAGGCCTTCATGGACGCTGGCATCGACATCATCTGCGACAAGCCCATGGCAATGACCCCGGAGGATTGCGACGCGCTCGCCGCAAAGCAGAACGAAAGCGGCGTCATCTTCGCGGTTACCCACCCTTATCCCTATCATCCGATGGCGCGCCAGGCGCGGGAGATGGTGGCGGCCGGAGCACTTGGTGAGATCCGGCAAGCGCTCGTCGAATACGCTCAGGACTGGGCCATGGAGCCGGACGACCCGGATTCGCGCACAGTCTCCTGGCGACGCGACCCGGCCAAGGTCGGCCGGGCTTCGGCAACCGGCGATATTGGCTCGCATGCACTTAACATGATCGAGTTCGTGACCGGTCTCCGCGTTAGTCGGCTCCGCGCTGACTTTCATGTCTGCGGCGCCCCAAAGGCAATGGAGGATACCGCCTTCATGAAGCTCGCCTTCGAGAACGGCGCACCCGGAGCGCTCTGGATCACCCAGGCCGCGCCCGGCAATTACTGCGCGCTGCGCTTTCGTGTCTACGGCACCAAAGCCGGGCTGGAATGGGATCAGGAATACCCCGAGCAGCTTCGCTTCCGCCCCTTGAACCAGCCCGAGCAGGTGATCGTCCGGGGCCATGGGGCCGGTGTCCTGCCCGGGGCCGAGCGGATGGTTCTGCTGCCACGTGGCCACGGCGAGTCGCTCTCGGACGCTTGGGGCCACCTCTACACCGAGATTGCCATCGCTGTTGAAGCCCGCCGCGCGGGTAAGCCGGTGCCGGAAGGACTCTTGGCTCTGCCTGGCATTGAGGAGGGTACAAGGGGCGTGCGGTTCATCCACGCCGCCGCGGACAGCAACGATGCGGGTGGAACCTGGCAGGAGCTGCCATAAGCCGGCTCTGACTCGCGAGTAACCGGCTCTGGTCGAAACATCGGTTTCGGCCACACCCCAACACGACCGGTCACGCGCCAACTTGGTGGCTCGATGTTTCGCGGGAACCCGCACGTATCAGATATTCTCCACGACATGCATGGAGACTGGATAAAGATTCCTGCGCCCAGACCCACTTTCAGGACAGGAACCTGTCATCCAGCCGACAAGGTCCTGAGCGATCTGGTCGATGGGTGTGCCCAACACCACATCGAGAATTCCACTCTCGAGCCCTGCACGTGTTTCGATGGTCAGTTCGTTCGAAACGGTGACGACCCTGCCCGGCTCCGCCTGCTCCCGCAAGGCAGCGATGGCGCCAGAGAAGCCGGAACAGGCGATATAGATACCGGCCAGATCAGGCCGCCGGCCAAGCAAATCGAGGACACCCTCCCTGGCCATATGAGCATCCTCCAGACTGATGAGAGGCGGGAGAACCTCGAAATCCGGCGCCGATTGCCGGAAAAATTCCGTAAACGCGATCTCCGTCTCCTCGTGCCCGAGATATCGGCGACTGCCCATCATAACCACCACCGGGCCAGGACGCCGCGCCAGCCGGGCTATGCTCCATGCCGCGAGCCGGCCGGCTTTGTGGTGGTCAACCCCGAAGAAAGCCGTCCGTGCTTCGGTGCTGAGATCAGACAGCAGCGTGAAGACCGGCATCCGCGTGGCAAGAGCCTCAACCGTCACGCCGATGCGCGGATGATCAGCGGCCACCACAGCGATCGCATCACAGCCCTTGGCGAGGTCGGTGATGCGATTACTCACGGTGGCAGGCGCGAGGTCCGGACAGAATTCAATCCTCATGCGGGCCTGTTGGCTGCGCGCCGCCTGCGTGAGAAGGCCGGCAAATCCCTGATAGAAAGGCTCGCTGCGCCGTTGTAGCAAAACACCGAGCCTCTTTTGCGGCCGGGTCTCTTCCATCCGCCGGCGGAGCAGACTGCTATTGTGGTATCCGAGCGCTTCTGCCGCGGCGAGAACCTTCTGCATGGTCTCGTCGCGAACAGGCGCCCGTCGGTTAAGCACCCGATCAACCGTGGCGATCCCGACGCCCGCTCGTTCCGCGACATCGGCAATACGCGGCCTTCCCATGGGTGGCCTCCCTGATAGTTCTTGCATCACCGTCTGCCAAGGACGGTGAGTGTTCTGATAGAAACTATCATGACGGTATTGCACGCAATAAATCAATCGCCTTATGATGTTGACGCAATAAAAATTGCTGCCACACACGGCGAACCTACGGTTGGGATGGAGGAAACCCGTCTGGGCCGAGCCCCGTCGTGAGGCGCATCGCGCTCTCATTCAAACACAAAAAATGGCTCCGATTTCTCTGTCTGCGGCAGTCGCATCTGCCGGGGATGAGATTGTGCGCCGCGCTTTCTTCGGGAGAAACCCATGGTGGACAATGACGGCAGAAACAATCGTGACTACAGCCTGACCGGCCGCGATGCCCATTTCGCTGAGGCATGCGGACTCGCTAATGCCGACTGGTACCACTGCGCCATTCCACGTAAAGAGCTGAAAAATCTGCTGAAGCGCCAGGACGGACCAGCGATCCGTGACACACTGATCTGGATCAGCGCGCTTGCTGTAACTGGCTTTGGCGGGGTCTGGTTCTGGGGCAGTTGGGTCTGTATTCCCTTCTTCATCGCTTATGGTGTCCTTTACGGTTCCGCCTCGGATTCGCGTTGGCATGAATGCAGCCATGGGACCGCATTTAAGACGCGTTGGCTGAATAACATCGTCTATCACATTGCCTGTTTCATGATCCTGCGCGAGCCGACCATCTGGCGCTGGAGCCATGCGCGCCACCACACGGATACAGTGATCGTTGGCCGTGATCCGGAGATCGTCGCTCACAGACCGCCCGATATTCTCGGCATGCTTCTGAATCTCTTTGCCATCAAGTCGACGTTTCACGCCTTTGGGAAGCTGCTCCTGCATGCTACCGGCAGGCTCGACCCCGAAGAGATGACATTTGTGCCAGAGATGGAGCATTCCAAGGTCTACTGGGTCGCCCGGCTCTACCTACTGCTATTTGTAGGCGTTGCTGCCGGATGTGTCGCTCTGGCCTCGATCCTGCCGGCGATGCTGATTGGCTTGCCGACACTCTACGGCGCCTGGCTCGCCCAGATTTTTGGACTCACGCAACATGCTGGTCTTGGAGAGAATGTGCTTGATCATCGGCTGAACTCCAGGACCGTGATGATGAATCCGGTGTTCCGGTTCCTTTACTGGAACATGAACTATCACATCGAGCACCACATGTTTCCCATGGTGCCATACCACGCATTGCCGAAGCTCCATGAGGCAATAAAGGCTGATTGTCCCGCGCCCTATCCGAGCCTTCTGGCCGCCTACCGGGAGATTATTCCCACCCTCCTCAAGCAGCGCCGGGATCCGGACTATTTCGTACAGCGCCGTTTGCCAGATCACGTGGTGACAAACTCGGACACCGAAAACTTACACCTGGCTCCAGCCGAATAGTCGCGGCCCGCGCATTCCTGCCGCCTGCCCTAGTCAAGGCCATCCCCTGAGTTTTCATGACGTGCATCGCCCGTCTGAGAGGAAAGCTATGAGCATCACCGATACGCCTGTATGGATCCTCGCCTGCATGGTGGATGATATCGAAGAAGAAGATGTGATCCGCTTCGATCATGGAGATCGGACTTTCGCCATTTACCGATCGATAAAGGATGAGTATTTCGCCACGGATGGTATGTGTACACATGAGCACGTTCATCTCGCAGACGGCTTGCTGATGGGTTACATCATCGAGTGCCCTAAGCACAACGGCCGATTCGACTGCCGGACGGGTCAGGCGAAAGGCGCACCGGTTTCTGTCAACCTGCGGACCTATCCGGTCAAGGTGGAAGACGGCCGGGTCATGATCCAAGTGAGATGACGCCATGACCGTTGAACGCATTGTCATCATCGGCGCTGGCGAAGCCGGGTGTCGTGCCGCTTTCGCCTTGCGCGAGAATAGTTTCACTGGCGAGATTGTTCTGCTCGGCGACGAGCCGCTCTCACCCTATGAGCGTCCGCCTTTATCCAAGCAGTGCCTACAGACAAAGGAGCCCGCGCGCTATATCGCCCAGGCGGAGCAATTCTCCGCGCAGGCCATCACGTTTCGTGCCGCCTGCCCGGTCGAGGCGATCCAGCCCCAATCCCACATTGTGAGGCTCGGTGCGGGAGAGGAGATCCGCTATGACCGCTTACTGCTGGCGACCGGCGCCCGCGCCCGGCCCCTGAGGATAAAGGGCGCCGATGCCGCCAGCCTGTTCTATCTCCGCACTCATGCCGATGCTCTCCGTCTGGGGGGCGTGCTGGACACGGGACGCCGTATCGCCATCGTGGGCGGTGGGTTCATTGGCCTTGAACTGGCCGCATTGGCACGCACTGCTGGCGCCGAGGTCATCTTGTTTGAGGCGGCAACCCGTCTGTTGAGCCGTGGCGCATCGGCTGAACTTTCCGACAGGGTCGCTGCTCTCCATTTGCGGGCAGGTGTAGACCTGCGCCTTGGGGCGCAGATCGCGGGTATCGCGCAAACGGGTCAAGCGCATACAATCCTTCTCTCGGATGGTGAGCAATTTGCCTGTGATGCCATTCTTGTGGGTGTCGGTGCTGAGCCGGAGACCAAACTGGCTGCAGCGGCCGGCATTACCTTGGATAATGGTATCGCCGTCGACAGCCAACTACGCACCAGCACACCTGATATCTTTGCCGCGGGAGATTGCTGTTCTTTTCCGCATCTACTTTATGGCCAGCGGCGTATTCGGCTCGAGGCATGGCGAAACGCGCAGGACCAGGCCAACCTTGCCGCGCGTAATATTCTTGGCGCGAGCGAAAGCTATACGGCCGTCCCCTGGCTCTGGTCCGACCAGTACGACATCACCTTACAGATCGCGGGTCTGATCGATGAGGGCACCACACTGGTGACCCGCAACCTCGCCGATGGTGGAGCCCAACTGCATTTTCACCTCAACGACGAAGGACGCTTGGTGGCGGCCGCGGGCATAGGAACCACCGGGCTGATCGCCCGGGACATACGTCTCGCCGAAATGCTCATCGCGCAACGCGCGCGGCCTGCCATCGCGGCTCTCGCCCAACCGGACGTGAAGCTGAAGACTTTGCTCGCAGCCTGACGCTTTCCCCGCTTGTCCCCCTCGGGAGGAAAACTGTGCAATATTCGCAAATTCCCCGTTCCGGCGAGAGGATCAGCCGTCTCGGATTCGGCGCCATGGGCTTCGCTGGCTGGTTCGGTTCGCAGGATGAAAAAGAGCATGTAGCCGCGCTTCACCTCGCATTAGAGCGAGGCGTCAATTTCATCGATACCGCCCGCGCCTATGGCGATTCAGAACGCATCGTCGGTATAGCACTGCGCGAATGGCATGGAGAAAAGCCATTCGTCGCCACCAAAGTGGAGGGGCTCGCTGGCGAACCGCAATGGGGGACGGTGGTACCCGTCACGGAATCATTTCCGCCCGGCCAGGTACGAGCTTCCTGCGAAAAATCCCTTCGAGCCCTCAATCTCGATCAGATCGATCTGTTGCAACTTCATACTTATTGGCCGAACTGGGGTATCTCCGGCTACTGGATGGATGAACTTCAGGCCCTGAAGGATGAAGGAAAGATCCGGTATATCGGCATCTCCATCCCTGATCACCGCTCCGATATGGTGTTGCCCATCGTGATGAGCGGGGCGATCGATGCGGTGCAGACCATCATCAATATCTTTGATCCCACCGCACTCGAAGTGCTGGTGCCCTTCTGCCAGACGCATAAAGTCGCGGTGATCGCACGCTGTATCCTCGACGAAGGTGGATTGTCAGGTTTCCTCACCCCGCAGACGTCCTTTACCGAGGGCGATTTCCGCGATGGCTATTTCGATGCGACGGTCCCGCGCGAGGCCTATATCCACAAGGTGGAAGCCCTGCGTAGCTTCATACCGGCCAATGCGTCGAGCCTTGCAGCTCTCGCCATTAAATATGCGCTGCATGATCCCGGGATCACCACCGCAATCTCGTCCATGCATGTGCGGGCCTTCCTTGAAGCAAATCTCACCGCATTGATGGAGGATCCGCTCGACGAAGCGACCTTCCGCACTCTGATGACGCGCCATCGCTTCATCAAGAACTACTCGAATTTCAAGCATTTCGGAGTGGTCTGACAATGCATGGACCGGATGAAATCCGCTGGGAGCGGTTGAAACCCGCCGAGTTCATCGCTCGCCGCGATGCCTGCCCGATCGTCTATCTGCCCATGGGCCTGTGCGAACCCCATGGCCATGTGGCGCCCTTCGGCCTCGATACCATTAAGGCCGAATGGCTGTGTATGGAGGCCGCACGCCGCTTCGGCGGCGTAGTCGCACCGACGCAGAGCTGGCATATACACGAATGCGGCTATCATGCACCATGGCTGCAAGAGGTCATGGGCGGTGTCAATCCGCTACTCGCGGCGCTGCCGGCCCATCTGGTGCTCGAGACTCTGCTCTATCAACTTCGCGCCTTCCGCAACGCCGGTTTTAAAGCAGCCGTGGTCATATCGGGCCATAATGGTGCCCAAGACGACCTGCGCATGGTAGCACGGCATTTCTCTACTGCTTTTCCCTTCGAGCATTTCATTGCAAGTGATCCGGAGCTGGTTGATGGCCTATTCCAAGGCGATCACGCCGGTCGCTATGAAATCTCCCAGCTTCTCGCCATCAGCGGAGAACTCGTCGCGCTTGGGCGGGCTGACCGGATTAACACGGACGCGCTCGGTCGTTTCGCCCAAAACCCGGATGCGGTCGAAGCGACAGTGGAGGAAGGTCAATCAATTCTCGATGCATCGCTTGAGCACATTGGCCAAGTCGTACGAGCTTTTCACCTCGCCGCGAAACAACCAACAGATTTTATCCCGATGAATGCACTGATCCCTATTTGGCGGGCCATTGACGCGGATCGCGTGCACTGGTGTACCACTGATCTATCACCTTCGGATACCGCCTCTCCTCAAATACTATAATAAAGAGACAGCTTTCTATACGAGCGTAATATATCCGAAGCGCACACAAATAATGTAGCCTGCTCATTATAATTATATGGAGGAAACAATGAAACGGATTCTTCTGGCTGTCATAGTTGTTCTAAATGTTTCCTGCTCGGCTTATGCCGAGACCATCGGCGTATCCATGTCAGCTTTTGACGATAATTTTCTGACTGTGCTCAGGAACGCCATAATTGCCCACAGCCATTCTCTACCTGACGTACGTGTCCAAATTGAGGACGCCCAGAACGATGTATCACGCCAACAAAACCAGGTTCAGAATTTCATCGCCTCTGGTGTGAGCGCCATCATCGTCAACCCAGTGGATACTGATGCGACTGAGAAAATCTCCAAACTCGCTTCTGACGCCAAGATTCCTCTTGTCTATGTTAATCGGCAACCAGCGAACGTGGATCGGTTACCGGAATCTCAGGCCTTTATCGCGTCCGATGAGAGAGTGTCAGGAACATTACAAACGCAGGAGGTCTGCCGCCTGCTCAAGGAACATGGCAAAGGCAAGAGCGCAAATGTCGTGGTGATAATGGGTTTGATGTCCAATCAAGCGAGCCGGCAACGGACCAAAGATATACATGATGTTATAGAGACTCCCGAATGCGCCTTCATGAAGGTCGTGGACGAACAAACCGCTAACTGGCAGCGCACCGAGGCCATTAATCTGATGAGCAATTGGCTCTCTGCCGGGATCCAGTTCGACGCCGTAATCGCCAATGCAGATGAAATGGCCATCGGCGCTATTCAGGCCATGCAATCGGCGGGGGTTCCAATGAAAGATTATATCGTCGCGGGTATAGACGGCAGTCCTGACGGGATCGAATTGATGAAGCAGGGCTACCTGAATGTAACCGTGTTTCAAGATGCCGTCGGGCAAGGCACGGCGGCACTAGATACCGCTTTGACTTTGGCGCACGGTAACAAGACCGAACAGAAAATCTGGGTGCCGTTTCAGCTGATCACACCAGCGAATATGAATGAGTTCACTGGCCGGAATTGACGTTTAACCATAGAAAGAGAATGGTTAGCAATTATTGTGACAGGTTTTGTACACATGAAGATTGCACTTGATCCCTACATGCATCGACAGATGATAAGCTCATTCTGCCCTGAGGAACGGACAGGAATGAAGACGACGAGAAAGCGCTACAGCACAGATTTCAAGGTGCGGATTGCGATGGAGGCGATCTGGGGCGACGTGACGCCTGCGGCCGACGATCTTCTTGGCCCCATCATAACCCAGTGTGCTGCTGAGGCCGGCGCCTTGACTGTCTGCTGGGCTATCCAGGCTCGCCGCGCTGGGTTCAGCGGGGCGCTGCTCGGCACATCCCGTCGATCATTAACACCACGTCGTGGATGGTGCGGAACAGAAGCAGCCGCACAAAACGGCGACACCACCAGTAAACGATTTGCCAAGGCGGAAAATGCACGGGCAGCATCCGCCATTCAAACCCTGGGCAAACCATATAGCGGATGACATTCAGCACGTCCCGAGAGTCGATCCAGCGCTTGTGGCCTGTTTGGGCGGCCTGGGGCGGCAGCGGTGAAATCGCCGCCCCACTCCTAGTCCGTCAAATCGCTTGGATAGCGCTTGGATTTCTTCTCAATCTTGGCCATGCGGCCACGGCTCTCTGGGTTCCACATCCAGAGCAAGACGCCAGAGCTCATCGCGCGCCAGCGGCACGCAAGAAGTCGCGGGCTGTTTCACCGATCCCCGTCTCGATCGGAGTCACATCCGACCAGAAGCGCGTCGTGAACCTCGTCCCATCGATATGATAGGGGCGATCAAAGAGGAAACGCACGTCATAAACCTCACGTAAAATCGGCATGATCATCCGCAAGACCGGCTGGAGAAAGGTGGGCACCTGCTGAATGCGTGGGGACCGCCCCATTGCGGCCGCCGCGATGGTGACGACCTCCCGTAGCGTCCGTGTCTCGGCGCAGGGCATGAGCCATACCTCACCCCAGGCATCCTCAGGTGCGTCCAGCAGGGTGTGCGCTGCCCGCGCCGCATCGGGCAAATAGGCGACGTCGTGCGGATGATCGATCGGCACAGCAAACTGCGCCGCCCTCCCTGCCGCCAACCTGCCGAACAGCAATTCGCCAAGGTGACTGTTGGTTACGCCGGGGCCGTAAAAGTCACTTACGCGAAGTGCACTCATGCGGACGCGCCCTTGCTTCGAAGCCGTCTGCCACATTTCGCTGATCGCACGGCGCACGGCAGGCTTGCCGCCCCAAGGCGCAAAAGGCGTATCCTCCCGTATAGGCGTATCCTGCGGGCCGTACATATACATGTTATCGAAGAACAAGGTCGGCGCACCGGTCGCCTCGGCGGCGGCAAGGAAATGTGCCATCGCACGCGGCCAGCATTCCGCCCATATCCTGGTGTCATATGCGAAGCCCGTGGCGATGACGATCCGCGACGCACCTGCCGCCGCATCCATGACCTCGGCGCGGTCGACGACGTCGCAACGGAAGAATTCCATACCGGCCGGAAGATCGGCTGGACGTGAGCGTTGTGCGACGCGGACGGAACGTCCTGCCGCCGCGAGCCTGTCGGCGATCGCCCGCCCAGCCACGCCATAGCCAAAAATCACGTCATGTCCATTCATCCTGAGCCCTTTCGATCCTGTGATCATCGGCTGGATAGCACTGGACTCAACCATGCTAAAAATGCATTATTTACATAATGAACATAACACCAACACATCTCTCTGGAATCGACCTCGATCTGTTGCCGGTCCTCGACGCGCTGCTGCGGCGACGCAACGTCACCCATGCCGGACGGGAGGTCGGGCTGAGCCAGCCAGCGATGAGCCGCGCACTCGGGAGGTTGCGGCATCTGTTCCGTGATCCGCTGCTGGTGCGTCAGGCAGGCGGCTTTACGCTGACGCCCAAGGCTCAGCAGCTGGCGCCAAAGGTTGCCATCGCGCTTGAGCAGGTCGGCGCTTTGTTTCGCGACGCTCCTTTCGATCCAGCCACGGAGCAGCGCATGATCCGCATCGTCGCGGCCGACGCCCAAACGCTGCTGCTGATGCCGGAGGTGATGCGCAGATTGTCCCGCGAGGCACCGGGACTACACGTCGCGGTGGAGGGCTATGGTCCAGAGACGATCACTCAAATGCAGCAGGGCCGGATTGATTTCGCCTTCGCGCTGTCAACTTCACCTCTGCCTTCAGGGGCGGAGAGTATGGTGCTGGGCTCCGACCAGTTGATGCTGGTGACACGGCGCGGCCATCCATTGGCCAACGGGCCGGTGTCAGCGGAGGATTATGCGCGCTTTCCGCATGCCGCGATCACAATCTTCGGCGATGGCCAGTCGGAAATCGACAGGGCATTGGCCGAACGAAGGCTATCGCGGACAATTGCATTCACTGCGCCGCATTTCACTACCGCGCTCGCGATTGTGGCAACGACAGATTATTTGACGACGCTGTCTGAAGCGCTGACCCGGCATTTCGCGGACCTGTTCGATCTGGTTATGAGGCCGTCTCCTCTGATCACAGAGCCGCTTGTCGTCACACTTGTATGGGACCGGATTCGCTCGACCGATCCGACGCTTGTCTGGTTTCGCGAACTCGTGCGCGACGTGGCCGCCACGGTCTACAGATAGGCCGTCCGATGCGGATGAGCTTTCACTCAAAGCACTGTGGATCATTCTGTCATTGTTGCCGTGAGCATCACCAGTTCGTTCGGCCCTGATCGAAGTGAGGTGTTAGGGGAGCATCCTGGTTTCGCGTGAAATCGCCATGTGATTCGAAACCTTTGAAAACAGCATTCTTCTTTTTGTAGCGCGCGGGCTCTGAAAAACCGCAAACGGCTCTCAGCAGCCGTGCGTGGTAAAAGCCACGATTGATTTTGCTTTTTAGCGCAAAATCAATGCTGCCCCGACCCATAGGTGTGAGCACACTTCGGAAAATGTGCTTAGCGGAATCCCATGGCGAACCAAACACCATCAATTGTGCGATTCCCCATGCAGCGCCGCCGAAAGTCCCTCTCACTCGATCCCGCACGAGGCGAGATGTCCACCCGCTCATCCCACCTTCGCCTTATTTAAGGACCATCTCCTCTTGTAAGAAGCTTTAGCGGGTCTCATCTTGCCGACAGGGAAGCCGGAGGATAGGGTCGGTCTAGCTGATTAATCGTCCTGAGGGCGTTGTGTAAGCGATATGCCATTTCCCGATGGCAATGAAGAAATCTCTGTCTCGAGGGCGCTCAATGTTGTTTCGGCCTTCTTCTGAATCGTTTTTTAATGCCTTTTTCTCCTCACCCTTGCCGCTCGCCGGGGTGTGGAAGCGCGTATTGGCCGGGGTCAGCATCAGTCTCGCCATGCAGGGTATTGCCCTTGCAGCGCCGATCGATCCGACAGGGCTTTGGTACACGACAGGCGAAGATTCGATCATCAAGATCGCACCTTGCCAACCGCCCGTCGCCGGCACGACCACGGCTCCCGGCGCGGCCACGACATATTGCGGGACACTCGTCTGGTTGAAGGAACCGCTTGAGGACGGCAAACCGAAAGTGGACCATGAAAATCCCGACAAGTCCAAGCGGACCATACCGATGATCGGCATCCAATTGTTGACGGAATTGACTGCCGACAAAAACCATTGGCGCGGCAAAGCCTATAATCCCGAAGACGGAAAAACCTACGACATCACGTTCCAGGTTTTGCCGGCCAAGGGTCACGAGAAAGAAAAACTGCCGGGTGATTCTGCGGAAATCGAAGGGTGCATCCTTAGAATTCTCTGCAAGACCGATGGCTTCACCCGGGCCCATTCCATTCCTGGCCAGCCTGATGCCGTCGCGACGCCAGCAGCTCCGAAACCGGCAGCCGCGAAGGCTGGAAAACCGACCGCTCATTGAAGTAAAAGGGCGCACCGCGAACTATGCCGGCCACGCCGAAGAGACTGCGTTTCGCACCAATCGAGACCCACTCGTTATCGCAGCGGGTGTTGGCACGGCATGCCCGTCGCTATGCAGCCCATAGGCTCATAGCGGCATCATTTCTCGCGGCCGCATTTCCGATCTGCGCAACCGGCAATTCCGCAGAGGCTATGACACCGCCGCTTCCTCCAATTCGGCCTCCTGAATTCCAAATCACCCCGCCCGCCGTGGCAACCATACCCGATAATAGTCAAACGGCAGGCAACCAGGCGGAAGCAGATCGTCCTGGTGTGACCAAAGCGGTGGCAATGACCGACAAGGGGACCGGCGACGAGCAAGCGATCGTTTCCCGACCATCGTTGCCATTTGCGGCGCCCTCACCCAACCCTACAAGCCTTGCAGCCGTTGCCTCCCAACCGGAATCCCCGGAGAACATATCGGCTGGCAATCTCATCGTCGACGCTACGCGGGTGGCGACGCGGGTACCGCAGAAATTGCCCAAACTACCAACGGCGTCACGCGCGCGCATGCATGAATGCGGGCTCCAATGGGATCAGATGAAATTATCCGGCGCCGCAGCCAACAAGACATGGCGTGTTTTTGCCACGGCCTGCCTCTCCCAATAAGCACCGTCAATGGCCGATGCTTCGTTCGGCCCAATGACAATAGCCTTAGGAATCGAACGGCACAATTATGCCAGTATCCTTCCTCAAGAGACGACAGATTGAGGGAGAATAAGAGCGCGGATTATTCCGCGCTTCATCGGAAACACGCTTCCCCAAAGCTGTTTCAAACGACTTCGCTTCGTTTGGGCATTTCTCAATGATATTGAATTGCGTCGCGATTCCATCGGTTTAAAAGTGCGCCGATATTTGAGCGGAGCGTCGCGGGATAGAACCGCAGCGCTCTTGAAGAGTGCATTCGCCGTCATCTCCTTAATACAGGCATCCCAGCCGCCTTCATCCCATAATGTGCTCCTGCATTTCGGAACCGATCAATTGTTTTCCGGGACGAGTGGAGCAAGGATTTTCGGCAGCGGTGGTGCGCCCTCTTTCCGCGAAATTTTCTTCACAGCGACTCTCCGGGCGGTGGGACGGCTGACGGTTTTGGAGGACGCTATCTTTGCCACCGCAGGCTTTTGCGCAGCAGTCTTCGCTGTCGTCGTTTTGGCTGTCGTCGTTTTGGCCGGTGCGGTTTTGGCCGCAGTCGTTTTACCGGTCACCGCTGTTCTGACTCCAGATGTCGCGGTCGGCTTCTTCGTAGTCGCAGTTGCTTTGGCAGCGCTCGCGGTGGCGAGGGGCTTGGCGGCCTTAGTTTTGGCAGTCGCAGACTTAGCGGGCGTAGATTGAGCCGGAGCGGCTTTGACGACGGCCACTTTTGTGGTGGAAGACCTCGAAGCGCTCTTTGCGCTCTTCGCACTCGGCGATTTAGAGGCAGTGGTTTTAGCCGTGGCTTTGGAGGATACAGCAGGTTTCGCCGCCGTCGTTTTTGCCGGTGTTGATTTCACCGCAGCCGATCCGGTGCCAGACGTCTTTACCGAAGCGGTTTTGCCCGCAGTTGTCTTGGTCGTTGTCTTGGCCACGCTCGCTGTCTTCGAGGCACTCACTGCTTTCGCTGCGGCAGGCTTTGCAGCCGTAACCTTGGCAGTGGTAGCCTGCGCGGATGTAGCAGATTTGGCAGTGGTCGTCTTGGCGTTTGCTATCTTGGTGGATGCTGTCTTGGCGGATGCTGTCTTGGCTGCGGCTGATTTCGGGGCTGCGGCTACCGGTACAGAGCCTTTTGCGGCAGAGGCTTTCGCCGCAGTCGCCTTGGTTGCAGTCACCTTGGTTGCCACTGTCTTCGGCGCTGTTGCCTTGGATGACGTCCCCTTGGTGCTTATCGCCTTGGCCGTTGTCGCCTTTGTGCTTGTCGTCTTCGCCGCTGTTGTCTTGGTGGAGGTCGTGCCGGAGGCCACAGCCTTGGATGACGCCGCTCTTGCGGACGATGCTTTGGCTACTGATCCTTTGGCGGCGCTTGTCGTACCAGTCGCCCTTCTGGCGCTGGTTGTCTTGCGCACTTCTTTCTTCATATCCTCTGGCGAAATGGCCGCTGCTTTGGCGGCGGCCTTTTTTGTCGCTGGTGCTTTCGTGGTTGCCTTCACCATTTTGGATTCCCTTCGATGCTTCCAAATTCGGCGTGTGCGCGACAAGACGCATTTTTACCAAGTCTTCCTGATCGCGACCCGACGCGATGAAGAAGAAGTCGCGGAAAGCCGCTGCCCCGCCATCAGGACAAATCCTGCTGACTCACATCATCAGGCTTTGATGTTATCAGCGTAGCGCGCTTCCTCATACGCGCAAGTGGTCACACATCCCAGGAAGCAATATTCGCGCTTGTTTCGACGGCGTGGAATACAAAGCGGATCACAAATCCAATGTGTGCGGCGGGTGGCCAAAGATGTATTCCGGGCGCTCGACGCCACATTTCAAACCCGCCTGGCAAGCAAGCGAGGAGTGCAGCGGAAATCACTCCGGCTTTACGGGCTTACATCCAGCGCCGTTATTTTATTAGCAACACATTGATATTATTTGCTTTTATCTGAAAGAAATTTGGTACTGCAAGAAAGCACATTCCACTTCTTTTCTTTTACGGCTCCTGCTTTTCAAACGATGCGTACCAATCATTTCGTCTTCTTTGGAGAGTGTCACGCGTGGCAATAATCGGCACGAAGGCGGTTCAAAAAAAATTTCGTGCAAAGACAAAAAAGGCCGTGCCAGCGGCACGGCCAACGCCCGAATGCGGACGAAAAGTGGCGAATCATTTTCAACGAGCTGCGGCCATCCGATCATCGGTGGCTCGTGAGACAACGCTACCTTGCACCGCATTACTGATCGCGATGCGGTGCATTCAGTAAGAACCGGCAGGTATCAGATCCCGAGTTTTGCCTTCAGCAATTCATTGACGGCTTGCGGGTTTGCCTTGCCTCCCGTCTGCTTCATCACCTGTCCGACGAACCAGCCGAGCATAGTCGGCTTCGCCTGCGCCTGCGCAACCTTGTCGGGATTGGCGCTGATGATCGCATCGACGGCGGCTTCGATCGCGCCGGTATCGGTGACCTGTTTCAAGCCACGAGCCTCGACGATTGCGCGCGGATCGCCTTCCTTCTCCTCACTGATGAGGATCGCCAGAACGTCCTTCGCGATCTTGCCGGAGATCGTCTGCTCGCTGATGAGATCGACGAGCGTCGCGATTTGCGCTGGTGTCAGATGCGTCTGCGCAACCGCCAGGCCGACTGAATTGGCATAGGCCGCGACATCGCCGGTCACCCAATTCGCGACTAGTTTCGGGTCGCGCTTCGTCCCGCCATAATTGACCGCCGCCTCGTAATAATCAGCGGTTTCCTTGTCAGCGACGAGCACACCAGCATCATAGGCCGGCAGCCCGTAATCCTTCATGAAACGGGACTTTTTCGCATCCGGCAATTCCGGCAGCGCGCTGGCGAGTTCATCCACATAGGCCTGATCGAATTCGAGCGGCAGCAGATCCGGATCGGGAAAATAGCGATAGTCATGCGCCTCTTCCTTCGAACGCATCGACCGCGTCTCACCCTTGCCAGGATCGAACAGACGGGTTTCCTGATCGATGCTGCCACCATCTTCGAGAATGGCGATCTGACGCCGCGCTTCCGTCTCGATCGCCTGCCCGATGAAGCGGATCGAATTGACGTTCTTGATCTCGCAGCGGGTGCCGAAAGGCTCGCCCGGACGGCGCACCGACACATTCACATCGGCGCGCAGCGAGCCCTGTTCCATATTGCCGTCGCAGGTGCCGAGATAGCGCAGGATCGTGCGCAGCTTGCTGACATAGGCGCGGGCCTCATCGGCGGAGCGCATGTCCGGCTTCGACACGATCTCCATCAGCGCAACGCCGGACCGGTTGAGATCCACGAAGGAATCCGTCGCCGACTGATCATGCAACGATTTGCCGGCATCCTGTTCGAGATGCAGACGCTCGATGCCGACTTCGATCTGCTCGGTCGGCGAGACATCGACGATCACCGTGCCTTCACCGACGATCGGGCTCTTGTACTGCGAGATCTGATAGCCCTGCGGTAGATCGGGATAGAAATAATTCTTCCGGTCGAAGACCGAACGCAGATTGATTTGCGCCTGGAGACCAAGCCCCGTGCGCACAGCCTGCGCCACGCATTCCGCATTGATGACCGGCAGCATGCCCGGCATGGCGGCATCGACGAGCGATACATTGGTGTTCGGTTCGGCGCCGAAGAGCGTCGAGGCGCCGGAGAATAATTTTGACCGCGACGTCACCTGGGCGTGGACTTCGAGACCGATGATGACTTCCCAGTCTCCGGTCGCACCCTTGATGAGCTTCGATGGTTTAACATGTGTGTTCATGCAGGACCCCGATTCACGAGCCCGCGCTCGCTGTGGCATCAAAGGCCGAAAGCGAGAAATTCTTCCGGCACTATTCGATGCGTTGAAGAAAAGAGCGGATCACCGGCCTGTGGTACCCGGCCACAGCAATCCGCCTCCGTTGCTTTGCTATACTTCAATCTATACCACATCTCATTGATCCCGACAGGTTGGGATCAATAAGGTCCGACGGCGCGGCGCATGACCAATCATTCGCACCGCCCGCCGACAATGTCACGCCCACCAGGCCGAGGGCAGAGATACGGGCGGCGCCGAGGATTCAATGACCGCTGCCAGCGCGAACAATGTTTGCTCATCGAACGGCCGCCCGATCAATTGCAGGCCGAGCGGCAGACCTTCGGAAGAGACGCCGGCAGGCACGGCGATACCCGGCAGACCGGCCATATTCACCGTCACCGTGAAAATATCATTGAGATACATTTCAATCGGATCCTTAGCGCCCTTCTCGCCAAGGCCGAAAGCCGCCGACGGCGTTGCAGGCGTCAGGATCGCGTCGATCTTCTGATCGAAGGCCTGATCGAAATCCTGCTTGATCAATGTGCGGATCTTCTGCGCGCGGACATAATAGGCGTCGTAATAGCCAGCCGAGAGCACATAGGTTCCGATAAGGATGCGGCGGCGCACTTCCTTGCCAAAGCCTTCGGCGCGGGTTTCCTCGTACATGCCCGCAATATCCTTGCCCGGCACGCGAAGACCGAACCGCACGCCATCGTAGCGGGCGAGATTGGACGAGGCTTCCGCCGGCGCGACGATATAATAGGCTGGCAGAGCATGGCGCGTATGCGGGAGCGAGATCTCGACAGGCTCGGCGCCCGCCGCGCGCATCCATTCGATGCCCTGATCCCAAAGCCTGCCGATTTCCTCCGGCATGGCATCGAGCCTGTATTCCTTCGGAATGCCGATCCGCATGCCTTTCACCGATTGCCCGAGCACTTCCTCATAATCCGGCACAGGCAGATTGACCGAGGTGGAATCCTTGGGGTCATAACCGGCCATCGAGCGCAGCATGATGGCGGCATCGCGCACCGTGCGCGTAATCGGTCCCGCCTGATCGAGCGAAGAGGCGAAGGCGACGACGCCCCAGCGCGAGCAGCGGCCATAAGTCGGCTTGATGCCAACGGTTCCGGTGAAAGCGGCTGGCTGGCGGATCGAGCCGCCGGTATCGGTCGCCGTGGCACCAAGGCACAATCGCGCCGCAACCGCCGCCGCCGATCCTCCCGACGAACCACCGGGTGTGAGCGGTGCTGTCGAACCGGCACGGCGCCAGGGGGAAATCACCGGGCCAAAATAGGATGTTTCATTCGACGAGCCCATCGCGAATTCATCGAGATTGAGCTTGCCCAGCATGACCGCGCCATCGCGCCAGAGATTGGCGGTGATGGTTGATTCATAGGGCGGCACGAAATTTTCGAGAATATGGCTCGCCGCTGTCGTCCGCACCCCCTCGGTGCAGAACAGATCCTTGATACCGAGCGGAATGCCTTCGAGCAGGCCAGCCTCGCCACGGGCGATGCGTTCGTCGCAAGCACGCGCCATGGCTTGCGCATGATCGGGCGTCTCGAGAAGAAAGGCGTTGAGCGGCCGCGCCTTTTCGATGGCCGCCAGATAGGCCATGGTCAGTTCGGCCGAGGATATCTTTTTCTGGCGCAAGGCATCGCGCGCATCGGCCAGTGTCAGGTCAGTCAATTCGGTCACGTTTCGCGTCCGTCCATCAGGATCGCGTTCGAGGATCGCTGCTTTTGCTTTACCGGAGGAAGCAGATCGGCAGGAGACGATCGTCAAGCGCGTCAGCTTGAAATCATTCTGTTTGGATCATCAACAGGCCCCGAGCAGCGTTACGTGGCTAAAGCCGCGATTGATTTTGTTTTTTTAAGCAAATTCAATGCTGCCCAGATTTTAAGTGTAAGCAAACTCTGGAAAGTTTGCTTAGGGCCTAAGAACTCCTATTCGACCACCTTGGGCACGACGAAGAACCGATCTTCGCTCACCGGAGCATTGGCGACGATGGCATCGGGAATTCCGCCATCGGTCACGACATCTTCGCGCTTCGCCATCGGCATAGGCATGACCGACGTTAACGGCTCGACGCCTTCGATATCGACCGCCGACAATTGTTCCACGAAAGTGAGAATGGCATTGAGTTCCTGTTGCAGATGCGGCACGTCGGCGTCATTGACCTTGATACGCGCGAGATGCGCGATTTTGCGGACGGTCACGGCATCGACGGACATAGAGGAGTCTCCTTGAGTGGCGCTTGCGCCGAAGCATTCAAAAGTGAGGCGCTTGAAGTGAACAGGAAAGCAAAATTCGCCGCGAACCGACACCAAGGGTCATGGATCGCGCCCTGTCATGATCCATGAAGCTTGGCGGATTGCCGTCGTTCCGCGAACTCTAAGGCCGAACGACGATAATCATGTTCACCGCCCTTCGGTATTAGCCGGAAATGGCGTGCATTGCACCCTCCCGCCGCCAATACGCTCCAGAATTATCGCCCAAGGACCCGCATCGATCCATGTTTTCCTATCTCTTGCAAACCTTTACCACATTGTTCGTGGTCATTGATCCGCTGGCGATCATTCCGATGTTCATTGCCTTCACGGCGGGCCTCACCGAGACGCAGCGCCGCTTCGTCGGTCGCCGGGCCTGTCTCGCCGCTTTGCTCATTCTTCTCACCTTCGCTTTCCTGGGCAACGGACTTCTGCAGGTGGCGGGAATTTCCCTGCCGGCTTTCCGCGTCGCCGGCGGCATTCTGCTCTTCTGGATCGGCTTCCAGATGGTGTTTCAGAAACGCAGCGATCGCAAAGCGGTGGATGCCGCTCCACCGGACCAGACCAGCGATGCCGACGCGCTTGGTTTGGCGGTGTTTCCCCTCGCCATGCCGCTGATAGCCGGTCCAGGCGCCATTGCCGCCGTCATTGTGGCAACGACCCATGCGCCGGGTTTCGGCGCCTTTCTGGGAGTCATCGGGCTGATCGTCGCGATCATCGCCATGACCTTCGCGGTGCTGCAGCTCGCCGAGAGGATCGATGCAATCATGGGCGTGACCGGTCGCGCGGTGATCAGCCGCCTGCTTGGCATTCTTCTGGCCGCGCTCGCCGTTCAGATCGCCGCCGATGGTTTTCGCGGTCTCTTCCCCTGATCCCTGATGCCCCCGCATAAGAGCGGTTTTCACCGGATGGATCTCCACGTCATCATGTCGCGCCCCAAAATATAAATCACCGATCCCGGTCTGCCGGGATCGGTGAGGTCTGGTGGGAAGCCAGCGCCTCGCCGTCGCGGGGCGAAATTGCAGAGTCCTATCCCCAGAGTCTAATTCTCAAGAAGTCTTCCGATCGAGAGTTGATATTAATCGATGATCTGGACAATGGTGCGCGTCGCAGGATCGACGATCGCGGTATGGCCATTGATGATCGTATACCTATATTTCTTGGCGATGCCATATCCCGACGGCACCCGATAATAGGTCACACCCTGCTTCGGCAGCACAGTCCCGACCGCCACGGGCTTATTGTATTGATAGGAAGACCGGTGCTCGCGGAGCACCTGTTCACGGAAACGCGCCGTCTGATCAATTCCGAGAACGCCTTTGACCGCTCCCGTCGCCGTGCCCACCGCACCGCCGACAATGCCGCCAACCGGCCCACCAATCGCACTGCCTTGCGCCGCGCCCTGTTCCGCTCCCGTCGTCGCTCCACCAATGACACCCTGGGCATGAACCACAGCCGGCACCGAAAGCATTGCCGCCAGAATCAGATATCCGAATTTCCTGTCCATCAAAGCCTCCTTCCTTCTCTTAAAGATGAAGGGGCAATCCCCGTTGCCGCAATAAGGTTCCGGAAAAGAATTCATGAAATTTGGATGGAACCGCACCATGCTGCGCATGATTATTACTGATTTTTCCAATGCTTTACGAGACGATTCATCGCTATTGATTGAATTTTTCCTCTTTCACTACGATGAAATATGAACATTCTTCTTAGTCTGTTCTTATCGCTGATTTAAGGTGAGCGGCAGGGCATTAAACACTCTTAACTTTTATCCCCTTTCAATGGTGGCATGAACGTCCTTGCCATGCCCCTCACACCCCATGTTGATCTCGCTTTGATGGTCCTCGCCGTCGCGATCGGCTTTGCCGTCACTTATGCTTCGATCACATTGTTCAGGGCCAGCTCAGAGGTAGAACGCATACAAAGGCCCGGCTGGATTTTTGCCGCTTCCGTGGTTTTCGTCTGCGGCCTTGTGACGACCTATTGCATCTTCCGTCTGGTATACGGGATCGGCGTTCCATCATCCATTGCGATTGAAATCTTGCCCTTGGTCTTTGTTTCAGGAACGATGACGGCCTGGATCGGCTTCACGCTGGTCGATCGAAGCCGCCCGCTTCTTGGTGGCGCGATCATCGGTCTGTCGATCGGCGCCCAGCACTATCTTCTTACCGCCTCGCTGAAATTTCGTGCCGAGATGGACTGGAGCCCGGGTTTCGTCGTTCTTTCCATTCTCGCGCCCGTCATGCTGGCCGCACTTTCCATGGCGATCTTGCCGAAGGATAGGACGGAGGAAAACCGGCCGGGGACTTCGGCAAAATCCTCTCCTTTCCTCTCCACCTCGCTCCTCTTCTCCTCACTCCTCCTCGCCACCGGAATTTGCGGCGCACATTCCTTCGGCATGGCGGCTCTGACTTGCAGCGCAGGGCCGGGCCTCATCCTTGCCGACCAGGATGGGCGCCCTACCCTGATTGCAACCGCTCTCCTTCTCCTGCTTCTGCTCTTCTGCGCGAGCCTCCTCATTGCCATAAGCCAATCTCATCGCTGCAAACACATGGAGCTGGAAGCCGAAGAGTTACGCAAAAGCCGCGATCATCTCGTACGCGCACAGCGTATCGCGCAGATGGGAAGCGTCGAACAGGATCTCGTGACAGGCGCGATCGAATTGTCGGATGAAATCTACCGGCTGTTCAACCTCGACAAAAGCAAACCAGCCTCGGCCTTTCAGTCCTTCGTCCGCTGTCTCAGCCCGGAGGATGGGCCGCAATGTTCTCTTCCGATGCGTATGCCGCATTTTTGCGGCGACGCAAAATGCCAGAACCTGCGTTTCGCGGGCGCTGACGGCACCCTGCGCTGGCTGCATTACAAAACTGAATTCCTCTATGACGAAACGGGCAGACCGCTGCGCTGGATCGCCACCTATGCCGATGCCACACGCATTCACGAAGCGGAAACACAGCAAAAACGTCTGTTGGAGGAATTGAACGCTGCCAAGGAAATCGCCGAAGCCGCGACGGAAGCACTTCTAAGCCTGAACGAGAAACTCGAATTGCGCGTCATGGAACGGACCGCCGAGCTCATCCAGACACAGGAAGATCTGCTGAAGAAGGAACGGCTGTCGACGATCGGCCAGCTCACCGCCACCGTCGCGCATGAATTGCGCAATCCGCTTGGCGCCATCAAGAACACACTCTTTCTCCTCAAGGAACAATCGACGGCGAGAGAGCTGAAGCTCGAAAGGTCAATCACGCGCATGGAGCGCAGCGTCGACCGCTGCAATCGCATCATTACGCACCTGCTCGAATATTCCCGCATCGGCGCCTTGAATTACGACGAGCGCAATTTCGACCAATGGATCCAGACCGTCCTCGACGAACTCGTCATACCGCCAGCTATTCAAGTCCTGTGCGATTTTTCTGCCCATGACAAAGATTGCACCTTCGACCCGGAAAGGTTGCGGCAGGTGATCGTCAATCTCGTCGAAAACGCCATCCAGGCGATGAGCGATCAGAAAAATATCACAGGCGAAAAAATCCTGCGCCTTTCAACCCGCCACCATGCCGATGGTGTCTTGCTGGTGGTCAACGACAATGGTCCGGGCATTTCTTCCGAAAATCTTACCCGCGTCTTTGACCCGTTGTTCAGTACCAAAAGCTTCGGCACCGGCCTTGGACTGCCCGCCGTCAAGCAGATCGTCGAGCAGCATGGCGGCACGATCGCTCTCACGAGCCGATTGGGCGAAGGCACCACGATCACCATCAAGATCCCCAGGCAAAAAGAGGAGTTGGCAGCATGAAAAAGCGCATTCTGATCGTCGACGACGATGGGGATCATGCCGAAAGCCTCGCCGACATCCTCGAACTGCAAGGCCATGAAGTCGAGCTGGCGGATTCCGGCGAGACGGCGCTGCTCCGTTTCGCCGAGACGGATTTCGACCTCATCTTCATGGATGTGAAATTGCCGGGCATGAATGGCGTGGAGACTTTTCTCTCTTTCCGCCGTATGCGCGAAAAAGCCCATGTCTTCATGATGACCGGATATAGCGTCGAGCAGCTTGTCGCCGAAGCCCTCGACAAAGGCGCGCTTGGCGTCCTCTATAAGCCTTTCAGTCCCGCCGATCTTCTCGCCGCCGTCGCAAAATCCGACCTCATGACGAAAGAGCCGCCAAAAATGTGCGGCCGCATCTTCCTCGCCGATATGGATACCCTTCTGATCGATCAGGTCTCACCGATCCTGACGGAGGCCGGCTACAAGGTGGAAGTCGTGGAAGGCGATATCGGGCAGATAGCCCCTGAAAGACTGGAAGATGTCGATTGTATCATCGTCAATCGAGAGAAATCCCTCCTGCGCGGAATGGAGCTCTGCATCGACATCAGGAACCAGCTGGGAGATATGCCAAAAATGCTCGTCGTCGGATCCGAGGGCGACGAACAATTCACGCAATCGACCCTGCTCACGCAAGGCATTCTCCAGAAGCCGCTCGATGCGGAGAATCTGCTGCGTGGCATAGCGCATCTGCTGCATCCGGAAGGCGGGGAAACCGGTACCGGCAATATTATCGCGGCACCGTGCGAGTGTGAGCCGCAGGCGCGACAGCCGGAAGCGGTCGCGGGAATCCCCACATGAATGACGCAGGCATGCACGACATCGGTTTGATCGAGCTCCGCTCGCAACCTGTCATGGTCGTCGACGATGATCCGGAATTCGGTGAATCGCTCCATGACATTCTCGATCTGCGCGGTTATCACGTCATTACGGTGCGTGATGCGGCGCAGGCGCTCGAAACCCTGCGCAGGGACAAGCCTGTCGTCGCCATGGTCGACATCCGCCTGCCCGGCCTTTCCGGCGTCGATCTTCTGTCAAAACTCAAGGCAGAGGATGCAAGCCTGATCGGCATCATGATCACGGCGCATGTGGATACATCGTCCGCGATAGAAGCGCTGCGGCGCGGCGCCTATGATTATATCGATAAATCCTGCGCCCCCGGCGAGCTCATCGCCATCCTCGAACGCGCGTTCGAGACCCATAATCTCCGGCGGGAAAAAACACGTATGATCGAGGCTCTACGCCTCGCGAAAGAAGGTGCCGAAGCCGCCAATCAGGCGAAATCCAACTTCCTCGCCACGATCAGCCATGAATTGCGCACGCCGCTCAATGCCATCATCGGCTTTTCCAATCTCATTCTCATGGAACTCATGGGCCCGCTCGACAACGAGCGCTACCGTGAATATCTCCACGACATCAATTCCAGCGGCGAACATCTTCTGTCGCTCATCAACGACATTCTCGATCTCACCAAGGCCGAAGCCGGACAGATGGAACTCTATGAATCCGTCGTCCATCCGCGCGACACCATTCTTCCGGTCGAGCGGCTTCTCATGCCGCGCGCCCGTGAAGCCGGGCTGACACTGACCTCGACCATCAACGCCAACCTGCCCCTGTTCCGCGTGGATGAACGCAAGGCCAAGCAGGTCCTGCTCAATCTGCTTTCCAATGCGGTCAAATTCACGCCGCGAGGCGGCTCGATCGAGGTCAATGCACGCCTCACGCAAAAAGGCGATCTCGCGATCGCCGTGGCCGATACCGGCATCGGGATTGCGCCGGAACATCTCAAACGTGTGTGCGAGCCCTTCGTGCAGATCGACAGTTCGCTCAGCCGGCGTCATGACGGCACCGGCCTCGGCCTGCCCCTGGTCAAATCCTTTATGGAACTGCACGGCGGCAGCTTGCATCTCAGCAGCCGGAGCGGACAAGGCACCTGTGCGGTCGTTACCTTTCCTGCCCACCGCCTGATCAATCCGCAACCGCTCCTTTGCGTGAACGGTTGAATCAGCGGGTGTGCGCCCCGCGCTTCATCCTGCATCAATCATGTGTGCGGAACGCCTCACCGCTTTCCAGTCCGCGCGTCGCGCCTCTCATCGCCTCGAAACGATTGTCGCCCTTCGGTCCCTGCCGCACCAAAGCCGCGCGCCGCCAGGGCACCAGTACCGGCTCCATCGCTTCCGTCGGTGATTGCGCAAGCAGCGCGATCAGCTCCTGAGCGAGACGCAGAAGTGAACCCTCGCCCTCCCCGAGCAGAACATGCAGCGGCGCTTCGTCCGGATTGCGTTCCATGAGCCTTGCCGCCGCCTGCCCGAGAGCCGTGCCGATCACCGCATCATCATACAATCCGTGCCGGAGCCAATTGGCGATCTGCAAAATCGCGAGCCGCAGGCTGGCGCGGTCGGCGATCTCTCCGGCATCGCCGTTGTCTCGCACCAACAGGCTGCTTTGGCCGTGTTCAATCAGCACATATAGGAGCGACAATATATGTTCGCAGAAAAAGGCCAAATCCTTGTCGCGGCGCTCCTTGCCTTGGCGCTCCTGCCCGGCCGTATCCACCGCCTCGAATTCCAGCGCAGCCGGCGCGAACGGCATGAGCCCCTGATGACGCGCGAAAGCATTCAACGCCACCTTGGCGGGTGAAGCCGCGAAAGCGGATGCGAGCGAGGCAAACGGTTTCAATTGCAACGCCGCCTCCGTGAAACGGCTTTGCAAGGCCTCTACCGCCTGATCGATCGGATCGGGAAGGAAAGCGACGAAACGGTTCGCTGGCAGGCCCCGCTCCGGCGCAGTCTGCTCCGCAATCGCATGGATCGCTTGTGACTCATCCATGATCACGAGCTTGATCGTCTCCTGCGGCAACCGCAGGAAGGTTTCGATCCGGCTACAGATGTCCGCGACTGTCTTCAAATCCCCCGGGCCGCGCAATTTCGGCTTCACGGCATAGATCGCGCCCTTGGTGCTGTTTGGCAGGCCGCGCGCGCGTTTCAAATCCTGTATCGCGATCAACGCCGTCACCGCCGCATCGATCAGACATTCCGGTACCGGCGCGTCCTTCTTATCGTAAACCAGATGGGAAAGGACATGCGGCGCGGCATGGCTCGCCATCAAAAGGCTGCGCCCTGGAAGGCTCAAAGGTTTTCCAGCGCGATCGGTCAGGGAGAGATCGGTCGCGAGCAAGCGGTCCGTGACTTTCTTATTCTTCTTGAACTCGATACGCAGGCTGCCTTTCAAAATACCGAGCCAATTACGATAGGCCGCAATCTTGTCCTTGGGGCCCGCACAAAACAGACTGTCCTCGAAATCAATGATCACCGCCAATAGAGATTCCAGGAGAACATCGGCGAGACCAGCAGGATCGTCTTTTCCGATCACATGGCGGCGATCGATCCGCAGCAGAATGTTTCCGCCCTCATGATCGAACAGAACGCCGGTCGGGCGCTCGGGGCGTCCTTCGCAGCCGATGAATTGTTCGGGCTTTTGCAACGCGCTGCGGTCGCCGGGCGCGAATTCGGCAAAGAGTTCTCCCTCGGCGACGCCGTAGAGCCTGACATCCGCATGGCTGCCCTTGGCGAGCGGCAAAACCTGGTCGAGAAAGATTTTGGCCCGTTCCATGACCTTGGCGCCACGCACTTTATTATATGCACCGCCGCGTTCAGCGCCCTCCGTTTCGGGAATGAGATGCGAGCTATAGAGCGCATCATAAAGGCTGCTCCAGCGCGCATTGGCCGCCTTGAGGATGTAACGCGGCTCTGAAGCAGACACGGCGATCTGCGGTCCATGAAGACGCGTGACAAGAGGATCGATGCCGACCTTCGCAGGCGTTTCCGGCACACTGACGGAAAACGGGCTTTCCACCGCTGGCGGCGCGCTCAGCAAGGGCGCGAATTCGTCGATTAGTTTTGCAAGACCGCTCCAGAATTGCAACGCGCCCATGCCCGTGCCCGAAAGCGCTTCATAGGTGACGAAATCATGCAAGGTCTCGTCAATGGCCAAGCTGCCGATCTTGATGGGCATGTGTACTGTTCCTGCGGCGCGTTTTCCGGGACGCCTATGATGTTGTGGAACGGCCCCTTGAAAATGGGGCCTTTATCGAGCCTTTTGCAGCGTGCGGCAGGCTATTTCAAAACCAACCGACCGCGCCATCCGCATCTCTGCGCCGTGTTTTGAAAGTCTTCAGAGAGGGGATGTCAAGACGGCCGCATAATCAGGCCGGGAAATCAGGATCCATGCCGCGCCGCGCAAGAACCGCCGATCCGCTGGTAGTTTTTGCGGGTTTTGGCATTCGCGGCAAATTTCTTTATGCTTCGGATCCATGCCGACCCTGTCTCTTCTTTTCGCGCGCGCGCAGTCCCATTGGCGTCAGGCCGCCGCTGATATCCTGCTTTCCGCCCTCGCGGCATCCTTCGCCTGGTGGCTGGCCTCGATCATTTTCGCACATCGTACGCCGATTTTCGCACCCATCGCCGCCATTGTCTGTCTCGCGCCCGGCATAGCGCGGCGCGGGCGTCAGGCCATCGGCGTTCTCATCGGCGTGTCAATTGGCATTCTCGTCGGCGAAACCTCGCTGGCGCTCTGGCATGGGAGTGCCGTCCCCATCACCGAGTCGCTGCCACGGCTTGCCGCCATCATCATGATCGCGATGTTCGCCGCCTCGAGTTTCGGCCTCAATGCCGTCATGCTGATCGAAGCTGGTGCTTCCGCCGTTCTCGTCAGCTCGCTTTCGAGTGCGGGTTTCGACAGGATCGGCGATGCCGCCATCGGTGGACTGATCGGCCTTTTGTTCAGCCAAATCCTGTTCACGCCCGATCCCCGACGGCTCATCGCCCCGAAGGCACGAACTCTGATCGAGTCAATTGCCGACCTTCTGGAAAGCGCAGGCCATCGTCTTCAAGACCAGAGCGGCAATAGTCTCGATGTCGGCGCCGTGCAGATCCGCGACAATGTTTTGCTGTTGCAGGAGATGATCGCTTTTGCCGACACGATCAAACGCTGGAGCCTGCGCGGACGCATGAGTGGGCAAAGCATCACCCGTCTCATTGATTGCTGGTGGCCTTCGTCAGTGCGCCTCGGGGCACGCGCAGTTCTGTTTACCGATCGACTCCAGCGAGCGCTGGAAAGCGATCAAGGCCATGCGCCACCAAAAAATTTCGCCGAAATTCTATTTGCGACCGCGCAAAAAGCCCGGCAATTTGCCGGAGAACAGAAGCACCGCGCCACTACGGCGCATAGTTTTTCGCATTATGCAAAGGCGATTGGAGAGACTGCGCCGGTCTGGCATCCGGTCGTGGATGAATTTGCCGGCCTTTGCGAAGAACTCGAAACGATCAGCTACGAGCAGGCCGGCCATGAGAGGCTTCCGGTGGCGGATCCCCTCTCCCGGGCCGCCCCGGATAATGTTGGAGAGCCGGGACTGTCTTGAACGATCAGGCCCGGACGAATTCGCCTATCAAGCCTCGGCGTGAGCCAGCCAGGCCTCGGCTTTCATGATGCGGCGATATTCGTCGACCATCTCGTCGGTCAAAACTTCGATCATGCGTTCACCCTCGACCCAGATTTCAATGACGCCGAACACACCGCCACGCCTGCGATATTTCGCCGGCCACCCTTCCCGCTTGGCGATGGCGAAAACCTGTTCCTGGTTGAGATGCGTGCCCACAGCCGCATGAGTGGCGCTGCGATCATCCCGACCCGAGGCCATGCCCACGGCATCCGCATCGCCTTCCTGTTCGAAAAGCACAGTATGCAGCGGATAGACCTCGACCGCCGTATTGCGGTCATCGTGCGCAATGGCCGCCCATCCCCCTTCAATGACATGTGGAAAAGGCGCGACGACGCCATCCCATAATTCGGCAAAAACTTGTGCGACACGATGCGGATCGCGCGCGGCAATAGAAAAATGAAACAGCATTTTGTTTCCCCCGTTCGTACTCAAATGCATGGATCACGACTTGTCGTGATCCATGAAGCTCGGCGGATTACCGCCGCCCCGCAGTCGCGGGGGCCGATGGGCTATGAGTCAGGCTCATCGCTCATCGGGATCAGACGCTTCACGATTTGTTGTTATAAACTGGCACAGAAAGTGTCAATATAAATTTGACACTTTCTGTGCCAGAACCTATTCCGTTCTTATGACCGAGATCGAACAGGCAAAGACCGGCCAGCGTGAGCGCAACAAGGAAGCGATCCGCACGCGCATCGAGGATGCGATCATCGCCCTCATGAGCGAGGGGAGCGCCGTCAATCATGACAATGTCGCGGAACGCACCGGCATCGGCCGGCGCACGGTCTATCGCTATTATCCGGATCAAGACGCTTTGATGCAGGTCGCCTGGAACCGTGTCACCGCACTCGCAGGCCCGACAGTCACTTTTCCAAAGAGCGAGGCTGATCTCACCTCGACCTTGAAAGATATCTATGAAGGTTTCGACAGGATCGCGCCGCTCGCGACCATCGTAAGATCAACACCCCAAGGCCGCGCCGTGCGTCTCTCGTGGCGGGAAAGGCGGCAGCAAAGCTATCTCGCGGCAACAGCGGAAGCGGTAAAGAACCTCCCCAAGGAAGACCAGATTCTCGCAACCGCCATGCTGCAAGTTTTACACACGATGCCGTGGCTCGAAATGCGCGATCAATGGGGCCTCAATGGTACCCAATGCGCTCGTGCTTGTGGCTGGGCGATGCGGACCTTGTTGAAGGATCTCAAGCAGCGCGGTGGGCAGCCGCTGGATGAGGATATTGAGTGAAATTTGCTGGGAGCTGATGTTACCCAGAACTTAAGATTTAAAACGGAGCGCATGCGTAATTGTCTCCGCCTTTTGTATCTTTCATAAAATATGAGCTTTAGAAGAACGCTCACTCATCGTCTTGATAGAAGCCAATATCCGCCCTCTGATGAGCCCGCTGACAGGCCGGATCAGATACCAATAGGGCGCAAACCTGAGCCAGGTGGCGCGATCGGGACAGTAGACTCGCGTTTCCGTCACCAATCGCGTTCTGCCATCACCTTGAGGTATGGCCAAGAAGCCGACGACAAGCTTGGCTGTGCCCGGATCGTTGAAAGTCAGGAAAGCTTGAGCGTCTGGCACTTTGACGAGACCATAATCAGACTGCCAGAACCGCCCGATTAGACCATAAACCAGTCCGGAGCCGTTTTGCTTTTCAAGCAAAATGAAATTGTGAAGGCCGAATGGAGCCGGATTGATTGTCTGTCTTCCCCCAAAGAGCGCTTTCAAGCGCATGGGAAACTCTCTTACGGCAATCATTTTCCGAAAAAAAGCGTCTGCTTCCGGCCGGAAAGCGGCGGCAGCGTCAATGACGATTGTTGGATGCGCCGACACATCCCGGAAATGCGTTTCTTTGAAACTATAGTCAGGAATGTATTTACTGAGTAGATCCATAACAGGTTTCCGCAGTTCTCCAGAAATTCCTCAGCAAATGATACGATGATATTATTGTAGCCAACATCGCTAATCCATAGCTCAGGAGAAATGGCGTCGTTCAATTCTCAGGGTTCACACGTTTTACGATAATGTAAAATTATGAAGCCATCCGCGATGACCAACGAAACCGGCGGCAGCGGGCAACGCCCGCTCTCCTTCTCGACATATGCCGATTGATGGCAAAGTTTGTTTTACGGGAATTTTTCGCCCACCAACTCCTCACTCCGCATCCACAGCGCCTCGGCAGCCGCAGGATCAAGCGCATAGGCGCGGACGCCACCTTCAATCAGGCCAAGCGGCTGGTCCTCCGGCACAATCTCGCCGACATGACAATCTTCGCAATAACGGCCTCCGATCGTCTCCGCATCCGCCACAACACCCGCCCAAACGGAGGTCGCAGCGCCTTGCGGGATGGTCTTGAACTGAAACGGCGGTTTGCCTTGCGCAGCAGCCTGTTCATTGATCTGCGCCACCATAGCCTCGATCTGGCCCGCAGCCATGTGACGGCCAAGCTCCGTCGCGATCCCGCCGGGATGCACCGCCGTCGCACGAATGCCGTGTGAACGGTGCCGCGCATCGAAGGCGACCGCAAACAAAATATTGGCGGTCTTCGAGCGACCATAGGCCACGAAGGGATCATAGGGCGTATGTTCGAAATTCGGATCCACGAGATCCACATTGGCAAAGCGATGACCCGCGGAGGCGAGATTAACCAGACGGCTGCCGGATCGCATCAATCCCGCAATCCGGTTGACCAAGACGAAATGCCCGAGATGATTGGTGCCGAACTGCGTCTCGAAACCATCCTTCGTGCGGCCAAATGGTGTGGCCATGACACCAGCATTGGCAATCACCAGATCGAAAGGAAGCGCCTTGGCGTTCAGCGCATCCGCACAGGCACGGACGCTCCCCAGATCCGCAAGATCGAGTTCGACAAGCTCGAAAGCACCCTTGCCTTTTTCCGCACCCGCACGAACCTCGAGTGTTGCGGCTTGCGCCTTTTTCAGATCCCGCGCGGCACCGACGACATGCGCGCCATGGGCCGCCAGGACCCGTGCGGTCTCGACGCCGAGCCCGGCCGAAACGCCGGTGACGAGAATATGCTTTCCTTGGAGAGAAATGCCTGACAGGACATCATCCGTGGTGGATGTTGCGCCAAAAACTACCGCCATGATGGACTCCCGCATGAAACGGACGCGGCCGATTGTGCGCCAACGTCCTGGGATTTATAAGGAGCTATACTCCGCTTATATATATGCGGAGCTATCCTCCGTTTAACAAGGGGACGCTCTGTGACGGAGTTGAAAAAAGCGCATCGGCGCCCGCGCAGCGATGGCCAGCGCAACCACGAACTGCTGATCGAAACCGCGAAAGCAGCGTTTCACGCTGGCGAGATCGATATTCCTTTCGATGAGATCGCGCGGCGCGCCAGCGTCGGCATAGGCACCCTTTACCGTCATTTCCCGAACCGGGATGCGCTGATCGAAGCCGTTTACCGCAGCGAGCTCGAAAAGCTCGCCAATTCCGCCACGCAACTTGCGGAAACCCGGCCTCCCGTAGAGGCTCTGCGGGAATGGATGCTCCTGTTTATCGACTATATCGCAGCCAAACAGGTCATCGCCCCGGCGCTCAACGCTCTGGTCAGCGGAACATCCGCTTTGTATGCGGCCTCGGGAGAAATCATCACAACGGCGATCAATGCGCTGGTCGCGCGCGCGGTCGAGAATGGCGATATCCGCTCAAATATAGAACCATTGGATTTGCTTCGCGCGCTGGTTGGCGTATCCAATGTCGCAGCAGCACCAGGGTGGGAAGCGAGCGCGAAGCGTCTCGTCGATATTTTGATTGCTGGAATGCGGGCTGTATAGGGAGGTGATGACACTGTTATCGGATTGTCATTTATAACTTCTGCAGTCTACCAAAGCATTGCAACCTTAGGTAAATAGCCCTGATCCAAGCAGCTGGCTCACCCCTATACAATCCGCTTGGTTCTCGGAGTGATAGCCAAACCAAGAAAAATGAGGATAGCCTGGTTGAGGTGCAAGACGTCCTCGTCATCCAACTGTCCCACGCGTCAGGCCATCTTGGATTTCGGAACAGTCGTCATCTTATCCACCATCAAGCGACAGGCTAAATGCAATCCATTACGCCCGTTCAGCTCCACCAGCAGACGAAACAAGGGAGCTTCGGTCTCATTGGTTGTGAATGCACAGACGGTGTCGAATCCGTGGCATCGAAACTATCGTCTTGTACGATAACCATCGGGCACGGCTTGTCGGCATAATCCTTGCTTCCGGCAACGGTCCAGATTTCTCCGTGCCTCATTCATCATCCCGGTCCGACACGACGTAAATCAGAGGATCAAATTCGTGGGGCGAAATTCTTGATTTTCGCATGCACCCGTTCCACTGCAAACGATCCATGAAGCCCTGAATAGCGAGTATTGAAATGGCGACGACGGCGGTAGAGGCAATCGATCATTTTATCAATGCCAGAGGCTTTCGAGAGGGAGAGACCTTTTCATTCGCGTCTTTACAAATCCGCCATCCACACCACGACGAGTTGCGCGCCGTTTTGAAGCAGATGGGCGAAGATGGTGTGATCGAAGACGCCTCTGAAGGCGTTTACAAAATGACAATGGCCGGATATGCAAAATACTTTGGAGCGCCACCGTCGGAAGACGACACGATCAACGCGATCATGACGGAAATCGGTACGCGCGGTATCAAGGCTGGAAAATCATTTATTTGGGCACCTGTGCAAGAGAGCCTGACCCTTAAACGCTTTCGTGAGGGCGACCTCAAACCAGCTTTGGAAAAAATCTTCGCGAACCGCTGGCTGGAAAAGGCCTCAATGCCGGGTTTCTACAGGCTGACGGACGCTGGTTTTACGGCCCTCAACACTGGCAACGCTGGGTAGCGAAGACCACACCCTGAGGAGGAGGCGAAGTCACCTTTTCGAAGGGCGATTGCAGCGCAGCCTCATGAATTGTTCAAATCGCGTCCTTCGACGCAAGATCCGCAGACGGGTCAAGATGGCAGAGAGCAACCTGCCTTGTTTCCGCAAAGCCGTTTCGGTGTAAAAACCTTGAATTATGCACCCTGGAAAGCGCGGAGCAGACACTATCTCGAGGCGTTTTTCTCAGCGATTTCTTAAGGCGCTCTCGTTTTCCTCCAGTTTGCGGTGGCAGGCAAAACTCCACGACTATGAGACTGAGAACCTATCGAATGATGATCACTGATGTGCAGATGTGGTCAAGTCTGGTCGATCGAAACGTCCTGGCTCTCAGCCTGTTTTGCCTTCAGGCTTGGGCTCGCCCCAGGGGAGGCTTTTAAGCTTGGGCTTATAACCATTTGAGAGATAGGCATCCTCGGTGATCTCTTGTTCCGTGATGCCATCCGTTACCCAGACGCCATCTTCTTTCGGGTCCGGGTTTTTGATTCTGTACACGCCTGTCGGATCCATTCTTCCCTCAATTTTAAAAGTGCAACAGTTGCGCCGGATTATCATTGCCGTCGCAGGTCTGAGAAGTGGCGTCAGCCTTGGCTCTCAAATCCTTTCAGGCGGTCCAGCCAGCGCGCCAAGAAGGCAGCGAAAGAGGCTTCGTCTCTGAAAGCCACGTCGGCAAACCATTCAACCGTCTGCTGGCCATCGGCCCAGCCGCGATCTTCCCTGTACCAGGAAAAGATGGGCCAGGCGGGATTTTTATAGGCCGGGCTCGCCGGATAATCGTCGGGATGCAATGAAGGACGGCCAAGCAGATCGCTCAGCCATTGCATGATCTCCGGCAGGAAGGTGGCGCCGAAGAAAATGCCATGGCGCTGGACCCGATGCACATCGCGCAAAATATATTGCTGAATCCAGGCGAGAGACGGCGGCTGATCAAGCGTGCGAAATTCACGCAGGACGAGTAGCCGAAAGCCTTGATCGAGAATTTGCGCCGGCACTGCGCGGACGTCGCCGGCTGTTTCATGTTCATGCATCAATGTACCATCCGGCAGTCAAGCCACGCCGTTCTTTCGCGGGCTCGCCTTTGTCAGAGCTGAGGAAACCTTGTCCTCACTTGTACCCACAGATGCAAGACATGATCCGAACACCCAGCCGTTGCTGGCTAGAGCGTTTCGGATATATCCAGAAACGCTCCACTCAAAGAACAAGAGCATTTTCAGAGGTATGGAATCGCGAAGCGATTCAACATCAATGCAAAGTGCTCCAGGGGCCTCAGCATCCTGGGGCTCCGCCAGATCAAGCCATATTGGATCAGAGCCAGCCAAGACAGCCCACCCGTCGCAGCGGCGGACAACGAAGTTGAGTTTGCTGCTGGATATTAAGCTACCTCCAGCATGCGCAATTGACCGATTTGTGCATTGCATGGACATCCGCTTTTGTGCGCGGTTGATAGTTCTGCCAGTGCCCAGATGTCCGCATCGCTGTCCAAGCGGTGGCCCGCGTTATGCTCTGCGGCTTGGCTTGGCGGAATCCCCAATGTGGAAAGCAAGGAGTAAATGATGGCCGAAATTGAAATTTATACAACGCCGACCTGCGACTATTGCGCGAGCGCGAAAAAGTTATTCGCCAAGAAAGGCGTGACCTATACGGAAATCGACGTTTCGGGGTCGAAGGATTTGCGCAAGGCGATGACCAAGCGCGCCAATGGCGGCGACACGGTCCCGCAAATCTTCATCGACGGCAAACATATCGGAGGCTACGACGATATGTATGCGCTGGATCGCAAGGGCTTGCTCGATCCAATGCTCGGCAAGACCGCATAAAGGCTTGCATGATCGCCTGTTTGCTGATGAACACCGATGCGGCGTTGGCTGGTGCCAGCGCAGCAGGGGGGCGTAGTTCCATAACGACAGCGGACAAACTCCCGATTGCACCACCCTATGAAATTTTCTGGATCGAACGTCTGCTTCGGGGCACGAGCGACCCCTGGCCGACCGACCTGGGCGCAAAGCGGGAGTCGAATGACCTTCCTTGAAGGGCGCTTGTGGGCTGATTTGAGACAAAAACGGCTCCTATCAAGCCATCGAGATCCCAGACAAACAGGGCTCGCGTCATCAGCCACGAAAGGAGAAACAGGCTCTTCCCAAAACCCTTAACTGCTCAACCCCGCCAGCAAACTCGGCATATCCAGCGGCCTGAAACCGTAATGATTGAGCCAGCGGATATCGGCATCGAAGAAGGCGCGGAGGTCCGGCATACCGTATTTCAACATGGCGATACGGTCGATGCCCATGCCCCAGGCGAAGCCCTGATAGACATCGGGATCAAGCCCGCAATTGCGCAGCACGTTGGGATGCACCATGCCGCAACCGAGGATTTCCAGCCAATCGTCACCCTCGCCAAAGCGGATCTCGCCGCCCTTGCGGGAACATTGGATATCCACTTCCATTGACGGTTCGGTAAAGGGGAAATAGCTCGGGCGGAAACGCATTTTCACGTCCGGCACTTCGAAGAAGGCCTTGCAGAATTCCTCCAAAATCCATTTCAGATTGCCGAGATGGGCGGAGCGGTCGATAACCAGCCCTTCGACCTGATGGAACATGGGTGTATGCGTCTGGTCGGAATCGCAGCGATAGGTGCGGCCGGGGCAGATGACGCGGATCGGCGGCTTCTGCGTCAGCATAGTGCGCACCTGCACCGGGCTTGTATGCGTGCGCAACACTTTGCGTTTACCCTCGGCATCCGGCTCGAAGAAGAACGTATCATGCATGTCCCGCGCGGGATGATCCGGTGGGAAATTCAGCTTGGTGAAATTGTAATCGTCGGTTTCGATATCCGGCCCTTCGGCAATGGCGAAACCCATTTCCGCGAAGATCGCCGCCAGTTCATCCATGACCTGCGTGATGGGATGTATGCGCCCCTGCTCTTCCGGACGCGCCAGCACCGGCAAGGTGACGTCGATGGTTTCGGCGGTGAGCCGCGCCTCGAGCTCCTGCTCCTTCAGGATCACGCGCCGCTCGGCCAAAGCCTCGGTGACCTTGTCCTTGATCGCATTAATGGCGGCGCCCTGCACCTTGCGCTCTTCCGGCGCCATCTTGCCGAGCGTCGCCAGCAGGGCCGAAATGCTGCCTTTCTTGCCGAGCGCGGCGATCCGCACGGCTTCCAGCGCGCTTTCATCCGCGGCGGCGGCCACCTGCGCAAGCGTTTCCATCAGCAGGGCATCGAGATCAGACATCACATTCATCCGGTCGGAATTTTCGGCGCTTGTGCCATGCGCGGGACGCAAAGTCGAGACCGTAGAGCGGTCTTGTCACACCGTGACATCCCTGATCCAGGCGAGATAGGCGGGCGCGCCACGGGAAATATCGAGTTCGATGATCTCCGGCGTATCATAATCATGCATCCGCAGGATCGCCGCCTCAAGCGCCGGATAATCCGCCCGCTTGATCTTGCAGAGGAGGAGAAACTCCCGCTCGTTCTGCACCGCGCCCTGCCAGCGATAAAAGCTTTCAATGGGCATGATCTGCACGCAGGCCGCAAGCCGCTCGCCGACGAGAGCGGCGGCAAGATGGCGCGCGCTTTCCTCGCTACCGCAGGTGGTCGTCACCAGCGAGAATAGACTTTCTTCGCTCACGGCTTCTTCAGCCGTTTGGTGACTTGTTTCAGCCAGCGCAGGACTTCCGGTTCAACCAGCGGCGCAAGCTCCGCGACGACGCGCGCGTGATAGGCGTTGAGCCAGGCGATTTCCTGCGCATCGAGCAGTTTCGGATCGACCAGGGCAAGGTCAATCGGCGCGAGCGTGATCGTCTCGAAGCCGAGCATTTCACGTTCAGCACCCGGAATCTCGCGCGGCTCGACCACGACGAGGTTTTCAATCCGGATGCCCCACTGGCCGGCATTATAATAACCGGGCTCGTTGGAAAGGATCATCCCCGGCTCCAGCGCCACGCCGCCCGTCTTGGCAATGCGCTGCGGCCCCTCATGTACGGAGAGATAAGAGCCGACACCGTGCCCCGTGCCGTGATCGAAATCGAGCCCCGCCTGCCACAGCGCCATGCGGGCGAAGGCATCGATCTGGCTGCCCGCCGTGCCCTTGGGGAAGACCGCCCGGGCGATAGCGATATGGCCCTTGAGCACGCGGGTGAAACGATCACGCATCAGCGCGGTCGGCCGGCCGACCGAGAGCGTGCGGGTGATGTCGGTGGTGCCGTCCTCATATTGGCCGCCGGAATCGATGAGGAAAATACCCTTGCCGATGCGGCGGTTGGTCTTGACGGTGACATGATAATGCGGAATGGCCGCATTCGGCCCGGCGGCGGCGATCGAGGGAAAGGACACATCCTTGAGCTTGCCGGTGTCCCGGCGGAAGGTTTCCAGCGCCTCGGCGGCCTCGATTTCCGTCAGACGGCCGGAAGGCGCGTTCACGGCAAACCAATGCAGGAAGGTGGTCATCGCCGCACCATCGCGCCGATGCGCCTCGCGCATGCCCTTGAGTTCCGTCTTGTTCTTACAGGCTTTGAGGAGCGCGATCGGATCGGGGCCGACCTCGTGGCAGCCGCCTGCCTCCTTGAGGAGATCGGCCAGCTTCACCGGCACAGTGGCATGATCGAAGCTGACCGTTTTACTGTTGCGGCCAAGCTCCTTGAGATCCAATTCCAGCAGGGGCGGCTCAGCGAGATCGGCAAGGACGCAAAGCTTCTCCTGCAGGGCAACATCGAGCTTGCGTGCATCGACGTAAAGCCTTGGCTTGATGTCCGGGATTCTTTCCGGATTGAAAATCAGCGCGTAAGCCAAAGGCAGGGGTGTGTGCGCGACATCGCGGCCACGGATGTTGAAGGCCCAGGCGACGGCATGCGGATCACTGACGAGAAGGGCATCGTTGGTGCCGAGCGAACGCTGGATGCGGGCAAGTTTGCTTTCCGCGCTCTCACCGGCGAATTTTTTCGGATGCGCATTGATCTTGCCAAGCGGATGCGCCGGCCGGTCGACCCAGACCACGTCGATCGGATTATCATCGACCGGCACGAGTTCGGCGCCGGCCAGGGCACAGGCACGCCGATAGCGTTCGATCTGCGCTGGCGTGTGCAGCCAGGGATCATAGCCGATTTTGGCGCCCTGCGGCAGATTGGCGGCAAACCATGCCTCGGGGCTTGTCTGGACCAGGGCGACCGGCTCGAAGCAGTCCAAATCCACTTGATCACGCACGGCGAGTACATAGCGGCCATCGACGAAGATCACCGCGCGGCCGGCAAGGACGACGGCGAGGCCGGCCGATCCAGTGAAGCCGGACAGCCAGGCGAGGCGCTCCTCGGAGGGCGGGACATATTCATTCTGATGTTTGTCGGCGCGCGGCACGAGAAAGCCATCGAGACCGAGTTCCGCCAGCCGGCCGCGCAACAAAGCCAGACGCTCTCTGCCGAAAGAGGGATCGGCGACGCTCTCGAAGGATTGGTAACGGCTCTCGAACATAGGTTTCCAACAGCCTCAATGGATTGCGTGAAGGCGATGCATGCGGTGGGCCTGAACCACGCGTCTCGCTCATCGAGCGCATAATCTCGAAGAAGCCCTTACGCAAGCTTCACACCAGATCAAAGACTTAATTTACCCTGAAACCTTGACCGTCGCTGCCAAGGATGGGGAGGGTCGATGACGGACGAGAAATATATCCTCCGCCCTCATAGGGACGCAAAGGGACCTGGCGAAAGACCAATGCCCGAAAGTGAGGCGCCGTGGATTTGCGACAACAGCTCTATCCTGAAATACGCCGCAATCGCGATGAACAATGAAATGTTTGTAATCGTTGAAACCTTTTAGCCACACTCGCAGCTACGGACCGGAATGAACAGGATGCAACACACAGTGGCGAACACAATTATATATAAGCTGCTTACTTGACGAACATCCCTACAGGTGAAACACTGTCATGCAACCTGCGATACGGCATATAAGCAGATTGCTTTCATACGATTTTAACATACAAAAGAGAAACTAATTTCATGCGGATAATCAAACCTGGCAATCCAAGATGCATGTACCGAGGCCGTCAAAAGTTTCTCTCTTGCAGAAATCATTACCCGATGAAACGGTCATTCGGGAAATCCTAATTTAAACTATTGTAATCGCATAATTTATCCGCAAACAGTCTCACATTGAAACGACATTCACGATCTCGGTAAATTTTATCTCCCGGGATCGAGAACGGGTATAGAATAACGAGTACAACTGAAACACCTCGGAAATGATAAACAGATAACATAACGCGCTGAACTTCCATTGAAAATGATTCAAACTGGATAACGCCAGTTGAAAGGAAGCCATATTGGGTGTTTGATCGGTTTTCCGTTTGGAAAGGCGAAAAGACGCGCATGCACCAAGGCTCCATGAGACTTGGCGTCAATCATTCGATGAGAACTCAGAGCCAACTCTATTCCCGTAGAAATTGTTGGAGTTCTGACTATGGCGTTAAAGACTTGTCCCACCTGCGGTCGCCCCAATATGGACCGCGTCATCTATCTCGCCCTTCCCGGTTCGCTTTGTCGAACCAAGGGATGCAATACACTTCTCGGATTGGCATCCTACGCACCTGCAATCACATGCACAGATGAACGCGGCGAGCGTGATTATCATTTTCTTCGATATAATGATTTCTATTTAAAAGCATTGTGGCAATGGCTGAAGAGCAGTTGGTCTCTCTCTCGCAAGGCAGTGACGGAAGCTAGCCCGACGTAAAGCGATTATCGCATTCTGCATTCCATCGATCCGAAGACAGGGCATCGCTTTGCAAGCGTCGTTCGATAATGAGGATTTGGAAGCGATCCCCTACAGGACAAACCTAGAAACGAAAATTTATTCCAAAACTATTCGAGACATTTACGAAAATAGAGAATATCCTTCCCGCGCCATGTAACGCCGCGAGCCTCTAAAAGTTTCCACGAGAGAACACATTCGGATGGTTCCGGATGGTCCTTCTTTGTACATTTCTTGATAGAAACGGCGCATGGGACGTCATGCTGTCCGGGATTCGCTATACCCTCTGGGGAACAAGTTCGCTTCCGAACTCATGGATTGCAAGAGCATCCATCATACGCGCCAGTGATCCATGTGACTTAACAGGAGCTTGGTTTATCGAGCGACACCTTGCTGAAGAAAATGACGCGTCGCCTCCAGCCAGGCCCCCGTTCTTTGTTCTGGATCGGGATTGAGGCTGATGTCGGTCACCACGGCAGCACTATCGGCACCAGCTTCCAGAACACCTGCAACGCGTCCCAGCGTAATGCCGCCGATTCCAACGAGCGGAATATCACCAATCCGCTTCTTCCATTCTCCCAGGCGCTCAAGCCCCTGCGGTGCAAAAGGCATTGCCTTCAAGATCGTCGGATAGATCGGCCCAAGCGCAACATAATCGGGGTTGATCGACAAGGCTCGTTCGAGTTCAGGCTCGTCATGGGTGGAAACACCCAGGCGCAGACCAGCGCGCCGGATCGCGGGCAAGTCCGCCGTATCGAGATCGCCCTGGCCGAGATGGATGTAATCGCAGCCGAGATCAATCGCTTCCCGCCAAAAATCATTGACGATCAATTGCGCGCCATAGTTCGTGCAGAGATTTTTCGCACGAATAATTTCGTCCCTCAGACCATTGCCATCAAGGTCCTTGATCCGCAATTGAACGAGTTTGACCCCACATGGGAGCAGACGTTCAAGCCAGTTGGCGCTGTCGACGATCAGGTAAAATGGATCCAGCATCAGGCAGTATCCCGGAAGGCGAGGCCGCTCATTGGCGTCGAGGGAGCAGCCATGTCGCGCGGCTCCATCGGTTGGGAGAGATAGGCGAGCCTGCCAGCCTCCACGCCGAGTGCAAAGGCTCGCGCCATAGCAACGGGATCGCCGGCCTTGGCAATAGCCGTATTGAGCAGAATGGCATCATAACCCATTTCCATCGCCGCCACTGCATGCGAGGGGGTGCCGATGCCGGCATCGACGATCAGCGGAATGTCGGGAAAATGTCCGCGCAAGGACCGCAAGGCATAGGGATTATTGAGTCCGCGCCCCGAACCGATCGGCGCGGCCCAGGGCATCAAAACCTCGCAACCCGCCGCGAGCAATTTTTCGGCGACGACCAGATCATCCGTCGTATAGGGAAAAACCTGAAAACCCTCGCGAGAGAGAATTCCCGCAGCCTCGACCAGTCCGAAAACATCCGGTTGCAGAGTGTCGTCCTCGCCAATGACCTCCAGTTTGATCCAGGAGGTTTCAAACACTTCGCGGGCCATTTGCGCCGTTGTGACGGCCTCCTTCACGGTGCGGCAGCCGGCAGTGTTGGGCAGGACCCGCAGTCCTTGTTCCCGAATGAGTGTCCAGAAATGCTCACCGGCGCGGCTCGCTCCGGATTCTCTCCGCAATGAAACTGTTACAACCTCAGCGCCGGAAGCACACAAAGCATCGCTGAGCACGCTCGGTGAAGGATATTGGGCCGTACCGATGAAAAGACGCGACACGAGCGTCGTGCCGTAAACGGCAAACGGCCTTGCATCCTTATCTTCGCTCATCAAGTCTTCCTCCCTTTCCGTAAGGGATCCCGCATTGCGATTCCCTCGTCGCCTTGTCTCTTCGGGTTTTGGCGTGTGTTTTAATGGCTACTTCGGCAAGCCGAATGGCGTATGGCCAAACCTTGTGTTGCCTTTAGCCACCCTGGCGGGGCACCAGAATTTCGACCTGGTCACCAGTTCTCAACGGCGTCGCGCTTCGTTGGTCGCGCCGCACAAAAGTCTGGTTTACAGCAGTTGCCACCATCGCCTCTGTATAATCGAGTTCGCGCAGCAGCGATTCAAGCGTCACTGCCGCGACGTCAAGCTCTTTGCCGTTCACGCGAATCAACATCCATGACCTCCGGGAAATAAGCACCTTCAAGAATTGTGCGCCTGAGCCTGCGGGCCACGGGCGGCGCAAGCAGGAAACCGTGCCGATAAAGGCCATTCGCCCGGACCATTCGCCCCTCGATCCGAAAACGCGGCAGATTATTGGGAAAAGCTGGTCTGAGACCTGCCCCGGTCTCGATGATTTCCGCCTCGCCGAAAGCCGGGTGAACAGTCATCGCCGCACTGAGCAATTCGACCATGGAGCGCGCGGTAATGCGTCCTTCCTCCTCATTTTCGATGGAAGTCGCGCCGATCATGAAACGCCCGTCGCCGCGGGGGACGATATAGACCGGAAAACGCGGGTGCAGAAAGCGAATGGGCCTTGCGAGAGTGATCTCCTGCGTCCGCAGAACCAACATCTCGCCCTTGACGCCACGGAGATCCGGCAGCGCCCCGCGTCCCGCAAGCCCCCGGCAATCGATGATCCAGTCGGCTGGCACATCTGCCGGATCGGAAACATCGACGCCAAAATGCAGCTTGACATTCGGCATGGCGGCGAGCCGTTCGGCCAGCGCACGGGTCGCCTCACGTGGATCGAGATGCGCTTCCTCGGGAAAGAAAAGAGCCTCGGAGAAACGCCCCTGGAGGTCTGCTTCCAACAGGGCAAGCTCCGCGCCATCCAAGCGCTTATAATGGCTGGTGAGGCGCGAGAAACGGTTCAGTTCCGGCCGGTCCCTGGCTGCTGCCAGAACGAGGCTGCCTTGCCGTGTCGCCACCGGTACATCCGAGGTCCAGAAGTGGAGGGCTTCCTGTCCCATATTGCAGACGAGCGGTTCGGCGCTTTCAACCTCACACCAGGGGGCAATCATGCCGCCCGCGAGAAAGGAACATCCAAGTCCAGGACCCTGGTGACGTTCTATCAGGTCGACTTCGACGCCCGCCGAAGCGAATTCGAAAGCCGTGGACAGGCCCATGATGCCCGCGCCAATGATGCTTATGCGCATGGATACGCCCTCTCAGCTGAAGAAAGGAGGACGAAAGGCCGGGATGGAATACGGCGAGCGCCGAAAAGGACGGAAATATATCATGTCGATTTGCCCTCCCTCCGCCAGCGTGAACTGGATCAGGTTCAAAGGGTCGCCGGGCCGCCATGGGCGCTGCCAGCCTCTCAGCCCCCTGCCGGGGCTCCCCTGGTCTCTTGATCATCAAGTCTTTCGACATCGAGGCTCTGCCAGTGTCCACCCCGCCTAGCGCTCCAGCCAGGCTGGCGCATCTTTATCAAGGAGGATCGCCAAACGGTTCAAAAAGTTTGAAAACACCCCGGATTCAGGGGGTAGCCGCTCGGAAACATCCAGATTGCTGCAGGATCACCTCGACCATCGGTCTTGATATCGTCACCGATTTAAGCACAGGCGCTCGCAGACGCAAGTGGGTTTCCATGAGCCAAAAGGACCATGCGTTGCGATGCCGCTCGTTAGGCGGAGTCTTTGCGCAAAGTGCTGCCCACTCCTCTCGACGCATCGCTGCGGTGAACCCATTAAATCGGATGGGCCTCTATGAGGGGACCACGGCGATCTGCTAGATCCTCGATGCATCTTCTCTTTCATCGAGTCCCAGAATGAAGCTCTTTTACAGCCCGGCATCGCCCTACGCGCGCAAGGTGCGGATCGTCGCGATGGAAACTGGTCTTCATGACCGCCTTGAGATCGTTTCCGTTGATACATCAAATCCCAACAACGGTCTTGCCGATCACAATCCGCTCTCCAAAATTCCGGTTCTGGAAACGGAATTCGGCCCGCTCTACGATAGTCCTGTCATCTGCGAATATCTCGACACATTGCACGCGGGCGAGAAATTGTTTCCGGCGGAAGGCACATCACGCTGGAAGGCGTTGCGCTGGCAGGCACTCGCCGACGGACTCCTCGATGCCGCACTGCTCATCCGCTATGAGCAGACGCAACGGCCCACAGAGCGCCAATATGACGGTTTCATCGACAAACAGAAGAGCAAGATTGCCGGCGCGCTGGACTATATGAATGGAAATGTTCGTGAGCTCGAAGCGCCGCTGACGATCGGCACCATAGCGGTCGCCTCCGCGCTCGGATATCTCAATCTGCGATTTGCCGATCTTGCCTGGCACGATACACATTCCGATCTCGCGCTATGGCACAAACAATTTGCCGCACGGCCTTCCTATGTGAATACACAAGTCGAGGGATAGAGCCCCCTCACAATCAAACCATTGCCGTTTCCAACAATCACTAGAAGCCATCTCGTCAAGCACGAAACACCGCCAATCACGTCGATTTTTGTGCTTGATAAAACGATGGATACACAGACGCCCTTGACCATCATGGCGTGTAACATAAAATCTCGGGACGATAACTCCCTGATCTGTCCTGACCGAGATTCGACCCCAGAGACCGTGGCCCAGCGGGTTGCCGCCGAACCTCATGATCGCAATTGGTTGTGATCAATGAGGAGTGGCAGAAACATTCAAATCACGTATCTATGGTCTCCGCGCTCCGGAACGACCACGTATTCGTCTTGCTTACGCCTCGCGATAATCGAGCAGAATGAGGCCGACCAACAGGACAGCAAAAGGCCAGACCCATGACGCCACACGGCTGATCCTGCCATCGAGGCGCAGTTCGAGCCAGCGCGCCCACCCCGCGATAATGCCGCAAAGCGCCAGCGGTACATGGCTCATCTCGACCAGCAATTCATCCTTGATATTAGCGATCGCATGGGAATGCGTCAGTAACAATGCACCGCCCAAGGCCGTCGCAAGGGGAAAGACCAGCGCCGCCTTATTGTCTTTTCCACCCTGTATGCGGACACGCCATTCGAAGAAGCCGAACACGGCAACAAGCAGGATGAAGACGCGGTGCTGTGCTACCTCAGGATCACGCAGGGAAGCAAAAAAACCGACATCTCCCAAAGGCCATGCGGATTCGTCGGAACGGAGAAATAAAAAAACGGCCATGACGATAAACAGCAGCGGCCAATGACGAGCCCAGCGGCCCCAGTGGAAATGCTCGATCAAAGCAAGAAGGCCAATCAATGCGACGAAAACACCAGCCCAGTGATGGTTGTATTCGGACCAGGCAATATCCTCGGCGCTGATGGGCAAAAAGATACCTTCTCCCGGAACATAGGCCTGTGGCACTTGGGCCTGTAGCGCTTGGGCCTGTAGTGCTTGGGCCTGCGGCGCTTGTGACTTATGGTCTCGGTCTGCAGCAGCGGTCTGCGCCTGCAATCTGGCAATTGTCAGATGATCGTGAGCGGGGCTCGTCAGGCGGATGGGAAATTGCGGTTTTATGCGCTCGACGATTCCCGGCCAGCTAACACGATCCTGCGTCAGATCGATCCCCGGCGGTAGCGAAGTCAATGAAGCTGCGGTGAAGAAAACAGTGATACCGATGCCGATCTCCACTTCGGCAAAACGCTTCAATCGCAAAATGGAGGTCGCGGGATTGCGGCGCAAAGCTTCCACCGTCAGGAAATTGCCACCGCCGAGCAGTAACAACAGAAGGAGCAGAAACACCTTGGTCATGACCATGATACCATATGCGGTACCATAAATCGCCTCGATCGAACCGATATAGCCAACCGCCATCATCATGCCCGAACCGATGATGGCGGCCACCGAAGCCATGGCCATCAGAGAATAACGGCGCCCGATCAACCGCCAATCAGAGCCGTCGCAGCATTGGTTGAGCGCGATAAGAAAACAGGGCAGTCCACCAATCCAGACACCGGCCCCAATCATATGCAGCGCATCGGCGATCAGAAAGGGCCCGCGATCCCCGGGTCGGCTCACGGCATGCGTCAGCGAGAGCTGTGCTATGAGGATCACAGGGGTAAGGCCGATCAAAATGACAGGACGGAGCCGTTTCTCCACGCCCTGCGCCAGAAGTCCGATAACAATAGCACAGACGGCAATGATGAAATCCGCACGGGCAAAATCGGCTCCAGCCGCCTCAATCCATGAGATTTGTAACGTCCCGGCCAGAACCATCACATTCAAGGCCAGACTACACAAGGCGAAACCAGCGAAAGCGAGGGCGCTGATACGCAGGATTGTTTGACAATACCGGCCAATCTTTTTGCCATCGGCCGATAGCCGCACCCGCAAGGGCAACAGAAGCAGAAACAGAAAGGCCAGACTGCCGAATGTGAAGGATTGTGCCGTCAGAATCGCTCCGCGAAGCAGGACGGACAGATAGCCGAAAATATCGAGGAATGAAGAGAGCGAGGGCAAGGAGCCTGTTACCGAACCGTGAAAGGAATATCGCCACGCGTAATGTGACCATCGGTGCTCAAGACCTGCCAACGCAGACGCCAGGCGCCGGGTGTCAGGGCCTTGACTTCCGTATTCAGATCATCCGCCGGAGAATCGGCAGATAGAGAAATATTCCCTTGTGTTCCATCGGGTGCATAGAGTGTCAGTTTCGAACGGGCATGATCGATACGGCTGTTGAAATGCAGATGGATAGCGACCGACTCTCCCGTCACAACAGCATTGATTGCCGGTGATGAATTGAGAACGATGGCATGCGGCAACGCCCGTTGAGAAGTGAGAAGCGCGGCCGACAGCACAAAAAGGGCTGAAAGAAAACGATATCTCATGAGCCACTGAACTTGGAGTTGTTGCAATGGAACGAACGTTTCGGCAGCATGGCGCAAAAACGGCGTGAAAAGAAACCCCTCCAATTGTACGGATGAGACCAAGGGCAAAGGTAAAACCCAAGCCGGCGAGCCATGCGCGATCTAATTGCCAGCCGGCCGAGAAGATAGTGGACAAGTGCGATTGGCCATGGTCTTACGCCATCGGCGACCATTAAATTCAGATAACGCGCGGCCGCGAAAGAACTTACCCCTGCTCACGCAGGTCAGCGGCGTGCACCACCGGGCGGTCCGGATTCTTTCCAAACATCGTGGGCCTCATGCGCCGACCAAATGTCTTCACCATCGCTCCGGGGACGCCATTTCTCAAGACCTTCGCGGAAGCCTTGCGCGCGGGCCAGATCATCAACGGTCTTTCCCTCGACGATCCTTTCGCACTCGCGCAAGTCACGATTTATGTCCCGACGCGCCGCGCCGCCCGTGCGCTCGCCGATGAACTCGCCGCGCATTTTCTGGGTGCTTCTACAGCGCCATCCTGCGGCCGGCCGATCCAGCGGGCCTTTCTGCTGCCGAGAATTCGGCCCTTCGGCGGCCTTGAGGAAACCGAAACCTCGCTTTTGTTCGATGCCGCGGCGCTTGATCTCGATGCACAAGAGGACATTCCCCTCGCCGCGAGCGACATCGCCCGCCGCATGCAATTGACCGAATTGATTCTCAAATGGGCCGAGGCGCTTGGCCATGCGATTGTCCGGATCAGCCCGGATGGAACGATCGAGCACGACAGGACCGAAAGTTTTTCGGTCGCCCGTTCCATCACGGATGCGTGGCATCTCTCGGGGCAACTCGCGCAATTGATCGACGAACTCACCATCGAGGGCATCGAATGGGAGAAACTCGATCCGCTCGTCCTGCCGGAATTCGACGCCTATTGGCGCATCACACTGGATTTCCTGAATATAGCCATCAAGAGCTGGCCGGAGATTTGCGCCGAACAGGGCTGGATCGATGCAGCGAAACGGCGCATCCTGCTTTTGGCGGGTGAAAGGCGCAGGCTCGACGAGGGAGAAACCGATACGCCCGTTATCGCGCTCGGCTCGCCGGGTTTCAACCGGACGACCGCCGATCTTTTAGCCAGCATCGCCCGCGCGCCGCGCGGCGCCGTCATCTTGCCCGGGGTCGATCAGGATCTCGATGAAGCCGCCTTTCAGACGATCGATCAGGAAGGTTTCGGGCATTCCGGTTTTAGTCACCCGAGTTTTAGTCATCCTCAAGCCGTCTTTGCCCGGCTGTTGCCCATTATCGGCATCAAGCGAGAGGATATTGTCCCGCTCGGAAGCCTCAGCGCGCCGCTTGCTTTGCGCGCCCGCTTTCTATCGGAGGCGTTGCGGCCCGCCGATACGACCGATGAATGGATCAATTTCCAAAAGCAGCTCATCCCGCTCGAACTCACCGAGGCTTTGCGTGGCATTACCCTGATCGAGGCCGATGATGAACGCGAGGAAGCTTTGGCACTCGCCATCGCCCTGCGCGAGATTCTGGAAACGCCGGGCAAGACCGCCGCGCTCGTGACGCCCGACCGCCTTCTGGCCCGGCGGGTACGCACGGAACTTCTACGCTGGAACATCGAGATCGACGATTCGGGCGGCGACCCGTTGAACACCTCGCCGCGCGGCCTTCTGGCACGGCTGGCGCTCGCCTGTATCACTGGCGGGATGAGCGCGAAGGATCTCGCCGCCCTTCTCGCCAATGACGAGGTCCGTCTCGGCTTTCCCCGCGCGGAACTTGCCGCCTCCGCGTCTTTGTTCGAAATCACGATCCTGCGTTCGCTCCGCGCCATGCGCTGGTTCGACGAGCCTGAAAAAGCCTTGAAGATCGCCCGCGACGAAGCCGAAGACGGGCATGCCCACCCGGCGCGGGCCTGTTGCACGGAGGAGGATTGGCAACAGCTCTCCGAACTGCTTGCGCGGCTGCGTTCCGCTTTGCTGCCCCTGCGCGCGCTCACCCGCAAACATTCCCTCATCCATTGGATCACGGCCCACAGGCTGGTTCTTGGCGCGCTGGCTGCCGAGGATAATCCAGAGGAAGTGCCGACACCACGAAACGAGCCCGAGATATCGGAGGATGTGGCGGCTCTGGAAGCTCTGTTCGATGAGCTGGCCGGCGCGACGCCACGCGATCTTCTGTTCGACGCCATGACCTATGCGGCGTTTTTCACCAGCGTCAGTGCCGAAACGCGCCTGCGCGGACCGCGCCGCGCCCATCCGCGTCTGAAAATTCTCGGACTGATCGAGGCTCGGCTGATGCACGCGGACGTCATGCTGCTCGGCGGCCTTGATGAGACCATCTGGCCCCCGGCCGCTCAACTCGATGCTTTTCTCAACCGCCCCATGCGCGCCGCGCTCGGACTCACCCCGCCGGAACGTCGGCTCGGCCAGAGCGCGCATGATTTCACCCAGGCGATGGGTGCCGGAGAGGTCATTTTGAGCCGCGCCAGAAAACGTGGCAGCACGCCAACCATCGCCTCACGTTTTCTGCAACGCATGGCCGCGCTCGCGGGCCCGGGCTTTGATTTCTGCACCATGCGCGGAGCGCGTTTTCTCAGCTTTGCGCAAAGCCTTGATCAGCCCCCCGCCGGCCAGAAACCGGACATGGCAAGTGGCCGTCCAAACCCCAAGCCTCCGCTCGATTTGCGCCCACGGCAATTGAGCATCACGCGGATCGAGACGCTGCAACGCGATCCCTATGCGATCTATGCTGAATTGATTCTCGGCCTGGGTCCGCTCGATCCGCTTTGTGCGGCATTGGACCGGCGCGAGGATGGCATCGCGATCCATGCGGTGCTGGAACAATGCGGCCGCGACTATCCTGAAGGGCCGCTTCCAGCGACCATCCGCGACCATCTGCTGGAAGCGCTGCGCCACGCCCTGACGGCCAGGATGGACGATCCCGATTTCATCGCCTTCGAATGGCCGCGCCTCGCCAAAGCGATCGACGTCTATCTCGCTTTCGAAGCCGAGCGGCGCGGTGCGATCCGGCAAATCGACGTGGAATGCGCCGGCCGGCTGGAGTTCCCGCTCGACGACGGTTCATCGTTTCGCCTCACGGCACGCGCCGACCGCCTGGAATATTGGAACGACGGCAGCATCATGCTGGTCGATTACAAAACCGGGCAACCACCTTCCGTGAAGGAGGTGCAATGCGGGCTGGCGCCACAGCTCACGCTCGAAGCCGCCATGGCCCGGCGCGGCGCTTTCGGGAGCAAAGGCAAGGCCGCCTCCTATGGCGGTCTCTATCTCAAGCTCGGCGGCGCCAGCGGCGGCGAGGCCAAGCCCATGAATTTCGCCTCCAAGGGCGGAAAAGCCAGTGGCAAAGGCAGCACCAAACGCAGCGCGAAAAAGGAGGCGACTGACGAGGTGGAAGAAAGCATCACCTTCGACGATGTCGCGGAGATGCATTTCGCCGGACTTCAGCAATTGCTCAACCAGTTCCGCGATCCGGCGACCGGTTATGCCTCGCGGCTCGCGCCGAAATATGTGGGGCGGCCGCTTGCCTATGATCATCTCGCCCGTGTTGCCGAATGGGCCGCCGGCGGCGTCGACGAGGGCGAATGATGCTGCAAATCCCCCGCCCCACGCTCGAAAAACAGAAAAAAGCCTCCGATCCCGGCACGTCCATCTGGGTTTCCGCCCATGCGGGCTCCGGCAAGACGCATGTGCTGGCGCAACGGGTCATGCGCATTCTGTTGCGCGGCGTTTCGCCCGGCAAGATTCTCTGCCTCACTTTCACCAAGGCGGCGGCGGCCAATATGTCCGAGCGCGTGTTCCGGCGGCTCGCGGAATGGACACGCTGCGACGACGAGGCGTTGCGGCGGGAAATCCGGGCGATCGGCGCGCCCGACCCGAAAGCCGCCGATCTGCAGCTTGCGCGCAAATTATTCGCTCGCGCGGTGGAAACGCCGGGCGGCCTCAAGATCCAGACATTACACGCTTTTTGCGAGAGGCTTCTGCATCTCTTCCCGTTCGAGGCCAATGTTCCCTCGCGCTTCACGGTCATTGAGGATGATCAGCAAAAGGACATGCTGGAACAGGCGCGCCATACGGTCTTGCGCCTGGCTGAAGGCGTCGACCATGAGCTCTGTTCCGCTTTGCAGACCCTGACCGAAAGCTGCTCCGACTCGACCTTCGAAAAGCTGATCGACGCCGCCATGAGCCGGCGCGCATCCTCCCGCGCCGCAAGGACCGCGCCTTGCGAAAACTCGCTGCGCAAGGCGCTGGGTCTCGGCCCTGAGGAAAACCTGGCCTCGATCACAAGGTCCATCATCGAGGAGGGAATAAAGCCGTCACGCTGGCCGGAAATCGCGGCGTTTCTGGAGACCGGTAGCAAAACCGACCAGACCCGAGCCGAAGCTTTCCGCGCCGCCTATGCGATCCATAAAGAGGAAGCAAAGGCACAGGAATGCGCGGCAGTTTATCATAGAATTTTCTTCACAAATGACGGCAAGAAAGCCCAGAGGCTTCTCACCAGCGATCTGGTGAAGGAACGCCCGGATCTCCTTGAAAACCTGACCGCCGAACAGGACCGGCTCGACGCGCTGACGGAAAAGCAAAAGGCGGCCGCGACGCTGACGCGCACCCTCGCCCTGCTCTCGATCACCGATGCGATTTTCTCGCTCTATGACCGCATGAAAGCAACGCAAGGGCTGCTCGATTTCAACGATCTCGTGGAACGCACAAGGGCATTGCTCACACGCTCGGATGCCCGCTGGGTGCTCTACAAGCTCGATTCCGGCATTGATCACATTCTCATCGACGAGGCGCAGGATACGAGCGAAGCGCAATGGAAGATCCTTGAGGAACTCACCAGCGAATTTGCCAGCGGTTATACCGACGATGGCCGCACGGCGCGGCGCACTTTTTTCGCCGTGGGTGACGAGAAACAGTCGATCTTTTCGTTTCAGGGCGCCGCGCCGCATATGTTCGACGGGATGCGGCGGCGTTTCGACACATTTTTCCGGAACGGACAACAAAATTTCGACCATGTCCGCCTGACCGATTCGTTCCGCTCGGTGCCGGGCATTCTCGACACGGTTGACCGGATTTTCTCTCACGAAAACCATTTCCAGGGCCTCGTCGCCGCGAATGATCCGTGGATGCCGCATAGCGCGCTGAAAACGAAGGTGCCGGGACTGATCGAACTCTGGCCGCTGGTGCAGCCGGCGGCGGTCGAAGAGCGCCGGGAATGGACCCTGCCCGTCGATATGCCTGATGCGCAGGATCCGCCGGGAATCGTCGCCGCGCGCGTCGCGCAGAAGATCGCCCGGCTGCTCGCCGACCGCACGGGGGAACGGGTGAGCGACGGAAAGGGCGGCCTCCGGCGGATCCAGCCGGGAGATATTCTGATTCTCGTGCGCAAGCGTGGAGCCTTTTTCGACGCCATCATCCGCGCCATGAAGCAGCTCCGTATTCCCGTCGCCGGTGCTGACCGGCTCGCCGTGCTGCAACATATTGCCGTGCTCGATCTCATCGCCGCCGGACGCGCGGCCTTGCTGCCGCAAGATGATCTGACACTCGCCTGCGTGCTGAAATCACCACTCATCGGCCTGACCGACGAGGATCTCATCGCGCTCGCACCCAACCGCACGGGCAGCCTGTTTCTTGCCCTGCAACAATCCGATCATCCGCGCTACCGTGCGGCGGCGGCGGCGATTTCGACATGGCACGGCCGCATCGGCCTGCCCCCCTTCACCTTTTATGCGCAAATGCTCGGCACCGATGGGGGAAGGCGCGCGCTCGAAGGAAGGCTCGGCCCCGAAGCGGCCGACGCGATCGACGAATTTTTGAACCTCACGCTCCGCCATGAACAGACGGAAACTCCGTCACTCGTCGCCTTTCTCGCCGGCCTCGACGAGCGTAATCCCTCGATCAAGCGCGATATGGAAAGCGGCGCCGATCTCGTCCGCGTCATGACTGTCCATGCCGCCAAGGGGCTCGAAGCCAGGATCGTGTTTCTGCCGGATACCTGCACAAAGGCATCGGGGAGCCATGATCCACTCGTCTTTTCCCTCGGCCTCGACGCGACCGACGCGCCGATCCTCGCGTGGTCACCCGGCTCGAAAAGCGATTGCGCGGCTGTCGCCACGGCACGTGAGGCGGCGCGGCGCGATGAGGAAGATGAACATCGCCGCCTGCTCTATGTCGCGCTGACGCGTGCCGAGGAGAGGCTCTATATTGCCGGTTTTCACGGCAAGAATGGTCCCGGCAAGGGCTGCTGGTATTCCATGATCGAGGCCGCGCTCGCGGATTGGGACATGGAGGAAATTGCCGCCTTCTGGAGCACGAAGGACAGCGGCAGCGAGGACAGGCTGCGGCGCAAAAAGACGCTTGAAAGCATCGGGAACATTGCCGATGCGGATGCGACCCCGCCGCCGGACGCGGAGGAAGAGAAGCCACGCAGCCTCCCAGCCCTGCTGCCGTCCTGGCTCTCGACACAACCGGAACCGGAAGAAGAAGCGAGGCCACCGCTGCGGCCTTCAACAGCGCTTTCCGCCGCCGACAGTCTGGGCGATGCGACAGCGGGCGGTTTCGGTGCTTCCGCCGATCTCACGGCGCTGCAACGTGGACGGCTGATCCACCTGCTGTTGCAATATCTGCCCGGTCTTCCGCCCGAACGGCGGCGCAAGGCCGCGCTCGGCTATCTCGGCCTCAAGGCGCGCTATCTCGACGCCAGCGCCCATGCCGCCCTCACCGACGAAGCGCTGGCCATCATCGAAAATCCGGCGTTGCGAGGCCTTTATCTCGACCGTTCGATGGCCGAAGTCGCCGTCGCGGGAGAAGTGACGCTGCCGTCAGGCCGAGTGCTTTCCGTGAACGGCCGGATCGACCGGCTGGGCGAGACCGAAGAGGAAGTGCTCCTCGCCGATTACAAGACCGGCGCGGCGCCGAGAAACGGCTTCATCCCGCAGCCCTATCTTGCGCAGATGGCACTTTACCGGGCGATTCTCGCACCGCTCTGGCCGCAAAAGCCCATGCGCATATTGTTGATCTGGACCGCCAGCGGCACGATCAGGGAGCTTTCCGAAAGCGTGCTGCGCGCGGCGCTCGAGGCATAATGAGGCGGGCATAAGGCAGAGCGATGCTTGACGTCGTCTGTGTGTCTTCTTACTTTGCAGCATGACAAGGTGCCCGCGATGTTTCGCGCGGGCTCTCAAAATAGACGTGAGGCGATTATGGCCACGGTTAAAGTTACAGATGCCACGTTCAAGACCGACGTGGTGGAAGCCAAGGCTCCTGTGGTGGTGGACTTCTGGGCCGAATGGTGCGGCCCCTGCAAGATGATCGCTCCCGCCCTTGAGGAAATCGCCGACGAGCTCGGTGACAAGGTCAAGATCGTCAAGCTCAACGTCGACGAAAATCCCGGTGTTTCGGGTGCTTACGGCATCCGCACCATTCCGACCCTGCTCCTGTTCAAGGACGGCAAGATCGCCGATACCAAGATCGGTGCCGCCCCGAAAGGCGAATTGAAGAAATGGATTTCGAGCGCGCTCTGAGCTTTGCAGCAGACAAGCGTTTTTGCAAAGGACCTCGCAAGAGGTCCTTTTTGCATTATGAGCGCCACGCCGATGGTGGCGCCCGATGAAAACCTATGCCGTCAAGGAAATCTTCCTGACTTTGCAGGGTGAGGGCGCGCAGGCCGGCAGGCCAGCCGTCTTCTGCCGTTTTGCCGGCTGCAATCTCTGGTCCGGCCGTGAAAAAGACCGGCAGGAGGCCATCTGCCGTTTCTGCGATACCGATTTCGTCGGCACTGATGGCCCCGGCGGGGGCCGTTTTGAGACCGCGCAGGCGCTTGCAGAAGCGATTACCGCCGCCTGGAGCGGCGGCCCCGAGCATCGCTATGTAGTCTTTACCGGCGGGGAACCGCTGCTGCAGCTCGATGAAGCCTTGATCACCGCAATGCACGAATGCAGCTTCACCATCGCCATCGAGACGAACGGCACGCTGGCAGCGCCGCCCGGAATCGACTGGATCTGCGTGAGCCCCAAGGCCGGGGCGCCGCTCAAACTTACCGCCGGATCCGAACTCAAGCTGGTTTTCCCGCAGGACGCGCTCGATCCGCAAGAATTTCACGCTCTCGCCTTTCGCCATTTCTGGCTTCAGCCTATGGATAATGAAAAGCGGGCGCAGAACACGCAGGCCGCCATGGCCTATTGCCTCGCCCATCCGCAATGGCACCTGAGCCTGCAAACCCACAAATTGATCGGTATTCCATGAAAATTACACAAGCCTTCCATTTCGAGGCCGCGCATCGCCTGCCCAACGTCCCGGAAGGCCATCGCTGCGCCAATCTGCACGGCCATTCCTATCGCATCGAACTGACACTCGAAGGTCCTGTCGATCCGCATTCGGGTTTCGTCATCGACTTCTTCGATATCGAGGCCGCCTTTGGGCCGCTCTTGAACACGCTCGATCACCATTATCTGAACGACATTGCCGGACTTGATAATCCGACAGCGGAATTGATCGCCGTCTGGATATGGGAGCGTGTGAAGCCGTCGCTGCAACAACTCATCAAGGTCATCGTCTATGAAACGCCCGATTGCTGGGCTGAATATGATGGTGTGTAAACGCGGCGTGCCTTTCCGTTTCAGGAAGCGTCATTCGCCAATCTCTGAGCGTGCGGCAACTCGTTGACGAGATACAGACTAACGAGCGCCCGTATCCGTGCGATGAGCGGCTCATCCACTTCGCTCCCGTTACAAGCAAGCTGCGGCACCGCCTTCAAAAGATAAAGCAGCATGACCGCCAGGCCTTCGGCTTCGGCCTGGGTAATTCCCGTGTCGAGGACCGTCAGAATGGAAGCGAGCCCACGCCTGATGGCGCCGCGTATATGGGCTCGTTTTTCCTCAGCCTCCTGCGTCACCTCGATGAGCGGAAGCGCGATGGCCCGGTCCGCACTCATGTCCAGCATGAAATCGACCAGCACATCGGCAAGCTGCGACGGCGAAAGACCTGACGCCCGCGCCTCGATCGCCGCGAGCCGCTCCGTCATCAAATCGCCGTAGCGTGTCAGCAAGGCATCGGCGAGCGCTTCTTTCGTGGGAAAGAAGCGATAAAGCGACCCGATCGCCGTCTTCGACCGGGCGGCAATTTCCGTCATCGTCGCCCCACCATAGCCTTTTTCCGCGAAAACCTCGGCTCCCGCCTCCAGAATGGCGGCGACGCGCGACCGGCCACGTTCACGTTTCGGTGCAACTGCCCCTGTCGCTGCTCTTGTGACTACCGTTGCGGTGGTAGAGGCGCTTGACTTTTGCGAGGCCATCCTCAACTATCCATTTACGAGGATATCCTCGCATATCTCATCATTCCCATAACTGCTTTCAAGAACTGCAAAGAGAGCGCGTTCAGGAGCCTTTCCCTTCATGCCCGAATTGTCCCCAGATCCCAAGATGCTTGATCCGAAAACGACCGCTCTCGTCCTGATCGATCTCCAGAACGGTATCGTCGGCATGCCCCTCGAGCCGAGACCGGGAATGGAGATTGTCGCCAAGGCGCGCCCGCTGATCGAACAATTCCGTGCAGCACATGCACCGGTCGTCCTGGTCCGTGTCGATTTCTCGCCAGATTTCGCTGATGCCCTCAAACAGACCGTAGACCAGCCGCTGACAAGAGGGACCGGGTCTTTGCCGCCCGGTTGGAGCACCTTCGCCGAGGGGCTTGAACAACCGGGCGATATCATCATCACCAAGCGCCAATGGGGTGCCTTCCACGGGACGGAACTCGATCTGCAATTACGGCGGCGTGGCATCGACACCATCGTCCTCGCAGGAATTGCGACCAATTTCGGCGTCGAATCGACGGCCCGCCAAGCCTGGGAACACGGCTACAATGTCCTTCTGCTCGAGGACCTCTGCACATCAATCACGCGGGAACTCCATGACATGGCCGTCAGCCATATTTTTCCACGGATCTCACGTGTCGTGACAAGCGGGAGCTTGTGTTTTACAAGCAAATGAGATGACCCTTCTCAAGTCCTTCAGTTTTCTATCCGATCTCTCCTGGCAATCCACGTCCCTGCGATGGGCCATACTCCTGGCCCTTTCGATCGTATTCGTCCTGATTCTGCATGCGCTTGGCCTGCCGGCATCATTTCTTCTCGGACCGCTGCTTGCCGCCATCTTCGTTTCCACGTTCGTCGGAACCGTTGCTCTTGCGCCATTGCCGCTTCAGTTCGCGCAGGGAATCATCGGCTGTATGATTGCCAATGTCGTTTCGTTGCATATTCTTGGTGAGATGGGCCGGCATTGGCCAATCTTCGTGCTCGGCACTGGTTCCGTCATTATGGTCGCCACGCTGCTCGGCTGGCTTCTGACCCAATGGAAAATCCTGCCGGGCACGACAGCAGTGTGGGGGTCTTCGCCCGGCGCCGCAATGGCCATGACCCTCATGGCCGGTGATTTCGGCGCTGACATGCGTCTCGTCGCCTTCATGCAATATTTGCGTGTCGTCTGCGTCGCCGCGACCACTTCCCTGGTCGCCCGATTCTGGACGCTTCAATCGGCCGAAACGCCGGCGCCGAAACTCTGGTTTCCTCCTGTCGCATGGACGGGGCTCATCGAGACAATCGCCTTCCTCTGTCTTTGCCTCGCCGCGTTGAGGCGATGGCGTATCCCAGGGGGACCGTTTCTATGTTCCCTCATCGGCGGCTTCACGCTGCAAAATCTCGGCTTGATTCATCTCGAACTGCCGCCGGTGCTGCTGATCGGCAGTTATGCGTTCATCGGCTGGAGCATAGGACTACGGTTTACCCGTGCGATCCTTCTACACGCCCTCTATGCCGCCCCGCGCGTGATCGCTTCCATCTTCGTCCTGATCGGTTTTTGCGGATTGTTCGCGCTGCTGCTCGTGTTTTTGGGCGGTATCGATCCGCTGACAGCCTTTCTGGCGACGAGCCCAGGCGGCGCGGATTCGGTAGCGATCATCGCCTCATCCAGCGATGTCGACATGCCCTTCGTCATGGCCATGCAAATCGCGCGTTTTCTGATTGTTCTCTTTACCGGCCCAGCGATCGCACGCTACATCGCCAAACGATGCGAAGCTTGAGCGGCCAAAAGCACTGTTTTCGAACAGGCGCCGACAAGCGTGCATGAATGGATGGCGAGACCTTGCATTCGGTCTATCGCTTCTGAAGCATTTTCAATACAATAGAACCACAAAGTGATGTAACATCTTCAGAAAACGCCCTGGAGCATTTTTTGAAGATATAGAATCACTTGGCAATTCCAAGACTTTGAAAATGCTCTCATTTTTGAGTGGAGTGTTTCCGGATATATCCGAAACATCCTAAGGCTTCAGGAGCTGAAACCTTCTGCTAAATGCCTTGCGTAGAGGGGATTTAGCAGATGTGGTGCGGGCGGTCGGAGATTTTTGGAAAAAATGGCAAATACCTGAAATCCCTTAATCGCCTGAATTTTCCTCTTTTTTATCCCTAGTCATTGCTACAAAGTTTTTCCCGGATCAAATTTTCTGGAAAAATAAAATTGACTAGGCAAATTCAAAATCTGTTGAACCGGAACGGGCGATATTTCAGTCGCCTTTCTGTTCCGGTTCAGCTTCGTGAAATCATCGGCAAGCGTGAACTTTTGAAGCCTCTCGGCCCTGATCGGATGGACGCGATCCGGCAGCACTATCGCGTGATCGCGGATTTTCAGGACCAGTTAGAAGCCGCTCGAAAGCAACTTGAGGAAGGCAAGCCGGAAAAGCCGGTTCCGGCAGGAAAACCCCTGACCGTGCGCCAAATGGCCCGCGAGCTTTATAGGGAAGAGCTTCGGCAGGATGAAATTCGCCGCTATGCTGATCCGGCGATTGCGGGAAAACGCGACCCTGACCTTTTGCAGGGCTTTGCAGATGCCTTCGCCTCAAGCCTTCGGAAACTCATTGCTGGCGTGATTTCGACCGATGAGCGCAAGGAAGGATTTGTGGGCGCAACAATAGGCTATGCGATCGATGATTTCCGCGAGCGCGGCCATACAACGGCAAAAGCCGGAACCCCTGAATATGAAGAATTAGCGAAAGCACTCGCGGCGGCACGCCTAGAGGCTATGGAAAGGTCGAAAGAGCGCGACCAAGGGATTTTCAACGGTGAACCATCTCACCCTATCCTGACCGATCCTAAGCCCGCTCCCGGTGATCCGCTAAGAGAACGGATCATTTCCGAAGATTCGACTAAGCCGCTCAATGAAATCGTGCCAGACTTTCTGAAAAGTCGCGGCATCAGCCCTTCAATGGAATATGAGCATATTTCTTCGGTTCGCATGTTCGAAGAGCATTTAGGCTTCGCCAAGCCGGTTTATGCCATCACAAGGGCGGACGTCCGGACTTATATGAAGGCTCTTCAAGAGGCTCCCGCGCACGCCCTAAAACGCTTCCCCGGTAAGACGCTCCCCGAAGCGATCAAGGCAAACCAAGCACTCAAGCAACCCTATGACCTTCTCACCCCAGGCACCATTAACGACAAATGGCTTGCTCGCTTAAATACCTTACTTTCATGGTGTCAGCGTAACGATATTATTCCTGACAATCCCGCCTCCGGCGTAAAGATCGATTTTAAAGCGACTTCGAAACCGCCACGCATTCCGTTCGACGCGAGCGACCTTAAGAAAATTTTCGATGGATACATTTCCGGCGAGGATCGTTTCGCAGCGATTTGTTCGCTCTATCTCGGCACGCGACCAAGCGAGCTTGCTCAAGTGCGGCTCGATTCAATCCGCTATGAACGGGGAATCCTGATCGTTGCGATTGAGGAAGAGCTTAAAAATGCAGAATCCAATCGTGTTGTTCCAGTGCATCAAGACCTTATCGACCTTGGTTTTGAAAAGCATGTCGAGGCATTACGCAAAAAAGGCGCGACGCACCTGTTTCCAAAATGGTTCAAGGATGGAACCAACGCGCGCCTGAAAGCAGAGAAGAAATGTGAACAGACAGGTAAGCCTCTCCAACTCAATCAGCACTTCCCGAAATTTATCCCGCGTCGCTTCAATTACACCTATCTGGCGAATATCGGCATCACAGACACAAGGAAAAATTTCTATTCATTCCGGCACACATTCAAAACCGGGTTGGCAATCGCTGGCGTGCCGAAAGAGGTTCGCGATCAATTAACCGGCCACAAAAATTCGGACGTTGGCTCGATTTATGAGCACGGATATTCGGTCGAAAAGCTCAAGGAAGGCATTGATCAATTACAATTTGACGATTTGAAATTAAAAAATCTTTGTTCGTGACTAAATGTAATTAGATAAGAACGCTACATTTTACATATCAGAACTGCTATACTGTTGTCATATTGAATAGCAGTTCGGATATATTTCTTTGTCATTTACTGATTTCATTGCTGGATTATTTGAGAAAAAGGCCGCTTCTATTGCTACGCCAGACCAAGCATTGCTTGATCTATTTGGCGTGGCCGCGTCTAATTCAGGAATTTCAGTCTCCCCGCGCGTGGCAATGTCGTGCACGCCTGTCAAATGCGCTGTAAATGCCATTGCCGAACCGATAGGGCAGCTTCCGGTTTATGTTTATGCTCTCCTGCCGAACGGCGCTTCCGAACGTGTTTTGAGCCATCCTGTCTCAGCCCTGTTGAATGACAAGGTGAACGATTGGACTCCCGCTTCTGTTTTCCGTGAACAAATGGCACGCGACTGCCTGCTTCACGGAAATGCCTATGCGTTCATTAATCGCGTGAATGGCTCGCCTGTCGAATTGAACCGCCTTGATCCTGCTTCGGTTCAAGTCGAAATCAATCTGGACACTGGCGAACCAATTTACCGGATCGTGACAACACCCAATGGCGCGGCACTCTCACAAAGCCGCGTGATCCCTTTCAGCGACATTGTTCATATCAAAATTGAGTCGTTCGATTCTTACATTGGCGCGTCGCCGATCCGCCTTGCTCAGGACGCCATTGGTCTGGCGCTGATCCTTGAGCGCCATGCGAACAAGCTCTTCGCTAATGGCGCGCGGCCTTCTGGCGTTCTCAAATTTCCGGGGAAGCTTGTCGATAAAGAGACTATCGCCCGAATGCGGGCTTCGTGGAACAGCCTTCATACAGGCTCTTCGGCCGGTGGAACTGCTCTCCTAGAGGAAGGCGGCGATTTCACGGCCCTCACATTTAGCTCTGTTGATAGTCAATTCCTTGAGCTTCGCAAATTCTCAATCGCGGAAATCTCCCGCGTCTTCCGCGTGCCGCCTCACCTGCTTGGTGATCTTGAAAATATCACGTTGAAGAACGGCGAAGAGCTATCACGCCAGTTTGTTCAGAACACATTGGTTCCTTGGTTCGTTCGCTTTGAGAATGAATTTCGTCTCAAGCTCTTCAATGATTCAGTGCGCGCTCAATATGACATTGGTTTTGATTCCGATGCCCTTGTTCGCGCTGATCTACAGGCGCGAGCGCAATCCTATTCTCAAATGATCGCGGCCAGAGTCATGAACCCGAATGAGGTTCGCGCGATCGAAGGCTTGCCGCCATATCAAGGCGGCGATGAATTTATCAATCCGAACATTTCCCAAACAAACACGCAGGCACCTAATGTCTGATGATATTCAATTTACCGCCTTCCTTGGCGACATGGAACATACTTTCAAACTAACTTCAAAGTTGATCCTTGAGCTTGAGCACCTTGCGGAATGCGGCATCGGCGCATTGTTTAAACGCCTAACATCGAACGAATTTAGGCACCTAGACATTGCTCAAACAATCCGGCTTGGTCTGATCGGTGGCGGAATGTCTCCCGAACAATCTGTTCGTTTCGTCGAAACTTATGTTATCGACCGGCCTTTGAAAGAAATCTATCCGGTTGCACTCGGTATCCTCGAAACACTGTATTTTGGCAAGCAAAAAGAGGAAGCAACGGAATGAGCTTCCTCGAAATCAAAGCTGATCTTTCCGTATCAGATCAAGGTGAAATCAAAGGTATTGCGTGGCCTTTCGGCTCACCTGATCGTGTCGGCGATATGATCCTGAAAGGCGCTTTCCAGAGTGCCAATAATGTTCCGATGCTTTGGGCTCATGATCAAAGTCAGCCGATTGGCGTATGGAACGAAATCAAGGAAACACCTCGCGGATTAGAAGTTTCTGGCAAGCTTCTGATCAATGACATTCCGAAAGCCAAAGAAGCCTATGCGCTGATCAAGGAAGGCGCAATTTCAGGGCTTTCGATCGGCTTTCAGACGAAATCCGCCACGCCAAAACAAGGTGGCGGCAGATATATTAAATCCCTCAATCTATTTGAAATCTCGTTTGTTTCTGTTCCTTGCCATCCTGGTGCGCAGATTACTTCCATAAAGGAAAATCCATTGGACCCCGAAAATATTGATACCACTGCCGTTGAAACCAAGAGCGCGGAAATTATCGCTCTTGAAGAGAAGATTGCTTCGCTTGAGACTGAAACCAAGGCTCTTTCGGCAGCAACTTCCCGCCTCGATAAGATCGAAGCGCGTCTGAATCGCCCTGCCGTTAGTTCTGGCAATCGCGATATTGATAATGGTGTTGATTTCGAACGCAAGGCTTTTGGTTCTTTCGTTCGACGTGGCGTTGAACGTATGCCGCATGATGAAGTGAAGGCGCTTACCGTCGCGAATGATGCTTCGGCTGGTTATCTCGCGCCTGCCGTTTTCAGCAACGAACTAATTAAATTGTTGCGCCAGTTTTCCCCTGTTCGGCAATATGCGCGTGTTGTTTCCATTGGCGCTCCAGAGATCAAGCTTCCACGCCGCGTCTCTTCCACGGCGGCAACGTGGGTTGCGGAAACAGATGATCGCACCGCCACAAGCATGAGCTTTGAACAGCTTACTTTCCAGCCTTATGAACTGGCAACCTATGTCGATGTTTCCAATCAGCTTTTGGAAGACAACGCCTATAATCTGGAAGGCGAGCTTGCTTCCGATCTTGCCGAATCCTTCGGCATTACGGAAAGCATGGCATTTCTTTCTGGTGATGGCGTTGGAAAGCCGAAGGGTCTGTTGAATGCAACCGGCATCGCTACATTTAGCGTTTCTTCCTTTTCGATGGATAGCACTGGCTCTGATCTATTGATCGATATGTACCATAAACTGCCTTCGGCTCACGCACAGAACGCGGTTTGGATTTTGAACCGCGACACCCTCGCGCAATTGCGGAAGGTGAAAAACAGTTACGGCGATTATATTATTCAGGGCTCTCTGAATACGGTTGGCGCGATGACGCTGCTTGGCCGCCCTGTTGTCGAAATGGTGGATATGCCGAACATTGGTTCCGCCGCAACCCCGATCGTCTTTGGTGATTTGCAGGGCTATCGCATTGTTGATCGCGTTGGCCTTTCGATCCTTCGTGATCCCTATACTCTGGCGACGAAAGGCCAGATGCGCATTCATGCGCGAAAGCGTGTCGGCGGCGATGTAACGCACCCTGATCGTTTCGTAAAACTCACCCTCTCGGCCTAATCAATTTAGGGCGGGTTTTCAACCCGCCCAACACTTTATTTTTTTTCAAAGGATTTTTCTTATGGCAATCAAGAGTAATGCGGGCACACAAATTTTCGTGGGAACCGCGACCTTTCCGAATAATACTTATAACGGTTTGCTGGCTTCCGATTACACGACCGATACCTTCACGGCAATCGGCAACGTCGCAGATATCGGAAACTTCGGCGATACGGTTCAGACGATTGAAGCGAATAGTATCGGCGATGCTCGCGTTCGCAAATTGCAGGGAATGCGCGACGCTGGCACGCTTGAATTGACTGTGAACCATGATCCTGCGGACGCCGGACAGACTGCTTGCCGCGCCGCGAGCAAATCCAGTCTCATGCGCAATTTCAAGATCATCCTTGATGACAAAGCGACCGAAGAGGGAACGGGCACAACGCTTTATTTCCGCGCGATCACTCTCGGTAACCAGATGAAAACTGGTGGCCCGAATGACGTTGTGCAGCAGATTTTCCAATTAGGCATCAATACGGATGTTTTGGAAGTCGCAGCTTCTTAAGGATCAATGACAAATGAAACTCGCGGCGGATGAAATCACTATCACGATCAATTACGAAACGATCTATTTGAAGCCGACTCTTCGCGCCGCGATCCGTCTTGAGCGCAAACATGGGTTCCAGAAAATCCTTACCGGCCTTCAAGAAGGATCGATCACGATCATTTCTGATATTATCGCGGAAAGCACGGTTTATAAAACCGCTCTTCCTGCCTTCCTCGATGAAATCGGCGAACTACCTCTTGGTGCCACGCTCGATTTGATTGTGCCTGCCCTTTTCGCTCATGTTCTTCGCCTTGCTGGCCTTGATGAATTTGAGCCGGAAGAGGCCCGTCAGGACGAAAAGAGCAAGGTCGAGCGTATCACCTATGCAGAACGCCATGAAAAGCTATTCCAGATCGCCACAGGCTGGCTTGGCTGGACGCCAGAGGTTGCTCTAAACGCCACAGTTCCAGAAATCGAAGCGGCCTATAAAGGCCGGATCGATATGCTTAAGGCGATTTTCGCCAGCAATGACGCTGAAAACAAGCAGGAAGAGGCCAGAAAAGACCTCTCCCTTGATGAGAAAGTGCGGCTGGCCTTCGGCAATTACAAAATCAGGAAGGTTACTGCCTGATGCCGATGAAAGCCCCATGGATTTGCCCTTGCGGATTGAAAATCGCGGGCGGCGAACCCTGTCCCTGTTCCCTGACGCGGCGGGCGGAACAAAAAGCCCGCGCCGATCGCAGACGATTACCAGCCCGCGAACGTGGTTACGATTCCAAATGGGAACGCGAACGAGAATTATTCCTGAAAGACAATCGCAAATGTAAATTTTGCTGCGAACCCGCGACGATTGTTGATCATATCGTTCCGCATAAGGGCGACATGAAATTGTTCTGGTCGCGCTCAAATTGGCAACCGCTTTGTGTGAAATGCCATAGCAGCACGAAACAGCGCATGGAAAGGTCTGGTTTGATATGACTCTTCCAACATTCAATCCGCCTACAGAACCAACGATTGGTTTGGAGAACAAGCCAGAGATTAAATTGCTCAAGGCCGATTTCGGTGATGGTTACACGCAATCAAGCCCCGATGGGTTAAATCATATTCGCAAGGTTATAAATTTAACGTGGGACGTTTTATATCAGGATGATTGCGCGGAAATTTTAAACTTCTTCAATGAACGTGCTGGTTATCTGCCATTCTATTATCAATTGCCGGACGAGACACAACCCACAAAATACACCTGTGAAGAATGGTCCGATAAATACATCCAAGCCGATTATCGCTCTGTTGCGGCAACTTTCAGACAGTCATTTACATTAGAAATTTGATCATGGATAATTTAGATAATGAGAAGCAACTTTGGTGCGCGGTAATTCACCAAGCCCTTACAGATGCAATTACTTCCAGCAAAGCAAAAAATAGTGATCTAATTCGCCGAAAAGCGCGCATTTGGCTAACCGAACCAAATGATGATTTCAATAAAGTCTGTTCTCTCGCAGGCTTAGAGCCAAATCCGACTCAAACAGCCCTGATACAATATCTTGCGGATTTTGACAGCGGAACACTTCCCGTCAAGGAAGTGAAAGAATCAAAACCCCAAAAAGAACCAATCAAATTGACATATCAGGGTGAAACCAAAACAGCTAAACAATGGTCTGAATCTCTCGGCATTTCGCTTACAACGATTATGAAACGATATCACCTTGGTCTACCGATCGAGAAAATTTTATATGTCGGACGATTACGCTTACATAAACAAAATCGGATTTGTCAGATTCCGGCAGGCAAACCATCAATCAAATTGACATATAACGGCGAAACAAAATCGATATCACATTGGGCAACGGAATTAGGTATCAGTTCAGCGGTGATACATGGTCGAAGGCGAAGAGGCTTACCAATCGAACGAATCCTTTCTCCTAAGAAATGAAACACAGAAGGTAATATCCGACATGACTTTTTATCAATATACAGACGAATGGACTGATCTAGGAACAGGTAAAATCAGAATCCATACCAATGAATGGCTCTTTGCGACAATTAGAAATAATACGCCAAGGGACTCTGATTCCAATTATGCTACTGAATTAACTGGCTTCAATAATAACTGGAAATTCGCCGAAGATTCTCAAAACAGCTTCATTATTAAGCCGTATGAGATAGATCAAAAAGCATTTGAAATCGCCACGCCGCTTCATCTGTATATCAAGCCAATCAAACCCTTAGACACGAATGAATTTGCAGTGATGGTTGATAGCAATATCCAGCCGAACGGGCAAAATTCCTGCTACATTACACTAACCAGCTTTGATTATTCCTTATTCAATTTGCAAGAAACCCCTGTTAGCGACACTACCACAATAAACACTCATAATTTCCAAGATAGGACGATTACGACAAGCCTCAAGAACCTTACGACGAATGCTATCACTACCTTCAAGCGGATTATCTATGGCGGAAGCACTTCCGAAACCATCACTTATACGGATAGCACAGGTCTAGGGTGTGTTAGCGCTTGATCCATTCATTGGTTGCGGCGAGACAGAGGATGCCGAGGAAGGAGCAGGCAGTTTTTTCGTAGCGTGTGGCAATAGCCCGCCATTCTTTCAATCTGGCCCAGAGGTTCTCGACGGTAGACCGATTGTTGTAGATCCAGTCAGGGCAGGCAACCGGCGCTTCGTTGCGTTTGTGTGGGATGGCTGGGCGTGCGCCCCTATCCCGGATGAGAGTGCGGAACGCGTGCGAGGCATAACCTTTATCACCGACGATCCAGCCGGGGATATCCGGCAGGCAATCGATCAGG
>NZ_JQJH01000018.1 GCF_000745425.1 Beijerinckia mobilis
GTCGACTGTGAAGAAGGGCATTCAAGCCTGAGCGAAGTGATTTTTTGAGTGGCCACAGCTTGTAATGAAGCTCCACAGAATGGCGAGCCAAACGCGGAGCCATGAGAGGATGCGTTTGAAGTTGTAGCCGACTGCCGCGAGGACAGCGTTGATGGCATCGCCGGCTTGGCCCGCGAGATAATTTCGGTCCATGCGATGATCGGATTTTGTATGGCCGATGACGGGCTCGACGGCGGACCTGCGCCGCATCTGGCGGCGGATTTCCTTTGTCATGCCGCGTTTCTGTCCGGCGCGATAGACCTTGAAGCGGTGGGCAGGTGGCGCGTTGTGGCCCTTGTACCCCGCATCGGTGAATATCCGTTCAAGGGAGCATCCGATGAGTTGTTCGATGTCGGGAATGACTGTCCCGAGCGTATGGCCGTCATAGGGCTTGCCGGGCAGAGCCTTGGCATGGACGATGAACTGGCCGCCCTTTGAGCGTTTGAGTGTCGTCGCCAGCGAGACCTTCACCCCAAACTCATAGGGCTTGTGCGGCTTGCCCTTGCCGATGCATTCGACCTCCGGCGCATGCAGGCTGAACACCCGCAGGTCTGTATCAGCCTTTTGTCCCCTGAGAGGCCGCAGGTTTCTGTTGCCGGCATGGACGCGGCGGGCCAGCATGAGTTCGGGGGCGAAGATCTGCTGGAGTGCCTCCTGGTCTTTGATCTTGCGGGTGATGTCGCGGATCACCCGGCCGAGAGAGGTCTTGAGGGTCTTTAGCGAGCGTCTGGCGCGCCTGAACTGTTTGGCATGGGCATAGCGCTGCTGCCTGATCAGCGCATATTTGCCGACGCGGTGGTAACTCTGGCGCAGACTGACACCGTGTTTCCTGGCGAGCCGGACCAGCCTTTCACGGGCGCGCTGCATGAGCCTGGCATCCGTCGGATGCGCTACCGCCTTCGGCTGCACGGTCGTGTCGATGATCACCTTGGCGAAGTCGGAGGGCTTGGCCGCGCCGGTGCGCGTCGCACTCGCCAGACTTTCCTGCAACAGCGCGACAAGCTTTTCTTCTCCCATCCGCTGCCGCCAGCGGGTCATCGAAGAGCGGTCGAAGGCAAGGCTGTGCTGGAAGAACTCTTCTCCGCAAAACAGCTGATAATAAGGGTTTTCGACCCAGCGCTCGCAGAGCGCTTCGTCAGACAGATCGACCATGTGCTTGAGGATCGCCACGCCAGCCATCAACCGCGTCGGCAGAGGAGGATGGCCTGGCGCATCGCTGTAAGCGGCGCCAAAGCGCTTTTCGAGAAAGCCCCAGTCGATCGCCGCCGCCAGCTTCACCAGCGGATGCTGCATGTCGAGGATCTGATCGAGCCGCGCCCGAAACAGATCCTGCTGGCCGCTCTCACGCCTCTCCCGTGGCCGCATCCCCGCTGATCCTCCGCTTCCCTCAGAACCAGAGAATCACACCCAAAGCCCACGATCAATTTGCAAGAAAACCCGTCCACAGCCTATCAAATCCGGCAAATACAAAGACTTGCCAGAGGAAAATATAATCATTCATTCAATGGGTTGGGGATTCTTCACGGGCGACCATCTATGCGGAAGCTGGGACATTACCAAACTTTCCGTCTTCTCCTTGCCCCCGAAAAAACGGTAAGCCTCCTAACCTCTCGTCAGCCCCCAGGCCGCAAATTTCTTAAGTCCCTCGACAACGCTTGCACTGGCCTCATCGGGTCTGCCAGTGCTCCCCGCCATCTCCTGGACCATCTCCGCCACGGTCCGAGTTCCATCGAGCAATTGCAGGAACCGGCGCGCCTCCTCGCCTGAAATCCCCACGTTCGTATGCCGGTAGGTCGCCACTGCATGCGCCCCGAGGCGGGCCTGGGCGCGCGCGAGTGGGCTTGCGAAGGGTTTTTCGCCATAGTCGCGGCCGACCGGCGGCGGCTCGGTCGTCAGCCGGGCCATGCCCATGACGAAGAGACGCATCAGTGCGTCTGTCACGACCGCGTCTGTCGCAAGCGCCTCGAACGGCAGTGCAGCAGGAAAAGCTTCACCGAGCCGCTGCAAGGCCGCAGCGAAAGCCGGATCGCGTGTCGAAATTTCGCCGCCACGAGCCGTCTTGAACGCAAATTCACCTGCTTGAACAGTCGTGTCCGCGAAAGGCTCGAGCCGCGCGTCGAGAAAAAGTCCCCGGGCACGCTCTGGCAAAAAGCGCCGATCCAGAGGCGCCCCTGCGCGACAAAACAGGCTGCGGCGGAAAAAGCGCGTCTCGACGAAGTCGCGAAACTGCTCGTAGGCGAGAAAATCTCCACCCGTCAACGGCAGGCTCTGCGTCCAGAATTCATCTTCCCACAGGGCACCGGCGGCGAGCGACAGATCGGCGTCGCAGAGATAGTCAAGCCCGTGGGCGCGCGCGGCGGCGGCGACCTGCGAGAAGAGCTGAGGCTCGTAGAATTCACCAAGCTCGTCGTGGAAGAGGAGGCCGTCAGGACGCTCCAGGAGATCGCGGGCCTCAGCCGCGAGCGCGGCCGAAAAAGCCTCGTTTTTCGCCCAATGTTCGGCATGGAAGGCTGCGGCGTGTCGTGCCGCCGCGAGCTTTTGCTCCGGGAAAGAAAAGCCCGCGCTCGAATAGATGAGCATGTCCCGCATTGCTTGGCGCAGGCGGCATCCAGGCAGCGCATTGTAGCTGACCATGGCGACGCCTCGAGGTGAGAGGTACCGGCCGCAAAGTTTGAGGATCGCGTCGCGAACCTCTTCCGGGACCCAGGCATAGACGCCATGCGCGATGATATAGTCGAAAGATTGCTCGGGCGCCTCGAAAGCTCGGATGTCAACATAGTCGAGCCGGACATTGGCGAGCCCGGCCTCGGCGATGAGCACCCTCCCCCTCGCGATGGCGTGTTCCGAGAGGTCGATGCCCACGAACTCGGAGTCCGGCGCGGTGGTAGCCATGCTCGCGAGATTGACGCCATCTCCCGCGCCGATCTCAAGCACCCGGCAGTCCCGAAACGGGGCGGGCGGACGTCCTACCAACTGCGACAGCGCCCCGAGCAGCGCCGGATGCGTCGAAGACCTGACCGCATACGGATAGTCCATCGCGTCATAGGCGTTGCTCATAAATCCCCTCCCCGTCCAATGGGCGTCTCTTTCGCCGCGTTCGGACTTGCGACATTCGCCGCGAGGATCGCAAATGTCCAGCCCACCTTGCCCGGTGGCTCGGGGAGGTGATATTTTCAACATCCCAAGAGATGGTTCGGACGCCGCGTTATTGAATCGGAGTGGAGGAAATGGTTGCCCACGCGGACACCGGCGTTTCGCACCGCATGAGGTTGTCACGCTGCGGTGAGCGTTTGCTTGTGAGCCTTCCCCGCGCGATCGTCACCGCGGCGTTTCTCTCGCTCGTCCCGCTCGCGGCAGCGGCGGCGGCGACACGCGCTATCGTCATCGGTGTCGACATGTATCGACAAGTTCCACAGCTTCGCGGAGCGACAGCGGATGCGCGCGACATCGAGAGTGCATTGCGGCGGCACGGCGCCACCGACATCACGTCACTGCTCGACGGCGACGCAGACCGCGCCTCCGTTCTACGAGCGCTCGACAGGACCCTCGAGCGAACAGGCCCGGGTGACACGGTCATCGTTTCATTTGCGGGTCACGGCGCGCAAGAGCCGGAACATTTCGAAGGATCACAGCCGGACGGCCTCGATACGGTCTTCCTGCTCGCCAATTTCGACCCTCGTGATGCGCAGGCGAACGGCGAGAAACTCCTTCAAAGCGAATTCAACCACTATATCCGGGCGTTTGAAAGCAAGGGCGCACGCGCCACGTTCATCGCCGACGCTTCTTCGGGCAAGGGCCTGACGCGTGAGGTGGATCCGCGAGCAGCCACAATCGCCTATCGTTCGGTCGCCTATACGGCGATCCCGGACCGACTGCAACCAGTCGCGACGGGAGCCGACGCCGCACTGGTGCCCGCCGATTTCGAGCGCTCGATTTTTCTCGCCGCCGCCGACAAGCAGTCGAAAGCACCAGAGATCGAGGTCCCGGGTGAAGGCTATCGCGGAGCGCTGAGCTATGCGGTCTCCCGCGCGCTCGACGGCGCGGCCGATACGGATGGAGATGGTCTCGTCACGACCGATGAGTTCCTCGCCTATGTCCGCCAATTCACCTACCAGCTCAGCGATCAGCGGCAGAATGTCGTCGTCGAGCAGGCGAGGGCCTCAGACCCACACCAGGAGGTCGTCGCCGAGCTGCATCGCGGTGTCAGCGTTGTAGCGACAGGAGTTCGGCCAACGGAAGCCGCGCCCACGATGAGTGACGCCAAGGACAGTGCCAGCGGTCCCGCTTCGGGTGGGTTACAGATCCGGCCTCTCGCGCCGAAGTCTCTTTCGATTGCGCCCGGAGAGATGCCCGTTCCAGCCAGGCTGCCGCTCGCTGTGCCGCCGCGACCAAAGGAGCCCATCCGGCTGGCTCTGAGCGGAGCCGGGCCAGAACCGGGCTTCGGCCAGGGGTCGCGCTCCGCCTTCGACGTCGTAGGATTGGGCTCCGATCCAGACGTGATATGGGACTCTCTGACGAAGGACGTGATCGCTGGCGGCGATGTGCTCGCCCACAATATCGAAGCGAAAGATCTCAATGTAATCATCGACCGCGCAGCGACGGTGCGCTGGCTAAAGCTCTTCGCCGGTCGCGGGCCCCAATCCATCCGCGTCTCTCCCAGCGACGGCCTACACAGGAAAGGTGAGAAAATCAGCGTCTCGATTGGCGGAATGACGGGGCGCAACCTCGTCCTGTTCAACCTCACGGGCAACGGCTCGCTGCAATTCCTCTATCCGCTCGGCTCGGACCCGCCGGTTCTCGAGAGCGCCGAATACCACCTAAACCTCACCGCCCGCGAGCCCTTCGGCGCGGATCAGATCGTTGCTATCACGTCGAGCAGGCGGAATCTTCAGCTCGAGCAGGCATTGCGCCAGCTGGATCAACGTCGCGATCCGGCCAGGATCATCGATATCCTCTCTGAATATGCCGCGGAAGGCGCCCTTGTGGGTACAGTCGGAGTGTTTACCGCACGCTGAGAGAAGAGGAAAACAATGCATCTCATTTCACTATTCTCGGCCGGTTGTCTCGTTCTCATTGCCTTGGCAGCGCTCGCCGAGCCGCAAGGACAGGCCCGTTCGGTCCGAATCATCGAGAACCCGGCCGCCGAGGACTCGGCGCCAGTGCGAAAGAAAGAGCCCCCCATTCCGTTGCTGAAGGAGACGCTAAAGAGTTCCGGTGTGCGGGTCGATGTGCTGCCAGAGGCCAAATTTTCCATCGGCGCGCCGATCGCCTTCCGCGTCACTGCGGAAAAAGCGGGCTATGTCGTCCTCGTCGACGTCGACGCGCAAGGTCGTTTATCGCAGATCTATCCGAACATGGTGACGCTCTCGGATCCTGCTGGTGTCGACGAGAAGGCCAATTTCCTGCGCGTGGGACAATCGATCACTTTGCCCGACGAGAACGCCGGGGCGGGCTATAGATTCGTTGCCTCTCCTCCGGAGGGTGTCGGCATGGTCGTCGCGATTTTGAGCGAGACGCCCGTGCAGGTGATCGACCTGCCGGATGTGCCGGCCGCACTTGCAGGCCAGACCAAGGCAGCCGAGTTCGTCAAGGATATGACACGTTCGCTACAGATTTTGCCCGCCGAGGGGAGACGGCCAGTCCGCGCACCCAAATGGGCATTCGCAACGACCTTTTACTCGATCAAATAAGACCAGAGTTTACACGTTTCAACCGCCGATAAACACTGTCGGACAGCCCATGGCGATCTTGTTGGGCGGCCCTATCGCCTCGACGATGGTATCGCCCTGGCGGCAGCCTGGCAGGCCATTGATGAACACCGTCATCGAGCCATCGACGACGACGCCCGGACCATGGGGCGGGATTGGAAGAGGCGTAGAGCACACATGAATATCGGCGCCTCCGGCGGCCGAGGAAATCATCGAGCCCATCGACGCGGCCGCCGCAGCCTTTGTTGCCTCTTCGGCAGCCTTGGCGGCAGGTAGGCCGGGCGTGCCGACGGACGCAAGCGTCGCGGCTTCCGCCGTCTGGATCACCGCATCGGAGACGGCCTTCGCCGATTGTACGGCCGCCGCTGCTATTCCGCCGACTCCGCGCCACGCAGGCAGGCCGCCGATGAACACGTTCAAGCTGCCGGGCCCCGGCGTCAGCACGGGAGGCAGAGGATGGACGACAGGATCGGTCATTCTCGCCGCGGGACGTCCCATCGCTCTTTCTCTCCTACGCTTTAAAACGCTCTCCACGAGAACGGCAATCCGCAGCGAAGAGTCTCCAACAGAGTAAGCGATCGTGAGCAACGGTCAATCTGCTTGTCGACGGCATCGCACTATCAGTGATTTCGGCTCGGCGCGGCGCTGCGAAGAAGATATCCTTAAGCTCGATCGATGGATCTGCTCCGATCACGCCGACGGACAGCAGCTTTTTCGAAGGGGCCTCAATGAAAAATTGGTTAAAGCGCCTTTGTGGCGCGGCAGCGGTTCTTGCTCTCGTCTCTGATTGCGCGGTAGCGCAGGAATCGTTGCTGGAGCTCACGCATCGGGGTCCCAACCTTCGCGCGTTAGAGGCCGCTGGACTCGTTGTTGAATCGATCGATGTATCTATCGGCGTCGAGAACTCCACGCTGAAATATCGCATATCCAACCCAACCGCGGCACTCGTCTCGACGACTTTGTCGGCACCGCTGCCCGACCTCGATTTTTCCGATCCAGACTCTGCCTGGTCCATCCCCGACGCCGATCCCGTCAATTTCGTCTCGCTGGCCGCGATGATCGATCGGAAGCCCGTGACGCTCTCCTTCACCCAAACCGCGCGTGCAAACGAAAAAGACGTAGGTGTGATCCTGCGCCGCGCCGGCTTGCCTCTCGTTCCGCTCGACCAGTTCCAGAACCGTCTTGCGGCACTGACACCGGAGGCAAAGGCCCTCCTTGAAAGAGACGGATTGATCGCCGAAGCAGGACGGAACCAGGCTGGAGAGCCGCTCTATTATCCCCATTGGTCCGCCAAAACGGTGGCGTCGCGCAAGATCGATCTCTCTCCCGGACAGACGATCGCGATCGAACTCAGATTTCGAACCAGTGTTGGCCAGACCCGAGACAGTGTGCTGCGCGAGCCGTTGCGTTCAGAAAAGGCCCTCGCACGTGAAGTTGAGCGTCTTCGTGCCGATTATTGTATCGATCGCAGCTTTTTCAACGGAATAGACAAGATCGTCTCGACAGCCGTCGCGCAACTCACCCGGCCGGCCGAGAGCATCGCGTCGGGGCAAGGCTTGCCCCAAGAACCACAAGGTGATGGAAAGCCGCCCGTGTCTGGTCAGTCGGATCCGGACGCCGCCGAGCAGATGGCGATCAGGGTTTTCCCCGAAGCGAATGTAGCGAATTTGCGGGAGAAACGAATTACTTTCGACCTTGGCGCCGACGTCCCGGACGCGCCGGTTCGCCAGTTCCGCCTCGGTGTAGACAAAGGCAAGCCCGCGCAGATCATCAGCTTCTGCGCGACCAATCTACGCAAGATTTCGGCGACAGGCTTCGAGATGCAGGCCTCCGATCATCGTCCGAGCGGCCTTCTCAAGATCCTACTCATTGGCACGAAGGATTGAGCGAGTATTACACAGCTGCAGCTCGACGATCGATCGTGAAGAACGACATTTCAAGCTCTGGCGGCTGAGTTTTCTTTCGGTTCCATAGATAACCTTGTGTCGGGATGTCGTTAGAGGGGCGGAAGCACCAGGGTCTGGCCGACCAGGATCAGATTCGGGTTGGCGCCGATCACCGCGCGGTTCGCTTCGTAGATCTTCTTCCACTTTGAGGCGTCGCCATAGATGCGCTGGGCGAGGGCGCTCAGCGTATCGCCGCGCTTTACTACGTAGGTGCGTGTTTCAGGCTCCGGCGCGGGGCGCGGTTTCAATGTCTTCAACTTGAAGCGCTGGTGCGCGCCGGGAAGATCGGGAAGTGGAGGGCTCGGGACCCGTGGGACGCTTGGTTCACGCCCGTCCGGGGTCTTGATGGGACTTTGGATTGCGCCCGAGGCGAGATTGATGGTGAAGGGAATGTCGGCCGACCAGGGCAGCGACTTGGTGCACCCACCAATCTCGATCGCGTACATGAAGGCGGTGAAGATGAGCGGCCGGTTCAGCGGGCCGGCGAAAGGGCTGCCTCCGGATGTGGGGGCAAGAGCAAGGTCGGCTTCATAGGTGGTGATGCATTTACTGTAGAGACGCAGCGGATTGTTATCGTCTTCAACGTAGAAGGCCGCCAGATTCTTGCGGTATTTATCATAGAAAGGAAACATCGATCGGTCATTGTCGAAATCATAGGCGTCCTTGATGTTGTAGCTTCCAACAACAACATTGAATAATTCGTCCTTATAGTAGGCGTTGATGAGGCCGATTGAATGAATGCCGCTAATAACCTGTTGCAAGTCGCCGGAAAAATACGGCTTCACCATTTGAATGTCGCCGGACCCAGTCAGATCGGGCATCGGCATACGAAATTCATCAACGGCTTGTGCGGCGGTTGCCAGCAACTCCGGTGCCGCGAGCTTTCGACCCGTGCTGGCCTGGCGACCTTCGATGCGCTCCTTGATGAACGCAACGATCTTTTGATGCGTGGTGTGGCCCTGGACGGCCTTGACGATCCTCGACAGGACCTCCAGCCGCATGCTGCCATCAAGGTAGCAACCGAAGATGTCGGCCGCGAGTTGGGCGTGCGGGCCTCCGAAAAAGGGAATGGCCAGCTGTCCGGCGCGTGCATGGGCGAGGCATGCTATCTGAAGCAGTCCCATGGTGAGGCTCTCCTCGGGGCGAGCAAGTATCAAGTATAGCGTAGGGGGTAAAGTTATACCAAGTCCTTGGAAGGCTGACTCGTTGAGGTTTTCCAATTGGCGTTGATGTGATTCAGTTGTGGCGACTGAAGGAGGTTCGCCATGATGATCCCGGTTAAGCTCCGGACGGATTATGTTGGGTCGCAGCTTCGGACCTTGGCGAAGCAGACCAAGGAGGCGGCCTTTGCCCGTCGTCTGTTGGCGCTTGCCGAGATCTATGATGGCGGCACGCGGACCGACGCGGCCCGCATCGGCGGGGTCGGGCTGCAAACCATCCGGGATTGGGTGCTGCGCTTTAACGCTTAGGCATCGTCCGGGAATAACTGAATCGATTGAGGAGGGGTTTTCCCGCTTAAGAGGATTCCCAGCGGGTTCGCAAGGCTGTAGCCTTTCCCAATGATCGATGAATCCGCCATCCGGCTGCGTTTTGAAGCGCTCGCCCCCGTTCTTGATGAACAGGGCCGGCGGCGTTTTGCGGCAACGGAGGCAACGGCGGCTGGACGCGGCGGAATTGCTGCCGTGTCACGTGCCACGGGCATCGCCTGCAGCACCATCGGTCGGGGGCTCGTCGAATTGCGCGCCGGCAGTGAGTTCCCTCCGGCGCGGCTACGCCAACCGGGCGCTGGCCGCAAGCCGCTCAGAGAGACCGACGCGTATCTCCTCGAAGATCTGCGATCCTTGGTCGAACCGCAAACGCGAGGAGATCCGCAATCACCCCTTTTGTGGACGTGCAAGAGCTTGCGCAAGCGCAGCCAAGGGCTGTGCGAGATGGGCCATAAGATCGGCCGCCGCACCGTCGTCGGCGAACTGCTGCATGAACTCAGCTATCGTTTGCAGTCCAATCGCAAAACGCGGGAAGGATCGAGCCACCCGGATCGTGATGCTCAGTTCCATGACATCAACGATCGGGTGAAGGAGGCGCTGGCCACAGGCGTCCCGGCGATCTCGGTCGATACCAAGAAGAAGGAACTCGTCGGCAATTTCAAGAACGCCGGACGTGAATGGCGACCCCAAGGCCCTCCCGAGGAAGTTCGCGTCCATGACTTCGTCATTCCCGAACTCGGACGGGCCGTGCTGGAGCCTGCCCTCGGGCTTGACCCGAGGGGTGTCTATGACATTGCCGGCAATAAGGGCTGGGTCAGCGTAGGGATTGATCACGACACCGCGGCTTTTGCGGTCAATGCCATCCGCAGATGGTGGAAACTCATGGGCGAGGAACGTTATTGGGATGCTTCAAGCCTATTGATCACGGCCGATGGCGGCGGCAGCAACGGCTCGCGCGTGCGATTGTGGAAACTCGAATTGCAAAAGCTTGCCGATGAGTTTGGTATACCGATCACAATATGCCATCTGCCGCCCGGCACGAGCAAATGGAACAAGACCGAACACCGTCTGTTCTCGTTCATCACCGGCAATTGGCGGGGCAAACCGCTTATCAGCCATCAGGTCATCGTGCAATTGATCGCCGCCACGACAACAAAGGCTGGTTTGACGGGTGCGCTGCGAACTCGATCCGCACCCCTATCCAGCTGGCATCAAGGTCTCAGATGCCGAACTCAAGACTGTCAATCTCATTCGCCACGACTTTCACGGCGATTGGAATTATACAATCCGACCAAACCCACCCATACCAAAGTAATAATTTACGGACAGTGCCTTAGCCTTGCGGCTTGCCGTACGCGTTCCAGCGCCTGTGACACGCTTGCCCGGTCCTGAGCCCGGCGCGCGCTTTGCTGGTCCGCGTTCCCCTTGGTCCCGGTCCTTGGCTCCACCAGCTCCGCTACCAGTTGCCTAGTTTTGTTCACCGGCTTCCCAGCTACTTTGACTGAGGCAGACTTCTCGGGATCGTGCATCATCGGCTACGGTTCCTCACCTTCCCGATGCGGGCCTGCGGCGTTCCCCCGCAGGTCAATCCCGAGATCTCCCGGTTCCCGTGCAAAGAGCGTCCACATATGCCAGGGTCTTTGACCACGCCGGGCCAGACAGCAGCTCGCGATAGCGCCTCTGCCCATATTGCCTTCCGCCGATGTGACAGCGTCAGCACCCAGAATTATTAAACTTTCGCGGCTCCATGGCTGGCCTATGCGCTCCCCTGCCGACGCTTCGTCCTTGGCCTCACGGCCAAAAACGCACGGCTCGGGGCCGACGTGAATCGCTACTCCTTCATCGTAGTGGACTTTCACCACATACTCCTTGCCAGTCTCCCGGCGCACCACATCGTTTAGGACACCCTCTGCGCCGGCGTTCCGTTGGCGAACGGCCGGAAGTGGCTCAACAGATCGAGCTTCTTCTCACCAAAACGAGCGATGTCGGTGAAGGCTTCGGCTTCCACCGACATCGCGAGCAGGCACAAAAGCAGGATCTCATCGAGCGGATAAATCACCTTGCCTGCCTGCGATGGTCCGGCATACCTATGAAATATTGGAGGAAAACCGTCGTCTTGGCCAGCGCCGTACAAGCGGTTCCACTCTCGTCCACCGCCCCATCCTTCGTCCCGAATCAGAGGATGGACACAGATTCAGCTCAAATCCCTTTTGTCACCTGGTTCTTCACCCGATTGCCCTGACCATTCATCCTCTATTACTTTTCAAGTTAAGCATTCTCGGAGTAATGGCGATCTTTCCGCAATGGTTTGCTCATCGCGATGTTTGAGAAGAGCAGCTTCCGCAAATGGTTTTTGGATTTTCCTATTCGGGCTCATTCGGAGTTTGCGATTGAACGGAGCGCACTTCGATTATTGAAAGCGTTCGACCGGGAATAGGTGACGGCAATGCGGGACGCACGGCCGCGTTGGGCTGAGGATTCGGTGACGTCTGAGATGGATAGCGCTTTCTGGCCGAGATTCCCGTTGCCGCGAAGCGTTTGTCATCCTCGATGTCGCGGCAGACACGCAGCCACATGCGCCGAAGAGGTTTCGCCGAAAGCTTCTGTCCCCGGGCTCCCACGATACCTTCATCCGTCAACGCCTGGGCAACCACTCTCCAGGCCGGCTGATATTTTTTGATGGCCTCGCTGAGAGGCTCGTGATGCTCGCGCAGCCAACGATAAGTGTCGGAGCAGCGACCGAAGCTCTTCTCTCGGAGGCGAGCCAGAAAAATGGTGATGGAATCTTTGCTCATGGAAGAATCGTGGCATGGGTTCGCGATAAAAGGGACACCTAAACAAATCACATTCCCGTGAAAATCCGACACGCACGGGAACCATCATGGGCACATGTTAGAGCGATCTTGGAACCATGTTGGGGACGCCTCGAGGACGTGTCACATCCATGTGGGAACCATGTCGAGGACGTCACGGGACCATCAAAAAGCATAAAATTGGGGTACACACCAATGCACCCCTGGTGCGGGTTCCGGGCAGGCGGGAGAAGAGAAATGCTTTTGCGAGCAGTCAATGCAATGCCACAAATTTAGGCAAATGGAGAAAGAGGACACGGCGATCGTCACGGTTGCAAAATAGTTTGGTGATTCGACCGCTGTTTGGCACGTATCAGATAAGGCTGTCCCAAACCCTCGCCCGGCGCCGTGCAAGGTCAGTTGGCCTTACTTGATCAGTGACTCCCGTGACCTTTATGGGACGTCGGCTCCCGCTGCTCAGCTTTACCGCTTGGGACACCATGATCCGGAAGGTCGAGACGTCGAGGGCCACGCCATTGCCTCATCCATTTTCGTCTGTTTGCCGACGGAAGGTCCGGTCTTCCTAAATGGCCGAGCCACCATTGCGAGCCACAGCAATCTCAGCAGTGTCCTGCGATGTTCTGATTCAAGCAGGATCGTCAGAACTTGTTTCATGTCGCAAACCATGTCGCGTCGAGGAGCCGCGACAAATTAAAAACCATTTAAAATCAATTGTAACATACCGAACCATTTGCGACATGAAAAAGCCGCCAAGAGGCGGCTTAATCGGTAAATTCTTCTATGATTTCAATGGTAGCGGAGGAGGGACTCGAACCCCCGACACAAGGATTATGATTCCTCTGCTCTAGCCGGCTGAGCTACTCCGCCCCTGCTGCTCAAGGAGCCCGGTGATATAGGGCCCTGCCCTCCCGAGTGTCAAGAGGCTCCTCGCGCATCATGAAATGTTTCCCAATGGCTCTCTGAACAGCAATAAGTGGGATCAAACGGATGCCCTTTGCGCTGCAATTCAAGCCGAGCCGTCCCATCAGGCCAATGCCGCCCATAATCGCCGGGCCTCGTTACGCCGTGCGGGTAAATATTTCCTCTCTATGCTGTGAACGCCACCACAACGGTCACGCATCTTGCTTTTCAAGATAAAACGATCAATTTCAGAAGAGTCGACGTCCGCACAGGCTGAGATGCTGAATATCCTCAGGCTGGGCTCAACCGGATCAGGCAGATGGCAATAGCCCCTTCCACTCATCATTCCGATCCTTCACTCGGTCTTCGCATCAAGGGCATGCATTGCGCCTCCTGCGTCGGGCGCGTGGAAAGAGCCATCAAGGCGGTGCCGGGCGTCAATTCTGTCTCCGTCAATCTCGCGACGGAACGCGCGACGGTCGGCTTCTCCGAGGTCCCCAATCTCGCCAGTGTCGCCGCTGCCGTGAAGACGGCAGGCTATGAGCCTCTGACCGAGACTGCCGAATTCACAGTCGACAAACTGAATTGTGCCTCCTGCGTGAACCGGGCCGAAAAAGCCTTCAGGAGCCTTCCCGGAATCTTGGAAGCAAACGTCAATCTCGCCACCAAGACAGCGACTGTCACCTTCGCGACCGGCGAGACCGATATCGCCGAAATCGAAGAGACGGTCACCAAAGCGGGCTATCCCACCCGAGAGCGCGGCGACGCCGACGAACAGCCAACGATCATCCAATCCAAAGAGGGCGCTCAGCATCAGCACAGAACCGAACCGGCATCGGAAACGCAGAATTTGTTCCGCGATTTCTTTGTCGCCGCTGTCCTGACCTTCCCGGTTTTGGTCCTGGAGATGGGGTCCCATCTCAACCATGACTTCGCGCATTGGCTCGTGCAGACAATAGGGCTTTTCCCCCTGCATCTGCTTTCCTTTTGCCTTACTTTGCTCGTGCTCGCTTTTCCTGGACGGCGTTTCTTTACGCAGGGGCTGCCCAGCCTTTTGCGAGGCGCGCCGGATATGAACTCGCTCGTCGCGCTGGGCGCGGGTGCCGCCTTCGCTTATTCGAGCCTCGTCACCTTCCTCCCCAATTTATTTCCAGAAACCTCGCGGCAGGTCTATTTCGAATCCGCTGCCGTCATCGTCACCCTAATTCTGCTTGGCCGTGCACTCGAGGCGCGTGCGAGAGGCAAGACAGGCGCGGCGATCAAACACCTCCTCGGCCTCAAGGCGCGCGAGGCACGCGTGATTCTCAATGGCCAGCCGGTCGATCTTCCAATCGAAAAGATCAAGGTCGCTGATGTCGTTCTGGTTCGCCCCGGAGAAAATGTTCCGCTCGACGGCATAGTCACCGACGGTGCTTCCTTCGTGAATGAATCCATGCTGACGGGTGAGGCCGCACCCATCTATAAGACGAGCGGTGCCACTGTAGTCGGTGGAACACTCAATCTCGATGGAAGTTTTCAATTCCGCGTGACGCATACAGGCAAAGAGACTGTCCTTGCCCAGATCATTCGGATGGTCGAACAGGCGCAAGGCGCTAAATTACCCATCCAGGCACTCGCGGACAAAATCACTGCTTGGTTCGTGCCGGCCGTTCTGGCTCTTGCGGCCCTGACATTCGTGACATGGATGTGGTTTGGCCCGCAACCGGCCTTGAACTTCGCCTTGATCCAGATGGTCAGTGTCCTGATCATCGCCTGCCCTTGTGCAATGGGCCTTGCGACGCCGGTATCAATCATGGTCGGCACCGGCCGCGCCGCCGAGCTTGGTATTCTTTTCCGCAAGGGCGCGGCGCTGCAGACGCTTGCGGAAGCCGATACGACCGCTTTCGATAAGACGGGGACGCTCACACAAGGGCAACCGGCCCTGACCGATTTCATCTTGCAGCCGCCATTTACCCGCTCCGATGTTTTGCATCTGCTTGCAAGCCTCGAAGCCCATTCCGAGCACCCAATCGCCAAAGCGATAGTGAAGGCGGCTTCTGAAAATGGCCTGGCTCTCGATACCGCTGAAAAATTCCAGGCGCAGGCAGGTTTCGGGGTTGAAGGTGAAGTCGCTGGTCATCGCATTCTCATTGGTGCCGGCCGCTATCTCGAAAAGCATGGGATCGACGTCACACCATTCGACAAAGAAGCCAAGGCACTGGCTATGGAAGCGAAATCTTCTCTATATGCCGGTATTGATGGTCAACTTGCCGCCCTTCTCGCCATCGCCGACCCTATCGCCGATGGTGCAGCCGAAACAATCGTTCGCCTGCGAAAGGATCACCGAAAAACGATCATGGTGACAGGCGATCGGCGTGAAACTGCCGAAGCGATCGCCAAAAAGCTTGGAATTGATGATGTCGTCGCCGAAACCTTGCCGCAAGGCAAACGCGATGTCATTGCTGATCTCCGTCAATCCGGCCATAAGGTCGCTTTCATAGGCGACGGCATCAATGATGCACCGGCACTAGCTGAAGCCGATGTCGGCGTCGCCATTGGATCCGGCACGGATATAGCGATCGAGTCCGCAGATGTGGTTTTAATCAGTCATAGACTCACCAGCGTCGCCGATGCGCTTGCGATCAGCCGGGCAACGATGCGTAATATACGGCAGAATCTCTTCTGGGCCTTTGCCTATAATGTCATCCTGATCCCGGTCGCTGCGGGCCTTTTCTATGCTCCATTCAAATTGCTTCTCTCGCCGATGTTGGCGGCGGGAGCAATGGCGTTCTCTTCGGTTTTCGTGGTGACAAATGCCTTGCGCTTGCGCCGCTTTTCTCCAGCGGCAGTATTGCCTGCCTCGGCTGGGAGCGCGATTCATGACCAGACTTCCGGTGCCAGCCCGACCAGCATCCAGAATGAGCAGCCCATCTCTTGATATTTTGCGCGATCACCCCGATTGGCTAATAAGCCTATCCACATGAATAGACGATCAAAACTGTAGAAGGCTGGGCCTCAAATTTCGGTTTTATGCGGGGGGATTCGCCTTACCGCGAACTCGTCATCAAACTCTTCTCCGCCCTCGGCAAGCTCTCGCATGCGTTAACATGCTTCTATCTGAGCACGCCTCCCTCCAAAAATGTCCGGAAACAGATCATGAAAAATGGCTGTATCCGGTCAATATGATCGAGATCGTTTACAGATCTTTCAAGAAGCCCGCGAAACGCATCAGACCTTCCGGCCAGGGCCCATGGCCGCTTTCCACATTGATATGCCCAGACATACCGGCATCAGCAAAGGCAGCACCAAGCTTCGATGCAAGCATTTCGCTCTCTTCGAAGGTTGCATAGGGATCGTTACGACTCGCGATCACCACTGCCGGAAATGGTAAAGGAGTCTCGATCTCCTGAGCGAATGCAGAATCGATCGCGGCAACATCCCGTATGATTGCCAAAGATGGCGGGGCGACGAGAAATGCTCCCCTGACCTTGGTGACATCGATCAGCGGCACGGCATGAATGACAGCGAGGACACCAAGGCTATGCGCCACGAAAATGACCGGCATTTCCGCTTGCGCGACATCTGCGGCGAGACGCCGCGTCCAGGCCTCACGCGAGGGGTTCAACCAATCTTCCTGGACAATGCGACGCGCAGTCGGCAATTTCTCGTTCCACCGGCTTTGCCAATGGTCATCGCCCGACCCTCCCAGGCCCGGTACGATTAGAATCTCCGCTTCCGAAGTCCGCATCGGAGGGCTCAGGCTGCCGCGGCGGCGGGTTGAAGAGCCTCTGCGAGGTGGCCGAGGAAGATCGAATAAATCGCCTCTTCCTGCGGCTGCAACAAGTCCGCCCGTTCCTTAAACTGGCGATCTTTCGATGTCATCGCGGCTTCGACATCCTGGAGATGCCGCCCTTCTTCCATCAAGAGTCCTTCCAGTTTCGCCACAATATCCTTCTGCGGCAACAGCGCCTTATAGACATTATAGACTTCCAGCGCGCGCTTTTCGATCAACCATGTCACGTAAAGGTAAGTGAGGCGGCTCCGATCCGTATCAGGCAACGCAGCAAACTGCGCCTCGCAGGTCTTGTCCAACGTCTGGATATAAGTTTCCGCCGCCTCCGGACAAATCATGGTTTCCGGCGCATAGCTGTCGAAATCAGAACCACCAAGTTTCATCGCGAGTTTCTTGAGCCCCAGCGCATGGCGTCCTTCTTCCATCGCATGGGATAGGATCTGCGCGGTCATCTGCTCAGCGAGCTGGCTTTTCACGATTTTGCGAAAGCCGATATATTCCATGAAGGAGAATGTATTCAGCCAGCGTGCATGTAAACGGGCGTCGGCGACGATCTTCATGACCAGAGTTTCGAGCTGAACCGGTTCCGACATCGCGATCTCCCCTAGAATATTGATCCAATAAATTCACACTTCACCGAAAACACGTTCGAAGATGACATCGACATTCTTGAGATGATAGCCGAGATCAAACAACGCCTCGAGTTCACCCGAGCTCAAGACTTTGGCGATATCCGGATCCGCTTTCAACAGTGGCAGAAACTCGCCTTCTCCACGCCACACAGGCATGGCGTTGCGCTGCACCAGCGCATAGGCATCTTCACGGCTGATACCTTTTTGAGTCAGGGCGAGCAGCACGCGTTGCGAATGAATGAGACCGCCAAGGCGATCAAGATTCTTCTGCATATTAGCCGGATAGACCAGCAATTTATCGATGAGCCCTGTCAGCCGTACCAAAGCGAAATCGAGTGTGATCGTGGCATCGGGACCGATCATGCGCTCGACTGAGGAATGAGAAATATCTCTTTCATGCCAAAGCGCGACATTTTCCATCGCTGGGAGCGCCATACCTCGAACCAGACGCGCGAGGCCAGTGACATTCTCGCTCAACACAGGATTGCGTTTATGCGGCATGGCGGAGGAGCCTTTCTGGCCCACGGAAAAATATTCCTCCGCTTCAAGAACTTCCGTACGCTGCAAATGCCGGATTTCAACGGCAAGACGCTCCATGGAGGAAGCAATCACCGCAAGCGTCGCGAAGAACATGGCATGCCGGTCGCGAGGTATGACTTGTGTCGAGATGGGCTCCACGCCGAGGCCAAGCTTCTCCGCCACGTAAGTTTCAACTCGCGGATCGATATTGGCGAACGTGCCGACTGCGCCGGAAATGGCGCAAGTGGCAATTTCCTTTCGGGCAGCAACGAGCCTCTCCCGCGCGCGGGAAAATTCCGCATAGGCCTGCGCCAATTTGAGGCCGAATGTGATTGGCTCCGCGTGAATACCGTGCGAGCGGCCAATTGTCGGCGTCATTTTATATTCGAAGGCGCGCCTTTTCAAAGCGGCGAGGAGACCATCGAGATCGGCGAGGAGAAGGTCGGAAGCGCGGGCAAGCTGCACTGAAAGGCAAGTGTCCAGCACATCGGAAGAGGTCATGCCCTGATGGACAAAACGTGCATCAGATCCAATAAACTCAGCAAGATGCGTCAAAAAAGCAATGACATCATGCTTAGTCACACGCTCGATTTCGTCGATGCGATCGACGTCGAATTCGACATCCTTTGCCTTTTCCCAAATCGCCTTCGCCGATTCTCTGGGGATGATTCCAATCTCCGCCATAGCCTCGCAGGCATAGGCCTCGATTTCGAACCAGATGCGAAACCGCGTCTTCGGCTCCCAGATGGCAACCATGTCAGGGCGAGCATAACGCGGAATCATTCTGAACTCATCGCAAGGAAAGGCCAATGGCCTCAAAGAAGGAAAACGACTTTCTATTGTGGATTAAGCCAGCCTGCCGCGCCTGTCCAGAGCCGCCAACCGATCACGCCAAGCTGGCAATGCACCGGGAAAGGGCAATGCCGTCGCTTCATAGATGCCGCGAGCGATCGCACGAGCAAAACAATCCGCCGCGAGGGTGCCGATTTCAGTCAGCGTACGGGGGGTAACCGCTTCATTCCGCAACCCAGTGGCTACGGCAAAAATCGTATCGCCATCCAAAGCGCCATGTGCCGGCCGCAGCGCCCTCCCCAGGCCGTCATGCGCCATGACAGCAAGATGTTTCAACTCGGCTTTCGTAAGAGCCAAATCCGTTGCGGTGATGCCGATCGTCGTGTTCGCTCCAATAAGCGGGGACGCATCATCCCCCTTACAAACGAGCGTCAATGCATCGGATGGAAAAGCCGCGGGCCAACCGAGACCACCATATTCTGCGTTCCTTTCGTAAGGCGCCGCCCAGAAATGCGGACCCTCGCCAATCGTGGCGCGGCCCAAGGCATTAACGGCAACCAGTGCACCGACATAGGCTCCAGACGAACTGACACAGCTGGCTGAACCCAGACCACCCTTGAGATCAGCGATTGTCGCGCCATAACCGGCGCCCACTGAACCGAGAACGAAATCCTTATTAACAGCCTCGACGCTCAAACGCCCCAAGCGCCAATAAACCGGCTCATCACCCCAATCCTTGTTCCCGCCGTTCAACAAATCGAAAAGAATAGCACCGGGGACGATAGGAACTGTTACGTTACCCACAGCAAACCCGCGCCCGGACAAACGCAAGGCAGATTGCACGCCACCCATCGCATCGAGGCCATATGCGGAGCCCCCTGAAAGAACGAGAGCATCGACATGATCAACGGTCCGCTCAGGCTCCAACAGCCCGGTATCCCTGACACCAGGAGCACCTCCAAGCGTCACATAGGACGCGCATGCGGGAGTTTCAAAAATCACCGTGGTAACACCGGACGCACGCTGGACGTCATGATAATTGCCGACAAGAACGCCTGGCACATCGGTGATGAGATTCCGCATAATCCGCTACATGCCTCGCATCGCGCTTCGATTCAATTCCGCACCATAACTCGGAACAAACTCATATGCGTTCAATCAGATTCATCAATGCTTATCATGACGGTATCACCCATCTTCAAAGCCACAACATCAAAAGCACATTATGATGGGATTACACTCATTTCCATACATCTTGACACAGCACAAGCAGATTCAACCAGGAATACTTTAAGAATTTCACATAAACTCAATTAATGAAGCACAACTTAAGCAACCCTTAAAGCACAATGACATTCTTAGCCACGTTTAACGACAAAACCTGATTGCGTTTACAGTCCATGCGCCGAAGCCAGACGCGACCATATTTGTAATTACATTGCAGACATAATGCTTTTGTGCAAAATTATTTCCCGTCCCCGCATGATATCGCGCAGCCGCAAGCGTCCAACTACCTTCCTGAATTTTCAGATCTCTCAAAAACCGCGCAGCATAGTCTACATTCTGATGCGGATCGAACATCGCCTCGAGACTCGTAAATTTATCGCGATGAAAATGATGATTAATTTGCATACAGCCAATATCAATCAATTTCACACCATTTTTTTGAGCCGATCTGAAATGTTCGATTCCTTCCTGCAAAGACGACGCAAAAAAGGACGGACCATGCAGATTGAGGGCGTAGGGTTGGAGAGAGCCTCGATGCCCCGTCTCCGTCAACCCCACAGCATATAAAATAGAAAGGGGAACATTATATTTTTTGGCTGCCTGCACCATCTCTCTCTCGCACGGATGAATGACTAATTCCTCCCGCGCATAACATTCAAAGGTAAAAGCCATCATTCCTGCGAGCAGCCAGGGAAGAGTCCTGTAGATCGTCTTGCCGGTATTGGGGCCCTCGCCCTTGCTGCCCACCGTTTCGAGACGAGCCATCTTCCCTTGATGAATTTGAACCAGAATCGGATGTTGGATCATGTGCGCCGGAATTTGCCTTCCCGAAATGATTGAAATCGTTTTTCTCGCCAGAAACAATCCCGTCAGCAATGACATTTTGTAATCCGATTTGAAGTTTCTCCACCATATAACCGGAAGCATTCAATTTGTCAGATAGCGTATTCTTATCGTTTTCAAGCATCTCCTTCACATCCGAAGAGGAGATCTTTAATTCGACATCGAGATTTGAACCGGAGAGGCGCATTTTGACGTTGACTGTCCCCATACCGTCGGGAACAAGATTGAAAGTGATAACCTTCAATTTGTCCGACTGTAACCTTCCTGGGACCAAATCAACGATGCCATTCTGGAATGGAGAAATACCTCCATTGGCGCCATCTTGTGACATTACCAAGCGACTTTCTGAAACCGCCGTTTGTGCTCCTAATTCGGGTCCCAATACTGGCGTCAGCGGCGTGACATTATTTATCAAGCCATTCACACCTTCAATAATTTTATCGGCAATCTGCTGCACCGGTGTTGGAGGCAAATAAGGAGGAAAATAGCTTTCCTTACTCGTCACTTTAACAGTCGCAGCAACCCCATTCGCAGCGGTGTCAGTTAACGAAACAAATCCCATCGATTCCTGCTCATTCCCAATACTTTCGGCATTCGTTATCCTTGCCCTGTCACGGGACAAGGAATTCACACCTTTATCGATATCTCTATTGGGTATATCCAATTGCGTGAGCTTCAGAGATACTGAATCATCATGAAGACCCAATATTCCGGTATCCAAACCGTTCCGTAGAATATCACCGATCTCGCCAACGTCATTCTCGCTGACTCTTCGCGTCGGTCCACTTTCGCTAACAATTGTTGGGACCAGTTCGGGCACAGGGATCCCTGACAACAAATTGCTGTAGGGAATGGTCGACCCTTCAGTCGACGGCTGCGGTTTCTGGACAGTTTCCTTTTTTGTCCCTTGCGCATATTTAGATTGGCCGGTTTTGTCAGGCTCTTCCTTGTTATTTGAGAGAGATAGAAGTCGACTTTCTACTGACCCCGTGCCCCCCTGACCGTCATTATTTTGCTGGCCCGATTCCTCGGTGGCTAAACTCTGCAGTTTAAAGCCCGACGCCCTCAGATTTTTCTCTTCTGACTGTTTCGCTTCTGAGGGCAAAGCAACATGCGTATTTTGATCATTGATCCACTTGCCAAGTTCAGAAGCACTATCGGCAGAAACCGATCCATTGCCGCTTTGCGGAAAAACGCCTGCAAAACCCACACCGAGAGAGGGCTCACCTGATGGCTGCAACAGAGTATCCTGATACCGACCGCTCGAACTGCTTGCCATCAATTGGCTTGGATTTTGTGTAATCGTTCCACTCTCCAACATGGGCAACGCAGATACGCCTTTCCACGGAATCTTCTCTTTCATTGATAGGGTAGGTTCCGATTCCGTTTCGGCCGAATTCGCGAGACCAGACAATAGATTTGAAAACTTCTCGATTGCAGAATCAGAGCTGTCGGCCATCTCTTTATGGATATCTTTTGACTTTGCCTCCGTATCCGACGGCTTCGAGAATACGGCAGGCAAAATCGCTTTTTGAGTAGAATTCACGGAGCGCCCCCGTGCAATGCTCTATCCACCGAATTCATGGCCTCATCCGTCCGCTTGATCAATTCCATAACATGATCATCGCGCGCGGAACTTGCCTCTGGCTGGAAGGTCTCTTCGGACGAAAGAGTCTGTTCCGCATCCGTCTCTTGTAATACCCGCCCGATCTGCAGAAGAGCGTGAGCAAGTTCCGTATCTTTTGACGACAGGTTCTTTTCATCCAGACGAGCGATCCGATCTAGGCTCTCTCCCTCGCCCGTTTTGAGAAAATCAACAATATTCTGGTAGATGACTTCCCGCTCTGAATTAATCGCACTCTTTGTTCCCAGCGCGTGTATCCGCGAAAGGGCATAAGCAACTTGATCAATGCGTCCGCAGAGCAAATTCTGGTAGGCAATTGCTAAATAAATCTCTGCCTGTTGCTGCAAAGATAGCGCACTCAAGATTTCTCCCTGCTGAGAAATCAGTTCGGTCCCCTCATTCAGGCTAAGACTGACGATCGAATTGACAAAGTGTTTATAAAAATTATCAAAATAAATGGAATTTCGAAAACGGCGAGTGTATTGCCCGGAAAGAAAAAAGAATTTTGTGAATTTGTGGGAACTCTCCGCAAGAAATATTTCTCTACGCAAAGCTGCTTCCTCGATCAGGGTTCCGGGAGCCAGAATTCGCGCCAAGTCGAGATAACGCATGGCGTTGGCGGGCTCTTTCTCCGCCACCAAAAGCGCTTTTATAAGGGCTACATGCGCGCCTAGGAAAGACGGTAATGTATTCGGATCAGTTGTCCTGAGTATTTTAGCTGCCTCGGCTCTGTTCCCGATTGTATATGCATAGGCGGCATTAAGCAATTTTCCGTCTGAGGAAGGAAGCCCTTCATACCCCAACACTTTCTTGGCAACTCTCGGCTGTCCTCCACTAAAGAGATAAATGACAAGGGCCTGCACATTTTTCGGATCTTTCCAGACCTCTGGATCTTCGGTAATCAATCTCTCTGCGATCTGTTTCACGACAGCTGGCATCGCCGCTTCCACCGGCTTTTTCCCAGCTGCGATCTGATCCTGCAGGATTTCAATCGTACGGATCATCTCTAAGGGCGATTTTACTTTATCGTGCACGGAGGCCAAATGCGCATCACCACCTCTTGTTTCCGGATTGTGCGCGGGTGATACGATGGCTTGAGGATCTGAGAATGCCACGCCCATATAACCGATCATGTAGGATATAAATATCCCGAGGACTAATAGAGGGCGTTTCACCGCTTATCCTTTCGGATCAGAATTTCAATTCTACGATTAACGGCCGCCAAAGGATCCTCTGTCATTTTCAGATGCCGATCAGCATATCCTTCGACGTGTTCTATACGACGAGGATCAAGTCCACCCTTAATTAACATATACTGAGCCATTATTGCTCGGGATGTCGACAGACGCCAATTATCATAGGCATTATCTTTATACTGCCGCCCATCTGTAAATCCTCTGATAACAACACTTCCTTCATGGCTTTTCAGAATCTCCGCGATTTTCTGCATAGCCTGGACAGTTTGCTTTTGCGGTTCCGCAGATCCAATGGCAAACATCGAATAAGCAATATTATCCGTGAGATTTATCAACACGCCGTCATGAACCACTTTTGCCTCTATCGCAGGCGTGACAGGGCCAGCCGCACGTTCCTTCACGGAATCATTAAGATCCTTTGTCAATTGTGTGAGTTCATCGACCTGGTTGATTCCTTCAACATTTTGAGCCGGTATATCCTGCTGCCCCTTATCGGCCCCAGGCGATGGTTTCGGCACGGCGCCTTTAGCTCCACGTTTAACATTGGCACGTTCCGTTTCAACTTTAGGATCGGTTGCCGGCTTGGCAGGCTTCAAATCTTCTCGTTCTCGCCGTACCTCAAGAGCAACATTTTCCTCACTCCGCACCTCTCCGCTCACATCAGAATTCGTTATCGTGGGAGCGAATGGATCTCGATAGACTTGCGACGTCTCATCGACGCTCAACGCATTCTTATCAGAACCCGTCGACTCTCCATGGCTGATCGGTGCCTCATCAGCCCGGCCAGCTATTTCCGCAAGCACGGCATAAGGATCCCGAAAAAGAGCATCCTCGGAATATTTCGCCTTCACTTGCTGAGATGGATGCTTGTCGTCCTTGTCAGACGCGTTTGCTTCTCCTTTCCCTTTATCCGCCCCGGTGGGTGATTGATCTTTGTCAATAGAAGAACTTTCCTCCTTTTCCGGCGGCGGATGAACCCCTTTCTGCAGCGTCGTCATATCAACGAGTTTGATGGGATTGAAATAACGTGCGATTGACGTCTTTGTTTTCTCATTGGTAGAATTCACCAACCACAATACCAGGAACAATGCCATCAAAGCGGTCATGAAATCGGCGAAGGCAATCTTCCACGCCCCACCATGATGACCTTTTCCGTGTGACCCACGTCGTTTGACGATGACTATTTCTTGACCTTCAGACATTGTCACAACTCCGATGGATCTGTCAGGCACGACAACCACGTCTGTAACCTGGTCTCTATATGGGAATCACCGAATGTAATTTTCACTTCGGGATCAACCGCCGCATCAGTATCAATTCTTTCGATCTTCGACGAGATCCCTTCAACCAATATATCAAGGACCTCCTTTGGACCTTTGATAATTATCGGATTGCCTCCCGAATGATTGCCTAAAGTCGAAAGGATCGTCTTCAATTCAACGATTGCGCGTTCCCGTATTTTATCCGCAAGAAACGGACGCAAAATACGCTCAACCGCATCCGCTATTTCCTCTTCCATATGCTGGAACGAAGAATGCAGATCGTGCGTCAACGGTTGCGCAAATTCTTTCATCCATTGACGTTTTGCATCGCAAAGGCGCACTTCAAAATTTTGTCGTTCTTTTTCGAGAAGTGCTTTCCCTTCTTTACGTCCCTCTTCCAGACCTCGTGCTTGCCCCTCATCACGAGCAGCGACAAGCCGATTTTCAACGTCGTTTTCCTTTATCGTGTCGGTATAGACATCTTCCTCAATGGTCCCAGTCTCAACAATGTCACCGACATCACGAAAATGCATGAGATAGTCGCTTACGGGTCTTATACTCATACATCTTCTCCTTGGTGAATCCATTGCTTGAGGACGGCCGCTGCTTGCTGTTCATCATATTCGATGATTTGTTCAAGTCGCTTTTGTGGTGTACGCCTTTGTGTACCAGTCAAGTCTTCAATGAGATTAGTCTCCGACGGGGGCGACCAAGACGGAAGAGAAGCTGGAATATCCTCTTCTTCGTCCAAATCCTGCAAATCCTCATTATTGAACGTAATCGCGGAGACAGGATTACTTCGAGTATTGGCAAGAACCGCTTTTGTCGCGGGCCGCAATCCGAACCAGATCAATAAGATCGTGACAATGAGGATCGTGACCGCATTGACGAGATTCGACGATTGCCTCAGGGCGAGTTCCGCGAAGGAAATGGGGGGTTGCGGTTCCAATTCGTGATTTGGATCGATGAAATCCACTGCCGATATTTTGATTGAATCTCCACGCTCCTTGTGGGCACCGGACGCTGAGGCGACGAGTTGTTCGATTTCCTCCATCTGCTTCGTGAGCGCTTCTGGGGTCGGTTTTTCGCCGAGGGACGAAATCAGACTTGCACGATTAATGAGAACGGCTACAGAAAGTGTCTCGATGCCATATCCACCACTAACTGTATTGATCACTTTCGAGGATATCTCGTAATTGGTCAGTTCCTCCCGCTTCTGGCTTTCTTCAGTGGATTGCTTGCCATCATCGGAGCGCGTCGTTTCCTGTGGGAGATTGCGTTCTACCGTCGTCGGAGACTGGACTGTCGAATTTTGAGAGTTCTGGTTATGCTTGGTGACACGAGTCGAACGTTCGACCTTTGAATCAGGATTGTAGATCGTCTCGTTCGTCTGTTTCTTATCCGTGTTGAGATGCGTGGCGACACTCACCTGGAAATTACGGAGACCGAGATAAGGCGTGAGCGTTTTTCTGATATTATCGATAATCTCACGAGAGACTGCTTTTTCAAGCACCATCATGCCACTTGGAGCACCATCCACCGTGTCTGCGCCTGAGGCGAGCAAGACACCTTCTGTATTGAGAACGGTGACTTCCTCGACAGTCATCCCAGGCACAGCCGAAGCAACGAGATGCCGGATCGCCTTGGCCGCACCCGACTCGTCATTCGAATCCATGCGCACAACGACAGAAGCCGAAGGTGGCTGCCGGACGCGACGAAACGACCCTTCCTCCGGCATGACGATATGAACCCGGGCTGCTTTTACACCATGCATCAGCTGGATGGTTCTCGACAATTCTCCTTCAAGCGCTCGGACACGAGTTACTTCCTGCATGAATGAGGTCAATCCAAGCGACCCCAGCTTGTCGTATAATTCATTCCCCGCATTCGGACTATTGGGAAGTCCTTTTTCTGCAAGCAGCATACGTGCGCGCGCTGTTTCACCAAAACGAACCAGAACAGCATTTCCATCCGCATTGACATCGAACGGGATGTCAGCCTCTTTCAGAGCTGAAGCAATCCTGCTGACATCCTGCCGATCAAGACCCGAATAAAGAATCTCTTGGGCCGGCCGGCTTAGAAAATAGCCCGCGAGCCCCGTCATCGCGAAAACGGACACACCGATGACACCAAGCGTTATCAGGCGTTTCATACCCAACTTCAGCAGATTTGCCCAAAGACGCTCGATTTGCTCTCGAACCGTCATTCGCTTCCCTCGATTCCTTGCCTAAATCTTTACGAAAGATGCGGGGGAAAGCTTGTGCGAACATGACCAAGAAAAATGGCCGCGCTATCACCAGCGCGGCCACTATCATCTAGATCAAAACAACTTAAATATCTGAAACATTTTGGCCGTCACAGGGAATGTTCAGATGAAATCAATGTTCCATCGCGAACTAGACTGTTCCGATCAGCGAGGCTCATTGACAAACCATGGCTTCGCTATCGCATAGGAAAAGCACGAGAAAACTCTCATGCTTTTCCCATCACATTATTTGCGGATCATGAGAGCTTACTGGAACAGGCGGAGGATGAGCTGCGTGTTCGAATTCGCGATGCTCAGTGCCTGAATGCCCAATTGCTGCTGCACCTGAAGCGCGGCGAGTTTGGTCGAAGCTTCGTTCATATTCGCATCGACGAGTGCACCGACACCAGCGGTCAGAGAGTCGCTCAAATTCGAGACGAAATTCGACTGAACACTGATGTTCGTCTGCGTCGCACCAAGAATACTGCCCGCCTTGGTAACATTGCTAATCGCCGATTCCACATCTTTCAGAAGATTGGTGATCGAGAACGTACCGGTGGTCGAAATAGGTGTCGCAGAATCGATGGCGAAGCCGAGGACCGAGGTGCCAGATGCCCCCGCCGTGGAGGCAAGATAACCGGACGTTCCCGTCGAGTCGTAAACACCGACGGAATCTGCCGTGAACAGCAGCGTGGTGCCAGTGTCGAGAGATAGATAGCTGACACCCGACCGTGAATCATAAGAGGCGGCAAAATTGACCGCGCCGGTCGTGCTCGCGGCGAGAAGATTGATACCGTTAAAAGTCGACGACTGGCCGATGCTGATCAGCAGCTGCTGCTGAGCCGCAATATCAGTGCCGATCTTGTCGAGATCCTGGCCGGGGCTGGTTGCCTGGACAAGATCATTCTTGATCACCTGCAGAACGGAAATGGTGCTCTGCACTGCCGTGCTCATGGTAGAAACCAGCTGGTTACTTCCCGCAAGAGCATCGGAAACAGCACCGAGCGCCCCGACATTGGATTTCATTTTGGTCGCAATCGACCAATAAGATGCGTTATCCGAGGCGCTGGAGATACGCTGACCCGTCGAGATCTGCTCCTGAGTCTTTTGCAGCGACTGCTGGGTCTGACCCAAGACCTGCAGAGCCGTCATGGAAGCGCTATTGGTAAGAAGGCTTGACATTGTATGTCCCTTTAAGAAAATTTGTGAAAAAACTGGGACATACCGGATTTTCGCCGGTACAACAGAGCGGCTTGATGCCCTTGGGCCTTCAATGTGACCCAACCTGTCATGGGTTCTTTTTAGCAGGCGAAGCTTGTGTCGAACTGAATCTAATCATTCATATTCTAACGATCGGTGATTTATTCTTTTCCGTCGGTCCGACATAAGGTCGTTGGATATCCCGCTCACCCTCCAAGGACGCAGACGACAAAGCTGGAACATTGCAAAACGCTCCAGCAACAATGGATTTTCTATGCGCATCCGATCGATCGCAACCTGTGGCGAGCGATATGATCCGGCTTGAGTGATCCGCGCGCATCAAGACTTGAACCTAATCGCGCAGCGTTCCCCTTCAATGCGAAACAGACGATATGGTTGGAGCGGCGAACAGCGATTTTCGCGGATGGACCAATTCCTCACCGAGTCGGAAGCGATAGACATTCTTCCGGTGCCCATCCGCACCATCCCGCCAACCTGCAATATTTTTGCTGAGACTCATGAATGCGCTGCGAACAGCAGTAGACAGACAATCTCCACCACTTGCTGCGTGGCTCCGGCAACATCCCCGGTCTGTCCACGGATTTGTGCGCGCGCCGTGAAAGCGACGAAACAGGATGCGATGAAACCCAGAAATAAAACTCCAAGGCAGCGGAAAAACCCTGCGCCACCAAACAATGGCAGAAATCCCAGGCAGCCGGACAGAGCGAAAGCCCGCAGGACCGCAAGGTAATGAGGCCTGCCCACACTGAAACCTGACCCCTCGCTGCGAGCCGGCGGCAAAAACAGCAAGGGTATCAATGCCAATGTCCGCGACAAGGCGGCGCTGGCGATGAGAACGGTCACGGCCAGACCGAGACTGGTTTCAGCAAGGGTTGCGAGGCTAGCGATTCGCAGCCAGACGGCCAGGATGAGGGCAAGCACCCCATAACTGCCAAGCCGGCTGTCTCGCATGATCTCAAGTTTACGCGCGACATCTCGACCGCCACCGAATCCATCGGCGCAATCGGCGAGCCCATCTTCGTGCAGCCCCCCGGTCATGAGAATCATGGCGAGAATGGATAAAGGCGCCGCGAGCCAGGGCCCAAGGCCGAATCCGCCGGCGGCAAGAAGGACGAAGCCGCCCAGAGCGCCCACTACCGCCCCCGCAGCGGGCAGCGCCCGCACTGCCCGCTTCAAGCGGCCAAAGCCGCTCTCTAGCCCATGGGGATCATATTCACCCGGCAAAGCTGGAACGGGCAAGCGCGTGTAAAAGCGCAGGCAGAAGGCGACGTCATTCAGAAAGGGTTTAGAAGGGCGCATGGTCCTGTTTCCAGCAAACCGCGCGCCCTGTCGAGGAAAATACAAGGTTCTGCTTCACAGACGGGCTGAGCCATATTCGTCGAGATCCTCGACACTCAAGCCACATTGCGTGGCCCCCTCCTCGAGAAAATCACCAAGCAGCGGCATGCCGAGAAGATATTGCGCGGTCCGCTCGTTATGGGCGTCAGCCGCCGTCTGCCGCAAGGTCTTCCAACCCTCGACCGTATCATCACCGCGTCCGAGCCAGGCAAGCGCCACGAGATCGATCTGTTCATCGACATTGAGATCGTGGATGAAAGTTACGAGTTCCCGCTGCACCGGATCATTGGCCTGGTCCTCAAGAATATCGACCCCGCCATCATCACTCGGATTTGAGCCCGAATCGACATCGGTGAGCACATCCTTGGCGTCGAATTGCCGCGCCAGGGAAATGACGAAACCGATCTTATCCGGTGTGATCGTCAAATGCGGCATCTTAGCCATAGCTAGCGTCCCTGTTTGATGAATGCGAATGCCCAAAGCCTGTTTGAAACATCTACTCTGGCATAAAAAAATGCCCCGGCAGAAACAAGGTTCCATCGGGGCATTTTTGTCGCACGAGACCGTTGCAAACGGTTTTCAAAGTCCCGCGAGATATTGCGTCGGATCGACAGGGGTCGCACCCTTACGCAATTCGAAATGCAATTGCGGAGAAGTGACATTGCCGCTTTGGCCCGATTTGGCGATGGTCTGACCACGCTTAACGGTTTCGCCCCGCTTGACTTCGAGATCGCCATTATTGGCATAGGCGGAGACGAAGCCATTGGGGTGGCGGATGAGCACCAGATTGCCGTAGCCTTTGAGTTCGCTACCGGCATAGGCAACGACGCCACCCTCGGCAGCCTTGACGGCCGTTCCCTCGGGCACTGCTATATTGATACCATCGTTGCCACCCGGCTTGAATGCCTGGATGATTCGTCCGCGAGCAGGCCAACGAAACTCAGGATTGGCGCTGTCGCTGACAGAAGCCTTCGCTGGCGCCGGTGCTTCAGCCGGTTCAGCGGCCGGTTGCTCGACGGCACGCGCAGCTTTCTGTTCGACCCGCTGCGTCTGAGTCTCAAGCTGGCGCTTTTCCGCCAGTTTCACCTCCCGCGGCGTTTCGAGCATTGCCGATTTGACAGCCTTTTTCGTCTCGGTCTGCACATGCTCGGCTTTGCCGGTAGCGGCTTTCGCCGCCGTTTCAGCCTTGGCCAAGGTCGCGGTTTTCATCGCCTGCGGCGCGGCAGCACCCGCCTTGACCTGCGAGGCGAGGCGCGACTGCACCTGGGCGCCCGCAGTCTGAATCTCCTTCGCGTGCTGAACGACCGCCTGTTCCTGCGCATGGCCTTGCGCCAGCCCCGCACGGGCCGCGCCTTTGACCGCATTGGCTTCGGCCTGCGCGCTCCGCGTCGCGGACTGCGCTACATTGCGCGCTTGTCTCACAGGCTCTGCCTGCTGCGCGAGCGCCGCCGGTTTGGGGACAGTTGGGAGACGGCTCGGCAATTCGGCGGCGGCTGTCGCCGTGCGCGAGGCCAGCTGGGTGGTCTTTTGCACCGTCCCCTGGACTGCGTTTTGCGCCATATGCGCCCCGCTCGATGCGGCGAGAGCGGCATTATAAACGGGGATGATGACGCGCGTGCCGGGCTGGATCTCGCTTGCGGAACCAAACCCGTTGGCCCGCACCAGATTGTCGGTGGGAACTCCGTAACGACGCGCCAGAATGGCGGCAGATTCGCCCTGCCGCACGACGACCGGCGTGCCGCCCTCGATCGTCCAGCCAGCGGCACCACCGGCGACCGCGCGCGGCACGGCAGGCGTGGGCGAAACCGCAGGCGTGGGAAGCGACTGCGCCTGGACCGCCACGGGGGAGGATTGCGGTATCGCCGCACCCAAGGCTTGCCGATGCACTGGAGTCACCGGCGCCGAGCGCTGATAGGACCCACCCAGGCTTCCCGTCGGCGTGGAATCCGTTCCACTGGAACTACTTTCGAAAGGATTGCTGAAGGCATTCGCCAATCGCTCGGAATTGGCACATCCGGTCAGCAGGCTGGCAGCTGCCCCAGTCAGGGCAAGGCGCATCGCCAACCTGGAGGGAGCGGCGCACGATCCACGCAACGAGAAGGAAAAACGCATAATGCAATCCACTAGGCGATGTCAGTGGGGAACATTAAGGCCAAGTCGGGTTAAAGGAGCGTTTAAGGTGAACGCTTCTTCAGAAAAAAGCCTCCCAAAATTAAGATTACTCCTCATTAACCTTGCCTGAAGCGTTGGGGCGGGCGGGCTCCGGCACCGGCCGATCAAACCCACAGGAAGACCGGCAAAACACCTCCTCCACCAATGCACCGGCATCAAAGCCTCAAAGAGAGCGGGCGGTCCCCTGCAACAATGGCTGAAAGAAAAAGCCGCGCTCCTGCCCTGTTTCGTCGAGCGTCTCCTGGAGCCAGCCTTCGCCATTGCGGCGCAGGATCCTCAAGCTCTGGGGTTCCTCATCCTGCGGATAAAGGATGAGCCCGTCAGCAGCTAAAAGCTGTCTCAGCGCCTCCGGAATGTTGTGGCAGGCAGCGTGGATGAGGATGCGGTCAAAAATTCCACTTTCCGGCGGAACCGTCGAGCCATCCCCCGTCACGACGAGAACATTATCGCGACGTAGCGATGCCAGCCGGCCGCGTGCCGGTTCGGCGAGAGACGCAAAACGCTCGAAGGAGATGATTTCACGCGCTATATGCGAAAGCACGGCGGCGGAATAACCAGAGCCGGTCCCGATTTCGAGAATCCGGTGGCGTGGCAGAACAGAGAGCTTCTCGATCATCTGCGCGATGAGCACCGGTGCCGTCATTGTCTGCCCGCATCCGAGCGGCAGGGCAAGATCGCTATCGGCGAAGGCGGCGCAGCCCTCCGGGACGAAGAGCTCACGCGGCACCTTTTCGAGCGCGCGCAAAAGCGCGAGATCGCGAATGCCACTGCCGCGCAGGCGCAGAAGAAAAGCGGCCCGGCTTTCCGCCTCATGGATCGCACCGGATGCTAAAGGCGCATCGGCGCAATGAGAATCAGCGAAGGAAGGACCGGAATGCCCCATGATAACGGCTCATGCCGGCGTCTTGGACGAAGCCAATGCTTCATCGTGGAGATCCCTCGGCAGCATCTGCGCAAGCCGCGTCATGGTCGGCTCGTCGGTCAGATCGATGCGCAGGGGCGTCACCGCGATCTTCCTTTGGGCGATGGCTTCGAGATCGGTGCCGATCCCCGGTTGGCGCGTATCACGTGCGAAGGCGATCCAGTAATAGGGCAGATGACGGCCATCATGGCGACCATCGATCTTGATCGTCGTGGCGTCACGACGCCCCTGCGCGGTGACCGCCAAGCCCTTCACCTCGCTCGCGGCACAGGCGGGAAAATTGACATTCATGACGATGTCTGGATCGATTCCCGCCGCAAGCAGGCGCCGGATGATCGAGGGAGCGTAGGTCTCGGCGCAATCCCAATGCATGCCGTCGCGCCCTCCCGTGCCAGCGTCGTAGCATTGCGACAGAGCGATGGAGGGAATGCCGAGAATCGTGCCTTCCATCGCACCGGCGACTGTACCGGAATAGATGACGTCCTCGGCGAGATTCTGTCCACTATTGACGCCCGAAAGGACGAGATCCGGCTTGTGTTCGAGCAGAATCTTGCGCACGCCCATGATCACGCAATCAGTCGGCGTGCCCTTCACCGCGAAACGCCGTTCAGATATTTGGCGCAGGCGCAGGGGATCGCTGAGCGATAGCGAATGCGCCACTCCGGATTGGTCGCTTTCAGGCGCCACGACAAAGACATCATCCGAGAGCGCGGAGGCAATCCGCTCCAGAACGGCAAGGCCAGGAGCATTGATGCCGTCGTCATTGGTGATCAATATGCGCATCGCCATCCTTGCCAAATTTCTCGGCCAAATCTCTCACAATCAGCGGGTCCCGCTTCCGGGCATTATCGCCGTCAAGCCGCCCATATAGGGCCGCAGGGCTTCCGGCACGTTTACCCCACCATCTTCCCGTTGGTAATTTTCAAGCACGGCGACGAGCGCACGACCGACCGCGACACCCGATCCATTCAGCGTATGCACGAAACGTGTCGCCTTGCCGCCTTCCGGACGGTAACGCGCATTCATTCGGCGCGCCTGGAAATCGCCACAGACGGAACAGGACGAAATCTCGCGATAACGCCCCTGCCCCGGCAACCAGACCTCGATGTCATAGGTTTTCTGCGACGAAAAACCCATATCGCCGGTGCAGAGTGTCACCACGCGATAGGCGAGGCCAAGCCGTTTCAGCACCGTCTCGGCACAACCGAGCATTCGTTCATGTTCGATCAGCGCCTGCTCCGGCGTGGCGATCGAGACGAGTTCGACTTTGCTGAACTGATGCTGGCGGATCATGCCACGCGTATCGCGGCCAGCCGACCCAGCCTCGGCCCGGAAACAGGGCGTCAAGGCGGTGAACCGCAGCGGCAATTGCCTTTCTTCCAGAATCGATTCCCGCACCAGATTGGTGAGCGACACTTCCGCCGTGGGAATGAGCCAGTAGGAGTCCCCACCACCTTCCTGCGGCAGACGCCCGGCATGGGCAGCGAAGAGATCTTCCTCGAACTTCGGCAATTGCGCCGTGCCAAACAGGGCATCGTCACGCACCAGAATCGGCGGGTTGATTTCGGCGTAATCATGCTCGCCTGTATGCAGATCAAGCATGAACTGGCCGAGCGCCCGTTCAAGCCGCGCAAGCGGTCCCTTATTCACGACGAAACGCGCGCCGGACAATTTGGCCGCGGTCTCGAAATCCATCAGGCCGAGATTTTCACCTATCTCGAAATGTTCTTTCGGCGTGAAGGAAAAGACGGGCTTTTCGCCCACCACACGCAATTCCGGATTGTCGTTTTCGTCACGCCCGAAAGGCACGTCGTCGAGCGGCAGGTTGGGAATTTCCGCAAGCGCGCGATCAAGCACGACGATCGCCCGTTTTTCCGCTTCCTCGAGAGCCGGCGCGCTGGCCTTGAGCTCCGCCATCTCGGCTTTCAGAGCCTCGGCACGCTCATTATCCTTGGCTTTCATCGCCGCACCGATTTCCTTCGAGGCAGCGTTGCGGCGTTCCTGGGCCACCTGCGAGGCGGCGATGGCAGAGCGGCGCGTATCATCGAGCGCAAGCAGGTCCGCGGCGAGCGGCGGCAGGCCTCTCCGCTCGCGTCCCGCATCGAAAAGGGCGCTATTCTCGCGAATCCATTTGATATCGAACATGCCGCTATCCAAAGCCGCCGTTCCAGCCTCATCGTTGAAAAGCGATGCGCCAGCCCTGGCGGCAGACGTCAGAATCAAGGGTCAGAATTTCGCCGCAGCCTGTTCCGCACGAGCTTCCGCCGCACGTTGTTTTTCAATCAGCTGAACGGAAAAAACCGATAGTTCGTAGAGGAGGAGAGCCGGAACGGCAAGCGCCAGCATCGAAAAGATATCCGGCGGCGTGAGGACGGCGGCGATGATGAAGCAAAGCACGATCGCATAACGGCGCTTGTCGCGCAAAAAGGCCGAATCAATGAGTCCCACACGCCCGAGCAAGGTAAGGATCACCGGCAATTGGAAGGTGACACCGAAGGCCAGAATGAGGCTCATGATGAGCGACAAATATTCGCTGACCCTTGGCAGAAGCTCGATCTGCGGACGTCCGGGCTCCTTGGCCTGCTGCATGCCAATGAAGAAGCCGAGCAGATTCGGCATCACCATAAAATAGACGAGCAAGGCACCGGCAATGAAGAAAATCGGTGTCGCCACGAGATAGGGAGCAAAGGCTTTGCGTTCCTGGCGATAGAGGCCGGGCGCGACGAAGGCGTAAAGCTGCGCGAGAATAATCGGGCAGGAGAGAAAGGCCGCGGCAAAGATCGCCACCCGGACCTGGGTGAAAAAGAATTCCTGCGGCGCCGTATAGATCAGCTTCGCGTCCGGCCCGGCGGCTTTCTGAAACGGTATGACGAGAAGATTATAAATATCCTTGGCGAAATAAAAACAGATGAAGAACATCACCAGGAAGGCGAGCAGGGCCTTGATCAGCCGCGCGCGCAATTCGATCAGATGATCCATCAAGGGGGCCTTGGTGGCCTCGATGTCAGCGTCGGTCATAGCCGAAAGCGTTTCCTGTGAAATTCTCAAGGTGAAAAGGGCAGGATGCAGCGCGTCAAGCCGAAACCCCGTGCTTGTCCGTCGAAACGGTTTCGACCACTTTCGGCTCGCCCGCATCCAATTCGGCCGTTTGGGCTGGTTGGGATTGTGCGGGATTGGATGCAGCGGATTCCGCGTCGGCCACGGCCGGAACCGCAGGCGAGGAAATCGCTTGCTCGGGAATTGATTGGGAAAGCTGCGGTATCGGTTCATGAACCGGCGTGACGGCAGGCGTCTCAGTGGCGGGCGTCGCGGTGGCAGCCGGCGAAGCGACCGGAGAGGAAAGCGCGCCGGTCAAATGATTGCGGACTTCATGAATCGGCTGAAAATTCGCTTCAATCTTGGCATTTTCGCCAAGCTTTTCCATATTCGCGCGAATATCCTCCATATCCGCCTCATGCATGGCTTGCATGAACTGCGCCTGGAAATCCGCCGCCATGCGCCGCATCCTGCCGACGGCCTGACCGACCTGACGCATCACGCGCGGCAAATCTTTCGGGCCGATCACGATCAAAGCCACGACGCCGATGATGATCAGCTTGCCCGCGTCGAAATCAAACATGAAACGCGTTATCCGCTCTTAGAACCGCGACCTTGACAACCAAGATCCCCAAAACCCGCAATGGTTGACCGCATTTCCTTCATGCGGCCCGGCGACGACAGCCGGGACGAAGCGCTGCATCAGAGCATTATCGCCAACGGCCTTGCTCCAGACTTGTCGCGCTCCGAACCATTTCCAGCCGCCGGACCTAAGCGGTCTCCCAAGCGTCCTTCAAGCTGAAGTGGCTATAGAACCACTCAGGCCCGATTGCTGCCCTGAAACACTCGTGTCTCAGCTGGCGCGATGCGTTTCGGACACTTTGGAAGCGTCTGTGATCGTCTGGTGATCGAGCACACGCGGAGCCTCAACCGGCCGGGCTGCTTCCGGTTTCTCGTCGTCGTCGGCGAGACCCTTCTTGAAGGATTTAATGCCCTTGGCGACATCGCCCATGAGATCGGAAACCTTGCCCTTGCCACCGAAGACGAGCAACAGGACGGCGCCGACGATGATCCAGTGCCAGAGCGAAAGGGAGCCCATGAAAACCTCCATCCCCGCGGAATGTTGAAATGTAAATTAGCCTCTTGATAACACGGATCCGGCGAACCTGTCCCGCATGTCGAACCGCTAGATAAGCATGATTCTTGAAATTATCACCACAAAGTCCGGCCCAATATGCACTTCCGCGTTAAATCGCCCCGACAATGCGGTTTTTCCGACGAACACCCATAGTTTCGCGGAATTCTGGACTTCAACCAGAACATTCACTTGGAGAGTGATGCTACTTTAACGCGGTTCTTTTCTCGCATGACCGTCACTGCAGTTCTTTCACCATGTCGCCATGCAGTGCCGCCGTGCTCCCGCCATCGAGCTCCTTTGGCATAATGTTTCCATGCGGAATGTCTCATCGCGCCGGCCGGGCTCCCGGCCTTCCCGGGACTTTTCGTCGTCGGACAAAAAATGGTATCTGGGCGTCTTCCAATGACGTCCGGCCATTGCTGTTTGGCCGTGGGCGGTCTGATCCCGCTCGCTGCTTATAGGGTCGGCACCGCTTTTCTGTTCAACTGATGAGGATCTGATGCCCCTTTACGCTTATCATTGCAACGATTGCGGGAATGAATTCGAGCTTCTCGTCCGTTCGTCCGATGTTCCGGCCTGCCCAAGCTGCCAAAGCACAAATTTGCAGCAGATGGTGTCCAAAATCTGTGTCGAAATCAAATATCCGGCCATAGCCGCCTCCTGGCGCAAACAGGCACAGAAGGAAGGCGACCTGTCGCATTTCAGTAAGAAGGAAATCGATACCAAGAGTAAGGCCTGATCGGGATCGACAGCAGCACGGAGGAGAACGAAGCGCACCAGTCTGCAATCACGCTCGCGGCCAAGCCCACGGCAGATTGTACGCGACGATCTCCTTCAGGAGGCCCCTGCCCTTGCGGGCGATCTATTGTTCAGAACTCTCGGCGGTAAGGGTAGCAGCAAGCGCAATGACCGCATTATCCGCACCAACTCCCGGGCCATCCATCTCTTCCGGGACCTCGTCAACCAGGTCATCCGCGACGGTGCGCGGCTTACGGGAAGTCCCCTTCGCCGCCAGCGTCTTCTTCAATTCCCTCAGCGAGGGCAGATCGGCAAGGCTCGCGAGCCCAAATTCCAGCAGAAAAGCCTCCGTCGTGCCATAGGTCATCGGCCGCCCGGGACCGCGTCGGCGCCCACGGAGATAGACCCAGCCGGTCTCGATGAGCACGTCGAGCGTACCCTTGGAGAGAGTTACGCCGCGCGTTTCCTCGATCTCGCCGCGAGTGATCGGCTGCTGATAGGCGATGATCGCCAGAGTCTCGAGCGCGGCGCGAGACAATCTGCGGATATCCGTCTCGGAATCTTTCAAGAGATAAGAAAGATTGGCCGCCGTGCAAAACAGCCATTTGCCGCCCGCCTTGATGAGATTCACGCCGCGCGGGGCATAATCCGCCTGCACTGCGGCAATGACTTCCGCAACATTGCTCCCGGCTGGAAGACGTCTCGCAATATCGCTCTCGGCGAGCGGGGCGCCGGCCGCGAACAAAAGGGCCTCAGTGATCCGCTTTGCCTCGATCATGGTTGCGCTCGGCATTGTCTGCTCATGCGCGTCCGCCACTTCGGTCACGGATGGAAGCTCCGTCATTCGGCGCAATACTCCTTTACCGGTCACGAATTCGAACCCGGCGCAACTGCGTCCACCCCGAACCATGACATTATAGTTGGAAGATTTCGGAAAAAGCCGGGAGAGCGGATGAAAATGACGATCTCCGCACGCGTTGCCTCGGCTTTTTCCAGCTTTTCGCTTTTCTCCGGAAAAGGCGGAAATTCAAGGTGAAAATCCAAGGAAAATCGAAACGTCGTTCAAATAGCGCTGGGAGCGACCTGCCGCATTCAGGCTCTGTGGGAGCGCCGCTTTTCGGCCTCCACTCTGCCCCCGTCACTTTCTTCGCGATTTTCCTCAGACGGCCCGTTCCTCTGCCCTTTGGTAGAGCTTTTGACCCATAAAGGCGCGAAAGGCGCATCCTGACGGATCTCGACGAGGCCTTCACGCGCCATTTCCAGCATGGCCGACAGCGACGACGCGCGCACGGTGCGGCGCATTTCCGGGCTCGTGCAATAATGGATGAGATAGGCGTCGAGAGGGCTCCAGTCCGTGACGGCGCCGATCAGCCGCTCAAGCTCGGCACGCGCCTGCACCAGTGACCAGACGGCACGCTGTTTCAAGGTGACCACTGTCGGACCCTTGATCTTCGTGCGCGGGAAAGGCCGATTTTCACGCCGGCTCGCGTAAATCTCCAGCAATTCGTGCAGGCTCGTTTCCCACTGCGGGGTCGTGACCTTCTCGATTGTTTCCGGATTACCACGCAGAAGACTATCGCGGCCAAGGCGCGGCCGGCTGACAATTTCATCCGCCGCGGCGCGCAATGCCTCGAGCCGGGTCAGACGCGCCGCGAGAAGGCGAGCAACCTCTTCCGCGACCGGCTCTTCATTGGCATTGTCCTGCGGCAACAACAGACGGGATTTCAAAAAGGCAAGCCAGGCTGCCATCACCAGATAATCGGCGGCGAGTTCAAGGCGCAGATGACGCGCCTCCTCAATGAATGCGAGATATTGCTCGACGAGCGCCAGGACCGAGATCTTGTGCAGATCGACCTTCTGCCGGCGTGCGAGATCAAGCAGAAGATCCAGCGGCCCTTCGAACCCTTCGAGTTCGACGATGAAGGACATCTCCCGGCAGGCAGAGGTCTCGATGCCCTGCTCGCCTTCCTCATTGAGCACGCTTTCGAATTCATCCTGCGCCAAGCCTGTCGATCCCCCGCTGCCGATCCCGTCCCGTACTCCAGGCGGCCGTTCCTTCCGGCCCGGAGCGTTTCGGATCGTTCCAGAAACACTCCACTCAAAAAACAAGAGCATTTTGAATGCTCGAGAATCGCGAAGCGATTCAAGCTCGTCAAAAAACGCTCTGGAAGTCTGTGCACTGTCAGGACGGAGATGCTTTCCGCATCGGCCCATTTCGAAAATAGCGCGGATTTGAGACGCTATCGCTACGCTGCGATTCAACCCAAAACATCCGCATTCGCGAATCAGATTATCAGCTTTCGGATTCCCGGCCAATGGAGCCGATGGGAGGCTCATCGAGATTTGGGATCATGTGACATCAAGACGGCATGAAGCCGTCCGGATGGTTCCGAACGGCTTTCATTGAAGAAATCGGGCGCTTTTCGACGCTTTTGAATGGCATCATCATGCGATTCAAAAGCGAAAATTCGCTAATTCTTGGCCACGAAGCAATTGCCGCCGGCGCCCTGCACCGACTGACACAGGCTGGTGGCCGATTCATGGGAAAGACCGACGACCCGCACGCGATAGACAGTCCGCTCGCCGCTGACCGCCTTGTGGATCGAGGTATGATGACCTGCAAGCGCGGCCCCATATTGGTGGCCGAGCTTGATCTGAATGTCACGGGCTTCCTTTTCCGAGGTCGGCGCCGCGAATTGCACCACGAAATTGCCTCCCGCAGCCCCGGCCGCCTCCGGTGTCGCGCTCGCATGTTGCACGGGCTGCGCCTTAGCGGTAGCGCCCGCGGCCGTCGTGGTCCCCACCCCGCGAATCGCCTCCGCCACCGGATCCTTTGAAGTTACCCTGGCGGTGGATTTCGGCGTTGCCACCGCTTTCGCAGGCGACGCCACAGGCTTGGGCACGGGCATCGCCGAGGCGGCCGGCTGCGATGGCGTCTCATTCTGCACCAATGTCCCATCCGGACGGACGGAGATCGTCTTGACCTTTTTGGGTTCGATTAGCGATGCAATGCTCTGCGACTGCTGCGGCGCGAGTTCATGAGTCTGTTGCGGCTTTTCAACACCGGCCGATTGCGGCAACGGGGGAGCCGCAGGCACAGGCACGCTGGCGGCCGCGACCGTATCAGCGGCAGCCAGAGGCTCGCTGCGTGCATCGCGTATCGGCGCCTGGCTGAGATCGATCGGCCGTTCCTGATGGCCCGTCAGGGCCGGGGGCGTGGTCGGCGCCGCTTTTTCAAGCAGCGAACTATCCTGGGTAACGGTCTCGCCGCCAGCTGGAGCAGGAGGTTGGACCTTCATCGGGCCGCTATCAGCCATGATCGTGGCGACATTTTCGGGGTCGGTCACCTTGCCGCCGCGCATGGTGAGGCTAGCGCCTATGCCGACCAGACCCGCGACGATGATACCGGCCACGATATAAAGCGGACGCCGTGAACGCGGCTCGTCGAAGGAATGGCCGCTATAGGTCGCCTCGGCAGAACCCGAAGGATCACCCACTTCATCATAAGGCCAGAGATTGGCATTGCCTTCGGCCTGCGGATAGACGCGCTGATAGGCAGCAGCGGTATAATCATTTCCGGCATTCTGGTCGTAGCCATAATTGGCATAGGTCTGCGCCGCCTGGCCCGCCACCATGCCCGCGCCCTGGCTTCCTCCATGACGAGCATCATAAGACGCGGGTTGAGCAGCGGCTCCGCGCTGCCCCAAATCGGCATAGGCATGCGGCGCATAAGCCTGTGAACCGCGCGCCATTTCCGGTGGCACCTGTACGCCCGGATCAAGAGAACCGAGCAGACCCGCCTGAATGGCGGCGAAATCGACACGGCCGGATTTTCTCGGCGCCGGTCCCGGCCCGACGTTCGGATCAACATTCGGCATCACATTAGGAGCCATGGGTTCCCAGCCGCGATCAAGCGGCGGATCGTAATGCTGATCCTGATAAGGATTTTGGGGCTGTTCACGCGGCGGAGGATCGAAGACGGCTTTATAGGGATCTTCCTCGACGTCCGACAAACGCGCGAGTTCGCTCAAGGCGCGGCCATCCTTGTTGTGCTGGGTGGAAGGCTGGCGCAAGCGGCGCTCGAATTCTTCCAGATCGATCATCGGGCGCCGTCTCGCAACAGATTCGCTCATGACTTCCAATCTCCCTTCGCACTGCAACCCAGAGCTTCACGCCCAGACCACCGCATCCTGTTCATCGCGTCGATTATCAAAACATGCCGTGCGAAACCTTAACCGCGCCGACAGATCCCGCCCGCTTCTTAATGCTGGAGAAGCCCTGAAATTTTTCTTAAAATTCCAACGCGTGCCCAAAGGGCACAAGGCGAATGCAATAACGCCGCACTATCCGCTGCTGCGGCCAAAGCACGCGAGCATCTCATCTTACAGGGCCGTTGTTTTGTGGCACTGCGGCCGAGCGCAGATTGGATCTACCTGAACGTCCCTACTGGAGCATTTCCGATAAGGTTAAATCGCTAAGCGATTCATCTCCTTGAAAATACTATAATTTTTTAGAAAAGCGTTTCTGGATATTTCCGAAACGCTCTAGCCAATCATAATCCGCTAGTTGCCAGATCGGACAATGAGGCGGCGGAGCCAGCCTGCGGCAATACACTCTTCAACGAACCTGTGCCCGTTCGATCGCGTCAGCAGCTCTTCCCAAAGATTTTAGAGAAAAGCTCTGGATTTTTTCAACCCTTTTCAACCGCACGACACGCGGACTTGGATCGAAATTTTTTGTTCTTCAGCGATGCTATTCAGAACAATCCGAACCAACCGAGGCAATAGCTGGCTCTATAAAATAAATGCCGATCGCTAGAACATGTTCGGATGTTTCCGAACATGTTCCACTTGAAAAATGCTCCAAGCGAAGAACGAATATCCGCCCCTCGCTCGCATAATCCTCACGTAACCCCTTGCTCGCGCAGCCTCACCGCATTTCGTCGGGAGCACTGACGCCGAGAAGGGCGAGACCGCTTGCCAGAATATGAGCGACGAGAGCGACCAAGGCGAGTCGGGCAATGGTCAGCCCTTTGTTGTCTTCCAGAATGAAACGCAATTGGGGCTGATCCTTGCCCCGCGTCCATTGCGCATGCAATTCCGACGCCAAATCATGGAGATAAAAGGCGATGCGATGTGGCTCATGCGCCAGCGCTGCACCTTCGATCACGCGCGGATATTGCGCCAGAACCCGGATCAGCCTTCCCTCACCCTCATCGGTCAAAAGCGAGAAATCGGCCTTTTTCAAGGCCGATGCCGGACGATCGAGGTCCGGCAAAGCGGCCGCCGCCTGGCGAAACACCGATTGCGCCCGTGCATGGGCATATTGCACGTAGAAGACAGGATTGTCCTTCGATTGCTCAATGACCTTGGCGAGATCGAATTCGAGCACCGCGTCATTCTTGCGAAACAGCATCATGAAGCGCACGGCATCGACGCCCACTTCGTCGACCACCTCGCGCAGGGTCACGAAATCGCCTGAGCGTTTCGACATCTTCACCGGCTCGCCGCCCCGCATCAGCTTGACCAATTGGCAAAGTTTGACGTCGAGGCTCACTGCCGAGTCAGAAAGTGCTTTCACCGCCGCCGCCATGCGCTTCACATAGCCGCCATGGTCAGCGCCCCAGACATCGATCAAGACAGCAAAGCCGCGATCGATCTTGGTCTTGTGATACGCAATATCCGACGCGAAATAGGTATAGGATCCATCCGATTTCATCAGCGGGCGATCGACATCGTCGCCAAAATCGGTGGATTTGAACAAGGTCTGCTCGCGATCCTCCCAATCCTCGACCGGCTGGCCCTTGGGTGGCGGTAGCCGCCCTTCATAGACGAGGCCTCGCGCCCGCAGAAAAGCAATCGCGGCGGCCACCTGATCGCCCTCCGGCCCGCGCGTCAGCGAACGCTCCGAGAAGAAAACTTCATGGGTGATATTGAGCGCGGCGAGATCGTCGCGGATCATGTCCATCATCGCACCAATGGCTGCGAGGCGGAAATCCTCCAGCCATTCCTCCCCATCAGCGCCCTGATGTCTATCACCATGAGCCTGCGCGAGGCTTACGCCGACGCCTTTCAGATAATCGCCCGGATAAAGCCCTTCCGGAATGGCACCGATCGCCTCGCCCAGCGCCTCGCGATAGCGCATGTAGGCCGAGCGGGCGAGCACATCGACCTGCGCCCCCGCATCATTGATGTAATATTCGCGCGTGACGTCGTAACCGGCAAAGGCGAGCAGATTGGCCAGAGCATCACCAAAGACGGCCCCGCGCCCATGGCCCACATGCATGGGGCCGGTCGGATTGGCCGAGACATATTCGACATTGATCTTCGTTTCCCGCGAGGTCTCGGGGCGGCCGTAGCCTTGCCCCTCATCCAGCGCCTCGCTCAGGAAACGGCCGAAATATTCCGGTTTCAGGCGGATATTGATGAAACCCGGCCCCGCTACCTCCGCTTCGGCGACATCGCCATCCTCGGAGAGCGCTAGTGCGATCTCGACGGCGAGCTGGCGCGGATTGGCGAAAGCCTGTTTCGCTTCCTTGGCATAGACCATTGCCGCATTGGCGGCGAGATCGCCATGCGCGGCCTCACGCGGCGGCTCGACGACGAAACGCGCCAGATCGAGATCTTCGGGCAGACGGCCGCTGCCGATGATCCCGCGCAGAACGGCGGCGATACGAGCGTGAAAATCGGAAAAAATATTCATGAACCAGCCTGAAATGCGATAACGGCCACCCTGTCGCCTCTATTCCGCCTGTCGTGAGGAACGTCACGAAGGCTGCCCAGGGTTTCAATCTCGGCGCAGCCGCGGACTGTCGCTCAGTCGGGCGGCGCCTTTGAGCTTTCCTCTACAGCAAGCGCGGGAAAATCAAAATTCCCGGCACTCACGAAAATTCCGGCGCGACGCCGAACAGGCGGCGATGCTCGGTGATCGCGAAACGATCCGTCATGCCGGCGATATAATCGCAGACGATGCGGGCGCGTTTGGCTTCATCGCCCGCGGCACGCCGGACGGAATCCGCCCATTCCGGCGGCATTTCCTCGGGCGCATCGAAAAAACGCGGAAACAGACGCGCAATGACCTCCGCCGCACTGTCGCGCATCGCGTTGAGGCGCGGATGGCGGTAGAGATTCTGGAAGAGGAAGCTCTTGATCATCTTGTCGACGCTTTGCGTCGCCTCCGAGAAACCGACGAGAGCGGATTTCTGCGCCCGCACTTCCTCGATGCTGGCGACACCCGAACGCTCGATCCGCTTCCGGCTCTCGTCAATCGCATCCTCTATGCAATGCGTGATGAGGCGGCGCACCAGTTCATGGATGATGCGCACCGGCTCGAGACCCGGATAGAGCGCCTCGATCTCGCTACCGATGTCGCGCAAAAAATCGACTTCCGAAATCTGCTGGAAGGTGAGAATGCCGGCGCGCAGACCATCATCGATATCATGGGCATTATAGGCGATATCATCGGCGAGCGCCGCCGCCTGCGCCTCAGCCCCGGCGAAAGTGCCGAGATCAAGGCGATGCACGGCATCGAAAGCGACGAGCGCCGCAGGCAATCCGCGCTTGGCATAGCGCGGCACGGGGGTGCCGTCGGCCTCCAGCAGAGGGCCATTATGCTTGACGAGGCCCTCGAGCGTCTCGAGCGTCAGATTGAGGCCATCGAAAGCGGCGTAGCGGCGCTCCAGCTTGGTGACGATCCGCAGCGCCTGCGCATTGTGATCGAAACCGCCATAGGGCAGCATGATCGCGTCGAGCACATCCTCGCCGGTATGGCCGAAAGGCGTATGGCCAAGATCATGGGCGAGCGCCAAAGCCTCGGCGAGATCGTCGTCGAGGCCGAGCGCACGGGCAAGCGCACGGGCGATCTGTCCGACCTCGATCGAATGGGTAAGCCGGGTGCGATAATGATCGCCCTCATGCGGCACGAAGACCTGCGTTTTGTGTGCGAGGCGACGGAACGCCGCCGAATGGATGATCCTGTCCCGATCGCGCTGGAAATCACTGCGCGAAGGAGACTTCGGCTCATTGATGAGCCTACCGCGACTTTTTGTCGCATCTGCCGCATAGGGGGCGCGCCGGGGCGTTAGGTCGAAAGCTTGCATAGGATCCCGCTCGTATGGGGCACGTCGTATCCCGGCGCCTGGGGCAAGTGCGATCGAAACGGTTGGATCCGCTTCGGGCGCCCCTGTCCATCCTCTTGAGGTAGAAGCGATTTTCCCGATCCGGCAGGACGCCGGAGGAGAAAACGCCACAACTCATTGCGGTCACGGGCATTGCGACGTATCTTCCCTAATCAAAGGTGAGGCAAGCGCGATCGACAATTTCCTGTCGCAGAGACGACGCGCCGCCTGACCGCCATACGCATTTTTCGATCCCGCCACTGATATTACGCGGGATCAAATAGAGGTTCGTCCGGAAGGGTCGTCCATGAGCGAAGTCATTAGCGAAGCCGCAACCGAAGCGCAGCCGGTCATCCTGACCGAGAACGCCGCCCGCCGTGTCGTCGAAATTATGAAAACCGAAGCGCCAGGCTCCATGCTCCGCGTCGGCGTCGATGGCGGCGGCTGCTCGGGTTTTACTTATACCTATAATGTCGTCACCGAGCGGGAGCCCGATGATCTCGTTCTGGAACGTGAAGGCGCGACTGTTCTCGTCGATCAGATTTCACTTGAATATCTGCGTGGCTGCCAGATCGATTTCATCGACGATCTGATGGGCCGTATGTTCAAGATTTCGAATCCGTCGGCCACCGCCTCCTGCGGCTGCGGATCGAGCTTCGCGGTCTGATCTCAAGATCCTCTTCTCGAGGCCGGAGGGCGTGCCCTTCCGGCTATTGCCATCACAAACGCACGGACGAAGCCTCAAGTCCTCCGTGCGGTTGCTTTGTTCTGCGTTCCTCCCACGCGGGTTTGCTCCGCACCTGCCCCCTTTGCGGCAAGGATTTGAGACGCAAGTATGACCTTTGCCTCCCGCTGGAACCTTGATCTTGAAACGGTTCCGGTTTTCAAGGCATGATAAAGCCCGCACGCAGTTTCCCTGAAAAAGACATTAAATTGATCGTGAACGGGATGCCCGCCCGCGCACTTGGTGCTATTCGCCGGGATCATAAATTTATCGCCTTTCGGCATCATCCTTGAGGCTCTTCGGTGATGTCGGGTGCATGCTTCAATGCGAGGTTTTATGGGAACCAAACGATCCCTGCCCGCGGCAATAGTCTTGGCCAGCGGGGCCGTCTTGCTACTCGCTCCTTTTCATCCGCCAATTCTTGGATCGCTCCTTGATTCATTCCTGGCCGTTCCGGCGCGGGCACAGGCATCCCACGCCTATGCCAAGGATCTGGTCATCGAAGCCGGAGCGACGACCTATCGCATCAAGCAGCTCGATCTTTCCGGAACGGCACTGCAATCGGCGGATCTCGCGGCCCTGTTCGATCCCAAAAATCCCCGCTCCTTGCAGGAAAGACTGCAACAATTGGGTGCGGGCGCGCTCACGGCGCCGGAAGTCATCGCGGAAACGAAGCGCGATGGCTATGTTCAGACGGTGATCTATCGCAACGTCTCACTGAATACGCTTGAAGCCGGCCGCGCGACTGCGGCGCGGATCAACCGGACGGAGCTCAAACTCGCCGGCCCCAACGGAACCATCGAAGGCACCTACGGCGCGGTCAAAGCAAGCGGGATCGATCTCACTTTGGCAGCGCAAATGCTGGGTGCCAATGTCAGCGCCGGAAGCGATAAGACCGTGGCGCGCGCGCCCTTTCTCGAGACATTGGAAATCAGCGACGTCCAGCTCGCCAATCAGGAAGCCCATTCACGCCTCACCATCGAGGCCTTGCGTGCCCGCGACATCAAGGCACAGGCTCCCGCCACGGCGCCTTCCACCGAACCGCATATGGCGGAGAGCAAGGAGGCCGGAGCCAAAGGCCTACTCGACAAGGACCAGCCAGCGGTGCCGGGCGCTTTCGACAATCTCGCCGGCACTTTGCCCGCCAGTCTCGATATCGGCGCAATGGAAGCCGACAAGCTCGATCTCGTCCTGACCAATCCGCAGAACCAGCCGCTGCATCTCAGCTTCGCCAAAGGCGCGTTCACCAATTATTCGGCCTTTACCTTCGGAACGGTGCATCTCCAGGATGTCGGCCTGCAATCCCCGGCACTCGCTTTCACCCTGCAGGATCTGGCCTTGCGCGACGTCGATTTCACGACGGTCCGCACACTCCTGCGAGAAGCCACCGAAAACAATACGATGATTGGCCTGCAGGCGATCCTGCCACGGGTCGACCAGCTTGATCTCGCCAAACTCGACGTCAGCAAATTCGGCGAGAAGGTTCCGGCAACCGACCAGGATCCGGGCCGCGATCCCTTGTCCTTCAAGGTCGAGCACCTGCACACCGAGCGCTCACAACCTTTCGAGGAAATGCCGACCAGAATTGACGGGACGATCACCCATTTGCTCGTCGATCTCGACAAAAACCATAGTGGCCTGTTCAAGGATCTCGCAAGCTTCGGCTACAAGGCCCTTGATCTTTCGAGCCAGCTCGCGGTCGTCTGGACGCCCGACAAACAGCAATTGAATGTCGATAATGTCATTGACGCGAAGAACATGGGCAAGGTGACACTCTCCGCTTTGCTGACCAATATCTCCAAACAATTCTTCTCGTCGAAGGATGTCGAGACGACCCGGCACGCTACCGAAGCCGCCCGGCTCAAATCAGCAGAACTGACCATCGACAATGATGGAATTTTCGACAAATTCCTATCCCAGCAGGCGCAGGCTCAAAACAAGCCCCTCGCCGATTTGAAGAGATCCTATACGAGCGCCGCAGCCGTCGTCGTGCCGATCCTTCTCGGCAATGGGCCAGGCGCCAAGCTCATCGGCGCCGCCGTATCAAAATTCATCGCCGATCCGAAGAAGCTTCACCTGCTGGCGACAATGCCTGACGGCCTCACCCTGAAGGATGTCGATCTGATCCAGACGCCGGGCCTCCTGCTCGACAAGATCGAGATTCAGGTCTCGCACGAGTCGCAAACGGCAGCGCCACAGGCGCATTGACGCCTGCCATCACGTCTCTTCGTTTGGCCCACGGAAGCCCGAGGGCCATCGGAGCAGCCACGGTCAGGCTTGTGGCATCCGGCATGCTGGGACGGCATTGCGGCTTCCTGCTTCCAACCTGCCTACTGGCATGTCTTTCGGAGGTAGTGTATGCCGCACCTGCTTTTCCAGTTTTATTGTGGAGACCAAGGTGGCTACCCTTCCCAAAATCGAATTCGAGGTCGGCGGCAAGACGATCGAGGCATTCACACTCGATGATCTCGCCAATGGCAGCCTCGAGATCATGTTCATCGACAAGGAAACCCAGAAAGGCCTCGCCAGCTACACGGTGCAGAACAACAAGTTCAAGGCCAAGAATTCCACCTACGACATTACGAAGTTCTTTGAATTCGCCGTCGAGGAATTCAAATCCGTCGGCCTTTGATAGCGACGGGCGATGATCGAATTCTCATCGCCCTTCGGCTCCCCTGATTGCGAGCGGCCCGCAATCCCGACCGAGAATTATGACAGCGCGTCATCCGGCGCTCTGGCTTGACTCTTCCACAAAGACAAAGCCCTTGCCTCCCTGGGAAGCAAGGGCTTTGATGTTTATAGGACTAGCGTGATACGAATGATTGCTCCGGATGGCGCCAACATTTGCGCACCCGGACGCTTACCGCTTCGTATCGAGAAGCGGGATTATTCCGGCTCCTTGTAGCGCCCAGCCTCGCCCGGCTTGAGACCCAGTTGCTCGAAGGTCTCTTTCGGCAGATCAATGACCATGGAAACGATGTGATCATCGGTCAGATTGAATGTCTTGATGACAGTGAGAACCGCGTCATTCTCGCCGGGCACCCAGGAAGCATAGAGCTCGACATCCTGCTCGCCATCAGCCGGATTGCCAGACGTCACTTGAATAAGCCAGCCTTCGAACATCTTCTCTTCCCTATATTGAGCCTACTCTTCAGATTCAGAGGTACGGCCGCAAAGACCTAATTTTGCTCACTGGATTCGCCGGGTCCTTGCCGCTCTCATCGTTACGCGATCGACCCAACCTCGTCCAAATGCAGCAAAATCGGTGCCGGGTCACTCGGGGTCACTCGGCCGGGCCGCATCAGGAACACCTGCCATCGGACGGCGCCCGATCGCCATTTGCGTCATTGCAACCAAACGGGACAAGTCACGCGAGATAAACCCGGCAAGCTTACGCCGGGGGCCTTGAGCATTTTCAGGCGGAGCAGTTCGAAAAAATCCGAATATGCTCTGGCCCAGTCATCTGACCCACCAATAGTCCCGCTGCACGGGATAATGGTAATATTTCAGCCAATTCGCCTGAACGCTCGCCGCAGCACCGGGATGCGCCGGACCATACATCACATAATTATCGATCGGCAAACGGCGCCGTTCGTCTTCATGAATGCGGGCGATAATGCCTTCGACCTGGGCACCGAGATCGAGCGCTTCGGCGACGAGCGTGGCGTCCCAATCGAACGCCGCATTGGCCAGGGTTTTGCGCAAGATCTCGGGCAGCCTGTCAAAGCAATCGAACTGCTTCTTCAAATGTCCCATGCGGTGCCTCGATTTCTTGCATGGCGCATAGGGAGCATCTCAGACCGTCTGAGCGCGATGAAACCGCCTGCCTTGCGGCTGGCGCCACGGTCCGCATGCAAACCTCGGCGCCCACCGGGAAGCTATCACCGTTTCATCCTCCCATGAGGAATAGTTCCCATGCATTTTTCGCGCGAGAATGGACCACGCCTGAAATCTCCTCCCAAAGCAGGCAGTATCGGGCAGGCGCGCGCGGATGCGCGAAATCAGAAATCCGTCCAATCTCCGGACTATATGCGCGGTTTCTGGTCGAGATCGCGCACCGCGCCACGTGCCGCGCTCGTGGTGAAGGCGGCATAGGCGCGCAGAGCCGTCGAGACATGGCGCTCTCTCGCGCGCGGCTTGAAGCCCGCGGCGCCGAGTGCCTCCATCGCCGCGCGGCGGCGGGCCAGTTCAGCATCCGGCACGGCGAGAACGAGTGACCGCGCCTTGATATCGATTTCGATCCGGTCGCCATCTTCGACGAGCGCGATCATGCCGCCCTCCGCCGCCTCCGGCGAGACGTGACCTATCGAAAGCCCGGAAGTACCGCCGGAAAACCGCCCGTCGGTGATGAGCGCGCAGGCCTTGCCGAGACCCTTCGATTTCAGATAGCTCGTCGGATAGAGCATTTCCTGCATGCCGGGACCACCACGCGGACCCTCATAGCGGATGACGACCACATCGCCAGCGACGATCCTACCGGAAAGGATCGCCTCCACGGCGCTATCCTGGCTTTCGAAAACCCGAGCCGGCCCGGCAAAGGTCAAAATGCTCTCATCGACGCCAGCGGTCTTCACGATCGAGCCATCCTCGGCCAGATTGCCATAGAGCACGGCGAGGCCGCCATCCTGCGAGAAAGCATGGGCCGAATCGCGGATCACCCCGGCCTCTCGGTCGAGATCGAGCGCCTCATAGCGCTTCTCCTGGCTGAAGGCCTGGGTGGTCGGCACATTGCCCGGGGCCGCTTTATAAAAAGTCTGCACCATTTCGCTATTGCTGCGGCGGACATCCCAGCGCATCAGCGCTTCACCGAGATTCGCCGCATGAACGGTCGGCAAATCGGCATGGATGAGCCTGGCGCGATCGAGCTCGCCGAGAATGCCCATAATGCCACCCGCCCGATGCACATCCTCCATATGCACGTCATTCTTCGCCGGAGCCACCTTGCACAGGCAGGGCACGCGGCGCGACAGACCGTCGATATCCGCCATGGTGAAAGGCACACCCGCCTCATAAGCGGCAGCCAGGAGATGCAGCACCGTATTGGTGGAACCGCCCATGGCGATGTCGAGCGTCATGGCGTTCTCGAAAGCCTTGAACGAGGCAATGGAACGCGGCAGCACGGAGACATCATTCTGTTCATAATAACGGCGCGCGAGATCGACGATCAGATGGCCGGCCTCGACGAAAAGCCGTTTGCGGTCACCATGGGTGGCAAGCAGCGATCCATTGCCCGGCAGCGAAAGGCCAAGCGCCTCGGTCAGGCAGTTCATGGAATTGGCGGTGAACATGCCGGAACAGGAACCGCAGGTCGGACAGGCAGAGCGTTCGATGACGGCGACATCCTCAGCGCTTACCTTGTCATCAGCGGCGGCAACCATGGCGTCGACGAGATCGAGCGCCACCTGCTTGCCACCGACCTGCGCTTTGCCGGCCTCCATCGGGCCGCCGGAGACGAAGATCGCTGGAATGTTGAGCCGCAGCGCCGCCATCAACATGCCGGGGGTGATCTTGTCGCAATTGGATATGCACACCAGAGCATCGGCGCAATGGGCATTGACCATATATTCGACGCTATCGGCAATGAGCTCGCGCGACGGCAGGCTGTAGAGCATGCCGTCATGCCCCATGGCGATCCCGTCATCGACGGCGATTGTGTTGAATTCCTTGGCGATGCCGCCCGCCTTCTCGATCTCGCCGGCGACGAGCTGGCCGAGATCCTTGAGATGCACGTGGCCCGGCACGAATTGCGTGAAGGAATTGGCAATCGCGATAATCGGCTTGCCGAAATCCTCATCCTTGACACCCGTCGCCCGCCACAGGCCGCGAGCGCCGGCCATATTGCGGCCATGGGTGGTGGTGCGGGAACGATAAGCGGGCATGGGCAACCTCTGATATGCACCGGCAATCACCGCCTGGCGCATGCGGAAGGAAATGGGCCGGACAGGCAATCGGCGCTTGCAAAGCCCCGCTGCATCCCATCGCCAAACGGTAACGCCGCACGAAGGTTCGATCCGTGCGCGCAGGTCCGAAGAGGCGCGAAAGGTGCGAAGATGCCCCAATTCCGGCGCTGACCTGCCGAAAGCGGGCGCAAAAGGCTCGTCAAGCGGCAAGGTCGCCCGTCTTTACACCATCGGACATTGGAATGAAATCATTCCATACCATCCAAATCCGCACGCTTTCGATCCGCACGGCACCGCGCTAAGTCAGTGTATGGCAAAGAATTTGCGCCGCCTCATTCCATGTCTCGTTGATCCCAACAAGACCCGGCGGTAAGCCACCGCCCCGCCGTCGTGGGGGCTTGATATTATTGACTTCCCCTCAAAGGCTTCGCAGCCAATGCCCTCACGAAATCCCTGCCAGGCCCGAGCCAGGAAAATGCCGCCATGAGCGATCTGCCTGATGAACAAAGCCGCGATCCGGATTTGCCGGAACTTTCCGCCAATGCCTTCCTCAAGCAGGATGATGCGCCGGACGAAGCCTTTTATGCCGCGCCGCGCTTCGTTGCCCATATCGACGCTCCGGCGATTGCGGCCGTCACCGAACTCTACCGGGAATGCATTCCACAGAACGCCAAAGTGCTTGATCTCATGTCGAGCTGGATTTCCCATCTGCCATCGGATGCAGCCTATGCCGAGGTCATCGGCCATGGCATGAATGCGATGGAATTAAAGGCCAATCCGCGCCTGACCCGCTTCTTCGTGCAGAATCTCAATATGGATCCGCTGCTTCCGCTTGATACGCAGACGCTTGACGCGGCGCTGATCTGCGTGTCCATCCAATATCTGCAAAAGCCCGTCGCCGTGCTGCGGGAAATCCGCCGAGCCCTGCGCCCGGGCGCGCCAGTGCTCATCACCTTTTCCAACCGCTGCTTTCCGACCAAGGCCGTCACCGTCTGGCAGGCAATGGAGGATGCAGCCCATTGCAATCTCATCACGCTCTATCTGGAGCGTGCGGGCTTTGCGACGGCGGAAGCCCGCACGCTCTGCCAAGGGGGGCGCGGGGCCGATCCGCTTTGGGCCGTGATCGGCCGCACCTGATAGCTGACAGGCGATGAGCACATCTCTTGCGCTCTCGGCTGGTCGGCAGACGCGTTAGAGCGTTTCGGATATATCCGGAAACGCTCCACGAAAGAAAATTAGAGTATTTTCAAAATGCTCTAATGAACGCTGAAACGCACCGGCGCCGACAGGCTGATCCTGCCGCCGCCAATTTCATCGGGCGGCGGCGGCAAGGGGCTCGCATTATGGACCATCTGGATCGCTGCATTGTCGAGCGCCGATGAGCCGGAACTGCGCGTGACACGGGCCGCAAGAACATGCCCACCGCGATCGATGGTGAAAGAGATGCCGACAGTCCCCTGCACACCCGCCATCCGTTCACCATCAGGATAATGTTTGTTGCGGGCAAGCTGCGCGAAGACACGGCTCTTCCAATCGTTGGAAGCAGCACCACCGCCACCACCACCGCCGCCATGACCACCGCCATAGCCCGTGCCCGCCCCGTTTCCGGAGCCGATGCCGCCGCCCTGGCCACCGCCTGAGCCGCCGGCATCCTTCGCCTTCACCTTGGTAGGCGTCCGCGTCGTGGATTGCAGCACTTTCTCTTTTTTGACGATCTTCTTCTTTGGCGGTGGCTTGACGATTTTCTTGACCGGCATCACCACATCCGCCTTCGGAACCGGAGGCGTCTCCGGCATCGGCACGACATCCGGCGGCGGCGGTTCCTGAACGTCCGGCGTCACATCCGGTTCGGGTGCGTCATGGGTTACCTGCGGCGCCGATTCCGTCTGCTCCTGCGGCGCGACATGTTCGGCATTGTTCTCGATACCTCCGCCTTCCCCGCCCTCGCCGCCGTCACCACCTGCCGTCCCGGCGCCGAGATCGATCATGATGGCGGGCTCTGCCGCATTGAACGCCATCTGCTCGGGAGGCTGACGGATCAGCCAATAGAGAGCCGCAGCATGAACCAGGAGGACCAGCGCGGCGGCCGATCCCCATTTGCCGAGATCCGGTCTCTCGTCATTGGACCCCAGAAAGGAGCGGTCGGAGACGAAACTCATTGCATCATCCTGTTCATGCCACCAAGCAAACCAAAGCCGAAGACACCCAATCACAGGCCAAGGTGTGAGAAATCCCAACGCTCTGTCCGAAATGGGCGAGAGAGGAGGGGTGAGCCGATCGCCAAAGCGGCGGCTTCTCCCAAGGCCCCGGTTCCACTCCCTACTGGGCAGCGGCGGGTGGCACCGAGCCGGAAGCGGGAGCGCTCGCCGCAGGTGCATTGGCGGGAGCATTGGGCGTTGCCGCGGCACCAGGAACCTGTTCGAGACCAACGAGCGCAACCTTCAGATAGCCCGCAGCCCGCAATTTGTTCATCATGTCCATGAGATCGCCATAGGGAACTGTCTTGTCCGCGCGGACAAAAATACGCTGATCACGATCCGAATGGGTCTTCGCATCCAGAGCGGAGGCAAGCCCGCCCGGCGGCACGACAATTTCGCCGATATACATGGAATGATCGGGCTTCAATGTCAGAAACAGCGGCTTGTCCGGCCGTGGCGCCTGCTGCGCCGTCGAGGCCGGCAGGTCAACCTTGACATCGACTGTCGAGAGCGGCGCCGCCACCATGAAGATGATGAGCAGCACCAGAATGACATCAATGAACGGGGTGACATTGATATCGTGATTTTCCGGCAGGTCGTCGTCATTACCGGTCGAGAGTTTGGCGCCCATCTTATTCAGCCACCTGCCGCATTTGCGGAACGTGCCATTCCTTGTCACCACTTTCCGCGCGGTCGAGATCGCGCGAGAGATGCCGCAGCACCTCGGTCGAGGCATCACCGAGAATACCCTTGTAGCCGGCGATGGAGCGCGAGAAGACATTATAGATGACGACAGCCGGAATAGCCGCGACGAGGCCGATCGCCGTCGCCTGCAAGGCCTCGGCAATACCCGGCGCCACCACGGCGAGATTGGTCGTGTTCGCTTTGGAAATGCCGATGAAGCTGTTCATGATGCCCCAGACGGTGCCGAACAATCCGACGAAAGGACTCGTCGCGCCGATGGTGCCAAGGATGACGATGCCTCGCGTCATCGTCCTCGTCGCACGCACCTCGATGCGGCTGAGGAGAGCGGTTGCGCGTTCCTTCACGCCTTCGGCGGGCAGTCCGCGCGACCTTTCGGCCTCGGAAATGGCACCACTCACGAGTTTTGCGACCACACCCTTGTTCAAACCGGGTGTATTCGCCAGATGCGCCTCCGCCTGACGCAAATTCTGCGCACCTGCGAGAATATCGATTCCGCGGCCGAGATTACGCCCAGCTGCGGCGATTTCCAGCCATTTGGCGATGCCGATCGTCCAAGTCACGAGCGAGGCAAAAGCCAAACTGGACATGACCGCTTTCACGATCAGATCGGCATTGAGGAACATGCCCCAGGGCGACAGATCATGCGGCAAGGTCGAGGGATCGACGGGCTCGATGATTTCTTCGATCACCCGTGTCTTCGGCTCTTCGGCACCAGGCGGGGCCGTATCGACAGAATTTGGCGCCAACAGGTTCTGGGTGGGCGCATTCGGCGTTTCCGGGGAAGGAACGGCAGCGGGGGCAGAAGCAGCGGATGAGGCCGCCTCCGACTGGGCAAGGGACTCAAAGGAAGTCAAAGCGACGGCAGCCGGCAGGAGACACACCAAAACCGCCAGCAACCAGCCGGTCTGGCGCGGAATTCTCGGAAAGCGCCTATTGCGGCTCTGGCAGGCGCCTATTCGGTCATTCATCGCAATTCCTTCCAATTCAATAATTCCGTGCTCGAATGCACCATCGCCCGCTTTACGCAAAGGCACATCTGACCCGCACCACCGTAGATCCAAATTCCTCACGCGTCCCAAAGGACGAATTCCCACAAAAACCAGCAACATCCGTCCGCGATCAGCCCGTGATCGGCACAAGCCGATCAAATTGGCGTGACACGCCTCCCAGAGGGAGCGGACGCCGGGCATCGCTTCCCAGACGGGACTTGCAAGCGAGGTTACCCCGATTCCTCTCCCGATTCCTGGCCGATTTCCTGATAACGCCGCGGCCCGGCAAAGAGTTTACGCGCCTCACACCTCTGCCCATTGCCGCAGGAGGTTATGGTAGGCGCTTTGCAGAGAAACCAGGGCTGGATGGTTTTTCGCCACTCCGGTCAGGCTGATAATTGCTGTATCCATATTGAATAGCAAGCTCCGCCTTGCCGTCTCCCGAATGAGGCTTTGAATCCAGAAGAACGACGCAATGCGCGAGCCGCGCGTGACGGGGCTCACATAATGGAGACTGTCCGCCGGATAGACGATGAGATCGCCGGCCGGCAGCTTCACGGCATGACTGCCGTATGTGTCCTCAACCGTCAGTTCCCCGCCATCATAATCTTCCGGACCCGTCAAGAAAAGCGTAGCTGAGACATCCGTGCGGATGCGCAATCCGCCTTCGGCTGTCAGCCGCACCGCGCTGTCCACATGCGTCCCAAAACCCATGCCTTCATCGTAACGATTGAACAAAGGCGGAAAAATCGTGTGCGGCAGCACTGCCGAAACGAAAAGCGGATTGCGCAGCAAAGCCTGCACGATCAATTTTCCAAGTTCACGATGTTCCGCGCTGCCTTCGGGAAGCTGCAGATTGTTCTTGACTTTTTGCGATTGATGGCCAGCCGTGACGCGTCCGTCGATCCAGGAGCCCTCCCGCATGACGGCAAGACACCGCGTCACCTCCTCCTCATCAAGAACATGGGGGATGTGAACCATCATGTGTCCCATCTCCCACCAAACGATGGCGCACCAGGCACCAGCACCTCAAGCGTGACGCGCAGGCTCCCGCCGCTGACCCCGTTGCGTGGCCCGCGTGCCCTCTCATCCATGGCGTTTTTAAAGCCCCACGGATTTCCAGATGCTCGATCATGTGGAACAGACAAGGACAACAAAGATAAACCCATAAGACGATCTTACGTGAAAGGCGCTTTTTTGAACCGGATACAAAAGCTTTATGAACGCACACCAGACATATTGCAAGTAAAGATTAGTTTTTAATTATTCTAATGTAAGTCTAGCAATAGACTATATGCAATTGTTCTTCGATTATTTCTGTGTTACAAAGTTTTACATCCAATATTATTTTGGAACAATTCCAAGACATTCATATATATGAGAATTCACTGGTTTTCGTTTGCCTTCGCGACTGGTCGATCAAGCCAGGCGAGAGATGGCGATTCTTTGCCCAGTGAAGGAGCAAGTGCAGGAGTTTGGTGCTATGAAACCGGAAGAGATTGAGACGGCGGAAGATAAAGCCCTGCTTGCTCCGGCGGCTCATCCTTATATTAAGGCCAAGGCCCGTCCGCCGTTGAGGAATACTGTGGTTGGCGTCGCATCCGTCATGCTCGGCGGAGCCAATGCACAGGCGCAGGAAAGCACCAACAACCTTTCCCTCGAAGAGATCGAAGTGGCCGCCGGGCAAAATGCCGGCAGCAGCTATAATCCTCGTTCGACCGGCACCGACCGTCTGCCGGAAACGATCCTCAATACGGCACAAAGCATCAATGTCGTCCCGCAGCAATTGATGCGCGACCAACAGACGACGACATTGGTCGAAGCCTTACGCAATGTCCCCGGCATTACGATGAACAGCGCCGAAGGCGGTACGCAGGGTGACAATATCAATATTCGCGGCTTTTCGGCCCGTAACGATATCTATCGCGACGGCATGCGCGAGCCCGCCTGGTACACGCGCGACGCTTTCAGCATTGAAACCGTCAACGTCTACAAGGGTCCCTCTTCCTTCATCTTTGGACGCGGTTCGACCGGCGGCGTCGTCAATATGGTGAGCAAACTACCGCTCTTCACCAATTTCACTGAGATAAACATTGCCGGCAATACTGCCCCCGGTGTGCGCGGGACGATCGACGTCAACCGGGCCTATGGCGACATTGCCGCGCGCATCGTGATTCTCGGTACCGATTGGGACACGGCAGGACGCAATTTCGTCGGAACGAAACGTGTCGGCGCCATGCCTTCGATCAAGTTCCGTTTCACCGAACAGACCAATCTCACGCTTTCCTATCTCTATCAGCGCGACGACAATATACCCGATTACGGCATACCGATCATTCCCGGCTCCTATTTCGGGACGTCCTATGGTCAGCCCGCCCCGGTGCCCCGGAGCACTTATTATGGTCAACAGACCTCCGGCTTCGCCGATACCGAAAAAGTCAACGCCCATGTTATTACGGCGAAGCTGGAACATGAATTCAACAAGGATTGGTATCTCACCAATACGACGCGTTTCTCGCTCGTCGATCGTTTCCTGCGCGCCCGGGCGCCACAGTGGAACAGTTCAGGCGCCAATTACAGCTGTTCGGTAGGTGCATGCTCGCTTAGCTCTCTCGCCGGCCAGCCGCTTTATGGGCTCTGGAATAGCGACAACAATCATTTCCAGAATCGTACGATCAACAGCATGGTCGGCAATCTGACCAATGTCATCGGTCATGTCGAAACTCTGGGTTTGCAGCATACACTTCAGGCCGGCCTCGATCTCAGCAAGGAAAGCCGTTACAACAAGCGCGAGGCCACGAACAACACATCAGCGGCAACCACTAACGACCGCATCAATCTGCTCTATCCGGACGCCTTCCCCACCGATAATGTCTTTGGTCCGAATTCGACTTATACAAGAACCGACGCCCGCGACATCGGTATCTATGTTTCCGACCAAATACGCTTCAATGAATATTTCGAAATGAAAGGCGGATTCCGTTATGATTTCTACAAGGCATGGCAGAACACCTATGCCATCAACAACAGCACCGGCGGCCTCGGCCAGAACGGAACGACGCCCTATAATCTTTCGTCGACGACCAATTTCTCGAGCTGGAACGGTTCCGTCCTGTTTCATCCGTCACAAACGTCGACTCTCTATTTCCAATATGGCACTTCGGCCAATCCGCTCGCCGAATATACGACGATCACCAACGGCCAACAGAACATCTCTTCGCCCACGGAGAACGAGACTTATGAAGTCGGCGGCAAGATCGATCTTCTCGACAGCAAGCTGAGCCTGACCGCCGCCGCCTTTACGATCACCCAAAAGAATGCGGTCGAAACCATCGATGCGAATACGAGCCCAGCGACGGTCGCGCTCGTCGGCACGACGCGGGTCAAGGGCTTCGAACTCGGTGCCACGGGTGAAGTCCTGCCGGGCTGGATGGTCTATACCGGCTATACGTTCCTCGATGGCCGCTTGCTCAACAGCGTGGCAAACCCGCAATATGTCGGGCATACGATTCAGAACCTTCCCCGCAATCAGGTGACCTTCTCGACCACTTATGCGATAACACCTCAATGGCGGGTTGGCACGAGTGTCTATTTTGTGGATGCCCGTTGGAACAATGTCGCCAATACGCAGCGCGTCCCCGGCTATTATCGCTGGGATCTGATGACCGCCTATCAGGTCACCGAGAATTTCTCGCTGCAGGCCAATATTTTCAACGTCCTCGATACAACGAATTATGAATCGATCGCCGGCGCGGGTTTCGCCGTTCCCGGTATCGGACGCTCCGCCATGCTGACGGCCCGGCTGCGCTGGTAAGCCAGATCGTCAGCCGTCCGTTCCGGTGCGATCTTCACGCCGCGCAGGGACCGGACGGCCGGCGAGCGCATGGTCTTCCGGGCCGATTTGACGCCGGAAGGTCTTTCGGCTCCATCAAGCTGATAAGTTTGCTGGAGCCATTCGATCATGGATCTCGCCGCGCGCAACGCCTTGTTATCAACGCGCGGCCTGACTGCAGCCAGCGTCCAATTGGCTTCCAATTCTTCTTCCGCCTCATCGAGAGGCGCTTCCCCGGATTGCCCCGGCGTCCCGCTCCGGTGCAGATCGCGTCTCTGTATATCGCGATATTGCACGAGAATTTCGGTGACGTGCTCGAAACCTTCAATCCGTTTGAGATTGTGCAGACAAATGAGCTGCAAGTCCGCGTGCGAGCATCTATCTCGCGGCATGACCGTCCCTTCCCATCATAAGAGCAATTATTACCCGCCGAGAATCGTCAAACATCGCACCGCCAAACATCGCCGAGCGATTCGGAATCATCGAGCATGCTCTGATTATTGAGAGTCCGTTCGGAGGGTTCCGAACGGCTCCAGAAGGCGGAAATCGCTGCCTCAATTTTTTGAGGCTGGAGCGTTTCCAATAGATCAGGAATCGCGCTCCTGCAAAGTTCAGAGCATTTTCAAGGGAATGAAATCGCAAAGCGATTCACCGGGATCGGAAAATGCTCTTACTACCGCCTATCGGTGATGGCGGTGCAGCGCCCAACCAAGCAGATAACCAAGGGCACCGGCGAGGAACAATGTTTCGAGCGGCTGCCGACCAGCGCGTTTGCCAATCGTATCCACACCCTGCCGGCAGAGTTCCTGACCGCGTTCCACCGTATCAGACACGGCCTCCGGCACATGCGCCGTCGCGTCCTGTACTGTTTCCTTCACGCGGCCATAGAGTTCTTGAACCTTGCCGGCAGCCTGATCGATCACGCCCTGTGCCTGCATGTCGCGGTCACCAGTGATTTCACCGAACTTGCTTTCGGCCTTGCCCGCAACACCGCGCGCCGCGCCTTCGATCTCATGAACATTCATGATCTGCTCCTTCCGTCATCGAGCGTTGTCACTTGGGTCCACGACCATTTGCAACGCTGTCACCCGTTATGCAGGGAACGCAGGACGATCAGATCCGTTCCCGTCGCCCTGTTTCCATCGGCTCGGTCACGATCACGGTGCGCGCTTCAGAAGGGTATGGCGGGCTCTTCATCCGGAACATTAGCCTCGAGCTCCGCCAGCCAGAGACCCGGCCGAGCATCGGAAGGCGCGCGCCAGTCGCCGCGCGGGGAAAGCGAGCCGCCGGATGAGATCTTGGGCCCGTTCGGCATAGCCGTGCGCTTGAATTGACTGGTAAAGAACCGGCTGAGAAACACCCGCAGCCAATGTTTGATCTCCTTGAGATCATAAGCCGAATAGGCCGAGAGCGGAATATTCTGCGGCCAATTGCCAGCCTTAGCGTCACGCCAGGCGTGCCACGACAGATAGGCGATTTTGGAGGGACGGAACCCGTATCGCGTCAGGTAATAGAGATTGAAATCCTGCAGCGCGTAGGGACCGATGATCGCCTGCGTCGATTGTATCTGTCCGGATGCATCCTGCGGTATGAGTTCCGGGGAGATTTCAGTCGCCAGAATGGCATGGAGAATCCCGGCTGTCGCAGGATCGACCTCACCGGATGCGGCGACGAAACGGATCAGATGCTGGATCAAGGTCTTCGAGACCGAGGCATTGATATTGTAATGCGACATCTGATCGCCGACACCATAGGTACACCAGCCAAGTCCCAGTTCAGAAAGATCGCCTGTGCCAGCGACAATGGCATGATGGTAATTGGCGAGCCGGAACAGATAATCCGTCCGCAATCCAGCCTGAACATTCTCGAAGGTGACATCGTAGACACCTTCACCTTCTGAGAAGGGGTGGCCGAGATCGGCGAGCATCTGCCGCGCTGCCGGGCGGATGTCGATTTCGGCGGCACTTACGCCCACTGCATGCATGAGCGCGAAGGCATTTTTCTTCGTCTCGTCGCTGGTTGCGAAACCGGGGAGCGTATAGGCGAGGATATTGGTGCGTGGCAAGCCAAGCCTGTCCATGGCGCGGCAGCACACGAGAAGCGCCTGCGTGGAATCAAGGCCACCCGAGACGCCGATGACGACGTTCTTTGTGCCCGTGGCGCTCAGGCGCTTCGCCAGCCCCTGAACCTGGATATTATAGGCTTCGTAGCAATTTTCAGCGAGTTTTGCCGGATCGGACGGCACATAGGGAAAACGCTCGATGCTGCGGCGTAACGGTAGCGATTCCTCGGGAGCGCGGAGCGAAAGCGGAACAATCCGGAAATTTTGCGGGGCGGTGCCCAGAGCCCTTCCGCAATCGCCGAATGTCACCTGCCGCATACGTTCCTGACGCAAGCGGCCGACATCGACATCGGCGACCGCCCAGGTCGAGCCTGCCGGAAAGCGCTCGGTTTCGGCCAGAAGCTGACCGTTCTCGAAAACACCACCCTGACCATCCCAGGCAAGGTCCGTCGTCGATTCACCGGGACCTGCCGCGGAATAGGCATAGGCCGCGATGCAGCGCATGGATTGCGAGCCGCACAGCAGGCGCCGATCCTCGGCCTTGCCGATCGTAATGTTGCTAGCCGACAGATTGAGGAGAATTTCAGCACCCGCCAGTGCGGCAAGCGTGCTCGGCGGCTGCGGCACCCAGAGATCCTCGCAGATCTCCACATGGAAGGAAAAACCGCAATCATTTTGTGAATGCGCCAGTGCCTGAAACAGAAGATCGGTGCCGAAGGGCACACGAAAACCGGCAAGGGAGATGTCCCGGTCACGGATTCCGACACCCGAGGCAAAATGCCGGCGCTCATAGAATTCCCGGTAATTGGGAAGATAGGTTTTCGGTACGACGCCAAGCAGACGCCCGCCATGAATAACCACGGCGCAATTGTAGAGGCTGCCGTCAATGCGCAAGGGCGCACCGACGGTGAAGACAGGGAACAGCGCCGTGCTCTCGGCGATCAGCCGCGCTATCGCCCGTTCGACGGCTTCGAGCAGGGCATCCTGCTGCAGAAGATCATCGATCGCATAGGCCGAAAGCCCGAGTTCCGGAAACACCATGAGGGCGACGCGTTCTGAATGGCCCTGCTGCAGCAGGGTGAGCGTATGCGCGACATTGCCATCCGGATTGGCGACATCGCCTTGCGGCACGCAGGCCGCGACACGGACGAAATCGTGATGATAAGGCGAAAAGAAAGAGGTCATTCCATATCCGTGCGCCTGCCGCAGCAATGATCGTCAGGCGTTTTGATATTCCGCCCGGGTGTAATCGGCCGTCACCGGCTCCGGCAGGTTATAATTGGAATTCTTCCGGTGGATGAGATAGCAGCCGGCGATGATTTCGCCGGCGATGGCCACACCGACCAGCCAAACGAGATGCGGATCCTGCCGCACCAGGGTCTCGGCGCCAATCAAAATCAGAATATGGGCGATCGGAATGACGATGAAGGCGGTTATCCCCGCCTTGGTACTGCGCCCGGTGGCATTGGCAAGCGTGAGCACCAGCGCCATGGCGAGCAGAGCATGGCTGAGGGAAAGCAGCGGGATCGCCACCCGTTTCGTCCCCTCACTCATCCATTCGGAGAAACGGCGTGGATCATCGGCCCGGTGCGGCCTCTCGCGGAAGAATTCAAGCCCGGGAATTTCGAAAACGCCGCGCCAGTTGCGTTTCGGCATGCCACCATTGCCCTGCATGTCGATCGGAATGACATATTCATCGAAATTGGCGCTGTGCATGCCGTTATCGCCCTCGGCCCGCGTCTCGATCGAGCCATTGCTCAGAACCAGCATGACGCCGGTATCGGAGCGCCTGAATTCCGCGACGGCCGCAGTGATGATCTGTTCTTCCTTCTTTTCGTCGGCGATCTGATGAATGAAAATGCCGTCAACGACATCGGGTGTCCGCCAGCGTTGGAAATAAAGCGTCTTCGACCCATTGTCGAAAGTGTAGAAATGCGCCGGATCAAGCATGCGATGATTGAGCGAATTGCGGATGACGTGGATCACGTCATGCATCTCGCCGACATAATTGGGAGAGACCACCGAAGAAAGGAAATAGCCAATGCCGACGCAGACAATGGCGATGGAAATGCCCGGCAGGCAGATCGACCAGACCGACATGCGCAGAGAATAGAGGACGGCGATCATGCCTTCCGAGGCCATCCGGTAGAATTCAAGCGCCATTGCGATACCGACCGCCATGGGCAGGGCGATGTAGAGAATGGTCGGCATGATGCCAAGAAGCGCGGGCCAGACCAGGCCGCCGCGCACCGCCGCCGGCGGCAGAAAGCTGAACAGCGAGGTCATTACCAGAGGCAGGCAAAGGCTCGCCTCGATCATCAGGACCGAGAGCGCGATGCGCTTCGTCAGATAAAGCGTGAGCAGGCGTGGCATGGGTCCTCGATGATCGGAATGATGCAGACGGAAATCGGCGGAGCGCGAAGCGTCATTCCGCCTCTACTCCCCTGAAAACAATTGCCTTTTCAATGCTTTCATATCGCGTGGCATGGCCACTCGAAGCAAAAAGGTGTCAGTTTTACAAACCACTCGCGCATCAGGCGTCAGCGCCGGATGCTTCTCACCATGAAATCGGCGGCCTTCCTCTGCAAAAAATGGAACAGGCCGCTGCGTCGCCAGCGGAGAGTCCGTTGCATCGCAGGCGGAACAACTCCCAGCACTCTCCTACAAGCGGGTAAGGCATCGAACCCAAACATGGCTACTTTCAGGTTCAGCGCCACGGAATGCACCAATTTTTGCTGGTCTCGCGGCATACCGCCCACGCCGGCCGATCTCTGCAAATAATTCATTTCGCTCCAGACCGAAGCGACAGAGCTTGGCGGAAATCCGACATCCATTCCACCGACAAGCCCAGGCGCTGCCCCCTCATGTATGAGACGCGGCACGTTTTGTCATCAGGCAGTTCCGATCCGCAGCACGCCCCCCCGGCTGGTCGATAGTCTCCAAGCCTTTTGCCGGAAGGCCTCCCACAGGAACCGAGAGCCCTTCTAATATTTTCCCGGAACGCCCGTCATTTCAATGAAAAGAGAGGACAAACGGCGCGGGAATTGCTTCCGATTTTCCATCCACCATCACACGCGGGCATGACGCACCGGGGGGATCGAGAGCCTCCTGCTCCTCCTTCCCCGGGCAGCGACGCAGGTTCGTCGCTGCCCCTGCAAGCCGGACGCAAACCTGACGGCCGACCAGACGGCAGGCCGGACGATTAAAGGACCCCGAACCGTATGAAGACTTTCCTCGATTGGTCGGCCTACGACACTTACGGCATCGGCGACGCTTATTCGGGGATTCCCGCTACCGGCGGCAATTATGCCAAGGCGGTCGCCGTCTGCATGCATAGCCGCGACTGCCAGAACACCGGCAAGGGCGTCATGTGCCCAAGCTATCGGATCACCGGTGATCGGGCTCATTCGACGGAGGCGCGGGTCGCCGCCTTCAAGGCCGCCCTCAACGGGGACTATGGGGACAAGTCCTTCGATGATCCCCGTCTAGCCGCGTCGATGGATCTCTGCGTCTCCTGCAAGGCCTGCAAGAAGGAATGTCCGAGTTCCGTCGACATGACCCTCATCAAGACGGAATATCTGGCCCAGCGCCATGCCATTCTCGGCGTACCCAAGCGCGCGCTCCTGTTTGGCGCCATTCCTCGCTGGGCGTCAAAATACCGCACCCTGTTGCGCATCGGCACGCAGCTGCGCAACCGCTCCAAATTCCTCGCCCGGCTCGGTGAACGCTGGCTCGGCATAGCGGCAGACCGCAGCCTGCCGGTTTTGGCGGCAAAACCCTTCTCCGGCGTCACGACAACCAAGGAGAATGCAGGCGAGCGCGGCGAAGTCATTCTTTTCGTCGATACTTTCTGCCACCATTTCGATCCCGAAATCGCCGAAGCCGCCGCCGCCGTGCTTACCCATGCCGGCTATAAGGTCAGGGCCGCCAAGCCCGCCGCCACAGATGCCGAACCCGAACGGCCGCTCTGCTGCGGGCGCACTTATCTCACCACCGGCCTCGTCGAGGAAGCCCGTGCCGAAGGCAAGCGCGTGCTCGAAGCCTTCCGGCCGGAAATCGCCAAGGGCACGCCGATCATCGGTCTCGAACCCTCCTGCCTGCTTTCCCTGCGCGATGAACTCTATTCGCTGGGCCTCGGCGCGGAAGTCGGCGACCTCGGCAAGCAGCTCTATCTCTTCGAGGAATTCCTGGTGCGTGAGCACCAGCGCGGATTGAAACTCGATCTCAAGCCGCTCGACCTGCCCAAGGCGCTGGTCCATGGCCATTGCCATCAGAAGGCGTTTGGCGTGATGAAAGCCACCCGCAAGGCACTGAGCTTCATTCCAGGCTTCAAATTCGACATCATCGAATCAAGCTGCTGCGGCATGGCCGGCAGCTTCGGTCTCGAGGCGGAACATTTCAAAGCCTCGCTCGATATGGCCGAGATCAGCCTCCTGCCAGCGGTGCGTGATGCGGGGAACGAGACGCCAATCATCGCCAATGGCTTTTCCTGCCGCCACCAGATCGAACACGGAAGCGGCCGCAAATCCATCCATATCGCCGTCCTGCTGCGCGCCGCGCTCGCCTGACGCGTCTTACCGTATCCAGGCGGGTAACAACGCTACCCGCAGGTGCGCCTCCCCCCATGACCAGTCAGGCCCCTATACCGAACTCCCTCTTCAGAAAGGGATTGGATAGCTTGTGCTGACCCTCTCCTCCGGGCTAAAAATCCGGAATGACGATTCAGCCCCCTACTGACCATTTTCTCGCCCATCCTTCCGCCAATATGGCGGATGCCCTGCGCGTGCCGCTCGTCAGCGTCATCATCGTCAATTATAATTATGGCCGTTATCTCCGCCAGGCGGTCGCCTCGGTGCTCGGCCAGACCTATAAACGGGTCGAATGCATCGTCGTCGACAATGCCTCCACCGACGAAAGCAGCGAGGTGCTGGCGGAATTCGAGGCGAGCAACCTGCCGGTGAAGATCATCCGGCGCGCCGCAAATGACGGGCAGACGCCCGCATGCCTCGACGGTTTCACCGCCTCGAACGGCGCTTATGTGATCTTCGTCGATGCCGACGACATGCTGCTGCCGCGCTCGATCGAGATCCATATCGCGGTTCATCTGTCGATGCGGATCCATGTCGGCTTCACCTCCGGCGACATGTTGCAGGTCATGGGCGATCAGGTCGTCGTCGCGAGCGGCAGCGAATTCAACGCCTATATCCGCAGCGGCAAGGGCCTGAAGCGGGATATTGCCCGCCCTTATCATCACGCTCTGGAGCCGAGCTGGCCGCCCGCAGGCGTGACGGAGGATCTCGTCAGCAAAATCCATTTCGTACCGCCGTTGGCGGTGAATTGGGTCTGGGCGCCAACCTCCGGCAATTGCTACCGCCGCGACGCCCTGATGCTGTTTGCCGATAATCCCGCCCTCGCCAAATTGCGCACCGGGACGGATATGTATTTCGGGCTCGGCATCAGCGCCCATAGCGGCAGCGTCCTCATCGACGAACCCGTCTTCGCCTATCGCATCCATGGCGGCAATATCTTCACCCGTCATGCGCAATTGAACCGGACATTGTGTTACCAGCCGGGCGGTTCGGGCGACAGCAATGATCAGGCGCGCCGGGTTCTCGTCGATCATCTGGTCGCCAATGCCAAGCGCTTCGTCCCCAACACCTGGCTCCTCCTGCATTTCATCGCGCTGCTGACACGGCTCGATTATGGCGACCCCAACCCCGCCCTGCCGCGCTGGGCCCAGCGGTCTCGGCTCGCCCAGCAGCTCGTTGCCCAATATGCCACCATCGCGCCGGTCCTCGGCGCGAAAAAGGTGAAGATGATGCTGCTGCGGCTCGGTGTGCCCTGGCGGATTATTCTGGGCCTGCCGAAAGGGCAGCACTAACCACCAAGCAACAATATAAAGATTTGCTTATATGTTTATTGCCACTGCCCTGGCCTGCTGCTATAGACGGCAGCCAAGGCAGGGCAGAGCGCGCCATGCGGAGCTTCGCGACTGCTCTCGAGCATCGCTCACGCCTTTGGTCCCTCAGGCCTTTGGTCCATGAGCGATACCTAAAACGACCACGCATCATCGGATGATGCTTGCCCGGAGCGCCACCAGCCCATGACCCAATCCTCAACGCCCGATTATGTGATCGCCAATATCGACCTCGCCGACTGGGGCCGCAAGGAACTGGCCATCGCCGAAACGGAAATGCCGGGCCTGATGGCGACCCGGGCCGAATATGGCCCGAGCCAGCCGCTGAAAGGCGCGCGCATCGCCGGTTCGCTGCATATGACGATCCAGACGGCCGTGCTGATCGAGACCCTCAAGGCGCTGGGCGCCGACATCCGTTGGGCCTCGTGCAACATCTATTCGACGCAGGATCATGCGGCCGCCGCCATTGCCGCGGCCGGCATTCCCGTCTTCGCCGTCAAGGGCGAGAGCCTGACTGATTATTGGGAATATACCCACCGCATCTTCGAATGGGGTGACGGCGGCACGCCCAATCTCATTCTCGACGACGGCGGCGACGCTACCCTCCTCATTCACCTCGGTATGCGGGCGGAAAAAGGCGATACAGCTTTTCTCGATAAAGCCACCAATGAGGAAGAAGAAGTTCTCTTCGCCTCGATCAAGAAACGCCTAAAGGAAAAGCCCGGCTTCTACACGAAATGCGGCGAAGCCATTCAGGGTGTCAGCGAGGAAACCACGACGGGCGTGCATCGCCTCTATATTATGGAGAAGGAAGGCAAGCTTCTCTGGCCGGCAATCAACGTCAATGATTCCGTGACCAAGTCGAAATTCGACAATCTCTATGGCTGCCGGGAATCGCTCGTCGACGGCATCCGCCGCGGCACCGATGTGATGATGTCCGGCAAGGTCGCTATGGTCGCCGGCTTCGGCGATGTCGGCAAGGGTTCCGCCGCCTCGCTGCGCAATGCCGGTTGCCGCGTGCTGGTCTCCGAGGTCGATCCGATCTGCGCCCTTCAGGCCGCCATGGAAGGCTATGAAGTCACGACCATGGAAGATGCGGCGCCGCGCGCCGATCTTTTCGTCACCTGCACCGGCAATGTCGATGTCATCACCGTCGATCATATGCGCGCCATGAAGGACCGTGCGATCGTCTGCAACATCGGTCACTTCGATTCCGAGATCCAGGTTGCCGGCCTGCGCAATTTCAAATGGGAAAACATCAAGCCGCAGGTCGATGAAATCGTCTTCCCCGACGACAAGCGCATCATCCTTCTGTCGGAAGGCCGGTTGGTCAATCTCGGTAATGCGACCGGTCACCCCTCTTTCGTGATGTCGGCCTCCTTCACCAACCAGACCTTGGCGCAGATCGAACTCTGGACCAAGAAGGGCCGTTATGCGCGCAAGGTGCATACGCTGCCCAAACATCTCGATGAAAAGGTGGCGGCGCTGCATCTCGACAAGATCGGAGTGAAACTAACCAAGCTCACGCCGACCCAGGCCAATTACCTTGGCCTGCCGGAGAACGGCCCGTTCAAGCCGGATCATTACCGCTATTGAGAGAAGCCGCCCCATTTCCGGGGCGGACTTCCGGGATACCGGGCGGCGCGCTGCACCATCCAGTGTGCGCTTGGAAATAATGTCCTTTTGCTTTCAATCAGCGCGTCCTGCATCCACCGGTGCGGGGCGCGTTTTCACGAATAAAACGCGATGAGAGCGCGCAGCCGTCTGCACAAAGCGCACATCAGTCTAATCTTGTCATTTTTCTGTGATTTCCATCAAGCAAACCGGAACCCATAGCTTCGCCATAATTCACTGGCGCGGGCCTTTCCGGGAATTTTTTTCATGCCTTTCGAAACGACGACCCTGCGCACGACATTGCGCACCCTTTCCCTTACCCTGCTTACCTGTGTTGCTCTTGCGCCTTTAGCGTTGTCGGAGGCGCATGCCGAGGAACGCTTTGGTTTTCCGTTCCTTGAAGAATTGAAGGACCTCGATATCGGCGACAATCCCGTCGATCCCGTCGTTTTGTCCTTCTCGACCGTCGGTGACTCGCGCCAGGATCCCACGAATCCGGATCCGACGACGGTTCCCGTCTCCGGCCAGGATCAGCATTGGCTGCAGAACACCAAGGCATGGTCGCGTATCATCCGCACCATTGAATTGCAGCATCCGCAATTCCTGTTCTTCAACGGCGACATGATCATGGGCTACGGAAAAGCCTCCGTGCCGAGCGATACGTCGACCGTGTCGGCGGTGGTCAAGTCCGATCTCGTCAAGTTCTATACACAATATGCCTTCTGGCGCGGCATGGTCGCCGATTTGATGGAGACCGGCACTTACGTCGTTCCCGTTCCCGGCAATCATGAAGTGCAGTCCAAGGCTGCCGGCAAGAAAGCCCAACCAGAAAACGAAGATGCCTGGCGCGCCAATATGGGCGACCTCATCCTCGACACCAACCGGTTTCAAAACCTCTTCAGTGAAACGCCATCCAACATCAATGTCGCAAACAATGGATCGCTCGACGGTCTGACAACTGATCAAAGCCAGCTTTCCTACAGCTTCGATTTCCGCGGTTCGCATTTCGTCGTCATCAACACCGATCCCGTCGGCAATGACGCCCATGCGCCAACACGCTGGCTGTCCGATGATTTCGCGAAGGCCCAGTTCCGTGGCATGAAACATTTCTTCGTATTCGGCCACAAGCCGGCATATACATATTATTATGGCGCAAACAGCGCCTCACCGCTGCCAGCGAGCCCTGCCGGCCTCGACAATGATACCACGGCGCGTGATGCCTTCTGGCAGGTCATCGAACGCTATGGCGCGACCTATTTCTGTGGCCATGAACATATTTTCCACATAAGCCGTCCGAATGCAGCCAAGGGCGGTTCCGCAGTGCAGGTGTTGGTCGGTTCCGGTGGCTCTCCCTTCGAAGCTTCACCGACCGATGCAACCGTCTCGAAAACCGACCGCATGTATGCCTGGGCGACTGTCAAGGTGCATCGCAGCGGTCAGGTGCAGATCTCGGCCTATGGTTTCAATGATCAATACGGCGCCACCAAGAGACTGCAAACCCTCGTCGTACAGCACTAAAAGAAACACGAGAACGCCAGAGATTTTCACGGCGTGATTGCATTTACACTGCGATCACGCTTTGAACCCTGCCATGCATAGAAAATAGAAACCCGAAAGTCAGCCTAAGCTGTTCGGAAACATCCGTCCAGCTCAGGACTGCCCGCACTCACCAGTTGCGGAACCTTTTGATCGTGCTTTGAGGCCGTTGTTATTGCGGCCTGTTTTGAGGATCTCCAGAGGGAGATCCCTTGGCATAGAGATCTGCTTCGGTGGCGATCAATATATCCGCCAACACCCAATAGGCCTTGCCCCAGGCATCGAGAATTTTCTCGTCCGCAGCATCTCCCAGAACATCCTTGATCGCGGCAAGAAGCGCTGTCGCCACAGCCGGATAATGTTCCGGCTTGATATGCGCCGCCACGTGGCTCTTGGCGATCCGTTCAATCGCAGGCGCGAGAGCATCGAGCCGATCGGCATTCTGCGCATAGGCGAGAATCGCGCCGGCGAGACGTTTCGGCTGTTCGCCGGATTGCTGCGCCGATGGATCGAACAGGGCCTTCATCTGCGGATCGACGAACAGCCGTTCATACATGCGCGTCGTGATGGCAAGGCCATGCTCCTGAAGAGCCGGAGCGGTGGATTTGAGAATGGCGATGGTCTCGGGTGTGAGGGCGTCGGACATGATTTCTCCGGTGAAACGGCGCGGGTGGAACGAAAAGTGACCTTACTATCTCGAAATCGTCAGAAGGATTGCAATCGGGTCAAATTGCCCCACCATGGTCTCGCCGCGAGCATTTCCGGCTGAATGAGATCCGGTGGGCAAGCCACCGTCCCCCTGTCGGAGCCAGCTCTCGATGGGCCGAAAGGCAACACAACCGCTGGACATTAAGAGGTGGTACAGGAACCCTGGCATAAAGATGCGGCAACGCCTCCGACCGCATCACAAGCCTCTTTGACTCGCCTCGATGGCGCTGAAAGTTTCAGGCAAGATCCGACGGCTAAACAATTTTGCAGAGGCCGAGGTTTCCATCGGGAACAATCGTCTCATCTTAGCCAAAAGGCGGGTGGTTTCCCCTTGAAGAGCCCGGATTGATCAAGGCGCGAGAAGATAGAATCCGTTCAAATATCGGCTTTATATCAAAAGGCGAAAAAACTGGCCCATCGCCTTTTGCCCCCGCGAATGCAAGGCGACGGCTTTCCACCGACATGCATTTTGGTATTAGGGCTTGTCGGCCTCATGGCCACCGAACCCGCCTAGGCAGCAGTCTGGTCGGGATAACAAGAGGATAGGAATCATTGATCAATGCCGATAGAGGGAGATGGTGAGAGCGCGCAATCGGTATGGCGGAATTCCCTTGCCATGCCGCGATAGCCGGTCTGAGCGCAAGCGTTCGGGATTCGCCCTGTCGACGACAATCATTTGTTTCTGAAAGGCCGAAACCATTTTTCCCGCAACCCCATTCCTCGCCCCGATGAAAGATTATGCTGGCCTTACTTGGCCTGCTCTCGCACTCAGCCTGTCACTCGCACTCGCGCTGATCGCCTTTCTTTCGAACCGGCTACGCGAACAGGCGCGGAAGCGGGAACAAGGTCTTCGTGAGAAAATCGACAGACTGCAAACCAGGCTCGATCAGGCGGAAACCTTCCTCGCGATTGACCCGCATGTGCTTGTAGCCTGGACCACACCGGACGAAAATCCCGAAATCATCGGTACGCCCTCCCCGCCGGTCGAGACTTCCGCTTCGTCCTGCGCGGCAGAGCAGTCGATTCTGAATTTCGCAGCCTGGTTACCCGCCGAAGACGCGCGAATGCTGGAGGCCCATGTCAGCCGTCTGCTCAATGAGGGAAAACGCTTTCATCTGTCCTTCCCGAGCCGCCACCGCTATTTCGATTTCGAAGGCGTTCCTGTCGGCATCCATGCAGTGATGCGGATCCGCGATGTGTCCGGCGTGAAGCTGGATTTCCTGCGGCTGCGCGATGAGCAAAACAGAATTCTCTCCAATTTCACAGCATTGCGCGGGCTACTCGACGCCATTCCACACCCTGCGTGGCAACGTGACAATGACGGCCACATCAGCTGGGTCAATCACGCCTATGCGCAAGCGATCGAGGCACGGGACCGGGCGGAGGCGGTCACCCGCGGCATTGAACTTTTGGACCGTCCCGCCCGTGATGCCTCGGAAGCTCTGAGAGCGGCCGGCCAAATCTGGAAAGCCCGATGCCCAGCCATCATGATGGGAGCGAGGCGCATGCTGGATGTCATCGAAATGCCTGTTGCGGCAGAGGAAGCCGCAAGCGCCAACCGGGGCCCGGACTCTACGGCCCATCCACAATCCGGCTGCAAGGCAGCGATTGCCATGGCAAGCGACGTATCGGAACTCGAAGCCATGCGCGCCGCCCATGCCCAACAGATCGAGGCCCATGCCCGAACGCTGGACCAGTTGACGACGGCCGTCGCGATTTTCGACCGGACCAAACGGCTCGTCTTCCACAATACCGCCTATCGCCAGCTTTGGGCGCTCGATCAGGCATGGCTCGATCAGGGGCCGAGCGATGGAGAAATTCTCGACCGTTTGCGCGCCGCGCGTCTCCTGCCGGAGCAGGCCGACTTCCGCAGTTGGAAGGAGGATCTGTTCACGGCCTATCAGGCGATCGAGATGCGTGAACAACTCTGGTATTTGCCGGATGGACGCACGTTGCGCAGCGTCATCACGCCCAATCCAGAGGGCGGCGTCACCTATCTTTTCGATGATACGACGGAGCGGTTCCACCTCGAATCCCGGTTCAATGCGGCGATCCGGGTTCAGAGTGAAACGCTGGACACCTTGCAGGAAGGCGTAGCGGTGTTCGGCAGCGACGGACGGCTAAAATTGTTCAACCCGGCTTTCGTGTCGCTCTGGCACCTCGACGCGGAAAGCCTCGGCGGCGAACCGCATATCGACAAAGTCGCATCCCTCTGTACGCCGTTCCAGGAGGATCCGGCCGCCTGGAGCAACCTGCGGACGATGGTCGCGAGCCTTCAGGAAGAACGGCTCGGCCTCGAAAACCGTCTGACCCGCCGGGACGGAACCGTGCTCGATTATGCCGCCGCTCCCCTGCCGGACGGGGCGACGCTCGTCACATTCATCGACGTGACCGCCAGCGTCAATATCGAGCGCGCTTTGACCGAGCGCAATCAGGCCCTGCTCGATGCAGAGAAATTGCGCAACGATTTCGTCCATCACGTCTCTTATGAATTGCGCTCGCCTTTGACCAATATCATTGGTTTCATCGAAATGCTGGCCGCCGGTGCTGTCGGGCCGCTGACGGAAAGACAGCATGAATACATCGGTTATGTCATGGCCTCCTCCTCAGCGCTCATGGCCATCATCAATGATATTCTCGATCTCGCTTCGATCGACGCCGACGCGATGGATTTGTCCCTGGAAAGTGTCGATATCACCGAAACCATGCAGGCAGCCTCGGAGGGTGTGCAGGACCGCCTTCGGGAATCGGCCCTCACACTGACGGTGACGGCGGAACCAGGGATCGGCTCATTTCAGGCGGACGGCAAACGCATCCGCCAGATTCTCTTCAATCTCCTGTCGAATGCGATTGGTTTTTCGGAACCTGGTCAGACGGTTACCCTTTCCGCCGCGCGCAGCAATGGACATGTCGTCTTCAAGGTGAAGGATCAGGGCTGCGGAATTCCGGACGATGTCGTCGAACATGTTTTCGACCGTTTCAAGACGCATACTGGCGGCTCGAACCATCGCGGCGTCGGTCTTGGCCTTTCGATCGTGCGTTCCTTCGTGGAATTGCACGGCGGTAAGGTCCTGGTCGAAACCGCTCCTGGCAAAGGCACCACCATGACCTGTATTTTTCCGGCCCACGATCGATCAGATGGCCGGCCGGATGACGGGACAGCGTCACAAGCCCTGCATGGGACCGGAGCCGGAAGCGCCGAGGAGGCAACGCGCCATTAGAGCGTTCCGGATATATCCAGAAACGCTCCCCTCAAAAAACGGGGCATTTTCGTTTCCGTTAGATTCACTTAGCGATGTAAAGGTATTGCAAATATTCGAGGGAATTGCTCTGCAATTCCTGATGATGATTTCCGACGGCACGAGTGGAATGGCATGAGCGAGCTGGCCTCCGACACGGGGCGGATGAATTTGGAGACGAGCATCTGGCAGAGAGACCTTGCCGGGGAGGCCGCGACCGCCGCTCTCGCGGCCGATATTGCGCCGCTTCTTGGCCCTGGTGACCTCGTCACCCTGTCCGGTGATCTCGGCAGCGGCAAGACCAGTTTCGCACGCGCCCTGATCCGCGTCCTCACGGGCGATCCGACGCTTGAGGTGCCGAGCCCGACGTTCACCCTGCTCCAGCTTTATGACGGCGAACGCTGTCCGATCGTCCATGCTGATCTTTACCGCATCAATCGGCCGGAAGAACTCGCTGATCTCGGCTGGGATGAAGCCGGAGAGGGCGCAATCGTCCTTGTCGAATGGCCGGACCATGCGCGTGAAATCCTTTCCAGCGACCGCCTCGACATCGCCTTCAGGCTCGATCCTTCGCAGCCGCCGACCTATCGCGCCGCAACGCTCACTGGCTTCGGCGCCATGGCCGAGCGGCTCGCCAACGCCCGCGCATTGAAAACATTGCTGGAACGCTCCGGCTGGCAATCGGCGGAACGGCACTTCCTGACTGGCGATGCCTCGAATCGGCTCTACGAACGTCTCATCAAACCGAATGGTGATCGTGCCCTTCTGATGATCTCGCCGCCAAGGCCCGACGGTCCGCCGATCCGCTACGGCAAATCCTATTCGACCATCGCCAAGCTCGCCGAGACCATTCATCCTTTCCTGGCTCTCAGCGAAGGGTTGCGCGCGCATGGCTTTTCGGCACCGGCCATTTTCGCAACAGATCCCAATGCCGGCCTTGCCGTCATCGAAGATCTCGGCGGCGAATTAATCGTCGAGGGCCGCGAGATCATCCAGGAGCGTTATGCCTGGGCAGCGACGGCGCTCGCCGCCCTGCACGTCACGCCCCTGCCCGACACGCTCAGCGCGCCCGACGGCAAGGGCGGCGAGATCCCCTACCCCATTCCTCTCTACGATATCGATGCGCTTGCCATAGAGATCGAACTCTTCGTCGACTGGTATGCGCCATTCATCGCCGGGGTCCACCTCGCCTCGGGCGCCAAGGCGAGTTTCGTCAACCTCTGGCGTCATGCTCTTCAGGAAGTCTCGGCGCGTCCTTCCGCAATGGCCAATCTCACCTGGACTTTGCGCGATTATCATTCGCCGAACATTCTCTGGCTTCCCGAGCGCGAGGGCATCGGCCGCGTCGGCATGCTCGATTTTCAGGATTGCGTCCTCGGACACCCCGCCTATGATCTCGCCTCACTGCTGCAGGACGCGCGCGTGACGGTCCCCGACGATGTGGAGATCAAACTGCTCGGCCATTATCTGCGGTTCCGGCGTGAGCGCGATGCGGCTTTCGATATTTCCTCCTTCGCCCGCGCCTATGCCCTCCTCGGCGCCCAGCGGGCAACGAAAATTCTCGGTATTTTCGCCCGGCTCGACCGGCGCGACCACAAGCCCGCCTATCTCACCCACCTGCCGCGGGTGCATACTTATCTCTTGAAGGGGCTCGCTCATCCAGCGCTCGCCGACATCAAGCTTTGGTATGAAACCTATATGCCCGCAATGTTGAACCCGCTCGTCGCCGGACGCTGACAGGTCTTCCTGCAGGAAGGCCGGCCGAATGTTCGCGACGCAGCCCATTCTCAACCCTTGCCCTAGGCTTGCGCTTGGCCTCCACATGACCTCCCCCTCGGCCTGCCCCTGGCGAAGGTTTCAGCATGTTCGACGGATAACCGAAGACAGTCATGCCCTCCGATATGAACTCGATCCCAAAGGCGGCGTCAGCCGCGCTCCCTGCCGGCTCTCATGCCTGCCCGCACACGGCGATGGTCTTTGCCGCAGGTCTTGGCGCACGCATGCGCCCCCTGACCGAAACGACACCGAAACCTTTGATCAAAGTGGGCGGCAAGCCTCTGATCGATCACATGCTCGATCGTTTCGCCGCAATCGGCCTCCCGCAGGCCGTCGTCAATGTGCATTATCTTGCGCAACAGATTAAGGATCATCTCGCGACCCGAACAGAGCCACACATCATCATCTCGGATGAAAGTGATCTGCTGCTCGATCAAGGCGGCGGCATCAAACGTGCCCTGCCCTTCCTCGGCAAAGACCCGTTCTTCATCTGCAACACGGATGCTTTCTGGATCGAGGGACCCCATTCCAACATCGAGCGTCTCGCCAGGGCCTGGGATCCGGAGCGGATGGATATTCTCCTTTTGATCGCCGCGACGACATCAAGCGAAGGAATTGACTGGCCCGGCGATTTCACCTTCCAGCCTGATGGACGTCTCAAGAAACGCGAGGAGCGCTTCGTCGCGCCTTTCGTCTATGCCGGCGTCGGGATCGTCAAACCCGAATTGTTCATGCATGAACCCCGCGACGTCTTTCCGCTTTCCCCCTATTTCTTCGAGGCGGCGGCCAAGGATCGGCTCTTCGGCGTCCGGTTGGATGGCATCTGGCTGCATGTCGGCACGCCGGAGGCCATAGAGGTGGCCGAGCGGAAGCTTGTCCGCAGCGTACTTTGAGGTTTCATCAATTTGCCGGCATCATTTTGTCGACCTGTGACATATCCCTCACAGTCCAGGCGGTGGCGCTGCATTATTATTAAGATCCCTATCCGTCTCCGGTACCGATCCTTAGCATGTCCGCAGCCCCCCGATCGCAAGAGAACCCCGCGACCGAAGCCGCCAATCTTCTGACGCTGCTTGGCCTCGCCATTCTCATGCTCGGCCTGCCGCTTGCCGGACTTTTCACCAAGACGGCGATCTACCTGCTGCTGCCCATCGGCTCGGTTCTCGTCTTTATTGGCTCCGTTCTCGAATCCGCAGAACATCACACGCATTATCTGCGTGGCGCGCTTTTGTCCCGCACCACCATCATCGGTCTGTTTCTCGTCGCCTGGACCTGCCTCTCGCTTTTATGGACGCCCTTCCTCGCCGAGGCCTCGGAACATCTCCTCAAGGGTCTTGGCACTCTGGCTTTGGTGATCCTCGTCGGGGTCGTTCTTCCAGCCCGCACCAAGCCGCTGCATCTCTTCCTGCTCCCTACGGGTCTCGGCCTTACCGTCATCGGCGTCGGCGCCATGCTTTTCGTCGGGTCGGACGCCTTCCTCACAGCCGCGGTCTTCGATGATTCCCTCTTTGAGCGGACAGTCCTGACACTCATCGTGCTGATCTGGCCGGCACTCGGTGCACTCGCTCTTCGGGAGCGCTGGATCAGCGCGACTGTGCTCACGCTTGGCGTAGCGGCGGTCACCATTGCCGGCCATGCTCAGATCACTTTGGCGGCACTCGGTGCGGGTGCCTTCACTTTCGCCATCGCCATGTCTTCGCCGGTGAAAGTCTCGCGCGTGCTCGCCTGCCTCTTCGTTCCGCTGATCCTGTTCGCCCCGGCAATCCCTTTGTTGATCCGCCTGCTGCACCAGATCGCGCAATTGCCCCTCGCGCCACAAAGCTCCTTTGCCGTCTGGGCGCAGATCCTCGATCACGACGGTTTGGCCCGCCTGATCACGGGCCATGGCGTGGAAGTGGCGAACCGCGCGATGGCGCTCGGCTATCTACCGGCAGGGGCACCGAAAAGCCTTCTGTTTCTCCTCTGGTACGACCTCGGCCTCCTCGGTGCTCTCGCTTTCAGCCTGCTCACCGCCTTCACCCTGCTTGGCGCCGGGCGCCTTTCCGCCAGCATGTCGCCGGCGCTTCTCGGAGGCATCGTTGCGGTGCTGCTGATCACCTTCCTCGGCTTCGCGACGGTGCAGATCTGGTGGGCGAGCCTGCTGGGCACCGACATCATCGCCTTTCTCCTGCTGTTGAAGAGTCCACAACGGCTGACTCGCCCCGTCGCCACGGAGATCGATGCCATCCCGGATGAGGAAGCACCAAGCGGCCAAAGAGCCCTGTTCCGGAACATCAGCCTCGAGTCCCTGCGCCGCCTGTCCTGATGCCATGGCTCTTTCATCCCAACCTGATGAATGAAAGAGATCTGACGGGAAACCACCGCCCCATCGTCACGAGAGCCAAGTCTCCGTAAGTCATCCTCATTGAGACTTGGTGTGATGCCTCGGATGCCCATTTTCCAGGCAGCAGACGGCGCGAACAAATTCTTGCGGGACAGGGCCAAGGCGTCTTAACATCATTGCATGATCGAAGATGTCATCACCATTCGCGCGGCGCGGGAGAAGGATGCGGCAAGCATAGCCGCCGTCCACGATTCTGCCTGGCGTGACGCTTATCGCGGCATCATCCCTGGCCGCGAGCTTGAACGCATGATTGCCCGTCGGGGCCCGGCATGGTGGCATCAGGCGATCGTACGCGGCTCGCGCCTTTTGCTGATCGAATGGAACGACGCCATCTGCGGCTATGCCTGTTATGGCCGCAACCGCGTGCCCTCGATGCGCTACGGCGGCGAAATTTTCGAGCTTTATATAGCGCCTGAATATCAGGGGGCCGGCTTCGGTAAGAGATTGTTCCAAATCGCGGCGCAGGATCTCAGCGCGCATGGTTACGCCAATTTCCTGGTCTGGGCCCTCGCCGAGAACGAGCGCGGCATGCGGTTTTACGAGGCACAGGGCGGTATTGTCGTACGGCAGGCCAATGAACGTTTCGGTGGGGAAACCCGTGCCCGGGTCGCCTTCGCTTTTGAGAATCAGCCGCTGCCACGGTAAAATACGTCCAGCACGCAAACCCAGATCTCAGATCGAGCTCTCAAGCGAAGAGCTCGGGTGTCTCCGCTTTTTCCTGAGCGTCCGGTAAATACTTCCATCGTCCGAAAAAGAGATGCCACTTTTTACTGGCATGCTATAGAAAAGCCGTTCTGGAATCGTCGTATGCACGATGCAGCCGGCCAACGTGGCCGGATGGTATCTATACAAAGTCTTAATAAACATGACTCATTGAGACTTTGTACCCCGCGCCTGCGGGGCGGCAGCTTTCCGCCGGTCCTCATTGATCCTGACATATTGGGATCAATAAGACTTGGTACGAGCCATTCCAGTTCACGTCCGGACCCTTCGCATCGGTCCGGGCTCCTTCCCGCCAGGCGCTCTTGCGGCCTTCGCGCGCCGCAAAGGCGTCGATCCATCCTCCGGAGATCATTCATGCGCCTCGACGCAATTGCGATCGGCAAAAATCCCCCAGATGAAGTCAATGTCGTCATCGAGGTTCCGATCGGAGGCGAGCCGATCAAATACGAGCTCGATAAGGATTCCGGCGCCTTGTTCGTCGACCGTTTTCTTTATACGGCGATGCGCTATCCCGGCAATTACGGCTTCATCCCGCATACGCTCTCTGATGATGGCGATCCCTGCGATGTCATCGTCGCCAATACACGCGCCATCATCCCCGGCGCCGTCATGAACTGCCGCATCGTCGGCGTCCTCTTCATGGAGGATGAAGCCGGCGGCGACGAAAAGCTCATCGCCGTGCCGGCGAGCAAGCTGACGAAACGCTATGAGCATGTCAAGAATTACACCGACCTGCCGGAAATCACGATCAAGCAGATCGAACATTTCTTCACGCATTACAAGGACCTCGAACCCAATAAATGGGTCAAGATCGTGCGCTGGGGCGATGTCGACGAAGCCAAGAAGATCGTGCTCGAAGGCATCGAAAAGGCCAAGGCCAAAAAGGGCTGATCAGGCTGCCACGGAACGTGGCTCAGCCTGATCATTGCCACACTTTGGGCGCGCCGGGTCCCGGCGCGCTTTCCTTTGCCGGCGCAGGGGCATGAGGATGCACGACGCTTCGCACGTACTCGTCTATCATTTTCAATTCATCCTTATGCTCATGGTCGCGGTGCTGCTGCTCTCGCGGCTCGCGCAGCACCTGCGCCTGCCGCAGGCAGCGACCTTCATCATCGGCGGCAGCCTGCTGGCGCTGGTGCCCGGCGCACCGGTCTTTGAGCTCGACCCCGACCTGGTCCTGCTGCTGTTCCTGCCGCCGCTCCTGCAATCAAGCGCGTATTTCACCCCCTGGCGGGAGTTCCGCGCCGATCTTGGCATCATCCTCAATCTTGCCGTGGGCGCAGTGGCCTTCACCACCTTCGTGATCGGCCTCGTCGCCCATTGGGCCGTGCCAACACTGTCGCTCGCCGCCTGTTTCACGCTCGGCGCCATCGTTTCGCCGCCCGATGCGGTGGCAGCCAAGGCAGTTCTGCAACGCCTCCCGCTGCCGCCCCGTGTGTCCATGCTTCTGGAGGGAGAAAGCCTCGTCAACGACGCCTCGGCTCTGGTGCTCTATCATTTCGCTGTCGCCGCCGCGATGACCGGACATTTCAGCGCCGGCCAGGCGGTCGGCCAGTTCCTGCTGCTGGCCTTCGGCGGTGTCGCGGCGGGCCTCATCCTCGGCTGGCTCGCGCTCATGGTGATGCGCCAGCTTCACGATGAAATTCTCATCATCGTCGCCACCTTCCTCACCGCCTGGGGCGTCTATATCGCTGGTGAATATCTGCATGTCTCGGGTGTTCTGGCGGCGGTCTCCTGCGGCTTGCTGCTTGGCGGAAAAGCCCATGTGGAGATGGATGCGGCGACACGGCTCAAGGCGCGCGCCTGCTGGGATGTGGTGATCTTTCTCCTGGAATCGATCGTCTTCATTCTGATCGGCCTGTCGCTGAAAGGCGTGCTCGAACGTCTCGCGCATCAGGGCGACGGCGTCTACGCCTGGTTCCCGGCCATGGCCGTGATCCTTCTCGCTCTCATCATCAGCCGCTTTTTATGGATCTTTCCGGCCACCTGGCTTGCGCGGCGGCTGCTGCCGATGCGCCGGCGCGAGCCCGAGCCGCCGCTCGCCGTGCCGCTGGTCCTGAGCTGGGCCGGGATGCGCGGCGTCGTCACGCTGGCGGTGGCGCTTGCTCTGCCCGAGAATTTCCCCGGCCGCGATTTCATTCTCGTCACCGCCTTCGGCGCCATATTGGTGACAGTCCTGTTCCAGGGCTCGACGCTTGCCCCGCTCATCCGCCGCCTCGGCCTCAACGCGCAATCGTTACCGCTGGCAAAAACGCTGAGCGAAGCGGAAGCCCGGGCCCAGATCGCGGCGATGCAAAACGGCACCATCCAGCGCCTGTCGCTGCAGCCCGACGGCACCCACCGCCACCCCCGCCTGGCCGAGCAATATGCCTATCGAGCGCAGATCGCCGGCCGTTACGCGAAAGAACAGCAGCAATTGTCCCCGCACCGCCGCGCGCATTTTCAGGCCGTGCTGCAAGCCAATAAGGATGGCCGCACGGAACTGTTACGGCTGCACAGCGAAGGCGCGATCAGGGATGAAACCCTGCATACATTGGAGAGAGAATTGGATCTCGAGGAAATGAA
>NZ_JQJH01000019.1 GCF_000745425.1 Beijerinckia mobilis
TTGACGGCGGCGATCACCAAGGTTCTTGCGGAAGCGGGCGGCGCGACGTTCACGGCCTATGACCAGATCGACAAGGCGCCGGAGGAGAAGGCGCGCGGCATCACGATTTCGACGGCGCATGTTGAATATGAGACGCCGAAGCGCCACTACGCGCATGTCGACTGCCCCGGCCACGCGGACTATGTGAAGAACATGATCACCGGCGCGGCGCAGATGGACGGCGCGATCCTGGTGGTTTCGGCGGCCGATGGCCCGATGCCGCAGACGCGCGAACACATCCTTCTGGCGCGCCAGGTCGGCGTTCCGGCTCTGGTGGTGTTCCTGAACAAGGTCGACATGGTCGACGATGCCGAGCTTCTGGAACTCGTCGAACTGGAAGTGCGCGAGCTTCTGTCGAAATACGACTTCCCCGGCGACGACATTCCGATCACCAAGGGCTCGGCTCTGTGTGCGCTCGAAAACCGCAATCCGGAAATCGGCCATGACGCGGTTCTGGCGCTGATGCAGACGGTGGATGATTACATTCCGCAGCCGGAACGTCCGGTCGATCTGCCGTTCCTGATGCCGGTTGAAGACGTGTTCTCGATCTCCGGCCGCGGTACGGTGGTGACGGGCCGCGTCGAGCGCGGCATCATCAAGGTCGGCGAGGAAATCGAAATCGTTGGCCTGAAGCCGACGGTGAAGACGACGGTGACGGGCGTCGAAATGTTCCGCAAGCTGCTCGATCAGGGCCAGGCGGGCGACAATATCGGCGCGCTGCTGCGCGGTACCAAGCGCGAGGATGTTGAGCGTGGCCAGGTCCTGTGCAAGCCCGGCTCGGTGAAGCCGCATACGAAGTTCAAGGCGGAAGCCTATATTCTGACCAAGGATGAAGGTGGCCGTCATACGCCGTTCTTCACCAATTACCGTCCGCAATTCTACTTCCGCACGACCGATGTGACGGGTGTGGTGACGCTGCCGGAAGGCACGGAAATGGTGATGCCGGGCGATAATGTGACGATGGACGTGGAACTGATCGTTCCGATCGCTATGGAAGAAAAGCTGCGCTTCGCTATCCGCGAAGGTGGTCGTACCGTCGGCGCCGGCGTCGTCGCTTCCATCACGGAATAAATATCAAAAATGGACCGGCCGGGCAGGGGCCCGGCCGTACCTCAAGCCGTTGTCGGCGGGCGTTGACGACGGAAAGGTCTTCAGTTTTGCTCGACGGTCTTCTGGAGCATAGGCTGAAGGAAAGATTTGAAACCGGCTGGGCCATAGGTGGTGAGCCAGGGATCAAAACGGTCGACAAGGACATAGAATTACAATGAACGGCCAGAATATCCGCATCCGTCTCAAGGCGTTCGACCATCGAATCCTTGATACCTCGACGAAAGAGATCGTTTCGACGGCGAAACGGACGGGCGCGCAGGTGCGTGGACCGATCCCCTTGCCGACGAAGATCGAGAAATTCACCGTGAACCGGTCGCCTCATGTCGACAAGAAGTCGCGTGAGCAGTTCGAAATCAGGACCCATAAAAGGGTGCTCGATATCGTTGATCCGACGCCACAGACTGTTGATGCTTTGATGAAACTCGATCTCGCCGCCGGCGTGGATGTGGAAATCAAGCTCTAGTCTTTGCTGAATTCGAGGATGAATCGGGCGGACTGCGACCCTGGTATGCGCGCCCTGAAGGATGAAACTATGCGGTCAGGTGTCATCGCACAAAAGCTCGGCATGACCCGCGTCTTCACCGACGCAGGTGAGCATATACCCGTCACCGTGCTCAAGCTCGACAATTGTCAGGTCGTTGGTCATCGGACCAAGGAACAGAATGGCTATGTAGCCCTGCAATTGGGTGCCGGACGCGCCAAGGTGAAGAACGTTTCGAAAGCCGAACGGAGCCGCTTTGCCGTGGCCAAGGTCGAGCCGAAGATGAAACTTGCAGAGTTTCGTGTCGATGATACGACATTGCTGCCGATCGGGGCTGAAATTACAGCTGATCATTTCGTCGTCGGGCAATTCGTCGACGTCACCGGGACGAGCACCGGTAAAGGTTTCGCCGGTGCGATGAAACGGTGGAACTTCGGCGGTCTGCGCGCCACGCACGGTGTGTCAATCTCGCATCGTTCGCATGGTTCGACCGGTGGTCGTCAGGATCCTGGTAAAACCTTCAAAAACAAGAAGATGGCTGGACATCTTGGCACCGAACGAGTGACGACGCTCAACCTGCGGGTGGTTCAGACGGATGTCGAACGCGGATTGATTCTGGTTGAAGGTGCTGTCCCGGGGACGGCAGGCGGCTGGATTTTCGTTCGTGATGCCGTGAAGAAGAATCTGCCGAAAGAGGCTCCGCTACCGGGCAAGTTCCGTCTTGCCAATGATGGTGAAGCCGCGCCGGCGACAGAATCGGTAGAGGGCTGAGCCGTGAAAATCGATATTACTTCCGTTGACGGCGAAGCCGCGGGATCGATCGATCTCGATGATGCCATTTTCGGGCTGGAGCCGCGGGTTGATCTGATCGCGCGCATGATCCGGTATCAATTGGCGAAACGGCGTGCCGGCACGCATCAATCGCTTGGACGCGCGGACATTCACCGCACGGGCAAGAAAATGTACAAGCAGAAGGGTACAGGTTCTGCTCGCCACGGTTCGGCGCGCGCGCCGCAGTTTCGCGGTGGCGGCAAGGCCTTCGGTCCGGTTGCCCGTTCGCATGCGCATGACCTTCCCAAGAAGGTGCGGGCGCTGGCGTTGAAACATGCCCTTTCTGCTAAGGCGAAAGATGGCGGCATCATCATTTGGAACAATGCCAGCCTGGCAGAAGCCAAGACGAAGGCATTGAAGTCCAATTTCGAGAAGATCGGCCTCACCAATGCGCTGATTATCGATGGCGCAGCGCCGGAAGCGAATTTCGCTCTAGCAGCGCGTAACATTCCGCAAATCGATGTGCTGCCAGTGCAGGGCATCAATGTCTATGACATCGTGCGTCGGGAGAAGCTGGTGCTCACCACGGCCGCCCTTAATGCCCTGGAGGCTCGCTTCAAATGAGTGCTTCGAAAATCGCTCAAGACGCGCGTCATTATGATGTGATCGTTGCGCCAGTCATTACTGAAAAAGCGACCATCGCGTCCGAAGAAAACAAGGTCGTGTTCAAGGTCGCGAAGACAGCCACGAAGGTGGAAATCAAAGCAGCGGTGGAACGGCTCTTCGATGTGAAGGTCGAAGCTGTCAATACACTGCTTCGCAAGGGTAAGAAGAAAGTTTTCAAAGGAACCCGTGGGGTTCAATCGGATGTCAAACGGGCGGTTGTGACCCTTGCCGAGGGTCACAAGATCGACGTGACGACCGGGCTTTGACGCGGATCTGGGATTAGGCAATGGCACTCAAGACATTCAAGCCGATCACGCCGAGCCTGCGACAGCTCGTTATCGTCGATCGCAGCAACCTCTATAAGGGCAAGCCGGTCAAAACCTTGACCGAGGGCAAGTCGTCTTCCGGCGGGCGCAACAATAATGGTCGCGTCACGGTGCGTTTCCGTGGCGGCGGTCATAAGCAGAGCTATCGCATCGTTGATTTCAAACGGCGTAAGCTCGATATTCCGGCGAAGGTCGAGCGGATCGAATATGACCCCAACCGTACGTCCTTCATCGCGCTGATCCGTTATGCGGATGATGAATTGTCCTACATCATTGCGCCGCAGAAACTCGCGGTGGGGGATGAGGTTATTTCGGGGCAGCAGGTCGACGTTAAGCCTGGCAATGCCATGGCCCTCGCCAACATGCCAGTCGGCACGATCGTTCATAATGTCGAGATGAAGATCGGCAAGGGCGCGGCGATGGTCCGCGCTGCCGGTACCTATGCACAGGTTGTCGGCCGCGATCAGGGTTATGTGATCATCCGTCTGAATTCGGGTGAACAACGTTTGATCCACGGACAGTGTTTCGCGACGGTCGGAGCGGTGTCCAATCCGGACCATATGAACGCATCGATCGGCAAGGCAGGTCGTTCGCGTTGGCTTGGTCGGCGGCCACATAATCGTGGTGTCACCATGAACCCGGTCGACCATCCGCACGGTGGTGGTGAAGGTCGCACCTCTGGCGGTCGTCATCCGGTGACGCCTTGGGGCAAGCCGACGAAGGGTAAGAAGACCCGCACCAATAAATCCACGGACAAGTTCATTGTGACCTCGCGTCATAAAAGCAAGAAGAAGGGTTGATCCATGGCGCGCTCGATCTGGAAGGGTCCGTTCGTCGACGGTTATCTGCTCAAGAAGGCTGAAGCCGCGCGTGCGTCTACCCGCGCGGAGGTCATCAAGATTTGGAGCCGTCGCTCGACGATCCTGCCGCAATTCGTCGGTCTTACGTTCGGTGTCTATAACGGCCACAAGCATGTGCCCGTGAATGTCACTGAAGATATGATCGGCCATAAATTCGGTGAATTTTCTCCGACCCGCACGTTCCATGGACATGCGGCGGATAAAAAAGCCAGAAGGGGCTAAGAAAGCCGATGTCGAAAGAGAAAACACCACGACGGCTTCCTGATAACGAGGCCAAGGCGGTTGCGCGCATGCTGCGTGTCAGCCCGCAGAAGCTGAACCTCGTTGCCCAGCTCATTCGCGGCAAGAAGGTCGACAAGGCTCTTGCCGATCTCGAATTTTCTCGCAAGCGCATTGCCTTCGACGTGAAGAAGACGTTGGAAAGCGCGATCGCTAATGCGGAAAATAATCACAGCCTAGATGTGGACGATCTGATCGTTGCCGAAGCTTATGTCGGCAAGGCGATGATCATGAAGCGGTTCAGCCCCCGTGCGCGCGGTCGCTCTGGCCGTATCGAGAAGCCCTTTGCGCATTTGACGATCGTCGTGCGCGAGATCACCGGCGTGCCGGCTGGAGCCTGAGGAGTAAACGATGGGACAGAAAGTCAATCCGATCGGCCTGAGGCTCGGAATCAACAGGACGTGGGATTCCCGCTGGTTCGCCGATAAAGGCGAATATGCGAAGCTTCTGCATGAGGACATGCAGATCCGCGAGGTTCTCTTGAAGAATCTCAAGCAGGCGGCCGTGTCGAAGATCATCATCGAACGTCCGCACAAAAAATGCCGCGTCACGATTCATTCGGCCCGGCCCGGCGTCGTCATCGGCAAGAAGGGTGCGGATATCGACAAGATCCGCAAACTCGTTTCGAAGCTGACGGATTCAGAAGTTGTCATCAATATTGTCGAAGTCCGCAAGCCGGAAATCGACGCGACCTTGGTGGCGGATTCGATCGCTCAGCAGCTGGAAAGGCGTGTTGCCTTCCGCCGTGCAATGAAGCGCGCGGTGCAGTCAGCGATCCGACTGGGTGCTGAAGGCATTCGTATCAATTGTTCGGGCCGTCTTGGCGGCGCTGAGATCGCCCGTCTCGAATGGTATCGTGAAGGCCGGGTGCCGCTGCATACGTTGCGCGCGGATGTCGATTATGGCGTCGCGACGGCACATACGGCCTACGGGACCTGCGGTATCAAGGTCTGGATCTTCAAAGGCGAGATCATGGAACATGATCCGATGGCCCAAGACCGCAAGATGGCCGAGCTTGATCATGCTGGTGGTGGTGGCGGCGGTGAACGCCGGCGTCGTGAACGGGACGCGGCCTGAGGCCCTTATCTGAGTTATTGCGAAAGTTTCCATTATGCTGCAACCAAAACGCACCAAATTCCGGAAGGCTTTCAAAGGCCGCATTCATGGCGCCGCTAAGGGCGGGTTCGAGCTGAATTTCGGTGAGTTCGGCTTGAAAGCAATGGAGCCTGAGCGTATCACAGCCCGTCAGATCGAAGCGGCGCGCCGCGCGATGACTCGTCATATGAAGCGTGCCGGCCGCGTCTGGATTCGAATTTTCCCGGATGTGCCGGTATCTTCGAAGCCCACCGAAGTCCGTATGGGTAAAGGTAAGGGCGCTCCCGATTATTGGGCCTGCCGTGTTGCGCCTGGTCGTATCATGTTCGAGCTCGATGGCGTGCCGGCCGATCTCGCGCGTGAGGCCCTGCGTCTTGCCGCGGCTAAGCTGCCGATCAAGACGCGCTTCATTCAGCGCATTGCAGAGTAAAGGGATCACACCCATGCAGAACAAACAACGTTTGTCCGATCTTCGGGTGATGACTGGCGATCAGCTCGATCAGGAATTGCTCAATTTAAAGAAAGAGCAGTTCAACCTGCGCTTTCAGAAGGCCACCGGCCAGCTCGAAAATACGGCGCGTGTTCGTGTCATCCGGCGCGATATTGCTCGGATCAAGACGATGGCCGCTCAGCAGCGCGTCTCCAAATAATTCAAGCTGCCAGCGCCTGAGGGCGGCTCGGCCAATGTGATAATGGATGTAAGAAAATATGCCGAAGCGAATTCTCCAAGGCGTCGTGGTGAGCGACAAGCAGGATAAGACCATCGTTGTGAAAGTTGAACGCCGGTTCACTCATCCGCTCTTGAAGAAGACGGTGCGGCGTTCAAAGAATTATCATGCTCATGACGAGGCAGGAACCTACAAGGTGGGCGATACTGTTTCGATCGAGGAGACGAAGCCGATCTCCCGACTGAAACGTTGGATCGTTCTTGAGGTAGCCTCGAAGGCTTGAGAACAATCATAAAGGAGACGGAAGTCTCCTTCAGGCGCAGTCCGGCCTCCACAATGCGGGAGGCCGGAAACCGTTCTGAATAGAAAGGTCAAGCAAGATGATACAGATGCAGACAAATCTCGACGTCGCCGATAATTCCGGCGCGCGTCGTGTGATGTGCATCAAGGTGCTCGGCGGTTCCAAACGCAAATATGCCGGCGTTGGCGACATTATCGTTGTCTCGGTTAAAGAGGCGATTCCGCGCGGCCGCGTGAAGAAGGGCGACGTCATGAAGGCGGTCGTCGTTCGCACCGCTAAGGACATCAAGCGGGCAGATGGTTCGGTGATCCGTTTCGACACCAACGCTGCAGTATTGATCAACAATCAATCGGAGCCGATCGGTACCCGTATTTTCGGGCCGGTTCCGCGTGAATTGCGCGCGAAAAACCATATGAAGATCATCTCGCTTGCGCCGGAGGTGCTGTAATGGCCGCCAAAATCAAGAAAGGCGACAAGGTCGTCGTTCTGTCCGGGCGCGACAAAGGCCGGTCCGGCGAAGTGCTGCAGGTTCTGCCCAAGGATGAGCGGGCGATCGTGCGCGGCATCAACCTCGTCAAGCGCCACCAGCGTCAGACCCAGAAGCAGGAAGCCGGCATCTATACGAAGGAAGCGACGATTCATCTGTCGAATCTTGCAATTGCCGATCCCAAAGACGGCAAGCAGACCCGCGTCGGCTTCAAGATACTTGAAGATGGCCGCAAGGTTCGGTTCGCTAAGCATTCCGGAGACGTGATCGATGGCTGATAACAAGAAGGGCGGCAAGGCTCCGGCCAAAGGTGTCAAAGCAGCACCGAAAACCACCGCCAAGGCACCCAAGAAAGCGGCCGGTCCCATTTCCTCGAGAGATGTAGCGTCGATTGCGACAGCCAGTGCCGAAGCGCTCGTGGCGCCGAAGGATTATACGCCGCGTCTGAAGGCCTATTACGAAGAGACGGTCAAGCCGAAGCTTATTGAGCAGTTTGGTTATAAGAACCCCTTCGAGATCCCGACAATCGAGAAGATCGTGCTCAATATGGGTGTTGGCGACGCCGTCAATGACACGAAGCGGGTTACGCTTGCGGCAGCCGATCTTTCGCTCATTGCCGGTCAGAAGCCGGTGATCACGCGCGCCCGCAAGGCGATCGCGACCTTCAAGGTGCGCGAGAATATGCCGATTGGCGCGAAGGTGACCCTGCGCAAGACCCGCATGTACGAATTCCTCGACCGTCTCGTGACGATCGCGCTGCCCCGCGTGCGTGACTTCCGCGGCCTCAATCCGAAGAGCTTCGATGGCCGTGGCAATTATGCTATGGGCATCAAGGAACATATCGTGTTCCCGGAAATCGATTACGACAAGGCGGAAAGCATCCTTGGCATGGACATTATTGTCTGTACCACGGCAAAAACCGACGATGAAGCACGCGCGCTGTTGCGCGCATTCAACTTCCCATTCCGGCAGTGAGCAACAGACTCAGACGCGGAATCAAGAGGTAGGACATGGCGAAGAAAAGCTCGGTCGAAAAGAACAAGCATCGCGCGAAGATGGTCAAGCAATATGCCGGCCGCCGCGCCCGCTTGAAAGCGATCGCGAACGACGACAATCTGAGCATGGAGGAGCGTTTTGAAGCGCGCCTCAAACTTGCCGAACTGCCGCGCAATTCGGCTGCCGTACGGCTGCGCAACCGCTGTGAGATCAGCGGGCGTCCACGCGCCTTCATCAGCAAAATGAAGATGTCGCGTATTGCGGTTCGTGAATTGGGCTCGCAGGGCCTGATCCCCGGCCTTGTGAAGTCGAGCTGGTAAGGAGAGCGGATCATGGCAGTGAACGATCCGTTGGGCGATATGCTCACACGCATTCGCAACGCGCAGATGCGGCGTAAGGGCAAGGTGCAGACGCCTGGCTCCAAACTGCGGGCCCATGTGCTCGATGTTTTGCAGGCCGAAGGCTATATCCGGGGTTATTCGACGACTGAATATGGCAATGGCCGTACGGAGTTTGAAATTGAACTGAAATATTTCGATGGCCTGCCGGTCATTCGGGAAATTCAGCGCGTATCGAAGCCAGGCCGTCGCGTTTACGCAGCTGTCAACGCCATGCCGCGTGTGGCGAATGGGCTCGGTATTTCGATCATTTCAACCCCGAAGGGCGTCATGGCCGATCATGCGGCGCGGGAAGCCAATGTCGGTGGCGAAGTCTTGTGCAAGGTCTTCTGACCGACGGCTGAGGAGCCCAGATCAATGTCTCGTATCGGAAAAAAGCCGGTCGTCATTCCTGCTGGTGTGACGGCCAAGGTCGAGGGCCAGGCCATCTCGATCAAGGGCGGCAAGGGTGAATTGCATTTTACGGCGCCGGACGATGTCGCCGTGAAACTCGAACAGCAAGAGCTCTCCGTCAGCCCGCGTTCGCAAGATAAAAAGGCGCGAGCCGCTTGGGGTATGACGCGGTCGATCGTCAACAATCTGGTGATTGGTGTCTCGAAGGGTTTTGAGCGCAAGCTTGAGATCACGGGTGTCGGTTACAAAGCTGCGGTTGCCGGAAAGAACCTTCAGCTGTCGCTTGGTTACAGCCACGATATCAACTTTCCGATTCCGGAAGGAATTTCGATTGTTGCGCCCAAGCCGACCGAAGTTTCGATTACTGGAATCGACAAGCAGCGTGTCGGACAGATCGCTGCGGAAATTCGCTCCCTGCGGCCACCGGAGCCCTATAAGGGCAAAGGTGTGAAATATGCTGGGGAATTCATCTTCCGTAAGGAAGGCAAGAAGAAATAAGATTTAGATCGAAGGGCCGGTACGATGGCAAAGGACATTCAGGCGACGGAGCGCCGCAAGGCGCGGGTACGCCGTTCGCTGCGCGCACGCGCCTACGGCAAGCCTCGGCTTTCCGTCTTCCGTTCGTCGAAACAGATTTATTGCCAGATCATCGATGATGGCGAAGGAAAGACGTTGGTGTCAGCGTCTTCTTTAGAAAAAGCCAATCGCGAAAGTCTCAAGACGGGCGCGACGGTTGAAGCCGCGAAGACGATCGGCAAGTTGCTCGCTGAGCGCGCAGTTGAAGCCGGGATCAAGGACGTCGTGTTTGACCGTGGGTCTTATATGTTCCATGGACGTGTCAAGGCACTCGCAGAAGGCGCGCGCGAAGGCGGTCTGAACTTCTGACGGCGATTGGTCTTACAAAACGCCTTGGAAAGCGGCACCAGTCGATCCTGTCACATCGTGTAATGATCGAAATTCAAGCTCTTTTCGAGACCTATTCGTCAGTAATGCTCTTGCAATTGGCGTAAATCCGGAGGATGGCACCTATGTCACTCCTTCGGCGGGGACAATCAGTGCTTGGGAGAGTTTCCTGGGCACTTTTCCCCTTAATCCTAGCGAGCGGGTCTGACCCTGAGGTCCCCGCGTAAGTAATGGACAGAAAAATGGCGCGTGAAGGTGAAGGCGGTCGTCGTGACCGCGAGGAACGCGATAGCGAATTTGTGGACCGTCTGGTTCATATCAATCGCGTCGCGAAGGTGGTGAAAGGCGGCCGGCGCTTTGGTTTCGCCGCGCTAGTGGTTGTTGGTGATCAAAAGGGCCGCGTCGGCTACGGGCATGGCAAGGCGCGCGAGGTTCCGGAAGCCATTCGCAAGGCGACCGAATCCGCGAAACGTGCGCTGATCCGCGTGCCGCTGCGGGAAGGCCGGACCCTGCATCACGATGTGAACGGGCGCCACGGAGCAGGCCGCGTCGTTCTGCGTTCCGCACCAGCGGGCACGGGCATCATCGCTGGTGGTCCGATGCGCGCTGTGTTCGAAACGCTCGGCATGCATGATGTCGTTGCCAAGTCGCAGGGCTCTTCCAACCCCTATAACATGATCCGTGCAACCTTCGACGCTTTGCAGCGCGAAGATTCCCCGCGGTCAGTCGCCGCGCGTCGCAGCCTGAAGGTCTCTGTCATTCAGAGCCGACGTCAGGGTGGTGACACTGAAGTCTTGGCTGAAGGCTGAGGAGCATAAGCCATGACGACTTCTGAAAAAAACATCACGATCGAGCAGATCAAGAGCCCCATTGGCCGGCCAGCGGCGCAAAGGGCGACGCTTATCGGTCTTGGACTCAATAAAATCGGCCGCCGTTCCTCGCTGGAGGACAGCCCGGCTATTCGCGGAATGATCGCCAAAGTGGCGCATCTGATCCGTATCATTGACGGGCAGTGAGGGCTTGGCGATGAAGCTTAACGATATTTCCGATAATCCGGGATCGTCCAAGCCGCGTATGCGTGTCGGGCGCGGTATTGGTTCCGGCAAAGGCAAGACCGGTGGTCGCGGTGTGAAGGGTCAAAAGGCCCGCACCGGCGTGTCGATCAAAGGGTTTGAAGGCGGTCAGATGCCGATTCATCGGCGCCTTCCGAAACGCGGTTTCTGGAATCCTTTCTCGACTGATTATAACGAAGTCAATCTCGGACGCATTCAAACTGCGGTCGAAGCCGGTAAGATCAACGCGTCGGTTCCGGTGACGATCGACGTTCTGGTCGAAGCTGGTCTTTGTTCCAAGCCCCGTGATGGCGTCAAAATTCTTGGCAATGGCGAGCTCAAGACGAAGCTTGTCTTCGAGGTCGCTGCAGCGTCCAAGTCTGCGATTGCGGCGATTGAGCAGATAGGCGGCTCTGTGACTTTGCTGAATGCTGCGCCGGTGGCTGAGGCCTGAGGCGGTTAGACCTGCGGCAAATGCGGCAATTCTGTTGGGTGGACAAAACCCTTATGATCTTCTAGGGCCTGTGTGGTGAGACGAACACCACACAGGCTTTTCTTGTTTGTCACGCACGCATTGAAATAGGAAAATGCGGCATTTTATAAAAGCGTCGAGGAACCCGAGGCCCCATTCTGGAACATTTTCACTTAGGACAGAATCGCTGCGCGGTTTGAAATCTTTGAAAATATTCTAGTTTTTCGGCAGAGCGCGATGGGAAACCGTCGAAAGAGCTCGCGAGTTTGATGCGATGTTTCCTATTTGCTCCGTTACGAGCAAAAATGTTTCGCATTGGCTCAATTTGGTGAAAGATGTGGGGAGTTGGAGGAGGTGAATGCGAAGCGATTCACCCTGAAGGCTTCCAGATTTTGCCTCTGGTCTTTGACGTCTCTGGACAACAGTTCACGGTATGATCGCGAATCTGAAGGATCGCTTTCATGCAAAAGCGGAGCTATCGATGGTCTCGGCGGCCGAACAACTTGCATCCAACGTCAATTGGGGGGCCTTTTCAAAAGCCACCGAACTAAAACAACGAATCTGGTTCACGCTGGGAGCGTTGATCATCTACCGGCTGGGGACCTATATCCCGCTGCCGGGGATCGATCCTGCGGCTTTTGAAGCGAATTTCACGGGTAACCGGCAAGGCGTTCTGGAGCTCTTCAACATGTTCGCCGGCGGTGCCGTGCAGCGCATGGCGATCTTCGCTCTGAACATTATGCCTTATATTTCGGCCTCGATTATCATCCAATTGCTTACCTCGGTCATCCCCTCGCTCGAAACGCTCAAGAAAGAGGGTGAGGCGGGCCGAAAGGTGATGAACCAATATACGCGCTATTTGACGGTCGTTCTCGCCGCCTTTCAGGCTTATGGCATTGCGGTCGGGCTCGAAAGTCAGGCTGGCGTTGTGACTGATCCGGGATTCTTCTTCCGCATCACGACAGTTCTGACTTTGATGGGCGGCACATTGTTCCTGATGTGGCTTGGTGAGCAGATTACGTCCCGTGGAATTGGTAATGGTTCATCGCTGATCATTTTTGCGGGTATTGTCGCCGCTTTCCCCTCGGCCATCGTCAATACGCTGGAACTTGGCCGGCAGGGCGCGATTTCGACTGGGGTAATCATTGCCGTGCTGGTCATGTCGATCAGTGTCATTGCCTTCATTGTTTTCATGGAAAGAGCGCAACGACGGGTTCTGATCACCTATCCAAAGCGCCAGCAAGGCAATCGTATCTATGAAGGACAGACGTCCTTTCTGCCGCTGAAGTTGAACACCTCGGGTGTGATTCCGCCGATCTTCGCTTCGTCGCTCCTTCTTCTTCCGACGACGATCGCCAATTTTTCACAAAATCAGAACGGGACGGGCATTATAGCGACCATTTCGGCCTATCTGGGCCATGGGCGGCCGCTCTATATGGCGGCCTATGTGGCGCTCATTATTTTCTTCGCCTTTTTTTATACAGCGATCGTTTTCAATCCGGTTGAAACAGCGGATAATCTAAAAAAGCATGGCGGGTTCATTCCCGGCATTCGGCCTGGAGAACGAACAGCGCAATATATCGACACGATTCTCATGCGCATTACGGTGCTCGGAGCGGCTTATTTGGCAGTGATCTGTCTTCTGCCTGAAGTTTTGATCTCTTATGCTGCCTTGCCCTTCTATTTCGGAGGAACATCGCTTTTGATCGTCGTTAGTGTGACCATGGATACGGTGGCGCAAATCCACGGCCATCTTCAGGCTCACCAGTATGAGAGCTTGATCAAGAAATCGAAATTGCGGGGGAAACGTAGATGAGATTGATTCTTCTTGGGCCGCCCGGCGCCGGAAAAGGCACGCAATCCGCACGCCTTCGGGAAAAATACAATATCCCGCAATTGGCGACAGGCGACATGCTGCGCGCTGCCGTCAAGGCAGGAACGCCCGTCGGGCTGAAGGCCAAAGCGATCATGGATGCAGGCGGTCTCGTCTCTGACGATATCGTGGTCGGAATCGTTGCCGATCGCATCGAGGAGGCTGATGCACACAATGGTTTCATCCTCGACGGGTTTCCGCGAACCGTGAAACAGGCGGAAGCTTTGACCGAGATGCTACACCAGAAGCAAATGGATCTTGATGCGGTCATAGAGCTTGTGGTTGATGAAAACGCCTTGCTCTCGCGGATCGAGAAACGCGCGCAGGAAACCATTGCCGCGGGTGGGACGGTGCGTGCGGACGATAATCCAGAGACATTCAAGAACCGCCTAGAGACCTATCGCGCTCAGACCGCGCCGGTATCCTCCTATTATCGCGGTGTGGAAGTTCTCAAGACTGTTGATGGAATGGCCGAGATTGACGACGTCACGGCGGCGATTGAGAACATTCTGCAGGTCAAGGTTTAGGGCTGCGGTCAAATGCGGTCATCGCGGCTTGAAGGAGTCGCGATGGTCCAGAGTTATTGCCGCAGACCATCCCCTTCCAGAAGGCGCTCACATTATTGATGAATGTTTTTGGAGAGGCTCGGTTTCAATCGAGGCTCGTGCGGAACATCCTTCGGGTTGCTTTACCCTACCGCACGGTTCAGGTAGCGGCACGCCAGGACGAGGACTGCCAGGTTCGCGACCATACAGCATCCGGTGATCACCAGGTTCGAGAGCAGATTGTCCCCGCCCAGTAACGAGAGGGCTGGGATCGACCATGGCATCGATAATAGGGTGGCAAATAAAGCGGAAAGCGGGTCTGGATCCATCCCGAATGCGCCAACGGCATTCAGGGGAATGAGAGCAAGCGAGGCGATACAGACAAGAAAATAGACGATGACGATCAGCCTGCAGATGCTCAAGGGTTTATTTGCCTCGCAAATCAAACTGGCGCATTGCGGCCGTTCCGCCAGCGTGGAATTTTTCTGTATGCAGAAACTCACGCCGAAAATCACTTTTCCGGTAATTGTTTTACCTTGGATCCACTCGACGGCTTGTCGGGTGCGGAGAGCCAATTGGCGTTACCTCCGCTTCCACCGACAATCAGGGTGATTGTTTTTAAATATAATACATGAGATTCGCGTCATCCATCTCGCCAAGGGCGCGCATTTCGGCAAGGCTCCGGTTGTCGAGCACAGTTGCCAGGGCATTGCGCGCCTCCAGCATGAGGAGCCGCACTGTGCATCGCTTCTCGTCGATACAATCATCGCACCGGCGGTAGGAAGAGTGGCTCGCGCATTGGATCGGTGCAAGGGGGCCATCCAGGACGCGTATGATGTGACCGACCATGATCTCGTGCGCTGGACGGGCAAGCGTATAACCGCCTCCCTTGCCCTTGCGGGAATTCACGAAACCCGCATTGCGCAGCTCCCCGAGAATCGTATCGAGAAATTTCTTTGGAATATCGTTGGCGACGGCAATATCGGTGACGAGTGTCGCTTCCCCCGGTGTACGGCCAGCAAGATGCACCATGGCCTTGAGACCGTATTTTCCTTTTTTTGTGAGCATCCGAACTCCAATCGGCACGTCTCGCCATGATTTACCACGTGGCAAGGGCTTTCAATCCTTGTCCAGGATAAACCTTCGCGAAGGATCGCGCAGAGACGTATTGGTAATCAACCGATAGAGTTCGGAAATGAAATTGTCCATGATTTTCGTAGAGTGTTGCTCTCCATCGATTGGAAAGGCTGGTCTTTCAGCCCTCTTGTTCAGAGCCGTGCGCTCTTGTTCATGGACGTCTTGTGTTAAGGCTGCGTCCGAAACTCAGTGCAATGTTTGCCGCGGCGAGGGTGTTTCCACGGCCGCGGATTGAGCATTTCCGAGAGTAAGTCCGCAGGATTGCAGGCATCGTGCTGTCGATCGGCTTGCCCGAACGAGTTCGTCGACCCGATGCGTTCCAAGTAGTTCGGAAGCAGCAAGAGTTTCAATGAATTCCTCTCCGTGCTGAGAAGCACGAATCAGCGCAAGCATCAGACTTTCATCATGGCAGGGGCATCTGCAGGGTTGCGGATGCCACGCGAGTTCACGCGCGGCCTGGTCACGGACCAGCCGTGTAAAAACGTGAAGATCGGTGAAGAGGCTTTTGGCTTGCTCCGGGTTGAGTGCGCGACTCAGAATGTCCCAGGCGCGATCCCAATAGCAAACCTTGCGTGTGGCATGTCCTGTCATCCAGTAGCGATATTGGACAAGAAGGAGATTTTCCGCGGAGACGTTTGCAGAAACGCTTTTTTGCGATGCCATGGTCTTTCCTCTCATCTTCGAACCAGATGATTTTCCGCATGATGTGGAGTGTTTGACTAGGGGGTACTCGAAAGTTGATCTGTTTTATTTATTCTAATTATTATTGATTTTTGTGTCTAATTTTATGTATGTCTGTGGCTTATTATGAAAAAATAAGGTGCGCAAGATCTATGTTATATAACAATTCTAATTCTATACTATGTATGTCATATTGATAAGCTTGGGTTGCTATAGCGTGATTGCGATGGAGGCATGGATGGAAGGGTGCTGCAAAGGGGAGGATGGCGCTCACAAGGGCCTTTAGTGCCTTTTCGGCCAGCAATGAGCAGGATACCTCCACATGACAGGGAAAAGGCAATAAATATGCGGTAAAATAATACCGTATTACTTAAATTATTGATTTTTATTGTATTGTTTATGAATTGGCGGCTTGACCTGATCGCGGTGCTTTTATAGAAGCAGCATGAGGGAACGCTTGGGCTATCGAGCCAGCGAGCGGACCTATTTCCAGGTTTCCGGCAGGACGCATATTTTCATGTTTGGAAAAACTTATTCGGCCAAGGCGGCTGATATCGAGAAGAAATGGATCGTGATCGATGCCACGGGCCTTGTGGTCGGACGGCTCGCTTCGATCGTCGCCTTGAGGCTGCGCGGCAAGCATAAGCCGACTTTCACGCCGCATATGGATGATGGCGACAACATCATCGTCATCAATGCCGAGAAGGTGGTGCTGACGGGCCGCAAGCGCGACCAGAAAGTCTATCATTATCACACCGGTTATCCGGGTGGTATCAAGGAGCGGTCCGCGAAATTCATCCTCGACGGACGTTTTCCCGAGCGTGTCGTCGAAAAGGCGGTGGAGCGCATGCTTCCGCGCGGTCCGCTAGGCCGCAAGCAGCTCGGTAATCTGCGGGTCTATAAGGGCACGACCCATCCGCACGAGGCGCAGCAGCCAGAAGTCCTCGATATCGCCAAGCTCAATTCCAAGAATGCCAGGACCGTCTGACCATGGCCGAGACACTTTCTTCGCTTCAGGACCTGAAGGCCGCCACCGCCGTTCCGACGGAAGAAGCGCCTGTCTATTCGCAAAAGCTCGATGCTTTCGGCCGGGCCTATGCCACCGGTAAACGTAAGGATGCCGTCGCCAGAGTCTGGATCAAGCCCGGTTCCGGCAAAGTCACTGTCAATGGCCGCCCGCTCGAAGTTTATTTCGCGCGTCCGGTTCTGCGCATGATACTCCAGCAACCGCTCGGTGTCGCCAAGCGCGTCGACCAATATGACCTGATGATCACTGTGGCCGGCGGCGGTCTCTCCGGACAGGCCGGTGCCGTGCGTCATGGTCTTGCAAAGGCTTTGGTCAATTATGAGCCGGAACTCCGTTCCGCACTCAAGAAGGAAGGTTTTCTCACGCGCGATTCGCGTACAGTCGAGCGTAAGAAATACGGCAAGAAGAAAGCTCGCCGCAGCTTCCAGTTCTCGAAACGCTGATCAGCGTCTTCCGGAATCTCTCAAAGGCGGCTCACGGGCCGCCTTTTTCATTTCAGGATTGATCTCATGCCGGCACGAATCTTTATCGATGGGGAAGCGGGAACCACGGGCCTTGGCATCAAGGAGCGACTTGCCGGGCGTGCCGATGTGGAGCTCGTCAGCCTTCCTGCGGGGGACCGCAAAACCGCTGAGGCAAAACAGACCGTCTACAAGGGTGTGGATCTCGTCATTCTTTGCCTGCCGGATGATGCCGCGAAGGAAGCAGTCGTTCTGGCCGGCGCCCTGGGCGATGCTGCGCCGCGCCTTCTCGACGCCTCGACGGCGCATCGCACGGCGCCCGGCTGGACCTATGGTTTTCCCGAATTGACTAAGGGTCAGGCCGAGGCGATCGCAAAGGCTCCGCGCGTCGGCAATCCCGGCTGTTATGCGACAGGTGCGATTGCCCTTTTACGGCCGCTGACAGAGGCGGGGCTTTTGCCCTCTACCGCTTCGGTCTCCATCCACGCGGTTTCCGGATATTCAGGCGGGGGCAAGACGATGATCGCCGCCTATGAGGCCGGCACGGCGCCGGCATTCGAGGCCTATGCCCTTGGGCTCGGCCATAAACATGTGCCCGAAATCATGGCCTATGGGCAATTGCAGAATCGTCCGATCTTCACCCCTTCCGTCGGCAATTTTCGTCAGGGAATGTTGGTCTTCATTCCGTTGTTCCTCGATTCCCTGCCGCAAAAGCCGGGCAGGAAGGATCTGGCTGCTGTGCTGCAGGCCCATTATGCGGGAAGCCGGCATGTGCATACGCGGATGGAGGAAGCCCCGGAGAGGCTGGAACCCCAGGCGCTCAATGATACCAATGAACTCGAGCTTTTTGTCTGCGGGCCGGAAGAAGGCCGTCAGGTGGTGCTTGCCGCCCGCCTGGACAATCTCGGTAAGGGTGCGTCGGGAGCGGCCTTGCAGAATACCGAATTGATGCTCGGGCTCTGTTCCTGAAACGAACTGAGACTTTGCAATCACCTTTGTTGGATGCGGGAAACCGCATCCTGTTCTTGAAGCGAGTGGCCGCCATCGCCCACTTATCTTGGGGAAACGCGTGGAGGCTCGCGACGGGCGTTTCCCAAATATGGGAACCAACGGAACCCGTGTGCTGCCATGGAACCAAACCTTGGCGCACTTATCTCTACAGGCGCCAAGAACGTCAGATTTGCAGACCGCATTCCAGGAAAAGGCCGATGCTCAAGCAGGTCTCATGGTGCTTGACTGCGAATGATGACCGGCTCACCTGATTGCATTGGCACAATCGGCAGTGACGTCCTAACGCCGAGAGCCTTTTTCGATAACATTGAATCGCGAGGCGATTCAATGACCATGAAATGTGCTGAGTTTTTGTCAGTGGAGCGTTTCTGGATATATCTGGAACGCCCTAGATAAAGCCAATTATCAGTCACTTCTTCCTCGCCGGCAACAACCGTTTGTGTCTCCATAGGGAGTCCAGCGCCCACATCATGGCGCGTATTATGCCAAACGATGATGCCGTCTCTTAAGCCTCGCCGATAAACCCGTTCACCCGTTCGAAGTTCGGACTTGTATGGACGGATGGCCATCCGGAATCCGGACGGATGTATGCAGCTCCGCTTTTGTTGTATTTCTATAAATCAATAAAAAACAATATCTTGTGAAAAATGTGATGGTGTCCTGACGCCTGGCATACTCCCTGCGCTAGTGGATAAGGCGGGTGTTCGAAATTGGACGGACATACGCCATCGGTCAGAAATCCGGGCCGAACTATAAACGCATGACCAGGAGAGGAAACATGGTTGAATCGGCGGTGATGGAAAAACCAACGAAAGGTTCCAGCACAATCTTGAAACTTGATGCGGCTGTCATCGGCGCGGGAGTGGCGGGTCTCTATCAACTGTACCGTCTGCGTAAACAGGGGTTGACGGTCAAGGCGTTCGATACAGCCTCGAATGTTGGTGGAACCTGGTACTGGAACCGTTATCCTGGCGCACGCTTCGATTCCGAAGCCTATATCTATCAATATTTCTTCTCCGAGGAGATCTACAAGGGTTGGAGCTGGAGCGAGCGCTTTCCCGCCCAGCCGGAAATCGAGCGCTGGATGAATTACGTCGCCGACCGTTGCGACCTGCGGAAAGATATCGAATTCAGCACGACCATCAAAAGTGCGCATTACAATGACGACACGGGCCGCTGGACCCTTGAAACCGACACTGGCCTGACGATCGATACGCAATTTTTGATCGCCTGCTGTGGCATGCTTTCGGCACCGCTCACTTCTAGCTTTCAGGGGCAGGATTCCTTCAAGGGAAAGATCTTCCACACGGCGCGCTGGCCGAAGGACAATATCGATCTTTCCGGAAAGCGGGTCGGGGTCATCGGCAACGGCGCGACAGGTATTCAGGTCATCCAGACGATTGCCGACAAGGTCGGGCATCTGAAAGTGTTTGTCCGCACCCCGCAATATGTCATCGCGATGCAGAATCCGAAGTATAATGATAATGATGTTGCGGCCTACAAGGCGCGGTTTGATGAGCTCAAGAAGACCTTGCCGCATACGTTCAGCGGGTTCGAATATGATTTCGTTGAGGACTCCTGGAAAGATCTCACGCCGGAAAAACGCCAGGAGATCCTCGAGGCCCTTTGGAACGATGGCTCGCTGAAACTCTGGCTCGCATCCTTCTCCGAACTCTTCTTCGATCCTGCCGTCAACGAAGTCGTCTCGGAATTCGTGCGTGGAAAAATGCGCGAGCGGTTGAAGGATCCGGCCTTATGCGACTTGTTGATCCCGACCGATTACGGCTTCGGCACGCATCGCGTGCCCTTGGAAACCAATTATCTTGAGGCTTATTTGCGGCCGAATGTGGAACTCGTCAGCGTCAAAAACAATCCGATTGAATGCATCACACCCGAGGGGATCAAGACGGCCGATGGTACCGTCCACGAACTCGATGTTATCATTCTGGCGACTGGCTTTGACGCTGGAACGGGTGCTCTGACCCGCATCGACATACGTGGCCGCGATGGACGCTCTCTCAAGGAGGATTGGGGCAACGATATCCGCACCAATATGGGATTGCAGGTGCATGGTTATCCCAACCTGTTTACGACCGGAGCACCGCTCGCGCCATCGGCTGCTCTCTGCAATATGACGACCTGTCTGCAACAGCAGGTGGACTGGATCAGCGACTGCATCCAATATTTGCGCGATAATAACCTTAATGTCATAGAAACGACAAAAGAAGCGGAAGATGCCTGGGTGGAGCATCATGATGCCATCGCCAATCAGACGCTCGTAACAAAGACGAATTCGTGGTATATGGGTTCGAACGTCAGCGGCAAGCCACGCCGGCTGTTGTCCTACATCGGCGGCGTTGGGGCCTACCGGCAGAAATGCGATGAGGCGACTGCAGACGCTTACAGTGGTTTCGACAAACGCTGATGATAGTGTTGATGCGATCATCAGGTAGACCGTTATAAAATGCCGCGCGGCGAAGACCGCGCGGCTTTCAAAATATGAAAAGGGAGAAATGCTCATGGATTTCAAGGCATCGGCTGACGCTATTCTCGATCATGCCGTGACGGCGGAACCACGCGTCCCTGGCGTCGTCGCGATGGTGACCGATCGTCATCACACTATCTATGAAGGTGCGGCCGGCAAGCGCCGGCTTGATCAAACCGACGATATGACGACGGATAGCGTCTTCGCTATCTTCTCGACGACCAAGGCGATCACGGCGACCGCCGCCCTGCAGCTCGTCGAAGATGGCAAGCTCGATCTCGACGCGCCCGCAAAAACATATGCTCCCGATATCGGCAAATTACAGGTGATCGAAGGGTTCGACGATAAGGGCGAGCCGGTTCTGCGGGCTCCCAAGCGCGACATCACCACGCGCATGCTGCTGCTTCATACCGGCGGCTTCGGCTATGATTTCTTCAACGAGACCTATAAGCGTCTTGCCACGGAGAAGGATCAGCCGAGCGTCGTGAGTGCAACAAAGGCAGCCCTTATGACGCCTCTGCTCTTTGATCCTGGCGATCAGTGGGAATATGGCACCAATCTCGACTGGTGCGGGCAGGTCGTCGAGGGCATCACCGGCAAACGGCTGGGGGAAGTGTTCGATGAGCGCATTTTCAAGCCGCTCGGCATGGAGGATTCCGGTTTCGAACTCAATGATGCGATGCGTCAAAGGCTAGCCGGTATGCATATGCGTGGGAGCGACGGGAGCCTGACGCCGACGGATTTCGAACATCCGGCGCCGCCCGAAGTCCATATGGGCGGTCATGGTCTCTATAGTACTGTTGGGGATTACATGCGTTTCATCCGCATGTGGCTCAATGACGGTGCTGGTGAATTCGGCCGTGTATTGAAACCCGAAACCGTGCAGATGGCTGAAAAGAATCATCTGGGTGACAAGAAGATCAGCGGTTTCACCGGTGTCATTCCGGCCCTTTCCAATGATGCCGAATTCTTTCCCGGCATGTCGAAATCCTGGGCCTTCAGTTTCATGATCAATGACGAGGAAGCGCCGACGGGGCGGCCCGCGGGTGCCCTTGGGTGGGCGGGCCTTGCGAATCTGTTTTACTGGATCGATCGCAAGAACGGTTTTGGCGGTTTTTGGGCGACACAAATCCTGCCGTTTGGCGATCCGGCTTCATTTACCGCCTATCTCCAGTTTGAAAGCGCGTTTTATGCAGCTCTCAAGCAAAGCGTCGCCGCATGATGGGAATGGCTGGGAGCCTATATTAAGGGTGACAGGCATACTTGTATAAGATCACAATGAGTATCACGCATTGTGATTTGGTCCAGTGATTGTGCAGCAGTTGTTTCCTGCTGGATCTCACTGATCCCGACAGGTTGGGATCAGTGAGACTTCGCATGAGACCTTCAGACTCAAGAAACCATCAGGCTCCAGAAATCCGCATATCCTCTACGACCGTCTTGAGCTGGAAACGGTTCAGTTTCACGTAAAGTGTGCTTTTGGCAATTCCGAGTTCGCGCGCGACAGCGGCCAGATTGCCTTTATGTTCACGAAGCATACGGACAATCGCTTCGCGCTCCGCCGCCTCGATGGGTGTCAATCCCGAGGGAGAGACAAGGGCTGTGACTGTATCCGCCGGTTCAGCCATGAGCGGTGAGGACACAGACAAGGCGAAAAAATCAGGTGGCAGATCGGCTGTCGTCAGTGTCTCACCCGTGGTCGTGAGCAGCATTCCTTCGATGACATTGCGTAATTCCCGGACATTTCCCGGCCATTCATGACGAAGCAAAAGATCGACGACATCATTCGAGAGACGACGGGGCGTCAGGCCATAATGATGTGTGAATAGCGTCATGAAATGATCGACGAGAAGCGGAATATCCTCGGCGCGGTCACGCAAGGCCGGAATTGAGATGCTGACGACCGAGAGCCGGTAATAGAGATCCAGGCGGAAACGTCCGGCTTGTGCCTCCATCCGGAGGTCACGATTGGTCGCTGCGACCAGCCGGAAATTGACTTTTCTCGGCCGTGTTTCCCCGATGCGGCAGACTTCCCGCTCTTCGAGAACGCGCAGAAAAAGCGGTTGCAGGTCGAGTGGCAGTTCGCCGATCTCGTCGAGAAACAGCGTGCCGCCATTGGCGGCCTCGATCTTTCCCATCATGCCGCCGCGGCGGGCACCGGTGAAGGACCCTTCCGCGTAGCCAAACAATTCGCTGGTTAGCAAATCACGAGAAAGACCACCGCAATTGAGCGCCACGAAGGGTCCGTTTTTGACGGATGAAGCTTCGTGCAGCCCATGCGCGAAGACCTCTTTGCCAACACCTGTTTCTCCCAGCAGGAGCACAGGGACAGGGCTTGGCGCAATCTGCCGGGCGCGGCCAGCGGCTTGCAGCAGTGCCGGAGATGTGCCGATGAGCTTGGGTAAAATCGGGCTCTCGGCCTTACGCAGATGCGATGCCGTGGCTGGTTGTATCGCTGAAGACCGCGAGGCCGAGGGTTTATGCGGGCTGGGTATCGTTAAAATCGCACCGAGACGCTCGCCGTCGGCACTGAGCGGTGTGAGCCATTCCCGCTTGAGCCATGGCGGCAGCTGATCGGGGAGATCCTTGCCCCATTTCCAATCAAGCGTCAGCGAGAAGAGATCGTTACCGGCCGAGGCGTGAGAAAGGCTAAGGTCCGGTATCATCGCCGGAACACGGGCATTGGCTTTGATGGCGCGGCCATGGCGATCGAAGACGATGACGCCGTCCGCCGAACTCGATGACAGGCGGTCCATGCAATGTTCGAGGAGACGATAACGAATATCCATCTCCATCTGCGCGATACGAGCTTCGATACGGCCAGCCGTCGCCACGACGAGCGCAAGGCTATGGCGGCTATAGGATTGGCTGAGGCCGGAGACGTCGATCACGCCGAGAATGGTGCCGTTGCAGGGATTTCTGATGACGCTGGCGGAGCAGGACCAACGCTTGATCCCGGAGCAATAATGTTCATTGGAATGAATCTGGACTGGCTCGCCGATCTCGATCGCCGTGCCAATCGCGTTGGTGCCGCAAGTGAATTCGCTCCAATTGGCCCCCGGCATGAGGTGAACATTCTCCGTTGCCCCACGCAGCGACCTGTCGCCCTCCAGGCTAAGCACGGTGCCTTTCGCATTGGTCAGCACCATCACGGTTGAGGTTTCGCACAGAAAATCGCGCGCGGAGGCCATAACGGGGACGCTGGCCTCGACGAGTTCGGCGCATTCGTCGCGCAAGGCATGCAGGGCATCGTGCTGGATCGGCGGCGGGGCTTGCTCTCGCCGGTGGTCGATATCCGCGCTCTGGCAGCGCCGCCAGGATTGATCGACCAGATCCCGCAATGCCGGAGTTGCGGAGACGTCTCCGCTCATGAAGCGTTCCCAGGATGCCAAGATATCGGCATCCTTTTCAGGCGCGGAGAAACTCTGTCTCGCCGCAGTTCCTCTCATGCAATCCTCCCTTGCAGAGGGCCATGGCCCTCTCCCATCTGCCGCCCACGAGGCTCTTTGGCCTCTTCAATGTCCGGGCGACCAGATTGATAGCAAAATTTCCGCAAAAACAGCTAGTGGTATATCTCGCGGCAACAGCCTATCAACCACTATGCCCATGGCTCGGAGAATCGCCAGCCATGAGCCTCAGTGCCGTTGGCGGGCTCCCACTTCGGGAACCCCGCGGACAGAGATCTGCCTTAGGAGCGGACCTTGACATATTCCCCTGGTGCGTCCCCGAGCGCAGCCAGGCCTCCTTCGCCGGGAATGCGCGGCGCCACCATTTCGGAATTTTGCGAAAGCAGCCAATCGAGCCAGTCCGGCCACCAGCTTCCGGGATGTTCTTCCGCATTGGCGAACCATGCGTCGAAATTGCCTTCCGGACGCGGCCCGGTCCAATATTGATATTTCGGCTTGCCTGGCGGGTTGACCACGCCGGCGATATGACCAGAGCCCGCCACGACGAAACGGATATCGCCGCCGAAAAATTTGGCGCCGAGGAAAACCGAGCGGGCAGGGGCTATGTGATCTTCGCGTGTGGAAAGGTGATAGATCGGGATCTTAATGCGGGCGAGATTGAGTGGATGTCCGTCGAATACGATTTCGCCCTTGGTCAAACGATTGTTGAGATAGAGCTCCCGCAGATAGAACAGATAATTGGCGGCGCCCATTCGGGTCGGATCCGAATTCCAGGCGAGAAGGTCGAAAGGTTTCGGGGCCTGACCCTTCAGATAATTATTGATGACATAGGACCAGATGAGATCGGTCGGGCGCAGGCTGTTGAAGGCATGCGCCATCTTGTCGGCTTCGAGATAGCCGTTGAGCGCCAGTTTCTGTTCGAGCATCTGGATTTGCTCGGGATCGACCAAAAGCCGCAGATCGCCGGCTTCGCTGAAATCGGTCTGTGTCGTGAAAAAGGCGGCGCTATCGATACGATTGTCGTTTGTTGCCGCCATATAGGCGAGCGTCATGGAGAGCAGCGTCCCGCCGATACAATAGCCGATTGCCGCGACATGCTCCTCTCCGCAGGCCTGCTTGATGGCATCGAGGGCCGCGAAAATTCCACGGTGCATATAGGCTTCAAAGCCCAAATTGCGGTGCCGCTCGTCCGGATTGACCCAGGAGACCATAAAGACCGTGAGGCCCTGCGACACCGCCCAGCGGACGAAGCTTTTCTCCGAATTAAGATCGAGAATGTAGAATTTATTGATCCAGGGCGGGATGATCAGCAGCGGGCGCTTGTAGACTTCCTCCGTGGAGGGAGAATATTGGATCAGTTCGATAAGCTCGTTCCGGTAAACGACTTTGCCGGGTGTCGTCGCTATATTCACGCCGAGCGTGAATTTCGACATATCGGTCTGGCTGATCTTCAGCTTGCCTTTGCCGGCTTCGAGATCCTGCGTGAAGAAATTGATACCCCGCAGGAGATTCTCGCCGCTTGACGCCAGCGTCTCGCGCAAGAGTTCCGGATTGGTGGCGAGAAAGTTCGAAGGCGCGAGAGCGCTGTTGATCTGGCGTATGTAATATTTCGCCTTGTCCTTGGCGAATTGATCGACGCCCTCGGCGCGATCGATGAGATCGTCCAGCCATTCCGAGACGATTGCATGAAGCTGGCGCAGAAAGTCGAAGAAGGGGCTCTCGCGCCATTCCGGAGCCGAGAACCTCTTGTCCGCCGGATTGACCGGGATGATCGGATCTTTCGCTTCCCCGGCGAAACGGAACAGGGTCTGCGTCCAGAGCATGAGCAATGGGGTCAGAAGCTTCGTTTGCGCTTCGAGCCTGCGGGAGGGATCCTTCAGCCAATGTTCGGCGATCCGTCCGAGGCTGCGCACGGCATTGCCGATCTCATTGGAGATTTCGTTGCGAATCTCCTCCTGCTCCATCGGTTTGAAATAGGTGGAGAGAACCTTACTCCCCTGTTCGGCGAGTTTGGCGAGATTCCGCGATAGCCGGTCGAAATCCGGGGCAGGGGCTTTCTCTCCATTGGCCTTATCGGAGGATGCGGCTCTTTGCTGGACGAATGTTTTCAGCGCGGCATTTTGAGCCCAAGTCCGGGCCATGGCTTCGAGGCCTGGCAGCGCAACCGAAACGTTCGGCGGGAATTTGGTCGGAATCGCCAGGGGAAGCGAGAGAGGCAGGGAAAGCGAGCCGGGATAAGGGCTGGCGGCAGGCCCCGTCGGCCCATTCGGCGCCGGAGCCTTTGTGCTTTGTGCCGGCGTTTCGCTGCCGTCGGTTCGCGGTGGCAAGCTCTGAGATAGAAGGGCCGGCGCCGGGTTGGAAGAGGAGGCGCCGCCATCGTGTCCGGCCTGCCCCGTAAGGTCCCCATAAGGCGTCGCGGCGGCCGAGAGGGACCGGGCACCGATCAATGTCGTGCGTGGAAATTCCAGATTCTTCCTGCGTTGCCGGGCGGTAACGCTGGAACGACGGCGAGTTTTCCTGCCCATAAATGTTGTCCTGATTTCTTGGCTGTCCTGACGATGCCCCACGCCTTATATTGCCAGGGGTTGTTGCGGCCTTTCCGATTGGATCCATTGGACCTATATCGGTGGCGAAGGTCAATTCTCATCGGCGGTTATCAAGCTAATGACAGAGGTGGGATTTTTGCGTGTCGGTTTCCAGCGTAAGCTGTGGAAACAGGGTGTTTCCAGGTTCGCTTTGCTAGGGGCTGTGCTGTTGGTGGCGGTCGCGGGCATGGGCGCGAAAGCGGAACCGGCGAATCCTGTCGGCGATTCGCCTCTCGACACGCTGATGAAGACCAAGCTGCACCCTGACGTTCCGGAGGCCAAGGACTTCGTCCGAAACCATCGGCCCGATCCCGAAAGCCTCGAATACATTCCCCTCGATGCAAAATCGCCGAAGCGTCCGCGAATCAAAAATGCCGACGAGCTCAAGGCATTGGAAGCGGACCTCGACCGTGCGGCAGCGCGTAACCGGGCGCGAGCGGGCGTGAGACAGACACCAAGCGTGTCGAATGCCGCAGGAAAGCCGCAAGGACGGGCCAAAAAAGAGGCCCAAGGGAAAACGAAGACATCCCGATCCAAATAGGGAGCTGACAAATCCGACATCCAGCATGATGGATGTGATGCTCTCGGATGGGCGGATGGCGATGCAATGATGCGGTCGCTGACTGACACATGATTAACGTGCGCGAAATTGTGCGATTCACTGATTTCCGGCCAGGCGTCGTGGCGAAATCGGAACGAATTATGCTTTTTCGTCACGTAATCGTCATTCTTCCCAAGCTTGGGGAATACCGGCTTTGATCTGTGCGAAACGGGTCATCGGGAAATTTCAGAGACTGCCAAGATCGTTCGTGAGAATCGTCTCGAATATGCGTTGGTCCATGGATGGAATTTTTGCCACTTATCCAGCCCCGCGCGATTCAAGGGCTTGAGCAGGCTTGATGCTCTGACTTTTTCAGGCGGAGCCGTTCGGAAACATCCGAACATGCTCTCGATGCGCTTCCAGCATGTGGGGGCCGGCTGCGGCATTGGGAACGGTCCCCAGGGCAAAACATTTCGATCTGGGGCTGAATCGAAAAAGCGGTCCATTTCTGGAATTATTCTTGAACGGGCCTAGTATTATTGATGCCAGATGCGATGGGAATGTTTTATATCGAGACGCGATGAACGCCCTCACAATCCGAACCTTTACTCAACCTTTGAGGCGGAGTGAGGATCGCTCCCGTGTCCACTCTGGCTGCGGTTCAGAGTTTCCGCCTTTTTCAAAGGCATATCGGGAAGTTCGGATGCGTTCCGGCAGTACCAGCAATGGTTTCGGCTGGCGAAAGTTTCCGCAAGCGGGCGGGGCATCTCATGAGACTTGCTCATCGCATTAGCTCATGGGAGTTGCTCTTAGGGCTTGGTATTTGTGACGTACAAACGTGTGTCTGCCGGTATTGTTTACCGGGTGACTGGCGGTTGATGGCCTTTGTGAGGACTAGATGCGTGTTTTGGTGATCGGAGATGGCGCGAGCGAACATGCCCTGTGCTGGAAGCTTGTGGAATCTCCTCTGGTTGATGAACTTGCCTGCGCTCCAGGCGGAGCCGGTGTCGCCAATCTTGCGGAATGTGTCCCGATTTCCATGACCGCGCGCGATACGATCCTCACCCATTGCGATGATAACGAGGTCGAATTCGTGATCGTCGATTCGCTTGCAGCGATCGGCATCGGCCTCGTCGACATGCTCAATCGTAACGGTTATCCATCCTTCGGCCCGGATCTCGGCGGCTACAAGCTCGAGGCGTCGAAACTTTACGCAAAGGAATTCTGCAAACGCAATAATATCCCCACGGCGAAATGGGCGGTTTATAAGGATGCAGCTTCGGCCAAGGCCGCTCTTGCGGAGACCGCTCTGCCGGTTGTCATCAAAAGCGACAGAAGGATCGATGGAGCAAAGGTCAATATTTGCCAGATGAAGGAAGAGGCTGAAAAGGCAATCGACGCCCGTTTTGTCGGCGCCGATGAAGATGATGCCTATGTCATCCTCGAAGAATTTCTGACCGGCCCGGAAATGACCTATGGGTGTATTACCGATGGCAATGTCGTCCTCCCGCTGACCACGACGACTCCGCAATGGAGCGGCGAGGACGTACCGCAAATCCAGGGCGTGCTTTCCCCGGCCCCTTGGGCGACTCCGGAGCTCGAAAGCGAACTCGTCGATCTGTTTCTTCTGCCTACCGTCCAGCAGATGAAGGAAGAGCGCCATCAATTTCGCGGCTATTTGCAGATCAATATCAAATTGACCGAGGATGGCCCGAAGCTCCTGGACTACAAGACCCATTTCTCCGATCCGGAATGGCAAGTGATCATGCTGCGCATGAAGGGGGATCTGATGCCGGCCCTGGTCTCGTCCTATGACGAGATGCTTTATCGCTTCAATCCGTTTCGCTGGCATGAGGAATCGGCGATGGCGGTTGTCGTCCGTACCGACGGGCAGCGTGATCCCGAGCAGGTTTGCGCGGCGGTCGATGCCGCGGAGGAGCCGGATGGGGATATCGTCGTGTTCCAGTCCTATCAGGACCGGGAATTGGGGATTACCGCGACCGGCAAGGATCTCGATGACATTCGTAAAAGGCTGATGGCAGCGACAGAACGTTTGAACCACGTCATGAGCTTTTAGTAACGCGACCGACAATCAATGATCTGAGTTTGATAATCCGAACCTCATTGAACCCAAGGGGGAATGGGGTTGCGGGGTTGGGTTGAGAATAGCGGTCCCTTGCCGGGCTTCGTGGCGGAGTGAATTGCTGCGTGTCTCTTTCATTGTGTCAGGCCGCAGCAATGACGTCGTCATTGACTGCCGGTTATGCATGGGATGTCCCGATCGTCTCAAGAAAATGGCGGCCCAAAGGGCCGCCATTTTCTTTTCTCAGGAACCAAACTGAAGGTGCAACAAGATCAGCTGCCGGTTGCCCATTCCTCGACGAAGTCTGGCATCATCTTGTTCAAAGTACGCAAAATGCTGGCCGAACCTTTGCTCATCGCTTCGAAACAACCGTCGGCTTCTTCCGCAGTGTCGAAACCATCATGTTCGAAAACGACATGGGTGGTTCCATCGGCATTCGGCGTCAGCGTCCAGGTGGCGATCGTGTCGATGAAATGACCGAAGCCCTTGAGTTCCTCGTGGCCACCCTTCCAGGTGTAGGAAATCTTTTGATTGTCCTCCACATCGAGAACCTGGCACGAAAATTCGCCGTCCCAGCGCTCGATCGGCCGGCTGCGGAAGGTGAATTTATGTCCGAATTCGGGTTTTAGGTCGTTCTTCATGAACCAAAGAGCGATATATTCCGAATCGGTGATCGCGCGCCACACTTGCTCGACGGGGTAGGGAACATCCGTCTCCGCCACAATCTTACGTGTCGGCTTATCCTCCGCCATAGTCCACTCCTCGCTATCGGACCCAGCCAGTCTACACCGCCAACGCCTCATTCAAGCGGCGTCCTTGGTTTGCCCTTCATATGACCCCGGCGATTTCGATGTCGTTGAATCGACTGAACTCGACCGAAACTTTGCCGGGGACGAATTGCCTGATTTTCCAGCGTGCTGGCCCATGAAAACCCCATCCTGATTGAGGCAGTATCCATGCCAGTCAGGAGAGGAAATGCTGAAAATCGCAGCGGGGATCAGAGCGAGACGTAGATGAATTTATCCTTTTTTAACGTCGGATAATTCTCACGCAGGGCTTTCGCCAGCTTTCCGACGAGATCCTTGTCGCCTGCGGCGCCCGGCCCGACGAAATCCGTTCCCTGCATCCAGGTTTCGAAATAGCCGTGCAATGTCTCGTCATAATCCGCGCCGGTCGGATTGGCGGTTTTGTCCTGCAGGGTGGCGATCCCGTCGGCGCTGATTTCCAGCCGCCAGTCGCGATCGTCATTGACGGAGGCAATCAGCTTGGCGAGATCGGCGTCGGTCCAATCTCCCTTGAGGTCTAGCTGCATGTTTTCAATCCTTGAAACCGCCTTGCGGCGTCGTTGACGTTGTCAATTAAGAACGCACACCTGTTGCAATGCAATGACTTCGCCAGCCGGGAATGCTTAAGCGGCGGCGCTCGCAAGGTGCTCTCCGGCCGTGCCGGCGCGCAATTCGCTCAAAAATTCATCTGCGCTCGCTGGCAGCGAGAACATCGGATAATTCTTCTCAACGGTGAAATTTTGCTCTTCGAGGCTGAGCGTTGCCGTGCAGTCTTTCAATGTCACCACGCGATAGCCTTTTTCATAAGCCGTTCGGGCGGTCGCTTCGACACAGCAATTGGTCAGAAACCCCGCGAGGGCGATATTGGTGATGCCGCGGCTGCGCAGGATGAAGTCGAGATTGGTGCTGGCGAAGCCGCACAGTCCGCGTTTGCCTTCGATGAGGAGATCCTGCGGCTGCGGTTTCAGACAATCGACGATTTCCGCGCCCCAGCTTCCCTTGCGGAAGGACCGCGTATCGACGACGCCTTTCAAGATGCCATAGGGCGTGGCGGTGAGCTCTTGATAATCATCCGTGAAGGTGATCGGCAGGAAAGCCACCTGCACGCCCAAGGCGCGCGCCGCCTCGACCAGGCGGATGGTATTCTCCAGCATGCCGGTGGCTTGCATCACGGTCTTTACGCCCGCATGCAGGCTGCCGCCTTCCGAGGTGAAATCATTCTGGAATTCGATCAGAACGAGAGCGGTCGATTTCGGGTCCATCATTCTTGATCCTTGTATCGTTGATCCTGGTGATAATCAGTGCACGCCGAGCGAAAGTGCCTGTTTGAGAGCGCGGCGGCAATGTTTCTCCGCAGCGGCAATGGGTATTCCGTTCCGGAGGTTGCGTTTTCTTGATCATGGCTTGAAAATAGGGCAAAAGTCGCCCGCCGGTCTTGCGCTGGCGGCAGGCGCGGATCCACCGCAAGCCTGTCGGCGCGGGGTTCTGCGCCAATAGCCCCCTCCACCGTGAAGGCCTGGCGCTTTCACGGGGTCATTGAGTATCGGAATCATACTCCCATGCAGCGACCCCTGCGTGTCGGCATTGCGGGTCTCGGGACCGTCGGCACTTCCGTGATAAAACTTCTCGACCGACAGGCCGAGGCTCTGGCGAATCGAACCGGCCGCGAGCTGGTGGTGACTGCGGTCAGCGCCCGCACCAGGGCGAAGGAAAGGGGTATCGACCTTTCCCGTTTCACTTGGTTCGATGATCCGCTGGAGCTCGCGCGTTCCGACTCGATCGATGTTTTTGTGGAATTGATCGGTGGGGCCGAGGGCGCCGCGCTTGCCACGGTGGAACAGGCACTTGCAGCAAGCAAATCAGTGGTGACGGCCAATAAGGCTTTGTTGGCGCGCCACGGCATGCGGCTCGCCGCTCTGGCCGAGGAGAAAAATCTCGCGCTTGCTTTCGAGGCTTCCGTCGCTGGCGGCATCCCCATCGTCAAAACCCTGCGGGAAGGCCTTGCCGGCAATTCGATCGAGCGCGTCTATGGCATTTTGAATGGCACCTGCAATTACATCCTCAGCCGGATGGAACTGGAGGGGCTATCCTTTGAAACCTGTCTGAGCGAGGCGCAGAAGCTCGGCTATGCCGAGGCCGATCCCACCTTCGACATCGGCGGTTTCGACACGGCCCACAAGCTCGCGATTCTCGCGACGCTTGCCTTTGGAACGGCGATCGACCCGGAGAGTGTCAGTGTCGAGGGGATCGAATCGATCAGCCTGGATGATCTGCGGGCGGCGGAAGAACTTGGCTATCGGGTCAAGCTGCTCGGCGTCACCCAGCGTTCGGCGGAAGGAATCGAACAAAGGGTGCATCCGAGCATGGTGCCCAAAACCTCGGCCATTGCCCAGATCATGGGTGTGACCAACGCGGTCACGATCGACGCCGATGCCGTGCACGAATTGACTCTTGCGGGACCTGGGGCCGGCGGGGAGGCGACTGCTTCGGCTATTGTCGCCGATATTGCCGATATTGCGCGGGGTGTCCGTTCGGCGCCGTTTGGCCTTCCTGTGGCGAGTCTCGCCAATCCGCCGCGTCCGCCGCTGCGGCTGCATCAGGGCGGCTATTATATCCGCCTTTCCGTACAGGATCGGCCTGGCGCCGTGGCAGCGATTGCCAAGCGCATGGCGGAACGCGAGATTTCTCTGGAAAGCATCGTACAGCGCCAGCGGCCCGGCATGCAGCCAAGTGGTGCGGTGCCGGTTATTCTCGTCACCTATGCCACCCATGAACAAACGGTGCGTGAGGTGCTTGAGGCGGTCATCAAGGATGGATTTCTCGCCGACAAGCCGCAACTGATCCGCATCGAGAGAGAATGAAAGGCCCTTCTCGCATTCGACAGCCTGCGAATCATCCCTCATGTCGGGGCGCTCCAAACACCTTTCTTCGAGAGCGCAAGCCCGACGCATTCCCTAAAACGCCTGTAACCAACAGGGAATGTCTGACGAGACTTTATTGTTAAGCTGAAAATACTCTAATATAATTCTTCGAATGGATCATTCGGCAGCCGTATCCTTCTCGAATTTTCCATTTTTCCCGCCTATACGCTCAATCCAATCAGAGAATCGCCCGCCAATCCGGTTCATTTTGCGTTTCTCTATATGACGGTTGAACCACAGAGCTGAACAAGGGTTCACCGTCGCCGCCCCGATGCAGGCGGTCGCGCCGCTTCCCGTTTTCGCTTTACCCACGAGGACCCTTAATGCCTGATCTCCTCATCAAGAGCCCGGACATCAGCGATCGCATTTTTTCGCTCGAATTCGCGCGTGTCACGGAACGGGCGGCGGTGGCTGCCGCGCGCCTGCGCGGACGTGGCGACGAGAAGGCCGCCGACAAGGCCGCCGTGGACGCCATGCGCAAGGAGCTGAATCGCCTGCCTATCGATGGCCGTATCGTCATCGGTGAAGGTGAGCGCGATGAAGCGCCGATGCTTTATATCGGCGAGGAAGTGGGCCTGAAGGGCGGACCGAAGATCGATATTGCCGTCGATCCGCTGGAAGGCACGACGCTTTGCGCCAAGGACATGCCGGGTTCGATCGCGGTTCTGTCCATGGCGCCGACCGGCACGCTGCTCAATGCGGCGGATGTCTATATGCAGAAAATCGCGATCGGTCCGGGCTATCCGGAAGGCGTGGTCGACCTCGACGCGAGCGCCACCGACAATATCCATGCTCTCGCCAAGGCGAAGGGTGTCAAGCCGAGCGAGATTTCGGTAATGATCATGGACCGCGAGCGGCACAAGGATCTGATCGCCGAATGCCGCAAGGTCGGTGTCGCCATCCGTCTGATCACCGATGGTGACGTGGTCGGCGTCATCCATACGACCGAGCCGGAGCAAACCGGGATCGATCTCTATCTCGGCATCGGCGGCGCGCCGGAAGGCGTCCTCGCGGCGGGCGCGCTGCGCTGCGTCGGCGGCCAGATGCAGGGACGGCTGATCTTCGACACGCCAGCCAAGATCGAACGTGCACACAAGATGGGGATCGCCGATCCGAACCGGAAATATAAGCTCAACGAGCTGGCGTCTGGCGATACGATTGTCTGCGCGACGGGCGTGACGGACGGTGCCCTGCTGCGCGGAGTCCGGTTCGAAAAGAACATCATTCGGACCGAGACGATCATTTTCCGCTCGGCTACCGGTACGGTCAGAAAAATTCAGGCCGAACATCGCAAGCTGGATAAATTTGACGATTGATATCGCAAGGCGATGAACCTGGATCATCGCCTTTTCGCCCCCTGACTGCAGGGCGATGGTTTGCGCCGAACAAGAAGGATCACAGCAGCTTGTGATCCCAGCATTCTGATATTGAGCTAAAAAAGCACGGAATGCTGTCCAAGCAATCCGTGCTTTTCAAGGGGTTTCGGCAGGTTGTGCCTATTCGGTGGTGTGTGGCGGTTCGCCGTCCTGCCATTCGAGAAGGACGACCTTGCCCTTTTCGACTGTCAGGGCGAGGTTTCCGGCTTTCAGTTCCAGCGCCCGCGCGCCGAACAGCTCCCTCCGCCAGCCGCGTAATGCCGGAACATTGGCCGCGTCATCGGCGGCGATCGCCTCGAGATCATCGACGGTCGCGATGAGCTTGCTTGCGACACCATGGCTCTCGCTGACCTGGCGCAGGAGAACCTTAAGAAGCTCTACTGTCGCGCCATTGCCTCCAGCCCGCCTGTCGCGCTCAATCCTCGGCAAGGATTTCGGGTCGCGCGCGAGACCGCGTTCAATCGCGGCCAGAATGTCCGTACCGGCTTTGGTGCGTTCCATCCCGCGCGGAAACGCACGCAGATTGGCGAGATGATCGGCCGATCGTGGGGCGGCAAGCGCGAGCTCGACCAGAATATCATCCTTGAGCACACGCGAACGGGGAACATCGCGTCCTTGTGCTTCCGCCTCCCGCCAGGCCGCGACCTCCATCAGCACGCCGAGATCGCGTGGTTTGCGCACCCTGTTGCGCAACCGTTCCCAGGCTGTCTCCGGCGGTTGATCATAGGTCGACGGCGAGCTCAGAAGCGCCATTTCATCCGCCAGCCAGGAGAGGCGCTGGCTTTTCTCCAGCTTCCGGCGCATGAACAGATAGACATCCCGCAGATAAGTGACGTCGGCGATGGCGTAATCGACCTGCGCGGGAGAAAGCGGGCGGCGGGACCAATCGGTGAAGCGCGAAGATTTATCGAGCGAGACCTTGGTGACGGTCTGCACGAGGTCCCCGTAAGAAATCTGGTCGCCGAAACCGCAGACCATGGCAGCGACCTGGGTATCGAAGAGGGGGGCGGGAATGATCTTGGAGAGATTCCAGATGATTTCTATATCCTGGCGCGCCGCGTGAAAGACCTTGACGGTCTCCTTATGCGCCATCAATTCGAAAAAGGGCGAAAGATCGAGGTCTTCTGCCAGCGCATCGACGGCGACGACTTCCTCTGGAGAAGCAATCTGCACGACGCAGAGCTTTGGCCAGAAGGTCGTTTCCCGCAAAAATTCGGTGTCGACCGTGACGAAGGGTTGGCGGGTGAGCCGGCGACAGACATCCGCCAGTTCTTGGGTCGAGGCAATCAGCGTCATGACTTATGAATAAGGGAATGCATTTGCGTCGCAAAGCGGATTTGTAAAGGATGCACCGTGACGAATGTCACGGTCCGATGAAATGGTTTTCTTGACCCACATCCTGTTCTACAGGCTCGAAGAGGAGAAGCTGGTCGCGGGAGCGGTTTTTTTGAGCCGTCCGTGGGGCCTGATTTCTCCCGTTGATCCAACGGTTCTCTAATGCAGGTCCCCATGTCCAAGATCTCTGTCCCGATCGCCCTCGTCTTCGTGCTGTTGGCAGCAGGCGTTTGTTTCGCGCAGAAGGGTAAGCCCGCGAGCGCCGAACCAAAAGTGGCCGAACCGAAAGTAAGTGTCACCAATTATGGGGATTGGGCGCTGCGTTGCCAAGGTGACAGCAACAAGGATGCCAAGAACTGTGAAGTGGCGCTGACGATACAACTCAAGGACCAGTCTGCTCCAATCGCCAAGATCGCTCTCGGGCGGCCCATGCCGGAGGCGCCGTTGCAGGCGATCGTCCTCTTGCCGACGAATGTCAGCTTTCCAAGTACGGTCAAGCTTTTCGCGAGCGATAAGGATCCCTGGGGTCTCGATTTTACCTGGCGCCGCTGTGTGCAGGGGGGATGTTTCGCTGAAGGAATTCCAAGCGCGGAGGATTTGAAGAATTGGCGCGAGGCCAAGGGGGATGGCCGGCTGCTCTTCAAGGACGCGACTGGCCAGGATCTGACCATACCGGTTTCCTTCCACGGTATTGGCGACGCACTCGATGCCTTAGGAAAATGATTTGGCGAAATGAGCGGGTGTGACCTTCACGGACGGGGAGCGAAATGCGACCCGCTCTGCTCTTAAAGCCACGCAACGTCGACATAAGGCCATTTCAACAGCGTGTATCTCGTTTCAAATCAGCTTCCCATTGCCTCGTGAGAGATGAGCACCTTACGGCTGCTGTATTTTATAAAGACGAAGATATGGTCAGGGTGACGCCTGTCCAAAAATTAATCCCCGTTCATATGATTAGTTTTCTTCGCATATTGCTTATGGCCGAGCTGTCGAATTAGATGCGATCATTCTGTGATGGGGAGCGCCAGCAGTGAGCTTGAGTCGCAACGGTCTGATAGCAAAGCTCCGATTTTCATATTTTATGCCTTTGTCGGTCATTTGCGCTTTGCCGCTTGCCGCTTGCCGTGAAGAGGCACCGGTACAGGAGGCCGCGCCCCGGCCGGTGCGTACCACGATCATCGAGAAAAGCGACATCAACGAGCTGGTCTCTCTGACGGGAGATATCCAGGCAGAAAACGAAGCGATTCTTTCGTTTCGAATCGCCGGCCGGATCATTGAGCGATCGGTTAATGTTGGTGACCGTGTCGTGCCTGATCAGGTTCTGGCCAAGCTCGACCCCGATAACGAGTTAAATAGTCTGCGTTCGGCCCAAGCCGCGCTCACGGGTGCACAGGGACGTTTGAACGAGGCGCGCAATAATTTCGAGCGCCAGCAATCCCTTCTTCAGCGTGGATTTACCACCAGAGTTCTGTTCGATCAGGCGAAGCAGGTTCTGACATCGAGCCAGTCGGCCGTCGATGATGCCAGGGCGCAACTGCGGACCGCGGAGGATCGCGTCAGCTATACGCAGCTCAAGGCCGATGCAGCCGGTAGCGTCGTCGCGCGCGGTGCGGAAACCGGAGAAGTCGTTCAGGCCGGACAGATGATCTTCCGGATCGCGCGGGACGGCGGTCTCGATGCCGTGTTCAATGTGCCTGCGCAAGTTCTGCGGGCTGCACCACCGGATCCAAAGATCACCATCGCATTGACCGATGATCCGAGCGTCACGGCGAGCGGGCGCGTGCGTCAGGTCGATCCGCAGGCTGATCCCGTCACGCGCACATTCCAGGTCAAGGTCTCCTTGATCGATCCGCCTCCGGCCATGCGTCTTGGGGCGACCGTCGTCGGGCGGATGAATATTGATTCGTCCGCCGGTATTTCCATTCCGGCGTCGGCTCTGACGGAATCGGAGGGAAAGCCGAGCGTTTGGGTCGTGGATCCGGCCGCTTCAACGGTGTCCATGCGGTCTGTTGAAATCATCCGTTTCGATCCCGGTACGGTCCGTCTTGGCGAAGGCCTTGAGCCGGGTGATATCGTGGTGACGGCCGGTGTGCAGGCTCTGCACCCTGGCCAGCGTGTCCGCATTCTCGGGTCTTCGTCATGAGCGGTCTCAATCTCTCCGAATGGGCGCTCAAACACCGCTCTTTCATGATCTATTGCATGATTGCGGTGACGATTGCCGGCCTTGGCGCCTATTTTCAGCTTGGCCGCAACGAAGATCCCGAATTCACCTTCAGAACGATGGTGGTCCAGGCGGCTTGGCCCGGCGCGACGCTGGACGAAACGCTTCAGCAGGTGACCGAGCGGCTTGAGCGCAAGCTTCAGGAAACCAGGGATCTCGACTTTCTGAGGAGCTATACGAGCGCCGGTCAGACCACGATTTTCGTCAATCTGAAAGGGGCCACGCGTCCCGCAGACGTTCCGGATCGATGGTATCAAGTCCGCAAAAATATCGCCGACATTCGTCACACCTTGCCGGCAGGAGTCATCGGGCCTGGCTTCAACGATGATTTTGGCGATGTTTACGGCTTGATCTATGGCTTTACGACGGATGGGTTCAGCCAGCGGGAATTGCGTGACCATGTCGAGACGATCCGTTCACGTCTTCTGAACGTGAAAGACGTCACGAAAATCGAGCTTCTTGGTACACAGGATGAGCGGATTTTCGTTGAGTTTTCGACCAAACAGCTCGCCGGTCTTGGTATCGATCGCGCTGCTGTTATCGCGGCTCTAAGGGCGCAGAATGCCGTCAGTCCGGCTGGCGTCCTGCAGACGGGTGACGAGCGCCTTCAACTGCGTGTGTCCGGTGAGTTTCAGTCCGAACATGATATTCTGGATGTCAATGTCCTGTCGAATGGCCGGCTGATTCGTCTGCGCGACATTGCCGAAGTCCGCCGTGCGGATGCGGATCCGCCACAGCCGATCTTCCGCGTCAATGGCAAGCAGGCCATAGGACTCGCGATCGCTATGCGGCCAGGTGGCGATATTCTCGCGCTTGGTCAGAACGTGAAGAAGGCGCTCGATGAGGCGAAGGCTGATTTGCCCTTGGGCATTGATGTGAGCCTCGTGGCCGATCAGCCGAGCACGGTGAACACTGCCATCAGCGATTTCACGTCCTCCCTTTGGCAGGCCATTGCCATCATCATGGTTGTGAGCCTGATCAGTCTTGGTTTCCGGGCCGGCGCCGTCGTTGCTCTGTCGATTCCGCTGACGATGGCGCTTATCTTTCCGATCATGCAGGCTTGGGGGATCGACCTGCAGCGTATTTCGCTCGGCGCTTTGATCATTGCGCTCGGCCTTCTGGTCGATGACGCCATGACCACGGTTGACGTCATGACGGCGCGTCTGGCTGCTGGCGACGACAAGGAAGCGGCGGCGACTTATGCCTATAAATCGCTCGCCTTTCCCATGTTGACGGGTTCGTTTGTGTCCGCGGCCGGGTTCGTGCCGATTGGCCTCGCGCGCAGTTCCGCGGGTGAATATACATTTTCAATCTTTGCGGTCGTGTCGATTGCCTTGATTGTGTCCTGGTTCGTTGCGGTTCTGTTCGCACCCTTGCTGGGCGTCGCAATTCTCGCAAAGCCGAAAACCGTCCAGGAGGCCGGCGCCGAGAACCGGCTCATCCGGATGTTTCGCGGTCTTCTGACCGGCGCAATGCGTGCGCGCTGGCTGACGATCGGGATCAGCATCGCCTGTCTGGTTGCGGCCTTTCTGGCGCTTCCGCTTGTCCCCAGGCAGTTCTTCCCGGCATCCGATCGTCCGGAATTGCTGGTCGATCTCACGCTTCCGCAAAATGCATCCATTTATGCCAGCGAAACGCTCACGCATGATGTGGATGCGATCCTTAAGGAGGATCCGGATGTCGCGAGCTGGAGCACCTATGTCGGTCGTGGTGCCATCCGCTTCTACCTGCCGCTGAACGTGCAATTGGCGAATGATTTCTTTTCGCAAATCGTCATCATAGCCAAGGATGTCGCGGCCCGGGACCGGCTTCAGGCCCGGTTGGAAAAGACGCTCGCTGAAAAATTTCCCAGCGTCGTTGCGAATGTATCGCCTCTGGAGCTGGGACCGCCCGTCGGCTGGCCTGTGCAATATAGAGTCAGTGGTCCCGACCTGACCAAGGTGCGTGAAATTGCGTTGAACCTTGCGAGCGTCATGGGGACGAATGGTTCGGTCCGTAAGATCAATTTCGACTGGATGGAACCCGGGCGGACGGTCAAGATCAGGATCGATCAGGATCAGGCGCGCCTCCTCGGTTTGAGCTCGCAAGTGTTGGCGGGTGTCCTCAACACTGTGATGACCGGAGAACCAGTCACACAAGTGCGCGACGATATCTATCTCGTCAATGTCGTCGTGCGGGCGCTTGATGAGCAGCGTGTCTCGCTGTCCACCTTGCGCGCGCTTGAAATCCCCCTGCCGAATGGCAGGACTGTGCCACTTGGCCAGATCGCTAGCTTCGAATTCGATCAGGAATTCCCGATCGTTTGGCGCAGGCAGCGTGTGCCGACTTTGACGGTCCAGGCCGACACGGCTCCGGGCTTCATGCCGCAGGCTGCGGTCGCCTCTCTTGAACCGGACATCGATAAATTGCGCGCGTCGCTTCCGGCTGGATATGCGATCGATGTTGGCGGTACTGTTGAGGATAGCGCGGAATCGCTTGGCTCGGTCTTTGAACGCGTTCCGTTGATGCTGTTTCTGATGATCACTTTTCTGATGATCCAGCTGCAGAGTTTCAGCCGGTTGTTTCTCGTTCTCAGCATCGTGCCAATGGGACTCATTGGTGTCATTGGATCCCTTCTCCTCTTCCGCCAGCCGCTTGGATTCGTCGCAATCCTGGGAATCCTGTCATTGCTTGGCATGATTGCGCGTAATGCTGTCATTCTGATCGAGCAGATAGAGACTGAACGGAAACAGAGAACGAATGTCTGGGACGCCGTTATCGAGGCAACGGTTTCTCGCTTCCGGCCGATCATGCTGACGGCAGTGTCTACCGTACTCGGTCTCATTCCGATCGCGCCGACGGTTTTTTGGGGTCCGATGGCATTCGCGGTAATGGGTGGTCTTCTTGTCGCTACCCTGCTTACACTGATCGTCCTGCCGGCTCTTTATGTGGCCTTTTTCAGAGTGAAGGCGCCGTCAGCTTCTGCTTCCGCGGCGTAAAAGGATCAGGCTGACGGACCGTAATCATTGGCTGATGTCAAGGAATCGTGTTGCAATGATGCGAGGCGTTATCCAAGTTGGACACTGCTAAACTCGCTGGAGCATGTTCGGATGTTTCCGAACTGCTCCACTTGAAAATGCTCTAGAAGGCGGAAACCATCCGAAGAGACACAGATGGATGATTCTCCTGTCGTGCATGAATCGAAGCCGCGCCTGCAGAAACTCGCGGAGCGTCTGCTCTTCTCGTCGCGCTGGTTGCTCATACCCTTTTATCTTGGACTTGGGCTGAGCCTGATCGTACTTCTTCTGAAATTCATTCAGAAGATAAGCGATATCCTCCTTAATGGTATGCTTGCCGATCTAAGCGATGTCATCACCAAGATTCTGTCACTCGTTGATCTCTCTCTGATCGCAAATCTTCTGCTTATGGTCATGTTCACGGGATACGAAAATTTCGTGTCTCGTTTTGAAATTGAAGGAAATGTCTACCGCCCGAGTTGGATGGGTCACGTTGATTTCGGCGACATCAAGGCCAAACTTTTGACCTCGATCATTGCCATCGCTTCCATCCATGTTCTCGAAAATTTCATGAATATCGACAATACGACGGATCGGGAATTAGGATGGAGCCTGGGTATTCTCGGTGTCTTCGTCGGCGCCGGATTGCTCCTTGTTCTCATGCAGCGTATGTCGCCACCCGACCACCATTAGAGATTGTATTATCGTGGCGGATTGGTTGGTTACATATTTGCCATGACGTCGTTGCATACAATCATCTGCCGCCATCATGACATCAGGAAAATACGTTTGACGAGAATTGCGTAGGTTATACGCACCATGAAGGCTGTGCAGAACAATGGGCCGATGAGATTGACAATGGGAATCCCGAGCAGGAGAGCCATGATGAGACCGGCAACGAAGAGTTTTGGAGCCTCTGCCCTGCGTAACCGGTGAACTTCTGCCAAAGGTAGATAGCGCGTCGCAGCCATTTCGAAATAGCCGCGTCCGAGCAAATAAGCATTGGCGCCAATAAAGACCACCGCGTTGATCCCTGGCACGAGAAAAAGCAGCAGCGCAACGAGGTTCACCAGCAAAGAGATGCCGGCGAAGCGTATTCCAAGCCATATGGCTTCGCCGTAAGGCAGGGATTTGCCTTGACCGCTCGCAGGTGCGATATCGCGCTCCACCGTCGCCGCTAATTCATCGAAGAAGAAACTCGCGACGAGAAATGAGATTGACGGCACAAGAAAAGTGAGACCGACCATAAGACCGGCGCCGCTTAGCCAGATGAAAAGTGTTTGCATCCAGCCTGAAGGAAACACGATCCATCTCGTCAGAAAATGATCGAGCAGTAATCCAGCAATAGCCAAAAGCACGACGGTAAGCCCAAGTGTCTTGTAAAAGACGTTTCTGAAGGGCTTGCTGAACATTTCATTGAGTGCGGCGATAGCGGCATCCAATAGCATCTGAAGGCTGCCTGTTCAAAGAGAGAGATGGATAATCGGTTTGTGCAAGAATGGAGCGCCTGGCAGACGAAGGTGCTTTGAAATTCCCGGAGAAGAACGGGTTTGAGGAGACATCGCGTTCGGGTTTTTCTTGAGTTTCAATTCAAGCGGATCGCCGAATGAGCAGATGGATTTCGGCCGGAGAATCCTCAAGGCGTAGTTCGTTCATCGACAGTTGATATTGGAACACGCAGGATATTTCCACATTCCTTGCCTTAATATCGGAAAGTTGCCCCGATATCCGGTTGATCTAGCGAATGGAACCTCGTGATCCCCATGTGCCATGCTGCATTGGGGGGCAGTTAAGGGAAAATTAACGATCGGTGCGCAGTTTTTGTCTCAACGATCGATATTTAGGTGCATGCTTGGCTTCGATAGGGAAAGATATAATGCGCGTGAGTCACTTGAACGACTCTTTCAAATTCGCCATCGGCACGGCCATCGTTCTTGGCGTGGCTGCGGCGACGCCCGCGCCCGCAAAGGCTGGGGATGGTGGAGCTATTGCGGCGGGCGTGATTGGCGGATTAGCGCTCGGGGCTCTTGCCGGTAGCGCGGCTGCTGGTGCTTACGCTCCGCCGCCCTCCTACGCCTATGCTCCGCCTCCGCCACCCCCTGTCCGTTGCTGGCGTGAACCTCGCGAGGTTTGGGATCCTCGCTTTGATGCTTATGTGGTTCACCGCGTGCGCGTCTGCGAATAGGCTTCGGCACTTTACGGATTGGCTGCTCGGATTGATCCCGCAGCCCCGGCTTTAAAACCGCGTCACGATTTCAGCGAGAGTCGGGCGCGGTCTATCTTCACGCGGGCTTGGTGCCTGGCCGATATGAATGAAGCCGGCAATCCTTTCGTGTTCCGCAAGTCCCATACGGTTTAAGACATCGCGATCGTAAGAATACCATTCCGATAGCCAAATGGATGCAAATCCAAGAGCATTCGCGGCGATGATGAGATTCATGCAGACCGCGCCGGCTGTCAGGACCTGTTCCCATTCCGGGATTTTCGGATGCGGTTTGGCTGTGGAAACGACGCCGACCACGAGAGGCGCATAGGAAAAGCGTTTGAGTTCCGTCTCGATTCGGCTCGCCTCTGCATCGGGATGTGCTTTGGCGTAAACTTCGGCAACGATCGTCCCTGCTTTATCCCGCCCTTCACCTTCAAACAGAATGAATCGCCATGGCGCGAGCTTGCCGTGGTCGGGCACGCGCGAGGCAATCTCTAACATCACCTGAAGATCGGCGGCCGTGGGGCCGGGGCTCGTCAGGGTGACTGCGGGGGCCGAACGTCTGGCTTTGAGCAAGGTGATCGTGTCATTCATCGTGGGTTCACAGGCTAGGGAAAGAATATGATTAGGTGGAGGCCCGCTTTCAGTCACTTCCGGCTCATGTGATGCGGAAAGATTGCAAATGGCACTGAAGCGGTGTCTTTGCTGGGAGATTATGGGGTGTTCCGCCAAAGTTCCCTGATGGGATTTATGGTTAGACCAGTACCCGAGCCATTGGGCGCTTTGCTATTGGTCCGTCAAGCAGGAATTTTACCCTATGCTCTTTGTGGGAAGAATTTCATAGGATTGCGCAACGGGTCCGCGAATTTACCATGGCGCATGAAATGCCCTAAGGACGGTCGCAAATCCGCAAGCTTCGTGTTGTTTTCTGTTCCAGCATCATCAAATCCAGGCAGACCTTGTTTGTAGTCAACCGCATCGATTATAGAGTCTCTGCGCAAAGTCTGAAGCAAGATTTAAAGAATATCAAAGCGGAACGGGCTATTCTGATGCATGTTCTAGCTTCCTGCCTCAAGGTTTCGTGAAGCTTTTGCCAAATCCGGCCCCGTGATTACGGGCAGCGGTTTCTCATGGATCGTGCCGGTCCTGGGAAGCAACAAGGCCGAGACTCTCTTCTATCCGCGTCACGTTTCGTCTCATTCTGGATTCTTTCATGTCGCTTCCGGATATCGCTGTTCCTCCGTCTCACGGTTTGGGTTTTAGCATTCGGCATGCCGTTTCCGGAAAAGAGGCAGAGGAACTGGCCGTACCAGCCTGGACACACCGGCAGACGCTTTTTGCCTTGGCGGCCCTTCTGCTCTTCAGCCTGTTGGCTCTGGGCTGCTGGGCTTGGAGTGGTTCGGTCGTTCCCTGGGATTCCAAGAACCATTTCTATCCGATGTTCCGCTTTCTGGCGGATACCCTGCGCCAGGGCCGGATTCCCTTGTGGAATCCCTATCATTTCGCGGGCCATCCATCGGTTGCCGATCCGCAGTCGCTGCTCTTTACCCCCAGCATGGTCTTGTTCGCGTTGATCGCGCCCGACGCATCAATGCGCCTGTTCGATGCCGTCATTTTCGCCCATCTGCTCTTTGGCGGGGTCTCGACGGTGGGATTATGCCGTTTCTATCGGTGGCATCCGGCGGGCGCGGTCCTGACAGCGATAATCTTCATGCTTGGCGGCGCCGCATCGTCGCGGCTGCAACATACCGGCATGATCCTGTCCTATGCATTTTTCCCTGCCGCTTTATGGGCGTTGGAAGCCATGCTAGCGCGTTGCTCCTATCGCGCGGCCATGGCTTTCGGCTTTATGACTGCGCTCCTGTCGGTGGGACGCGATCAGGTCGCCTTCCTGTTTGATCTCGCTCTTGTCGGCCGCCTGCTGTTTTTAACCGTCGCGTCTGGCCAGCCTGTCGCTTATCTCCGCCAGCGCCTTGGCGTTCTCGGCGTCGGCGCCGGGATCATTCTCCTTCTGCTCGCGGTACCCATCCTTCTCACACTGCAATTTCTCGGCACCTCCAACCGGCCGGGAATTTCCTTCGGCATTGCCGCGGCGGGATCGCTCGATCCAGCCAATTTCGTCACCATGCTCGTCCCCAATTTCTTCGGCTCCCTGGATGCCTCCTACGATTATTGGGGACCAAATTACGCCACCGCGAGCGTTGCCGATTGGACCGACCGCTCCGTCGATTACCTCTTCATCGGCACCGTGCCGTGCCTTTTGCTGGTATGGCATGGTTGTTTCGCGGGCAGGCTCTTCGAGCGCCGGGTCCTCTTCTTCACGCTCACGCTCGGGACGGCTTTGGCCTATGCGCTCGGCCGCTATACGCCATTCTTCGGTCTTGTCTTCGATTGGCTGCCAGGTGTCTCGCTCTACCGACGGCCAGCGGATGCGACCTTTCTCGCCAATGTCGCTTTGGCCTTTTGCTCTGGCTATCTGCTGCATTGTTTCATTCTGCGCGGGCTTCCGCGCCTCGATTTCAAAGGCTCCAGAGTTCAGGCGTTTCTGCTCTTTGGGTTGAGCGCGCTGATCCTGTGCGTCTTCCTCTATCAAGGCCTCGAATTTTCCTTGAAGGAAGGGCATTTCCTTCGCTCGATCGGTCAATTGGCTCTCGCATTATCCTTCGGTCTTGCAGCAACCTTCCTTTTCGCCCGTTTCCAATCGTCGGAGCAGAGAGCCATGGTGGCCTGTCTGCTGGTGGCCTTGACGGGCGGAGAGATTCTCTGGCGCAATGCGGCATCGGCGCTCAATGCGGAACCGATCGACCGCTACAGCATCTATGCGACCATGTCCCCGGGCGAGGCCGCCGGCGTCGATAAACTGCGCCAGGAATTGTCTCTACGGCGCGGGGCAGGGGAAAAGCCGCGCGTCGAGGTTCTGGGGATGAGCGGGCCCTGGCAAAATGCCTCGATGATGCTCAAGCTTGAGGATACGATCGGCTATAATCCGCTGCGGATTGCTGAATATGAGCGGGCCGTCGGACCCGGCGAGAATGCCAGCGACGCCAATCTGCGCCATTATCCCGGCACGTTCCGGGGCTATACATGCAAGCTTGCTTCGCTTCTCGGCCTTGAATATCTGGTTCTCGATCGTCCGCTGGATAAAATGCCCAAACACATGCCGCGGCCGCGCGATGCGCGTCTCCTTTACGGCGGCGATCATATGTATGTATACAAACTGGCTGCGGCCGCGCCGCGTGCCTATTTTGCCACGACGGTTCGGCCGGTCGATGGCGATGATGCGATCGACGAAGCCGTCTGGCCCGGCTTCGATCGTGCGCATGAGGTTTTGATCGACAAATCGAGCATGGGGGATCTCGATGGTGAGGTCCTGAACCGCGAACCGCAAAGCCTGCCGGCTCAGGCAAAGGTTGCTATCACCCATTATGAGGAAAACAGGGTGTCACTCTCGGTCGAAACCGACAAGACGGGCATCCTTGTCCTGCATGATCCCTTTTATGCCGGGTGGGAAGCAAGGGTTGATGGCGAGCAGGTTCCGCTCCTGCACGCGAATATTCTCTTCCGTGGTGTCGAAGTGCCGGAAGGCAGCCATGAGGTGGAATTCGTGTTCAGACCATTCTCTTTGTCCAATCTCGCTGCGGCCGCGACGAGTCTCCTTCATCGCCATGCCGAAGATTGATAGAATGCGTTTTGGAAGTCGGGCTTGTGCCCTTTTGGTTCCGATATCCCTGGCGGCGGCCATTGCTCCGGCCTGCGGTCAATCCCTGCTGGAATCCGGCCCGCCACCTTTGCGTCCGCAAAATCACAGCGGCGCGGTGCCGGTCCCGCACTCGGCCCTCTCGCTTTCCGCTTATTATACGCAGGGCGACAATCACCCTGTTGCGGGTGGCGTGATCTGGCGTGTTTTCGAGGAAAATACGCAGTCCAATGGCTCACGCAAAATGATTGCGGAAGCCAATAATGCGTTGCCGTCCCTTTCCCTTCCGAATGGCACCTATATGGTCCATGCGACCTATGGTCTTGCTGGCGCGACGAAGAAGATTGTTTTATCCGGCTTGCCGCTGAACGAAAAAGTCGTCCTCAACGCCGGCGCCTTGAGGATCGTGGGCATGCTCGGTGAGACACCGATTGCTCCGGCCAAGCTACGCATTTCGATTTATGTGCCCGAGCGCGGTAATTCCGAAGCCAAGCTCGTCCTCGCGGATGGCAAGGCGGATGAGATCATCGGCCTGCCGGAAGGCAATTATCACGTCGTCTCGACCCTTCTCGATACAGTGTCGGGCGGGGCGGTCAGCGCGACCAATTCGGTCATCAATGCGGATTTGAAAGTCCAGGCAGGCAAGATCACCGATACGACGCTCAGGCACAGCGCGGCGCAGATCACCCTGAAACTGGTGAATAATCCGGGTGGCGAAGCGCTCGCCAACACAAGCTTCACCATCCTGACGCCCGGCGGTGACGTGATCCGCGAAATGATCGGCGCCTTTCCCTCGCTTGTGCTTGCAGCAGGCGAATATATCGCCATCGCCCGCCACGACAACAAAACCTATCAGGCGACTTTCAAGGTCACCTCGACGATGGATCGGGACGTCGAGGTGCTGGCGAGGTAAGAGGAGCACCCACACTTTATAATAAAGTCAGGCTTGCAAAAGCCTGCTACGAACAAAACGTTCTATAAACAACCCACCAAAAAGGCTGAGTACTCCCCAAGTGAGAACATAACCCTTATCTAAAACAAGCGTCCCGTATCCATCATAATATGCTGAACGCATCCACTCTACTGATTGTAATACAGGGTTGAAGCTAAGATAATAACGTAGAATTTCAGGCAAGGAATCGGGTACGAACAAAATACCGGATGATGCATAAAGAGCTATAACAATTAATGTATAGCCTGTCGCCCACATAGGAAACGCCATCGCAATCATCGCATTAACAACGCCTAATCCAAGACCCAATAAGATACAGGAGCCAAAGGCAAATGAGGCTTGAACAATGTCATGCGGGACAAAATCAATATCACAAAACCATAGTATTATTAATAATGCAATTGTCATAATAATGGCGCCCAAGCACTCCAATATTGACCGGGCGAATAAGACATCTGTTATTTTTACAATTGGAAAGCCTAGCAGAGGACGATTCATAATCAGTGAGTACATAATAAACCGCGACATATAACTAAATGTTATAAATGGGACAAGCCCAGTTGAAAAAAACAGAACTAAACTATCTCCGTAAGGAGTTGTTCGACCAGAGGCAGTATACATCAGCAGTAAAATAATAATATGCACAAGCGGCCATGCAACGGCAACAGCGAAACCTAATCCGTTGCCGAAGAATCGTGAGCGCATATCCCTAAGCATTAGAGCATATATTATTTGTGTCTGGGCACGTAAAGGTTCCATAACGATCCCATCTTGTCAGAAGTATTTCTGTGTCTCCTGTTACTTCAAGTAAAATATAAACTAATAATAAAGGCCGGTAGGTTACTTGAGTGTGATTAGCCCCAAGAATTCACATGAAAGATATCTCTGTGACCTTCAATCTCCCATGCTTTTAATATGATATCCAATTTGCGTCTACCGTTACTATCCAGTTTTGATATCTTTTGTTTGTTTGCTGTGAACCAAATATCAACTTCTACAATATCTCCATCAAAATGGTTTACAGGAACAATCTTCCGGGGGCTTAACTCAAATAAATATAGGAGATCAACTAGATCATTTAAAAGCTTTTGATCATGATATATGGGCAAGAGGTGTGCTTCGAGTTGAATGCCTAGGCAGTTTTCTAACAGACCTCCGAAGCCTAACAACACTTGATATTCAAAGCCTTGAACGTCGATCTTGATTGCATCGGGCTGAGGAACTAAATCTTGTGAGAAGAGGCTATCATATCGCACACAATCGACGGGGATCGTTTTTTCAACTTGAAAGGCGCCGCTTATAGAATATCGATTCAGCAAGTTATCGTTTGGCTTCAGCAAGGATGTGCAACCTAAACTTTTTGTTATGTTTAAATCCATAGTGCATTCGGCATGCGCGAGAGCGAACTCCATCACTTTTCCGCCGTTAATCGCCTCAATAGCTGGACGAATTAACGCTGCTTGTTCCGTGTTGGGTTCAAATACGATTGGACAAATATCCGCAATGAAAGGCTTCCAATGCTCTTGAAGGCCACCCAATCCACCAACATCAATTAAAGTAAGTTTTTCGTTAGCAAAAGACATGCTGCCCCAACTTTGCATTATAAAAGATAAACTCTTGATCAAAGACCAAGATTTTTCTTGATCATACTAATGAAAAACCTTCTGCATTCAAGGGGAAACTTCTAGTATTAGTTTTTCCAGCCCAAATATCTGCTACAGCACCGACATCGATGACAATAGCTCCGCGACGCTTTAGGATGGACGCATAAATTTTACCGAGTAAGCCAGCAGCAACCAAGAAAAGTTCACCTTCAACATTAGAATCTTCCAACTCACGGCATAACTCTAAATAACGCGTAGGCCAATGGCTCCCGCGTGTGGCAGCAAGTCCTAAAATCTCCGAGTGAATTTGCTCACCAGGAATTTTATAAAAATCAATTTGTTTAAAGCCGTACTTTTTAACCAACGCGTCTGGTAGTTCTGGATGACAGCAAATAAGCCCAAGTTTATCGCATCGGCGCAAAATTCGATCGAGGGCACCGCTAAATAGAAGGTCGTAGTGAACCGTTAAGCCGGAAATCCGTACTTGCTTTGACCATTCTGGTCGTTGTTCCGACAGGATGCACATTTTGCGCATGATGTTTACGATGTAGGGTATTCCTCGCTTGCTCCCAATGCGATATTCGTGCGCAATTAAGTCTTTGTTGATAGCGCCAATGCAATCGCTCAAGCTTATCATTTCATTAAAACGAGCTATCGCAGTATCGAATAAATTATTTTCGATAATACTTTGATCTTTAAACCATATGTCTAGAAATTCCTTTCTATTCTCACGGTATAACATGTAGTACTTGGATTCATCTTCAAGGTTTATGCGAATATGGGAGCCCTCTCCATCGCCCATTCGCAAGAGTAGGTACGGTTTTTTTTCTTTCAGTGCTTGAATGATGTCGGACTCTATTACATCTATATTAGACAGAGCGAAATTTTCTTCAATTGTTTCAAGCAAATTAAGGGCTCGAGCTTCTGGCCAATCATTGACGAAGAGGCAAAACTGGAATGTCGTTACTGCCTCCTTGTATAAACCTGGATCCTCTTCGTTTGCTTTCTTAGACCAATAAATCGCCTCTTGGTGCAAGCCTAATCTTGCGTACTGCATCGCTAAAACTATCATTTGTTGGGGTGTCAGCCCAAATTCAACTGATAATTGCTTTAGTAGGAAAATTGCGTTCCCAATATTGGATTGTAGTATATTTGAGAAAGCAAGCTCATATAAAGCATATTTCCTCATGTTGTCATAATTTAAGGCATAGTTGAATATATGATCTGCTAAGTTGAATTTATCATTCTTACGTAAAACAAGCCCAATTCTTATTGGATAGAGAAAATCGTCATTTTCTATTGATTTTTTAAAAATTAATGGGACATATTGAAGTGCATCTGTTATTCCAAGCGATAATATTATGCTTGTTTCCTTATTTATTTCATCTTCCGTTGCATGTCCCATTTATCGCCCCCGAACTTCAGACACTTAACTCATTTTTTGTTATTTTTTTATAAATTGCAGCTACTTCATACCCTTGCCTATGTGATGATCTATTATAGTTGTTATCATATCGTATTTTTTCTTTATAGTGTGAAGTGCATGAATCTAAGTTACGTAATATAGTGACAAGCTCGACTGCATTAGTGACATCAATCACGAATCCGTTTTCGCCTTGACGAATATCCTCTCCCATGGCTCCGCGATCCGACGCGATGACCCACAAACCATGAGAATGCGCCTCGCGCGCGACAAGACCAAAGCTTTCCGGCCAGATTGATGGTGCAAGGAGGACATCGAGGCGAGCATAGAGTTTATCAATTTCATTCTGGGGGTAAGGTCCACAGAGCGTCACTGGTGTCGTCCCCCAAACGGTCTCACAGGTTTGACCCGGCTCCATCGTCATGTCGACCATTGTCAAATGGAGATGGTCGAATTGGGTCGTGCGTAAGACGGCTTCGATCAGTGTCGCTCCTTTATGGGAAGACCGGCCTCCGATATGGCCGAGCGAAAGCCGAGTCTCGCTCAATCTCGCTTTGGAGCTAAAAGGCGTGTGTGGCGGAAGTCCATTGGGCACGGAAATGACATTACTGACACCCGCGCGACGGTAAATCTCGGCAAAAGAGTTTGACACAGCGAGAACATGCGCGGCACCAGCCATTAATGCGGCAAGCTTTGTTCTTCGCGCAATCGACTGGGCAGCGGTAACGCCATTGGGTAACTTGACAGGTAATACGCTTGTTGTGGGCAAATGCAATTGATCATCTTCGTCCACAAAAAACTGATAATCGGAAATCCACCAGCCGTCATGGGCGGTGATGAGATAAGGAATCTTATGCCGTTGTGCGACTTCGACAATTGTTGCGGTGAGGCGTTGGATGCAATGAAAATGAATCAGATCCGGTTGAATTGCATCGAGAATACGTTCAAATGCGGATGCATTTTCTGGATTGAAGGGCCGCCAATCCATATTGGCTTCGACAGGTGTTGACAGGCGATAGACGGGAACGCCTTTGTATTGATCAAGCCGAAATTGTCCAGGTGTTTCGACACCCTCATCGGTTGCAAAAATGCTGAGTTCTATATCAGGGCAGTTTTCGAGAATATAATCGACATTATTCTCGACGACGCGCGTTGCGCCTCCATAACTTTGCGGTGCGAAAAAGACATTGCAGATAAGGACTTTGATCTTTCCGTCGGGACGTGCGTCGAGGCGGCGCTCTGCACTTCCTGCTTTGGGCGATGGTGTTTGCGGCGGACCTAGCCGGTCGCGCCAAAGTGCAGCCATTGCGTCGAGAGAGTAGGATGACAAAGCTTTTTGCCGCGCCGCTGCACCTATCGCCAGTCGGCGATCCCGGCTCGATATCAATGTCTCGAACGCGTCGATCCAACCTTGCACATTATCGGCAAAGAGGACGTCCTCACCTTCAGTCAGAACGTCCTCATAGGTTGCCGTTCTGCTGACGATTGAGGGGACTTGCAGAACCGCGGCTTCGAGCCATTTGATTTCACTTTTGCAATCTGCCATGACACCGGGCGCAAGGACCGCTATATTGATGTCGCATGCAGACAGAATGGACCAATAATCGTCGAGATTGCTAACGAATTCGATCTGTGTGATGCGCGATGAAAATTGTTCGAACTCCGGCCGCAGCCTCAAATGACCGACGATAACAAGACGAATTTCAGCCCTGCGGTGAAACAGGTTGAGCAGGGCGGCTCCCGCGAGCTCATTGAAATCGCTGTTATGGGCCTTTGTCCCCGAGCCATAGAAAACCGTGATCATTTCACGGGCAGGAAGGGGATTACCGCCGAGCGCGATGGCTTTGTCGTTACGCTCATCAAGCCCGTTGCGAAGGATGAAGCAATCATTGCTTTTAACGAGTGGTTGTATTTGGCGCGCGAGCGGCAAGGTGGAAGCGATACCGTGGTCGCATTGCTTCATCGCGTAACGGTATAAGGGAACTCCATAGAGCAGGCCATTGTATTCGTCGCGATTGATCTGGCCTTCATAGGACGCAAAGGTGTCGGGGAAGTATTCCGCATTGAAGACGAGGTCGTCAATGTCGTAAAAGAGAGGAATTCCCGTTGCCTTGGCCGTCAATATGGCGCGAAGAACATTTGGGAAGGCAGGTACACGGTAGAAAATTGCCGCCCGCGCGCCAACCAGGCCTTTGATGAACGAAATTGGATCATTCTGATCATAGATCTCGACGCGATATCCGGCATGTTCAAGCTGACGCCGCTTCTGTTCGACGCGATAATATTTGCATTGGGCGAGATCCTGATTGGCGAGGATCACCACATGCCCATCATTTGAATGTTTGAGTGCGGGAGGAAAATCCTCCAGCGCGAGCATCTGCGCCTTGATCGTATCAAGCGTCTCTATAATGACCGTGTCGGCACGCGCGCGTTCCCCCGCCGCATAAAGCGCGAAAGCCGCATTCGTTCTGGCTGTGAAGAGTTGATCGATTACATATTTGATGGTCTCACGAAAATGGATGTTCTTGATCCAGAGAGGCCGCGCCTTTGCTAGGGTTGAGAAAGCCTGATCGAATGCTTCATTTTTAACGGCCATTCTGGCCGCGTGAACATGCGACCAAACCGAGGCTTGAGGATTGGTCGCAGCCTTTTCGAAATCAACGAAAGCGGCGGCACTATTTCCGAGTGCCGCATTGGCGTCACCCCGCCGATGGAGAGTGCCGCACCTCCGGTCGCCGTGTGCGATGGCGAGATCATAAGCCGCGCGTGCTAACCGGAAATGTTGCTTGACCAGATGATAATCACCAATGGCGGCAAAGAGCGTTGTCGCTTGGTCGCCCTTCACAAATTTCAAGGCGGCCTTCTCAAACCCATGGTCGAAATAATGCTTCAGCAGATCGACCCGGTTGCTGCACGAGCCAGCCGTTTTTTCCGGCAAAGAGGTTTTGTAGGCTATCCAATCAAAGGCTTCGGGGAATTGTCCGTCGTTTACGAGATTGCGAAGCGCTCTTTGTTCGTTGGGGAAACGCCCTCGCGCCAGACCTTCATACAGCCAATCACGATAAAGCTCCGCGTCCGATAGAGACGTGTCGGGCACATAAGTTGCGCGGTAATATGCTGGGTCAAAAATATAACCGAGATTGATGGGCGTGAGACGCGCGATGCCTTGGCGCACAAATAGGTTTATCCCTGCCTCGCGCGTAGCGGGAACGTCCTCAAGCCAATCGTGTGCACATGTAATAAAGTCATATAAACGAAAAATATTATGCCATGGTTCGTTGTCGCCAGTTTCATTCGCGGCTTTATAAGGACGGCCTTCCTTGCGCCCGTGTTCGAGGTAATGAAAAGCAAATTGCCAATCATGACTAAAGACACGAGCGAGATCTTCATTCCGCTGACGATAGAAGGTTGGATTGAAATCTTGCGGAAGGGGACCGTACTCATGATTGTAGTAGGCCTTAGCGGCCTCCAGATTCTTGAAGCGACCTTCTTTTGCACCATGAAGAATGTAATGACGCAGTAAATCCTTCTCGCGCTTTAAATGAAAAAGGTCGGGGTAATTCTGCCTGTAGAAGTCAGGGTCAAAATTTGCGATATCAATATTCAAGGATTTCGGATGAAGGAAACGTGCTGAGATACTTGGAAGAAATCTCGGTCGAAAATGCATTAATGCTACGCTTTCTGGAGAGAACCGAACTATTGCGCAAGCCGATTATTTCACGACATAAAGGTACGCATCGGTATTGATATTGATCGTTTTCGATTCATTTTCTGAATATAAGCTTAAAATTGAATAACTAATGTGTCATCCGTGATCCCGATGGATTGTGATCCACGCCCAAGCAAGGCACCTTTCGAAGTCCGGCAGCCATTGCGCATCCTCCGGGTGATCGGCGATACCAGTCTCCAGCCTCACCGCGCACCATGGTGAAGGGGGCACACGGTCCCGATTGGTGGCGACTTTTACCTCCTCATGCAGAATTTGCCAGAGCTTTTCGGCGCCGACCGTCTGGTTGGCGACGCCGATGGTGCAAATACGGTTTTCGGCGTGGACCGTGGCGAGAAGGAGGCGGCCTGAGCGGGTGATTTTCAGGCGCCGGTTTTCGATCAGCGGGAGGTCGTAATCGCCATCGGCCTGCAGGAGCGGGCGGAGCAGGGCGATGGTCGAATCCTCGACGTCCTCGCGATAGGAACGGCGGGATTGGCCTGTTTGCAAGGTGATGTGGAGGATCGAAGGGCGGCGATCGACGATATCGAGCATGGTCTTTCCAATCGGGCCATAACCACGAAAGCGGGGCCTTTTATCCGAGCAGCCGGCGCTTTTTCTTCCGGGTTTCGCGTTCGAAGAGGCCGACAAGCTCCACATGGGGAGAAAAGCGGAACTGGTCGATCGGCGTCACTTCGCGCAGATGATAGCCACCGGCACGGAGAATGGCGGCATCACGGGCGAAAGTCTGCGGATTGCAGGAAACACCGGCCACGATCGGGACTTCTGACGCGGCAAGCGCGTGTGCTTGCTGCTCGGCCCCGGCCCGTGGCGGATCGAAGACGATGGCATCGAATTGCGCAAGTTCCTCCGTGAGAGGGCGGCGAAACAGGTCGCGCGCCTCAATCTCGACAGGATGCAGCCCCGGTGCGTGAGAGGCTTTCATGAGGGCGGTGAGTGGCGCTTTTTCAAGATCGAAGGCGTGAACTCGCGCAGTCTTGGCGAGAGGCAGCGAGAATGTGCCGAGGCCGGCAAAAAGATCGGCGATTTTGCGCCGCCCTGCCAGCGCCTGTGTCACCTTTTTCGCCAATTCCCTTTCCCCGGCTTCAGTCGCTTGCAGAAAGGAACCCGGCGGCAGGGCAACCCGGCAATCGCCTATTCGGATCGCGGGCGTTTCTTTCTCCAGAATGATGATCCCGTGATTGGACAGACGCGCCAGGGGGAGTGCGAGCACCCGCGCGATAAGACCTTCGGTTTGGGCTTTCGTAAGCGGCCCGAGCCCGCGCAGATCAATGTCGAGTCCTGAGAGCGTCGCGGTGGCGACGAGATCGAAAGGTTTGGCTTTGCCTTGAAAGATCTCTCCGATAGCCCGTGCGAGGATTTCAGCGATCGGCAAAGCTTTCGATAGAGCGGGCGCAAAGAGCGGACAGGCGGCGATCGGCACCAGAGCATGGCTGCGCGCTTCCATGAAGCCGATCTGCATCCTGCCTTCATCGTCGATGCGCGCATGGAGGCTTGCCCGGCGCCGTCCCTCTCCGTGTGCATCGATCAAGGGTAGAACGGGCGTCTCCGGAAAAGTATGACGCAAGGTGTCGACGACGAGTGACCGCTTCCAGGCGGCATAGGCTTCTGGCGCCAAACATTGGACGGCGCAGCCGCCGCATCGCGCAAACAAAGAACAGACGGGATCGACGCGGTCGGGAGAGGGTTGCAGAATATCGGCAAGACGGCCGCGATCCCCATCGACCTCGGCGATGATGGTCTCGCCGGGCAGCGCAAAGGGCACGAAGACTGGCCCTTCGGCAGTGCGGGCCATTCCCTCGCCGCGTTGCCCAAGCCTTTCAATAGTCAGACGCGCGCAAAGATCGATCATGAATTTCGCGTCCGTCGCGCGCCGATCAGAAATTCCTTGTTTCCATCCGTTCCGGTGATGGGGGAATCGATCGTGCCGTCAACCTGCCAGCCGAGGTCCTTTACATTCTGAACGATCCGCTCGCACACTTCACCATGCACGGCGGCATCCTTGACGATGCCTTTATGCCCCGGCCCCGCCTCGAATTGCGGCTTGATGAGGCCAATGAAAAAGGCGTCATCGCTTGCGAGTGTCAGAATGTTCGGCAAAAGCAGAAGCAGGGAGATGAAGCTGGCGTCACAGGTAATGAGGGATGGGTATTCGGGCAAATCGTCCAGGCGGAGCTGGCGCGCATCAACCCCCTCGCGCGAGTCGACGCGGGGATTGACGGCAAGCGACGGATGCAATTGCCCGTGGCCGACATCCACCGCCACGACCCGCCGTGCGCCTCTCGTCAGGAGGACATGGGTAAAGCCGCCGGTTGAGGTGCCAATATCGAGACAGAGACGATTGCGCGGATCGTAGTCGAAAGCGTCGAGCCCTGCCGCGAGCTTGACCCCGCCGCGGGACACCCAAGGGTAGGGGGCACGCGCTTCGATATATCCTGCAGGATCGATCATCTGCGAGGCTTTGTGCAAAGTCTCGCCATCCACCCGCACCAGCCCGGCGGTGATCGCTTCCTGCGCCTTGGCTCGGCTCTCGAACAGGCCTCGATCGACGAGAAGGCGATCAGCGCGTTGACGGAGAGTGGAAGGCGAAGGATTCTGCCCGTGAGCGGCCATGGGGATTTCATTTTGGAGGAAAATGCATCGCATTGCGGCGCATTCTATGCCTTGGTGAGGCCGTTTTCAGCGGTCTGATTGCCAGACCGCAGACGAGAACATAATCGAAATAAAGGCCTTTCCAGGCGAAATCATCAAGAATGATGGGTTCCGCATCCGCACATCGCGCAAAGTCGGCGATGCAGGCAGCCTCATATTCTTCGGGCGGAACGCTGTCGAGCCGGGCATCCAGCGGAAGAGTGGGGAAAAGCCCTTCCTGACGCAAGCGGATTTTGCGCAAGCGGAGTGAGTCCGGCGCTTCGCGGCTGACGAAGCGAAGCACCCACTCATCCATCCCATATTCGAAGGGGGCGCGGATCAGATAAAGCCAGTCGACATCAGCGCCATCATCACGGAAAACCGTGAGAATGGCGCTGAGCACTCCCAGCATCTCTCTTGCGGAAAATGCGATCCGCTCCGGTTCCTTGGACAAGGCTCCTCAGGCGATCAGGCTCTGGTGGGCTTCTTGCTCACGCCCAAGCGTCGAGAGAACTTTGGCGACGATCCCCTTCGCATCAAGACCGGCCTGGGCGTAAAGCCGCTCCGGCTTGTCATGGTCGAGGAAGACGTCCGGCAGCACCATGGAGCGGAATTTCAGCCCTGTTGAATCGAGCAATCCTTCCTCGGCGAGCGCCTGCATAACGAAGGAGCCGAAACCGCCGACACTGCCTTCCTCAATGGTCACAAGCACCTGATGGGACTTGGCGATCTGACGCAGGAGCTCGAGGTCGAGAGGCTTGGCAAAACGGGCATCGGCGACCGTTACGGAGACGCCATAGCCAGCAAGGAGATCTGCTGCCTTCGTTGCTTCGGCCAGACGCGTGCCGAGCGAGAGCAGAGCCACCGTCGTACCTTCGCGGATAACACGGCCCTTGCCAATATCGAGGATCTCGCCGATCTGCGGCAATTCGATCCCGACCCCTTCGCCGCGCGGATAACGGAAGGCGATCGGGCCTTGATCGTAAGCCGCCGCCGTGGCGACCATATGGACGAGCTCGGCCTCATCGGCGGCGGCCATCACGACCATATTGGGCAATATGCCGAGATAGGAAACGTCGAAGGAACCAGCATGCGTCGCCCCATCGGCTCCGACGAGACCGGCTCTGTCGATGGCGAAACGCACGGGTAGATTTTGCAGCGCCACATCGTGGACGACCTGATCATAGCCGCGCTGCAGGAAGGTGGAATAAAGCGCGCAGAACGGGCGATAGCCTTCCGTCGCAAGACCAGCGGCGAAGGTCACGGCATGTTGTTCGGCAATGCCGACATCGAAAGTCCGTTCCGGAAAAGCCTTGCCGAAAACATCGAGGCCGGTGCCACCGGGCATGGCAGCGGAAATGGCCACGATCTTGTCGTCGCGCTCGGCCTCCTTGACCAGGGCATCGGCGAAAACCCGCGTATAGGAAGGCGCATTGGCTTTCGGTTTTGCCTGGACGCCGGTCACGACATCGAAAGTATGGACACTATGATATTTGTCGCTGGCGGCGGCGGCCGGCGCATAACCTTTGCCCTTCTGCGTCACGACATGGACGAGGATTGGGCCGGTTTCCTTGAAATCGCGGACGTTTTTCAGAACGGGCAGCAGATGGTCGAGATTGTGACCATCGATGGGACCGACATAATAAAAGCCGAGTTCCTCAAACATTGTGCCGCCGGCCCAGAAGTTCCGGGCGAATTCTTCCGTCTTGCGGGCTCTGTCATAGATGAAATTGGGCAGATGGCGGCCGAGCTGCTTCGCGGCTTCCCGCACCGTGCGATAGGTGCCGCCGGAGACGAGCCTGGCGAGATAGGCGGAAAGGGCGCCCGCTGGCGGGGCAATCGACATCTCATTGTCGTTGAGGATGACGATCAGGCGCGAATGCATCGCCCCGGCATTATTCATGGCCTCATAGGCCATGCCGGCCGACATGGCCCCGTCGCCGATCACCGCGATGACGTTGTTGTGACCGCCTGATAGCGTCGTCGCCACGGCCATGCCGAGCCCGGCGGAAATGGATGTGGAAGAATGCGCCGTGCCGAAAGGATCGTAGACACTTTCCGAACGTTTCGTGAATCCGGAAAGGCCACCCGCACGCCGCAATGTGCGGATGCGGTCCCGGCGGCCAGTGAGAATCTTGTGAGGATAGGCTTGATGGCCGACATCCCAGATCAGCCGGTCATTAGGGGTGTCGAAGACATAATGCAGGGCAACCGTCAACTCGACGACGCCGAGGCCGGCGCCGAGATGGCCACCCGTAACGGAGACGGCATCGATCGTCTCGGTGCGCAATTCATCCGCGAGCTGCGTCAAATCCGCTTCTTTGAGACGTCGCAGATCTGTCGGGGTGTCAATCGTATCGAGAAGGGGAGTTTTCGAATCTTTCCTCACCAGCGCCTCTTGGGTGGAAGTTCCGTGCGACACGCGGTCCTCGGTTTCAGCGGAGGAGGCGGTCCTTGAGTTGCGAGGAAAACGAAAAGCGTTTCCCTATTCGCCATATTAATCTTCATCCCTAAACCATTCGTCAGCGGGCGGGCAATGCGCCACTTTTGAAATTGTGTCTTTTTGGCAAATCTTTCGACAGGCGCGACCTTTGCGTCACACTCTTTCCTCTTGCTCTTCACGCAATCCACCCTTCCAAAACATTGGATGGCTGGAAGATGAGGTTCATCATCGCGCGAATGCTTCGATCAATCCTTTCGTCTCGATGTCTTGAGGAGTGATATTGAAGCCCCGAAGAATGCGGTCGCGATGATGCGGCTATGCGAAAACAATATTTTGCATCATGCGCTTATCAATTAGAACAGAGGATGAATGGCGAACGACACGCTATATTTTCGATGGCAATAAAGGGTGATCACCGCCGGTATTTCCTCTGGAAAATTGTAGTTCTGGACGAATTATTGAACTTCCCGGAGATTTTCCGCGTGCAGGCAATTGCGGCTATGATCAAAGCTGATAGAAGGGTGTCAGTAACTTGAGGAATGACGGTCGCGGACATCCTTCTTGAGAGTAGGTTTGAAAGCAACACCAATGGATGGAATGTTACCGGAGTCGGTGAAGCTGGAGAAGAAGGTTGCTTCTGGCTTGATGTTATTTCATCAATGCCGGATTATAGACGGGTTATGCATTTTGGATATCTGACGTATTTTCACCATGAAACTTTGGTCCAATCATTCCATCAACAGCATCAATCGCAAAAGCGAAAGGGGTCGCTTGCAGCGGGCGTTCTAGAGCGTTTCGGATATATCCAGAAACGCTTCCCTCAAAAAGCAGAGCATTTTCATGGTAATCGATTGGTGAGGTGACAGCAGCCAGGCATTGCCTCCATCCGGGTGCGAGTGTTTTAGATATTTCCGAAATGTTCTGTTAACTCCGCGAGAGCGTTGCCGAGGGTTTCGAATCGCGCCGCGATTCCTCTCAAAAGGGAAAGGCCTGGAGGTTGGTTCATCCGGCCAAGGCGTTCGGTTTTCGGTTTGACGCGGTGCGTCGCTTGAAGGGCAAAGCCAGATGAATCGAATGGTGGGGACTGCGCCGCACTCCCTGGAGCCGCCAAGTCTGGGGAAATCCATAGTTGCCTTGCGCAAAAACTGGCCCTGGATCGTCGGTTTCGGAATCCTGAGCAGCCTTTTCGGTGTTGCCGCTCTGTTCCTGTTTTTCTCGGCCACCATTGTGTCGGTCTATCTTATCGCGATTTTTATCATTATCGTTGGAGGATGTGAGGTTGCGGCTGGTTTTGGCTCCAGATCCTGGGACCGTTTCTTTTTGTGGATTGTCGCCGGGCTCTGTTATATCGCCCTCGGTGCGTTTGCGCTTGCCCAGCCCTTGATCGCGGCCGCTTTCTTCACTCTTCTGCTCGGCACAGGCATGATCGTCACGGGCCTCATAAGGCTTTATCTCGGTTTGCAATTCGACGATGGAATTCGTGGACCGGTGGTTCTGGCCAGTATAGTGACGTCGCTTGCCGGATTTCTGATCCTCATCGGCTGGCCGAACAATAGTATTTTCATCCTGGGCATTCTGTTGGGCCTCGATCTTCTTGTTTGGGGTGTGGGCTGGATTGCTTTTGGGCTGCGGCTGCGGCAGATACATTTTCTGGCAGGGACAGACGGTGAAGTGGATTAGAGAGGCTGGGCGTCCGGATGCTTGCTGTTTGATCCGCGTCCTGCCTTTGGAAACCTGTCAGGCGAGAAGTCGCCGGTGAAGCATTCACGACCGGGACAGGTTCGTGAAGGCATTCCTTGCTACCTTTCATAAAGGGAAGATTCCGATATGGGGAAATGGGTTTATACATTCGGAGACGGTAAGGCCGAGGGAGCGGGCGGAATGCGCAACCTGCTCGGCGGCAAGGGAGCCAATCTCGCCGAAATGGCCAATCTCGGTCTGCCCGTGCCGCCCGGCTTCACCATCACGACGGAAGTTTGCACGTATTTTTACGAAAACGGCAAATCCTATCCGGCCGAACTCGTCGGTGAGGTCACCAATGCGCTGGCCCATATCGCCGCGCTGACCGGCCGTATTTTCGGTGACAGCCAAAATCCGCTTCTCGTCTCGGTTCGCTCCGGTGCCCGTGCTTCCATGCCCGGCATGATGGATACGGTTCTCAATCTCGGATTGAACGATACGACCGTGCTGGCGCTCGCGAAGAATGCCGATGACGAGCGTTTCGCCTATGATTCCTATCGCCGTTTCATTCAGATGTATTCCAATGTCGTTCTCGGCCTGGAACATCATCATTTCGAGGAAATTCTCGAACATTATAAAGAGAGCAAAGGGTTCGTTCTCGATACCGATCTCGGCGCGGCCGACTGGCAGCTGATTATTGCTTCCTACAAGAAGCAGGTCGAGGATGCGCTCGGCAAGCCTTTCCCGCAGGATCCGCAGGAGCAATTATGGGGCGCCATCGGCGCCGTCTTCGGTTCCTGGATGAACGCCCGTGCCATCACCTACCGGCGTCTGCATGATATTCCCGCGAGCTGGGGTACGGCGGTCACGGTTCAGGCCATGGTCTTCGGCAATATGGGCGAGACCTCCGCGACCGGCGTGGCCTTTACGCGCAACCCTTCGACGGGCGCCAAGGAACTCTATGGCGAGTTTCTGATCAATGCCCAGGGCGAGGATGTCGTCGCCGGCATCAGAACTCCGCAGAACATCACCGAAGCGGCACGCATCAACGCCGGTTCCGACAAGCCCTCCATGGAAACCGCGCTTCCCGAGGTTTTCGCTGAATTCGTGCGTACGACCAACCTGCTTGAAAAGCATTACCGTGACATGCAGGATATGGAATTCACGGTCGAGCGCGGCAAATTGTGGATGTTGCAGACGCGCAATGGCAAGCGGACCGGCAAGGCTGCGCTGCGTATCGCCGTCGATATGGCCAATGAGGGGCTGATCACCAAGGAAGAAGCCGTCGGTCGCGTCGAGCCCTCTTCCCTTGATCAGCTTCTGCATCCGACCATCGATCCGAAGGCCGAGCTGACGGTCGTCGCAACCGGACTGCCGGCTTCTCCGGGTGCTGCTTCCGGAGAAATCGTCTTTACTTCCGACGAAGCGGAACAATTGAAAAGCGCCGGTCACAAGGTGATTTTGGTCCGCGTCGAGACGAGCCCTGAAGATATTCACGGCATGCATGCCTCGGAAGGCATTTTGACGACGCGCGGCGGCATGACATCGCACGCGGCCGTGGTTGCGCGTGGCATGGGCAAGCCCTGCGTTTCTGGTGCAGGCAGCGTGCGTGTCGATTATGCGGCCGGCACTATGACTGCCTCGGGTGTCACCTTCAAGAAAGGTGATATGATCACGATCGATGGCGGCACCGGCCAGGTGATCAAGGGAGCAACGCAAATGCTCCAGCCTGAATTGTCGGGTGAATTTGCCATCCTTATGGAATGGGCCGATAAGGCGCGCCGGATGAACGTTCGTGCCAATGCCGAAACGCCGCAAGATGCGCGGGTGGCGCGCAAGTTCGGCGCGGAAGGCATCGGCCTCTGCCGTACCGAACATATGTTCTTCGAGGCAGACCGAATCGTTGCCGTGCGTGAAATGATCCTGGCGGAAAACGAAGCTGGCCGGCGTGCAGCCCTTGCCAAGCTTCTGCCGATTCAGCGCGGCGACTTCGCCGAATTGTTCGAGATCATGTCCGGTCTTCCTGTCACGATCCGTTTGCTTGATCCCCCGCTGCATGAGTTCCTGCCGCAGACCGAGGCGGAAATCGCCGAGGTTGCGAAGTCGCTCGATGTTCCGGCTGAAAAGCTCAAGCGTCGTGCGGCGGAGCTCCATGAATTCAACCCGATGCTTGGTTTCCGCGGCTGCCGTCTGGCGATCGCCTTCCCGGAAATCGCTGAAATGCAGGCGCGTGCGATTTTCGAAGGCGCTGTTGAGGCCAAGAAGAAGACTGGCCAGACGGTCCAGCCTGAAGTCATGGTGCCTCTGATCGTTTCCAAGGCTGAGTTCGATATCGTCAAGGATCGGATCGATGCCATGGCCAAACTGGTCGCCGAAGAAACCGGTGAAACGATTCCCTATAAGGTCGGCACGATGATCGAGACGCCGCGTGCGGCTCTGCGTGCGGGCGACATTGCCGAGACGGCGGAGTTCTTCTCCTTCGGCACGAACGATCTCACCCAGACCTGTCTCGGCATTTCCCGTGACGACGCTGGCTCCTTCCTTGGCACCTATACCGCCAAGAATATTCTTCCAAATGATCCTTTCGTCTCGATCGATCAGGAAGGTGTCGGAGAATTGGTAGAACTTGGTGTTACGCGCGGCCGCAAGACGCGATCGGACATCAAGCTTGGCATCTGCGGTGAGCATGGTGGTGACCCTGCGTCGATCGGCTTCTGCGAAAAGGTCGGTCTGGATTACGTCTCCTGTTCGCCCTTCCGTGTGCCGATAGCGCGTCTCGCGGCGGCACAGGCGGCCTTGAACCAAGGTGTCGCCTCGCAGGCTTGATCAGATCTTATCGCTCCGGCAGGATCGATTGGTGACCCTGCCGCATAAGGTGATGAGATGATATTGTTACTGAGACCCCTGACCGCGTGGATCGCGGTCAGGGGTTTTTGTTTGCGAGAAAATTCTATTTCAGGCCGAATGCTTTTAAATGCTTATCCGAGCAAATATCACGTAATGCTGCAGAATTTTCGTGGTATTAAACAAAAATAATATGTTTTTCTTATTTTATATAAATAAAAATATACTTTATTTAGAATTATTACTTGGAATGTATTTTAATAGATTGTTGATGTGCCTTTTTCTGTGTTTATGCCAAGATAAGCGCCTTCTATTGGCTCTTATGAATTTTCCGGGTCACGCTTGTGTGACTGAGCCGCCGCAATAGCTGCGTTGCTTTCGGCGATATCTCACGCCAAACCAAGGCGACGAGTTATGCGATATTTGCATAGCCGATCAAAAATGTTTCATCTACCTTGGCGGAACATTTGTCATATCTCTGTCATTAAACATTCATGGAAATGAAAGGAAGACAGAGATGATATCTGGAAAGTCTTTTGCTCTCGCGGGTCTGGTCGGTATTGGCGTGATTTTGTCCGCTCAGGCTCAAGCAGGAGGAAGTGGAGATCTCCCATATTCGAAACAATATCACCGGTACCAGACACAACAAATGATGCCTGGTATGCAGAGTGGGCGCAGTGCCACTGAAAGTTATCCTGCCCATAGAGTTTACCGCGCAGGTGAGGGTAGTGCGACGAATAATAATCTGGATCTGGGAAATAGCGGTCCCAATTGATGGACTATTCATCCCATTTGGGTGATGCGGGCGCGATCTCCAGGAGGATTTTCCGATAAGAGGGAGGCGCCTCGCAACTGCCATTTATGGCAGAATGCTCAGAATTTTAGAGTGGAGCGTCACGGATCTAACCGAAACGCATCACCATAATATAGAGAGCAATCCGGATGTTTTCGGACTGCTCCATTCGGAAATGACAGCTAGAGGCAAAATGATGAATGCTTGACATTTATAGCATATCAGAAATGGAGCATGACGATTCTGTTCTGGTTGTTCGTAAAATGTCGACTATCTCTGATCGCATGCCAAATATCTGAGTGAAAATTCGTCATTGGAATTGAGCTCCGTGTACCGGCAAGACCGGGGCACGTTGAGCGTGATGCTTGCGTCCATTGTCCGGAGGCGCGGGGGAGTCGGAGTTCTCGATCCTTGTAAACGCACCTTGTAAACGCAACCATTGCTACCAGAAGAACGGCAACCATCGTTGAAATGAACGGACGAGGATTGCCTTCTTCAAGCGAATTCAATCAAGACAGATTGGCGAGACGTCCAACGAGTGTTTCATCCTGGACGGCTGCCAATCGTTCTTTTGGGTGCAACCAGTTGATGGCGTCTTTGAGGGATTCGGCTTCTCCGATCTTGGCTTGGGCAAGTGCTAGTTCCGAAGAAAACTGACCATGTGGGCGTTTTGGAACTGTCGCTAGAAAGGCCAGATGAAAAGCGCGAAAGCGCGCATCGTCGTGCAAGACCGCGAGGGCATTACGCACGCTAGTGGTGGAAAGACTGTCGCCAAGCTCATTTCCCCGAGCGACGACTTCAGGTTTGGCATTTTCTTCCGGCGTCAGAAGCAGGCCGAACTGACGCAAAGCCAAACCGACGCCGAGAAGACCCGTCCCCCAGGACAGCGGGATTGCGAGGAGCAGGCCGACGATCGTCGGGGACATCCAGGCAATCAGCGAAGGGGAAATCATATAGCCGGCAATCAGCGTGATGATACCCATTGCGACATGAGAACGATGTCTGCGGACGATGGCTGTAAAAGGAATTGACCCATCGTCGCGTCGCTGCGGATCCCAACCCGTATCAAAGCCGAACAGAAAATGCACGACATGGCCAGTCTGGATCAGCATCATGATCGGCGCAAGCAAAGCGGAAAATATGATCTCGAACAGTGTCGATATCAGTAATGCGAATGTGCCACCGCTGCCGCGCCGTGTGTGTTTCTGGGTCAAGGCAAGGATAAGACCGAAGATTTTCGGAGCGATGAGAATTGCCATCGTCAGGATGAAGAGTTCCAGAGACCGTTCAGCATCGAAGAGCGGCCAGGTCGGAAACAAGGTGGCTTCACCCGTGAAATATTCGGTCCGGCTGTAACTCGCCTGAATCACCAGAATGATACCGATGATCAATTGGAGCATCCACAGAGGCGAGGCGACATAGGCCATGATTCCTGTGGCGAAATGTTGCCGGGAGGCAAGACGGAATCCCGCTGATCCGATGACGCGCAAATGCTGAAGATTGCCCTGGCACCAGCGTCTGTCGCGTGTCGAAAGATCAATGAGGGAGGGTGGCGATTCCTCGTAGCTGCCCTCAAGTGTCGGCAACATGTAAACGCTGTATCCTGCCCGCCGGATCAATGCCGCCTCGACGAAATCATGGCTGAGGATCAAACCGCCGAATGGTGGACGGCCCTTGAGTGTCGGCAGGCCGCAATGGTCGGCGAAAGCCTTGATACGGATGATGGCGTTGTGGCCCCAATAATTGCCGTCGCGCCCCATCCAGGCGGCGACGCCGGCAGCGACGATGGGTCCGTAAATGCGTGCGGCGAATTGCTGCAATCGAGCAAACAGCGTGTTGCGATTGACAATCAGTGGCAGCGTCTGAATGATCCCCGCATCGGGATCGGCTTCCATCGTTGCGGCGAGGGTCGTGATCGCATGGCCGGTCATGAGGCTATCGGCGTCCAATACGACCATATGCGCGTAAGCACCGCCCCAGCGCGTCACGAAATCCTCGATATTGCCTGCCTTGCGCGCGGTATTTTTTGCGCGATGCCTGTAGTAGATCCGTATGTCGCTTCCGAATTTCGGGGCTAGCCTGTCATGCAATGCGATGAAGGCTTCTTCCTCGGCGATGAAAATATCGGGATCCGTCGTATCGGAAAGAAAAAACCAATCGAATGCATGCCCGAGGCCGGTCGCTTCGACGTCTTCGAAGATGGCCTGCATAGCACCGAAGACGCGTGCAGGTGCCTCGTTATAGATCGGCATTACCACAACGGTTTTTTCACGCAGGTCGGCGGGGAGTGGCTGTGTGGCTGGTGGACGAAAAAGCAGCCATAAAAAGCCGGCGACGGCGCTGGTGAAGGCAAGTGCGATCCAGGAAAAATTGGCGATGAACAGGACGAGAAGCGCCCATTCGAGCAGCGTGACGCCTCCAACGCTAACCACCTGATACATTTGCCAGGCGCCATAGCCCGTCAAGGCAAGGCCGCCGCCAAAAATAACCAGACGCGCGAGCCAAACCCACAACGAAAAGTGGGAATCGACAAACGACCGGCGCTGAGAACGATTGAACCGTCTCAAATCCTGCACCGGCATGGTGAGCGGCGCCTCGGGCGGTGTGGCAGGGAAAAGCCAAACGACACCATCCTGCCGCGCATGTTCATGAGCGGGGTGGGGATGAAACGCGGAATGGATGTCGGATCCCTGATCGGCAATATGTTTTAGGGCGTCCATCGATAAAGCCAAGTCTCACTGATAGCAACGCTGCTCGCCTCAAGCACGAGCCGCAATTCCGATGTCGTTTCTGTACCGGTGTCGAGTTCGAAAAGAACACGATAGGATTGTCGTTCGGGTACGGGAAAAGCATGCAGTTCGTAAATAGATCCCGTGGATGCGGTCACGATTGGCTTTATATCTTGCAGCTTTTTCTGATCACCGAGCATGGGGCCGGTAAATTGCACGAGAAAGCGCCGCCGGTGTGGCGCAGATCCATGTCCTTGACGTGAAAGCGTGGTGACGGCCAATGGCGGGCTGACGGGAGGTTTCCAGCACCAGAATTGCCGATAGGCGAAAAAGCTCTCGCTTCCCGGTGTCAATGGCTGCTGAGGGCGCCAATAGGCGAGAATATTGTCGTTGATTTCCGAATCGGACGGGATCTCAATTAATTGCATGGCCCCTGGGCCCCATTCGCCAATGGGTTCAATCCAGAGCGATGGCCTTTTTTCCCAATGCTGAAAATCGTCCTGGAAATCATCGAAGTCGCGGTCGCGCTGCAAAAATCCGAAACCATGCGGCTTTTCGTCAAGGAATGACGAGATTTGCAAGGTCGCTCGATTGGCGACGGGCCGCCATAGCCATTCCCCGCGTCCGTTCAGCATGGCGAGACCACCGACTTCGCTGACTTGTGGACGGAGATCATCAATATGGCGTTGACCAACCGGCGCCAGAAGATGAGATCCTGCCATTGTCGCCAATCCGAAATGGTCGACATTATTCCGGGCAAAGAGCGTACATTCCGTATCGATGATGGTCGCCTCGTTCGGATGAATGGTGAAACGATAGGCGCCAGCGACACTTTGTGAATCGATGAGTGCGTGCAACGTCAGCGTATTTTCGGCCAGTGTCGGTGTCTCAATCCAGACGGCGCGGATCATCGGGAATTCTTCTCCGCGCGGGTCGGCCGTTTTGATCGAAAGCGCGCGCGCGGTTGTGCCCTCGTTCTGGCCCCTGGCTATGGCGCGAAAAAAGGTTGCACCTTGAAATGTCGCGAGGGTGACGAAAGATTGTCCATCATTTGGCACGAGGACGCGGAAACCCGAAAAGCCGATATCGCCGATATTGTCCGGAATGGGTAAACTGCCGAATGCGTATCGTGTCTGATTATAGATCAGGCGGCGTTGCTCGCCCTGCTCGACGATATTGATATCCATCGGGTTCGAAAAGATCGAGCCTCTATGCAATGGCTCGATGGCAAAGCCGAGATTATTGTCGATCCATAGCCCTGAATGCGGACGTAATGTGATCGTGTTATATTGATCTATGCCGAGATTGGCGAATACATCGGGCAAGGGTTGCGCGACGGCTTTATAGGATTGGCGGGCAAGCGCGCGAGCCGCTTCCGTAACCAGGGCCGGTTCAAATGGACGTGCCTCGCTGAGTATGAAGCCGGATGGAGCAGCCGCGGGCGCTCCGGCTTCCTCGGCTTGTGCGCCGCTGGTTAAATTCCAAGCCGGGGCGTTTTTCCTTTCGCTGGCGAATCCGTGAGTGATCTGTCCCATGGCGATGCCGCCGACAGTGAGTTTCAGGAAATCCCTGCGTTCGATCATGAGTTTGACAGGCTGAAGTTAGAAGAGGCGATTCTGGTTCTTATAATGGATTGAGGGCGCTGGTATGGTCCTTCATCCGTTTTTCAAAATTGGTCGGGGTACTGTCACAATGGCAGTCGCCGGATCCTGGAACAGGCTTGACGAAACAGGCAAGGTCAACGCTCCATTCCAATGATGAGGTTCGATCCGACGTGAGGGAGAGAATGGCGAATCCGTGCGAATTTGCTCGAAAGATATTCCATTAGCGAGTTGATTTTTAATGAAGCGTTCTCTTCTCCCAGGAAAAAACGTCAGTGGGAGCATTTCTAGGTCGAATAGATCCAGCTCACGATCAAATAAATTGGAAATTTTTCGTTTTATGGGTGGCTTGGTGCTCTCCGAATAGCCCAGCTGGATCAAGTGGACGGTTATTCCGTGGGCGAAGGTGCGTCCGGATGGACTGCGGCTTGCTCCGATTTAGGGGGGCTGGACGCTTTGAATGGATCGGCTAGCAACCCGACTGAATTCGATAGAATGGCATTTTAACGCTCGCTCTCTGAACGATGGATTAAATACTCATTCATCCATCTTGTGCGAACCTTGTGAAAACTTCGTCAATTTGCCATAGGTTTTCAGGACATTTTGTCAGGAGCCCGTGCGGAATTCGATGCCGGCTTCTGGATTTCTTTCCGTCAAAGGGCTTCTCTGCGATGAGGTCCTGAAGAGCTGCACGTTGACCGAGCTGGTTTGGGACCGAACAGGCTTTGGCCTCAGAATTTCGGGAGAAGGAATTTGACCGAACGAACGGCAGAAACCGGGCGTCGATGCCTTGCCGTCGTGCTGGCCGCGGGTCTCGGTTCGCGGATGAAATCCGCACATCCGAAGGTCCTCCACAATTTGGCGGGACGGTCGATGTTGGCGCATGTCCTGGCAACATTGGCGGAAGCCGGTGTCGATGATGTCGTCGTGGTCATAGGGCCCGACCATGAATCCATGCCGAGGGAGATTGCCGCGATCTCTCCGCATGCGCGGATCGCGATCCAGCATGAACGTCTGGGGACTGCCCATGCCGTTCTGGCAGCGCGCGACAGTTTGGCGCAAGGTTATGATGATCTGCTTGTCGTCTTCGCGGATACTCCGTTGATCCGCGCCGAGACCTTCCTCGCCATGCGGAGCGCGCTTGCTGAAATGAATATTGCGGCTCTGGTGCTGGGGTTCGAAGCGCAGGAGCCGTCTGGCTATGGCCGTCTTCTTATGGATGGGGATCGGCTGATTGCCATTCGCGAAGAACGCGATGCCAATGATGAAGAACGCGCGGTGACATTTTGCAACGGCGGGTTGATGGCGTTGGCGGGCGATCGTGCGTTGCCTCTTCTCGAGAAGATTGGCAAAGCCAACGAGCAGGGTGAATATTACCTCACGGATATTGTCGCCGTGGCAAGGGCCGAGGGTCAGGATATTGGCGTCCTCATGGTGCCCGAAGAAGAAGTGATGGGTGTCAATGACCGGATTCAGCTCGCGCGCGCGGAAAATGTCCTGCAACGGCGGCTCCGCGATCAAGCAATGCGGGCTGGAGTCACACTGATCGATCCCGACAGCGTAACCTTGAGTTTCGATACGAGATTCGGTCGGGATGTCGTCATTGATCCTTTCGTCATCTTTGGTCCAGGAGTGAGTATTGGGGAGAGTGTTCGGATCAAAGGCTTTTCCCATCTCGAGCAGACAGAGGTGGGACCGCGCGCGATTATCGGCCCATTTGCGCGGCTGCGGCCCGGCGCCGAACTCGAGGGCGATGTTCATATCGGTAATTTCGTCGAAGTGAAGAATGCGAAGGTCAAAGCAGGCGCGAAGATCAACCATCTGACTTATATCGGCGATGCTGATATCGGCGCGGGAACCAATATAGGTGCGGGCACAATCACCTGTAACTACGACGGTTTTGGCAAATTCAGGACGGAAATCGGGGCTGGCGCGTTCATCGGTTCGCATACTGCGCTGGTCGCGCCCGTGAAGATCGGCGATGGCGCCTATGTCGGAACCGGTTCGGTCATCACGCAAGATGTTTCAGAGGATGCCCTTGCCCTTGCCCGTGGCAGACAGGTCGAGAAGCCTGGTTGGGCCAAGACCTTTCGCGATAAACATATAAAATGACACAATTTCCGCACAAGCTCATCATGCGATGAGTCCTGCGCGGCGATATTCGATATGAACTGCGTTTTGCGGAAGACCAGACAGGGATTTTTGTATGTGCGGAATTGTCGGTATTCTTGGCCAGACGCCCGTGGCCCCTCTGCTTATGGAAGCGCTGGGACGGCTTGAATATCGTGGTTATGATTCCGCCGGTGTTGCCACCCTGGAAGATGGCAAAATCGTGTGTGTGCGTGCCGAGGGCAAGCTGAGAAATCTCGAGCCGAAACTTGCCCAGCATCCGCTTTTGGGTCTCAGCGGCATCGGTCATACCCGCTGGGCGACCCACGGCAAGCCGACCGAGAACAATGCCCATCCCCATGTCTGTGGCAAGGTTGCAATTGTTCATAACGGCATCATCGAGAATTTTCGGGAATTGCGGGCCGAACTCAAAACCCTTGGGCACGTGTTTTCCACTGATACCGATTCCGAGGTTGTCGTTCATCTCGTCGATGAAGCCATGAAGAAGGGGATGTCTCCCGCGCAGGCCGTGAGTGACAGTCTTCCCCGCCTCAGAGGCGCTTTCGCACTAGCCTTTCTCTTTGAGGATGAACCCGATCTTATGATCGGGGCGCGGCGGGGCTCGCCCTTGGCCGTCGGCTTCGGAACGGATCCGAATGCACCGACCATGTATCTGGGTTCTGATGCGCTTGCGCTCGCGCCTTTCACGGATACGATTGCCTATCTCGAAGACGGCGACTGGGTCGTGCTCACCCGCAAGGGGGCGGCCTTCTTCGATTCCGAGAATACTGCCGTCGGGCGTTCGATCGTCAAAACCCAGGCTGAGGCCCTGTTCATCGGCAAGGGGAAATATCGCCATTTCATGGCGAAGGAAATTCACGAACAACCGGAAGTCGTCGGCAGAACGCTCGGGCATTATCTTGATTTTTCCGCAGGGCACACGAGTCTGCCATTTGCCTTGCCGTTTGATCCAGCTGCGCTTGATCGTCTGACCATCTGTGCCTGTGGCACGGCCTATATGGCCGGTCTTACCGCGAAATATTGGTTCGAGCGGTTTGCAGGCCTGTCCGTCAATATCGAATTGGCGTCAGAATTTCGCTATGCGGAACCGCCGCTTAAATCCGGCGGATTGATTTTGTTCATTTCGCAGTCAGGCGAAACAGCCGATGTTCTCGCCTCTTTGAGATATGCGAAAGCGCACGGGCAAAAATGTCTCGGTGTCGTGAATGTCGCCACCTCGACGTTGGCGCGTGAAAGCGATCTGGCGGTTCCGACACTCGCTGGGCCGGAGATCGGCGTTGCCTCGACCAAGGCTTTCACCTGCCAATTGGCTGTTCTTGCCTGCCTCGCTCTTGCCGTCGGTCGAGCGCGTCATGTGATAACCGAGGAGATGGAAGCAAAGCTCGTCGGTGAACTCCTTGCAGTGCCCGGATTAATGGCGGAAGCCTTGCGCGTGGAGCCGCGCGTCGAACAGATCTCGCGCGAACTCGCGCAAGCCCGCGATGTTCTTTATCTCGGGCGAGGCACGGCTTTTCCGCTGGCTTTGGAAGGCGCTCTAAAACTCAAGGAGCTTTCCTATATTCATGCGGAAGGCTATGCGGCCGGGGAGCTCAAACATGGGCCGATCGCTCTGATCGATGAAAAAATGCCGGTGATCGTGATTGCGCCACCAAGCCCGGTTCTGGAGAAAACGATCTCCAACATGGAAGAAGTGGCGGCGCGTGGTGGACGGCTCATTTTGATCGGCCAAGCCGATCTCGCCGAGACAGTGGGCGAGGAGGTAGGGCGGTTTGTCGCGATAGAGCCCATGGAGCCTGATTTCGCCGCCATGGTTTATGCGATCCCTGTCCAATTGCTGGCCTATCATACAGCCGTCGCAATGGGTAAGGATGCAGATCAACCGCGCAATCTCGCCAAAAGCGTCACGGTGGAATGAGTTCCTTATGCGGCGCGTGGTGGACGTTCAAATTCTACCCCTGTCTTCAAACCCTTCTTGACGAGAGATTTGCATGAGCCATAGCGACCGCTCCTCGTCGGGCGCGACCCAAGAACAGGTCCGTCGAGAGACGACAGGCAAGGATAAAGCCGTGGGGTTTACCCGTCCTTTTGCTCCGTTCGAATGGATGATCGCTCTGCGTTATCTCAGGGCGCGGAGGTCGCAGGGCTTTGTTTCGGTGATCGCCGGATTTTCCTTCTTGGGTATTACGCTCGGCGTCGCCACGCTCATTGTTGTCATGTCGGTCATGAATGGTTTTCACAAGGAGCTGTTGGACAAGATTGTCGGCATCAATGGCCATATTTTCCTGCAGGCGACGGAATCACCTTTAACCGATTATGATTCAATCGTGCATCAGGTGCAGGACCTTCCGGGTATCGAACTTGCCCTTCCTCTCGTCGAGGGTCCGGCCGCGGCTTCGACCACGAACATGGCTTTTGCGCTCGTGCGCGGTATCCGCGAGGCCGATCTCAAACGTTTGCCCGGTATAGCCGGTCACGTGACGCTTGGATCACTCGACGGTTTCGATACTGCGGGAGGCGTCGTGATCGGGCAAAGACTTGCGGAAAATCTCGGCCTGGGTCTCGGCGACAAGATCAAGCTTCTGACGGCCAATGGCTCGCAGACGCCATTTGGCGTCGTGCCGCGCAGCAAGGTCTATCCTGTCACTGGCATTTTTCAGATCGGCATGGCGGAATTCGATAACCTTTTCGTTTATCTTCCCTTGCCAGAGGCTCAAGCCTTCTTCAACAAGGCGGGTGAGGCGAGCGTCATCGAGATCTTCCTGAAAAATCCGGACACGATTGATGCTGCGCGTGTCGAGATCCAGAATCAGGTCATGCGCCCCATGATCATGACCGACTGGCGTGAACGTAACCGGACCTTCTTCGACGCGTTGAATGTCGAACGCAATGTCATGTTCATCATTCTCACGCTCATCGTTCTCGTCGCCGCGCTGAATATTATTTCCGGATTGATCATGCTGGTGAAGGACAAGGGCCGCGATATTGCCATTCTGCGCACGATGGGTGTCACACGCGGCGGCGTGATGCGGATTTTCCTCATTACTGGTGCTGCCATCGGCGTCGTCGGGACGTTCGTCGGTTTTCTTCTTGGACTTGTCGTCGCTCATAATGTCGAAACGATCCGCCAGTTCCTGAACCGGCTGCTCGATGCCAATCTCTTCCCGGCGGAAATCTATTTTCTTTCGCGACTGCCCTCGGTCGTCGATCCCGGCGACGTCTTTTCCGTTGTCGCGCTCACCCTCGTCCTGTCCGTGCTTGCCACGCTATATCCATCCTGGCGGGCGGCGCGTCTCGACCCGGTGGATGCCTTGCGCTATGAATGATCATGACAGCGCCAGTCCTGCATCTTCATAAGGTCGAAAGACGATTTCAAGAAGCCGGCGCACCGCTCGAAATTCTGCGCGGTGCGGATTTCAGCCTGTGGGCCGGTCAATCCGTTGCGCTCATCGCGCCCTCCGGTGCCGGAAAATCGACCCTGCTGCATATTGCCGGTCTTCTGGAACGGCCAGACGGCGGCGACGTGCTGATTGACGGACGGCCGACGCGCAAGATGAACGATGCGATGCGCACGGCGCTCCGCCGTAACAACATCGGCTTCGTCTATCAGTTTCATCATCTGCTGCCAGAATTCACGGCGCTTGAAAATATCATGCTGCCGCAAATGATCCGCGGATTACGGCGCAACGAAGCGCGGGAGAGGGCGGAACAATTGCTTGATTATCTCGGACTCAAGGCGCGTGGCGGGCATCGACCGGCCCAATTGTCGGGGGGTGAACAGCAGCGTGTGGCCATTGCCCGCGCCGTTGCCAACGGTCCGGGGGTTTTGCTCGCCGACGAGCCGACCGGCAATCTCGATCCGAAAACCGCCGATCATGTCTTCTCGGCCCTGACGACGATCGTTCAGGCGACGGGGCTCGCCGCGCTCATCGCAACCCATAATATGGAGCTTGCCGCGCGCATGGACCGTCGTGTGACCCTGCGCGGCGGATTGGTTGTGGAATTGCCGTGAAAAAGACCGCATCCGTCGAGAACAGGACAGCCATGCTTTTAGGATGACATGCCTTTATCCACCACGGCAAGCATGCGTCCTTCGAATAGGCTCTTGGTATCGAGAGTCCATACACAAAGTGATAGGATCATCGACTTGCACAGTGCTTCTTCAAAGGGCATGTATGTCCGATTCAAATCACGCCGAAGTTACGCTAAACTATTCCAATAAGCTACTGACAAGCAACAAATGCACTCCAGGCCCCAGCTTGAAGAGTTGACACACCGGATGAAGCGATCCGCATACAGATCTCTGCCAGGAGCCCGCTCATGGCAGCCGTCGTTCATGCGCTGGACCACGCTGACCCGCTATTTCGACGATGGGCGTCTGGAGATCGACAACCCTCATCGCCGAACGGGCTCTGCGCGGCGGTGTCATTGGTCGCCGCGATCTATTCCATAATTGAGAGCTGCAGGTTCAACGGCGTTGAACCGCGCGCATACATCACCGAAGTCATGCGGAAATTCACCGCGGTCCGGCCCAACAGCCCCATCGATGAACTCATGCCCTGGGCGTGGGCAAAGTCATAAGGCAGTACAATGTCTGACAGAGCCGTGCCTCCAGAACACGCTTACTATTCTGATCGAGGCCAATGCGCTTATGATTGCGGCCGATCGACGTCATTCCTATGATCTTGCAGTCGCTTGACAGATCCCTGAAGCGGCGGCGGTTCCGTGCCACGAGGATCTGGCGGTATTTTTGTTGTTTTCACTCGCCACGATCCTGAAGCCGCAATTGACGCTACATGCAGATTTCTTCCAGTTCTTCGAGCATGTTCAGGGTCGTGAAATCACCGAGATTTTCGAGCAACTCACGCAATGTTGGCAGATAGTTGTGGAGCACTCGCAGATCATCGAGGCCTTGCGCGTGGGCAATTTTTCTCTGCCGGACGAAATATGACCAGAAAGGGCTGTTGCCACATTCGATATGGGTTTGCAGCTGTGTGAAGATCGCACGCGATCTGTCTACCCAGTCGATCCCCTTGAAGCTGACATAGCGATCAATCGTTTCCTTCATTTCCAACCTCCTGTTGCGAATGAAGAAACTAGTGTTCGTCCATGCCCCTGTCTGTCAGATGGCTGACAGACGTGTCTTCTGCAGCCCATTCCCGCAGGGTGTCGGGGCTGCAGAATCTGGTTTGCTGCCGGTCAGGCCGGGCAATAGCGCCGGCATGGATCATGGCATTGAGTTCCGTCGATGCCGTCTGTCTTGTGGTGCCGAGCAGAGCGGCAAGTTCCTCGATCGTGAGGTCGAGGTGAATGAGATTTCCTGGCTCCACAATGACCTTTTGCCGGTCGGCGCATCGCAGAAGATACCGGGAAATACGCCCGCGCACTTGATGGAAAGCGAGATCTTCGAGCAATGTGATGGTCTGGTTCAGCACATTGGCGAGGGCGCGAAGGATTGCGACCTGCAGGAGGGGCGATTCTTCGAGATGGCGTTCAATGACCCTACGGGGCGCAAGAAGCAGGACACTGGGCCGAACTGCCTGCAATTCAGCTCGGGTATGAGTGCTGAAAACATCACCCGGACTCAAATAGGATAATGTGAGCTCCCGCTCCGGATGGGCGAGATAGACGCGCCATCGCCCGGTTTTGACGAGAAATACGTGATCCGCCGCTTCGTCTTTCAGGAGCCGGTTTCCGGCCACGAAGGTTCGCTCGTGAAATTTCGACCGGAGCGCTGCTCCCGCCTCGGTATTGAGAAAATCAAAGAGTGAAGGGGGATGTGGAGGAACCATGATCGTTCCGCTCGACTCCTCCCGCTAGTTTTAACTCGGCGATTCCGCCGTGAGCAGTGGACCATTGCGCAGGATGATTCAAAAACTCTTCGACTTTATCCAGAGTTGAAGCCTCGATCAATCGCGCTTCCCGCGCAACCGCCAGCACGTCCCAGCAGGTCGTCAGAGGGTGCGATATGGGTTTGATATTGGCCCATGCGCCGCGCGCGGCGAGCCAGTTCCTTGCGGCATCTGAATCATAGGCGCGGTCGGCGTGCAGGATCTGACCGTCATTCAGGTCCTCGAGCATGTCCTCGGCGCTCTTGCCATCATGCGCCTGGCCCTCCGTAAGCTTGAGGGTGATCGGCAAT
>NZ_JQJH01000020.1 GCF_000745425.1 Beijerinckia mobilis
TTGACGGCGGCGATCACCAAGGTTCTTGCGGAAGCGGGCGGCGCGACGTTCACGGCCTATGACCAGATCGACAAGGCGCCGGAGGAGAAGGCGCGCGGCATCACGATTTCGACGGCGCATGTTGAATATGAGACGCCGAAGCGCCACTACGCGCATGTCGACTGCCCCGGCCACGCGGACTATGTGAAGAACATGATCACCGGCGCGGCGCAGATGGACGGCGCGATCCTGGTGGTTTCGGCGGCCGATGGCCCGATGCCGCAGACGCGCGAACACATCCTTCTGGCGCGCCAGGTCGGCGTTCCGGCTCTGGTGGTGTTCCTGAACAAGGTCGACATGGTCGACGATGCCGAGCTTCTGGAACTCGTCGAACTGGAAGTGCGCGAGCTTCTGTCGAAATACGACTTCCCCGGCGACGACATTCCGATCACCAAGGGCTCGGCTCTGTGTGCGCTCGAAAACCGCAATCCGGAAATCGGCCATGACGCGGTTCTGGCGCTGATGCAGACGGTGGATGATTACATTCCGCAGCCGGAACGTCCGGTCGATCTGCCGTTCCTGATGCCGGTTGAAGACGTGTTCTCGATCTCCGGCCGCGGTACGGTGGTGACGGGCCGCGTCGAGCGCGGCATCATCAAGGTCGGCGAGGAAATCGAAATCGTTGGCCTGAAGCCGACGGTGAAGACGACGGTGACGGGCGTCGAAATGTTCCGCAAGCTGCTCGATCAGGGCCAGGCGGGCGACAATATCGGCGCGCTGCTGCGCGGTACCAAGCGCGAGGATGTTGAGCGTGGCCAGGTCCTGTGCAAGCCCGGCTCGGTGAAGCCGCATACGAAGTTCAAGGCGGAAGCCTATATTCTGACCAAGGATGAAGGTGGCCGTCATACGCCGTTCTTCACCAATTACCGTCCGCAATTCTACTTCCGCACGACCGATGTGACGGGTGTGGTGACGCTGCCGGAAGGCACGGAAATGGTGATGCCGGGCGATAATGTGACGATGGACGTGGAACTGATCGTTCCGATCGCTATGGAAGAAAAGCTGCGCTTCGCTATCCGCGAAGGTGGTCGTACCGTCGGCGCCGGCGTCGTCGCTTCCATCACGGAATAAGCTTCTGGCGGCCGGTAATACGGCCGCCACTTCGGTTTCAAAAATAAAGCCCGGTGCTGCAAAGCATCGGGCTTATTTATTTCCGGTTGAGGCTTGTCCACGTCTGCGGGCGTCGGCTTGCTGGCGGACTTCCCTGAGGCCAATGGATTGACATCAGGGAGATTGGGTAAAGGCTGATGGTGACGAAGTGAGCGGCGTGAACGGAAAAAGCAACATTTCATTCCTTCAAAGCCGTTCAGGGATTTGAAGAACTGCTCGCAACCACTTGGAAATGCAATGTTGGCAGGTGCTCTTCGTGGTCTCAGCGATCCGAGCAGACGAGGCGGATTTCCTTGCGTGTCACGCCATAGCCTTCATCGAGCGACACTTCCTGATTGACGCAACCCGCCGGCGCGATCTCGCTGGCGTGTGCCTCGACCGTCTCGATACGGGGATTGACCAGAACAAAGGCAACGGCAATAGCGCTGAGGAACACAGCGGTAAGAAGGGCAACCGTCTTGAACATTGGGGAGATATTCCAGCGGGAGCGCAGATCATGCGCTGAATGACCCAAGGGTCCGATCATTGGTGTTTATCTATGGCCAAGCCGAAAATCCCGCTAGTGCTGGCGAGCAACACTGGTCAATACAATGAAGCATATTTAATAAATTCTTCCATCCCCATCGGAACAAACTACGAACTTGCCTGGAATGCGCTGCTCGTTTAGGCGTTCGGCATGGCCAAGACTCCCTCCCGCACCCCCGCAAGTTCACGCACAGCGCCTCCGGCGCCGCCAATGGGCGGAACGGATCCCATCAATCTGCGCGAGGCGCTCGAGGAGCGCTATCTCGCCTATGCGTTGTCGACGATCACCGGGCGTGCTCTGCCCGACGCGCGCGATGGGCTGAAGCCGGTCCATCGCCGCATTCTCTACGGCATGCAGATTCTGCGGCTCGATCCCGGCACGGCCTTCAAGAAATGCGCGAAGATCGTCGGCGATGTCATGGGTTCGTTTCATCCGCATGGCGATCAGGCGATCTATGACGCCCTCGTGCGCCTCGCGCAGGATTTCTCCTCGCGTTATCCGCTCGTCGACGGTCAGGGCAATTTCGGCAATATCGACGGTGATTCGGCGGCTGCCTATCGCTATACCGAAGCACGGATGACCGAGATCGCGCGGCTTCTGCTCGAAGGCATCGACGAGGACGCGATTGATTTTCGCGAAAATTATTCGGGGGATCAGAAGGAGCCGGTGGTTCTGCCCGCCGCGCTGCCCAATCTCCTCGCCAATGGCGCTCAGGGCATTGCAGTGGGCATGGCGACTTCGATCCCGCCGCATAATCTCGCCGAGCTTTGCGATGCCGCGCTCTATCTCATCCAGCACAAGAGTGCGACCAGCGATCAATTGCTGACCTTCGTGCGCGGGCCGGACTTTCCCACCGGCGGCATACTCGTCGATTCCCCTGAGTCGATTGCCGAGACTTATCGCACCGGGCGCGGGGCCTTTCGTGTGCGGGCGCGCTGGGCCAGGGAGGAGGGCACGCGCGGCACCTATGTGATCGTCGTCACCGAAATCCCCTATATGGTGCAGAAGTCGCGGCTGATCGAAAAGCTCGCGGAACTGCTCAACGACAAGAAACTGCCTCTCGTCGCGGATATCAGGGATGAATCGGCTGAGGATGTCCGGATCGTCATCGAACCCAAGAGCCGTTCGGTCGAGCCCGAACTCCTCATGGAATCCCTGTTCAAGCTGACCGAACTCGAAACGCGGTTCCCGGTGAATATGAACGTCCTCGTCGATGGGGTCGTGCCGCGTGTCGTTTCTCTCGACGAGGCCTTGCGCCAATGGCTCGACCATCGCCGCGAGGTGTTGTTGCGCCGTTCGCGCCATCGCCTTGCCGAAATCGAGCGCCGGCTCGAAATGCTCGCCGGCATGCTGATCGTCTTTCTCAATCTCGATGAAGTCATCCGCATCATCCGCGAGGAGGATGAACCGAAGGAAGTCCTCAAGGCCACATTCACACTGACCGATCTTCAGGCCAATTACATCCTCGATACGCGTCTGCGCAGTCTACGCCGCCTTGAGGAAATGGAATTGCGCCGTGAGCACGAGAAGCTCGAAAAGGAGAAAAGCGATCTCGAAGAACTGCTTGCGAGCGAAACCAAGCAGTGGAAGGAGATCTCCGGCCAGATCCGCGATTTGAAGAAACGCTATGGCGAGACGACCGAGCTTGGACGCCGCCGCACGACATTCGGTGACATTCCCGATGTCGGTTCCGTCGATGTCACCGCGCTCATCGAGCGCGAGCCCGTGACCGTCATCGTTTCCGAGAAGGGCTGGATACGCGCCTTGAAGGGGCATGTTGCCGATCTCTCGACTTTGGCTTTCAAGGGCGATGACCAACTGGCCTTTCATTTCTTCGCCGAAACGACATCGAAGATCCTGGTGTTTGCGAGCGACGGCAAGGTGTTTACACTCGATGCCGCGAAACTGCCGGGTGGACGTGGCCACGGCGAGCCGATACGTCTGATGATCGATCTCGGGGAAGGGGAAGCGATCACGGAGGTCCTTCCCTATCAGCCGGATACGAAATTGCTGCTGGCTGCTTCCGACGGACGCGGTTTCATTGTCGATGAGAATGATCTGATCGGCACGACACGCAAGGGCAAACAAGTGCTGAGCTGCGACGAGCCGGCACGCATGACTCTCGTGGTGCCGGCGGCCGGCGATCACCTCGCCATCATCGGTGAGAATCGCAAGCTCCTGATTTTCCCGCTCATCCAGATTCCGGAAATGACGCGCGGCAAAGGTGTCCGTCTGCAGAAATACAAGGATGGCGGCGTGAGCGACGCGAAAGCAATCGTTCTCGATACTGGCCTGTCCTGGCTGGATCCGGCGGGCAGGACCCAGACTGTCGCCAAGGTGGATCTGAATGACTGGCTCGGAGAGCGGGGCGATGCCGGACGCCTGCCGCCGCGCGGCTTTCCGAAGAACAACAAATTTACATGAAGATGATCCGTTTTGAGATGGGCTGATGCAGTGATCCTTCGGAAACCCTTTTTGCCGAGGAACCATGGTGGTTCTGGCGAATTGCTTCGCGGTCGAGCGTCAGGATATGCGGGCAGGATAGGGCGCCCTCAATGGGTGCCATGAGGTTATGCAATGACATGCGAACTTTCTCTCGCGACGCTCGATCAAGTGGCGTCGCGGGTTGCGATCCCAGCCTATGCGCGTCAGGATCTCTCTGCCGGTATTCTGCATTTCGGCGTCGGCAATTTTCACCGGGCGCATCAGGCGGTCTATCTCGATGACCTGTTCAATCTGGGGCAGGACCGCGACTGGGCGATTATCGGCGCTGGAGTCTTGCCTTCCGACCAGGTGATGCGTGAAAAGCTTTCGTCGCAGGATTGGCTGACCACAATCGTTGAGCAGGATAACAGCCGGACTGCCGCCCGCGTGACCGGTGCGATGATCGATATGCTGCCGGTTGGCGATCTGTCGGCGATTGTCGCTAAACTCGCCGACCCGGCCATACGCATCGTGACCATGACGATTACCGAGGGTGGCTATTTTCTCGATGCCAATAGCCGGTTCAATCCCGCGCATCCGGCGATTGTCGCGGACGCTTCGGAACCACAGGCGCCGAAGACAATATTCGGTCTCATCGTCGCTGGCCTGAAGGCGCGCAGGGAGCAGAATATTGCGCCGTTCACCATCGCTTCCTGCGACAACATTCCGCATAATGGCGAGGTGACACGTAGCGCCGTCACTGAACTCGCGCGTCTTTCCGATCCGGATTTTGCCAATTGGATCGATGCCAATGTCTCCTTTCCAAATGCGATGGTCGATCGCATCACACCGGCGACGGGGGAGGCCGATAGAGTCAGCGTGCGGGAGGATTTCGGTATCGAGGACCGGGCCCCGGTCTATTGCGAGCAATTCCGGCAATGGGTGATTGAGGACAAATTCCCCGGCGGCCGTCCCGCTCTGGAAAAGGTCGGCGTCCAGTTCGTGCTCGACGTCTCACCTTATGAACTCATGAAGATCCGCATTCTCAACGGCGGCCATGCGGCCATCGCCTATCCAGCGGCATTGCTCGACATTCATTTCGTTCACGAGGCGATGGAAGATCCACTTATCCGGGCCTTTCTCGGCAAGCTGGAATGTGAGGAAATCATTCCTGTGGTGCCGCCGGTGCCGCATACAGATATCGAGGCCTATTACCACGCGATCGAATGGCGTTTCTCGAACCGGCGTGTTGGCGACACGATTACCCGGCTGGCGCAGGATGGATCGAACCGGCAACCGAAATTCATCCTTCCGACCACGAAGGACAGGCTGGCGCGCGGGGAAGATGTCGTCGGTCTCTCGCTGGTGTCTGCTTTGTGGTGCCGGTATTGCGCGGGATCCTCGGAGAGCGGCCATGCATTGGTTCTTGAGGATGCCCTTGCCGGAGCGCTGCGAGAGGCGGCACTAGCCGCCAGGACCGATCCATCGGCCTTTCTCGCTCTTGAGGAGATTTTTGGTGCTCTCGGCCATTCCGACCTGTTTTCCCGCCGTTTCGCCCATGCACTCCAAACGCTTTGGCGACAGGGAACGCGGGAGACATTGCAACTTTATCTTGACGATCGCTTGAGTGAGGATGCCGGGACAAACCTTTGAAATAGCCGCCCGCCTCTCGTTGCCGGACGCCGACATACGCTATGCGCCTGTCTTCGATATGGGTGCGCGCGCCGAGGAATTGTTGCGGGCTCTGATCGATGAAACACCCTGGCGGCAGGATCCGATCATCCTGTGGGGAAAATCAATGCTGCAGCCGAGGCTCATCGCCTGGTATGGCGACCCTGGCTGTGTCTATCGCTATTCCGGGCTGAGTCTTGTGCCCTTGCCTTGGACGGAACGGCTGGCGGCCCTAAAGAGCCACGTCGAATGCACAGTCGGTTATCGCTTCAACAGTGTGCTCGTCAATTATTACCGGGATCACAAGGATAGTATGGGATTTCACAGCGATGACGAAAAGGAACTCGGTCCCCAACCCGTCATCGCTTCCGTGAGCCTCGGCGCCGAACGGGTCTTCGTGCTGAAGAGCCGGCGTGATACTGAGGCGAGACCATTCCGGCTGAAACTTGCGAGCGGCAGCCTGTTGCTGATGCAGGGGAATACGCAGGCCAATTATAAACATGGCATTCCCCGGCAATCGTCCGTGCTTGGACCGCGGATCAATCTGACCTTCCGTCGGATCCTCGTTTGAGAACGTGTGTCTTGATCACATGAAATTTTGCACGCTGCGATAGAGCACGTAAGCGGCAACACCGAAGATCAGGATCGAAAAGGCCTTGTTGAGGGCTCCTTTGTAGCGGGAAAGGTAGAGCGCTGCCTTGACGCCCAAATAGGCTCCGAGAAAACCGCCGGCCATGAATTCAACGGCAATGCGCCAGTCGATAAGGCCGGAAAAGGCATAGTTGATAGCGGTTGTCAGACCGAATGTGCCGACGGCGAGAAGCGATGTCGCCGCCGCATTGATCATCGGCATGCCGGTAGCGAGCACTAGCCCCGGAACGACGAGAACACCGCCGCCAATGCCAAAGAAACCGGCGGCGATGCCGACGGCGAAAGCCGCGAGAACAATGGTCGAAAAGCGTGTCTCGGAATCGGCGTTGAGCTTTTCGGCGCGGATTGGTTTCAGCATTGTCAGGCCGATGCCGATCATGGCGAAGCCGAACAGGAAGACCACCTTGTCGCCATTCAGCGATTTGCCGAGTGTCGAGCCGATATAGGCGCCCACCATGCCGATGAGCGCGAACAGGATGGCTTCACGCCAGCGTATGCGGCCGGTTCCCATCTGGCTCAGGAAACTGACATAAGCATTGACGGAAACGGCGACGGCGCCCGTGCCGATCGCCACATGCGCGGGAGCGATGCCGACCAGATAGATCAGCAATGGCGTCGCGAGAACCGATCCTCCTCCCCCGACGACGCCGAGAGAGAAACCGGAGAAACCGCCGGAAAGAAAGGCGAGTATGTCCCGCAGCATGATCCTGCTTTCTGCACAGTTTGATTGGAAGGCGAAAAATGGGTTTGTATTCGCGAACGGAAGGAAACTTTTCATTCCATTTGCGGGTTTTTGGCTACGTTTTGAGGTCTCCAAGCGTTGCGGTAAAATAGGAACATCTGCAAAGGTTCCAACCGCTCGGCTATGCGACTCAAATCGCTATAGCGCTGGAGCATTTCCCGATAATGTTGAATCGCTTCGCGATTCCATCATTTTGAAAATGCGCTCTCTTTTGATTGAGCGTTTCGAAAACATCCGAAACGTCCTACGTCTGCTGTTCGATCCGCGCGAATACGGCAGCGGCACCAAGGCGGTTTAATGGTTTGTCGCGCTTTTCCTCGGGGCAGGGCAATATGCCCTGCAGAATACCCGGCAAGACATGGAGGAGTACGAGAACCCTTTGATCGCCGAGACGGTAGAATACCTGTTTGGCTTCCCTACGCGCTTCCACAAGCCCGGTGTCGCGAAGTTCCGCCAATTGTTGCGATAGCGTCGGCTGTTTGATGCCCAGTGTGTTTTCGAGGTCGCCGACGGAAAATTCACCGGCAGCGAGCATTGCAACAATCATCAGGCGGTTCGGATTGGCGAGAACCTTGAACAATTCGCCGGCGCTCTCGGCATCCTTGCGTGAGAGGGACGACGCCGAGGAAGACGACAAGCCATCATCTGAAAGCGTGGATGGTGAAGTATTCATGGTTCTGCCGCCTACCAATTGGCTCCGGGGAAGGCATTCACCGGGATCTTCAGATAGTGACGGTGATTGTCTTCCGCAGGCGGCAATTGGCCGGCATTGATATTGACCTGAAGAGACGGAAGCAGCAGACGCGGCATCGGCAGGGTGCTGTCGCGTTTCGTGCGCAAGGCGACGAATTCGCTCTCGCTCTTGCCGGCGATATGGACATTGTGGCGTTTCTGCTCGCCGATCGTGCTCTCCCATTGCGGCTCGCGGCCCTCGGGATAATCATGGCCGGTGAAGACACGGGTTTCGTCGGGCAAAGTGAGTAGAGTTTCGATGGAATGCCACAATTGGGCAGCATCGCCGCCGGGAAAATCGGCGCGGGCCGTGCCAGAGTGCGGCATGAATAAAGTATCATGAACGAAGACGGCATCACCGATCAGAAACGTCATCGATGCCGGTGTATGGCCCGGCGACGAGATGATTTTCGCTTCCAGTTCGCCAATCCGCACGCTCTCACCATCCTTCAGCAGATGGTCCCACTGCGAGCCGTCGGCGGCGAATTGCGGCCAATTGTAAATCGTCTTCCAGAATTCCTGCACTTTCACGACGCCTTCGCCGATCCCTACCGGCACGCCAGTCTTGTCCCGTAGATAGGCGGTCGCCGAAAGATGATCCGCATGGGGATGCGTATCAAAGATCCAGACCAGATTCAGATTGTGCTTTTGTATATGGTCGAGAAGCGCGTCAGCATTCCTGGTCGCGGTCGAGCCGGATTTGTCATCATAATCCAGAACCGGATCGATGATGGCGCAGGCCCGGGTCGTCGGGCAGGTGACGATATATTGCACGCTGCCGGTCACGGGATCATAGATGGCATCGACGAGCGGATTCGCCGCCGGATGAGCGACCGCCGCATCGGAGGGCAGGGACGTTTCTGAACGGGCGAGAACGGAGCTCATGGTCGTTTCCTCACAGTTTGCGAAGACGAAAATACCAGTCGTGGCCGGGCTGGTCATGAAAGGCCGGATCGGCCGATGTCATTGCCGCATCGAGTAGCGGCATATCGAAAACGGGGTCTCCCGAGTTCCATCCTTCCGGAGTGGCGACAGCGGCCTCATCGGAAATCTGCAGAGCCTCGACCGTCCGCAGGATTTCTTCTATCGAGCGGCCTGTGCTCATCGGATACCAGGTGATCAGGCGGATGATGCCTTGCGGATCGATGATGAAGGATGCGCGCACGGTTGAACTATCGGCCGATTCCGGATGGATCATGCCGTAGGCGCTGGCGATAACCATCGACGGATCCTCGATGATTGGAAAAGGAATGGTCACACCGAAACGGTCCCTGATCGAACGTACCCAGGCGATATGTGCAAACAGACTGTCGATGGAGAGGGCGAGCAGATCGCATTGCAGCGCCTGAAACCTCTCATAGGCATGGGCAAAAGCGATGAACTCACTTGTGCAGACCGGGGTGAAATCCGCCGGATGGGAAAAGAAGACGAGCCAGCGGCCGCGATAATCGGCAAGCGCACGCTCCCCCATCGTCGAGCGCGCGATGAAGAGTGGCGCGGAACTGCCGAGAAGCAGCGGTGCCGCAGCGCGCGCCGGAAATTTGTCACGCAAGGTCTCGTTCAAGGGAAACCTTTCATCGCAGGGCCGTTCACGTTCGAGAGAGATGATCGCGGGCGAGACGATCGGAACGCTTCGTGCTTTCATTTAAAACTTAGATAATTTATATTATGTGAAATCGCAAGTGAAATTATGGCGCGATTCCATACGGCCAAACTCGTTCCGGCCGGCCCTAATCCCCCTAGGAGTTCTTCATGGAGACTATCTCGCTCAGTGCCGCTCCGCCTGAAACCATCTCTCCCGATCTGCGCTGCAAGATTCTCATTATCGGCGGGGGTGCGGGAGGCATCAGCGTCGCCGCCGCCCTGAAAAGGCAGAGGCCGGATCTCGATATTGTCGTCGTCGATCCGTCAGAGCGCCATTTCTATCAGCCAGGCTGGACTCTGGTCGGCGCGGGCGTGAAGACTCCGGCTTCGACCATGCGGCTGGAGAAAAATGTGATACCGAAAGGTGTGCGCTGGCTGCAGACAGACGCCGCCTCCTTTGTGCCGGATGCGAATCTCGTGCGGCTCGGCAATGGCCAGATAATCGCCTATGATTATCTCGTCGTCGCTCCGGGGCTGAAGCTCGAGTGGGACAAGGTCGAAGGTCTGCGCGAGACGCTTGGCCGCAACAATGTCTGCAGCAATTACACTTTCGAGACGGCTTCCTATACGTTCGAATGCGTGAAGGCATTCAAGGGCGGAACAGCCGTGTTCACGCAGCCGCCGATGCCGATCAAATGCGCCGGAGCTCCGCAAAAGGTCCTGTATATGACGGCCGATTACCTGCGCCGTCACAAACGCCTCGCCGACACGCGGCTGGAATTCTGTCTCGCTGGCGATGTTCTCTTCGGCGTTCCCTTCTTCGTGCCCATCTTGCAAAAGACGATGCAGGATTATGGCGCCAACGTGAATTTCAAACATACGCTCACGGCTGTCGATGGCCCTGGCCGGAAGGCCTTTTTCAAGGTTGTTGATTCCGAAGGCAAGACGAGCGAGAAGATCATCACTTTCGACATGCTCCATGTCACGCCGCCGCAAGGACCGGTCGATGTGCTGCGCGTAAGCCCACTCGCCAATGAAGCGGGCTGGCTCGACGTCGATCCGCAGACATTGCGGCATAAGACCTATGCCAATGTCTTTGGGATCGGCGATGCGATGGGAACGACAAACGCCAAGACAGCGGCTGCAGTGCGTATGCAGGTGCCTGTCGTCGTCGGCAATCTTCTCGCCGCGCTCGATGGCAAGGAAATGAAGCAGGTTTACGATGGTTACGGAGCCTGTCCGCTCACAGTCGCTTATGGCAAGATCGTCCTGGCGGAATTCCTCTACGGCGGCAAGGTGGCTCCGAGCTTTCCTCTGGATCCACGCGTTCCGAGCCGTTTCTCCTGGTTCCTCAAGACCCAGGTGATGCCGATGCTCTATTGGCATCAGATGCTCGGCGGCTATAAATTCGATGTCGGCCACCGCGAGAGGACCTATTCCTCCTGACGAGCGTGAGCCGTTCGAAGCGACATACAGGAAACCAAACGGTTTCAAATGGAAAGGGGCGCTGGTTGCGCCCCTTTCATGTTTTCGTCAGGCTGCCGCATCCACGAGCACGATTTCGCTATCCTCGATCGCCTTCAGATGAAGGGTTTCGATCTCGCTGACGGCGGCGCCGTCCCGCGCGCCGACCCGAGTGCCTTCGATCTCGACCGCGCCTGTCGCCGGCACGAGATAGGCCACACGCTCCTTGCCCAGGGGATAATCGATACTCTGTCCGGCTTTCAGGGTTGCGCCGAGAACGCGAGCATCCGTATGGATCGGCAGGGCATCAGTGTCGTTCTCATAGCCCGAGGCCAGCGTCACCAGGCGTCCGGCGCGGTCGGTTTTGGGAAACGGCCGCGAACCCCAGCTCGGAGCATGTCCGCGTTTCGTCGGCTGGATCCAGATCTGGAAGATCTGTGTATCCTCTCTTTCCCGATTATATTCGCTGTGCATGATGCCGGTACCCGCCGACATGACCTGTACGTCGCCGGCCTCGGTGCGTCCATGATTGCCGAGATTGTCCTGATGCGTGATGGCGCCCTTGCGGACATAGGTGATGATTTCCATGTCCCGATGCGGATGAGGCGGAAAGCCGGTATTGGGTGCGATCGTATCGTCGTTCCATACCCGCAGATTGCCCCAATGCACGCGAGATGGATCATAATATTCGGCGAAGGAAAAATGGTGCTTCGCCTTGAGCCAGCCGTGATCGGCGCCGCCGAGATTGTTGAAGGGTCTGATATCGATCATATCGGTCACTTTCCGTTTCAGCGGGCCGGTCTCCCGCGCTTACTTGGCGCTGCAACCGGCCCCCTTGTCCTGGACCAAAAGATAGGGCAGAGGTGTCTGGCATAAAATAGAAACGATGGAAATGCATCGATGCCGGAAATGTCATGACGCGCCTTCCCGATCTGGAAGCCTGGGCCATTTTCGCGAAGGTCGTGGAAACCGGTTCATTCGCCCGTGCCGCCGAGGAATTGCAGCTTTCGAAGCCGACGGTTTCCAAGGCGATCACCCGTCTCGAGCAGCGGCTCGGCACACCGCTCCTGCACCGCACCTCCCGCCAGCTCTCCTTGACCGAGACGGGCCGTGGCGCGCTCGATCATGCCAACCGGCTGTTGGCGGAGGGTGAGGCGGCAGAAGCGGAGGCCTGCGAGCAGACAGTGACACCGCGCGGTATCGTCCGGCTTGCCGCGCCGATGACTTTCGGGATCATGCATCTTGCGCCCGTCTTGCCGGGATTTCTCGCGGCCTATCCCGATGTCGAACTCGTCACCGATTTCAGCGATACGCTCGTCGATCTCGTCGGCGGCGGCTATGATGTGGCGCTGCGGATCGCCGCGCTTTCGGATTCATCGCTGCGCGCGCGCAAATTATGCGGCATCCGGACGTTCATCATCGGCGCGCCGTCCTATCTCGACAGAAAGGGACGTCCCGCGCATCCGCGCGATCTCGAATCCTATGAGACTTTTCTCTATTCCAACGTGCCGGCGCCGGGCGTATGGCGGCTGAATCATGCACAGGAAGGGGATTATGTCATAACACCGCCGGCGAGGCTCACCGCCAACAATGGCGAGGCGTTCATGCCAGCCCTTGTTGATGGGCTTGGCCTTGCCGTCCTGCCGGAATTCATGGTCTGGCGCGAACTCGCGGACGCGAGGCTCGAGATCGTCCTGCCGGATTGGCATGTCATGCCGCCGATCGCCCTGAATCTGGTGACGCCGCCGGGGATTCTGCGTCCGGCACGGGTCACGGCTTTGCTTGATTATCTCGGCAAATGTTTCGCTGCCGCGCCCTGGGCGCAACCCCTGCCGACAAGCAAAGCGCGGTATCATGAATGATGATACCGCGCTCTCATGCGTCCAATTTCTTATGGTAATGATGCAGGGTGTTGAAACGATGACCCGTGAGCGGGTGTCATCAGTCTTTCAGTTCGAATGCGCCGGCGATCCGCAGATGAACCTGATCACCGATCAAGGGCAGATAGGTTTCGATCTTGAAATCGCTGCGCTTGATCGTTCCCGTCGCATCAAAACCGACAGTATACTTCTTGTTCAGTGGATTGATACCGGCACCGATGAAGTGAACGTCGAGAGTCGCTGGCTTCGTCACGCCATGCAATGTGAGCGAACCGGTGACGATTGCGTGGTCATTGCCCTTGAGTTCAACCTTGCTCGACGTGAAGACGGCGTTGGGAAATTGCGCCGTGTCGAACCATTGTGATCCCTTCAACTCGTCCGTCAGCTTGGCGCTGGTGGTCTGGATCGAGGCGACCGGGATCGTGACATCGAGGTGCGAGGCCGAAGGCTTTTTCGCATCGAGATCAAGCGTGCCGCTGACATCCGAAAAAATTCCGGAATAATCGGTGAAACCGATATGCCTTACGGAGAACAGGACCTGTGTATGGTTCGGGTCGACGGCAAAACTGCCACCCTTCACTTCCGATGGCTTGGTGATTGTTTGCGCCGCGACCGGTGTGAGGGCGAGCCCCGCGATCAAAAGGGCGGTTTTCAGGCCAAAAAGAACGAATGCGGGTTTCATAGCATTGATTTCCAGTTGAGACGGGGACGGTCAGTTCATGCGTGGAGTTTCGTGGCGATTTGCGCCACGTGATTGCCGAGAAATTTTCCCGCCTCCAGTTCATTGGCGTTGACGGGGCGCGATCCGTCGCCATTGGCGAGCGTCGTCGCGCCATAGGGCGATCCGCCTGTGATCTCGTCCATCTTCATCTGACCAGCGAAACTATAGGGAAGGCCGGTGATGACCATGCCATGATGCAGAAGATTGGTGAGGAGAGAGAATAATGTCGTTTCCTGCCCGCCATGCTGAACGGCGGTGGAGGTAAAGACAGCGCCAACCTTGCCGATCAGAGCGCCTTTCATCCAGAGGCCGCCGGTCATGTCCCAGAAATTGGCCATTTGCGACGGCAGCCGCCCGAAACGAGTCGGCGCGCCGACGATGATCGCATCATAATCGGTAAGTTCATCCGGAGTGGCGATGGGCGCGCTCTGGTCGAGCTTGAAATAATGCGCTTTGGCAATTGCTTCAGGCACGAGTTCCGGCACGCGTTTGACGGTGGCTTCGGCACCAGCCGTGCGTGCGCCTTCCGCTATGGCTTCGGCCAGGGTCTCGATATGGCCATAAGAGGAATAATAGAGGACGAGAACTTTGGTCATGTCAGTCTCCCGCGGAGGCGCCATCGGATTTCTGCCAATAGGCTTTGATGACGCCCCGCAATTCGCTCGGCGCGTCGAGCCGGCCTGATTTCAGGGTCGAAATCGGCGATCGACGTGCTGTTGAGGAGAAGCTAGTCGCGGTCCGGGAGATATAAAATGTAAATGATTGCAATCCACCAGTGCCAATTTTTGCCTATTCAAACGGTCCCGTTGGAGCTCTTGCGTTATTCCCTGGAGTGGAATGGCGGTTAAAGAGACGCGCGGCGCATGGTTTCATGAAATTTGCTATTATCCGCATATCTCTTTGACCCGAACCCGTTTCTCGGGACGGCTCTGCGGAATGCAGCCAGAGCTAGACAGGAATCGGCCTACACAGGAATCGGCAATGACTGTCCTTCAACTGATCGAATTGCTGCAAACCATGCCTGAGGAGGCTGTCGTGCTTCTTGAAGGCGACGGTGCCTTCGCTCGCGTGGCCGGAATCAATCTCGAAAAGAGCGTGACCGTCGGCCTTCCCGATGAAGTCATTCTCTTCACCGATGCCGAGGAATGACCGAGGCGCTCGTTCTGCGAGCGCGATACGCCATCGTCTATTGGCCGCGCACAAGCCGTGCGGCATCGTCGCGAAGGGCGGCGCGGCTTTTTTCCTCGAAATAGAGCATGTGGCCGCCGGGATGAACATTCAGCCGCAGACGGTCGGGATTGCCCATGGGGGCGACCTGATCGAGCAGGAGCTTTGACGCGAAATAAGGCGTCACGACGTCGCTCAATCCATGCACGACGAGCACGCGCATCCGTGGATCGAGCGCCATCGCGCGCTTCAGGTCGGTCATGGATTCCGCTAGGTTGCGGCTATGGCCTGATGTCCATTCCCATCGCCGGTTGACGGCATCGTTCAATATCTCGTAGCGCGCCTCGATCGGCCAATTCAGCCGATGCCCGGTCAGATCCGCCATTGCGGTGGCCAGTGGCGCCCGCAGCGCGTCAAGGATAGGATCGGAATAATCGCTCGAGGCATCATGCGGCGCGGGATCGAACCCCAGAACGCCGGCGTCATAGAGGCTTGCGACCTTGCCTTCGGCCCGGGCGCGCTCGCGCGAAAGGGTTGAAAGATCGATCCGGCCGCCGAGACGCCGCACGAGCGCGGGATCGAGCTCGGTGAAGCTCGCCACTTTCGCCGATATCCGGTCGAGCGCTTCGGGGTCGCGTTCGCCGCGCAAAAGATCGGTAATATAAGGGCCGATCGCATAGGCTTCGACATCCGCGAGATCGGCACGGCTTGCCGCGCGATCCGCCCCGCGTGCCGCGGCGGTTATCGATGGCAGGCGCGTCACGGCGATGAGGGGATTGTTGTCGCCCTCGAACCAGCTGAAATCGAGAACGGGCGAAATCATGATCAGGCCCGAGATACCAATGCCTTCGGTTTCCTGGAGCCGCCGCGCGAGTTTCGGGACACGAAAGCCGCCATAGCTTTCGCCAGCGAGGAATTTCGGACTTTCCAGCCGGTTATAGTTCGTAAGCCATTTGCGGATGACGACGCTCAAAGCATTGATGTCGCCGTTGATGGAATAGAAGCTTTTGCGTGCCTCATCGCTCTTGCCATAAAACCGGCTGTAACCGGTGCCGGGCGGATCGAGAAAGACGAGATCGGCGAAATCGAGCCATGTTTCGGCGTTGGGGACGAGATCGGGCGATAAGGACGGGGCCATGCTATGCGGATCAGCTTCGAGCCGCCACGGTCCCATCGCGCCGAGATTGAGCCAGCCGGACGCGGCGCCCGGGCCGCCGTTGACGGCGAAAATAATGGGCCGATCTTTCGCTTGCGGCCCGTCGAGCAGAAAGGCGGTGAAACTGACATCGGCTTGCGGATCGCCGCTATTACCATCCGATAGCCGGATCGCCCCCGCGATCGCCGTGAAATTCAGGCGCCGCCCGGGCAGGTTGAGCTCATGCGTGGTCGTGACGGGTGGCGGCAGCAGATGCGGTGGCGTCGTATCGCGCGGCGGCTCCGCTTGTCCGCTTGGCTTGTCCGTTTGAGCGTGCGCAGGCATTGGCGCCGCTTGTTCTCCCCACACTGGCGCGAAAGGAAACAAAAGCGACAGGGTGGCAGCCAGCAGGAGATTACGGGAGAACCACCGAGAGAGCCTCATGGCGCGGGATCCTGTGAACGGTGAGGCGGGATTTGAAAGAGTCCCATCCTTCTGCAATCGGGGTTTGTCGTGGTCTTTGCAAGGGTCTCATGCCGAAAGCACGAGGGTATTTCGGCTTCGATTTCAGATTTTCGGGAGGGGCTCGCCGCTATTGAGCAGCGAGAATGGAGGGTTTGGGGCTGGCGGGTGATGTCTGCCAGAAATGGCCCTGCCGCCCGCGCTGATAACCAAGCTCGAACAGGCGCCGCATATGGTCAGTATCGAAGGGGCGTGTATCGGAATTGCCGGCATATTGCGCTTCGATCGAAGTGAGATGGAAACCAATATGATGCGTGCGTGTGTAAAGATAAGTGGCAAGCAGCTTGTTCATGGAGGTACTGCGGAGAAGCGTGCTGAGTGACGTTCTCGTAATCGGCAAGGTGCTGTTCTCGACAACTGCGAAACTCGGATCGATCGTCGTGTTCATGAGAACATAAACATCGCCGCCATCGGTCGGTCTCGGGGTTTGGCTGACCAGCATGCTCGGTGGCAGCACGAAGAAGCTCGTCGTCACGTTGCCATCGACATGCATTTCCTGGAATGTATGCCCCTGGGCCTGCGCATCGATGAGGACTGGCGAAAAGACGAGCGGAATGCTGGCCGAAGCGGTCAGAACCTTGCGGATCAGATCAATGGTATAGGGCGACCCACTGTTGGCGATCGCGCCAATATTCCAGACGACGCCGCGTTGACTGTCGAGATTGGTCGTCACGATGAAGAGACGCCGGCCTTTGCGATGTTCCAGCGCGATTGCCTCGACCATTGGGGCGTCGACGTAACGGGAGACGAGTTCCTGAAGCCGTTGATTGCTGAAGAGCCCATCTTTGAAGATGATCCGGGTGAAATTAGGCGAATCGACGAGCGTCGAAGCGATTCCATCCGTATAAATGGCGCGCAGGGTTTGGTCGTAGGCAGGTCCCAGGAAGGCGAAGGGCGCGATCAGGGCGCCGGTGCTGACACCCGATACGACATTGAATTTCGGCCGCAGCCCGCTTTCGGTCCAGCCATTGAGAATGCCGGCACCATAGGCACCATCGCTGCCACCGCCCGAGAGGGCGAGATAGGAGAAGTGTTCGTTGCGAGCAAGAGCCGGCTTGAAGCTGGCGTCGACAGACTGGCCATCTTCCGGTTCCAAATCCGCCCAGAGACGAACTTTCTGAATGCCCATTGGCAGAGCGTCGCTGGCTTCCGCTTTCGTATAGGGCACGCGGGGCAGCGACGCGCAGCTGGTCAGCAGAAATGAGATCGTCACGCAGGCAGCGGCAAGAAAACGCAGGCGCATGTCGCGTGTCCTTTCAGAACCATCAGTGAGCGTGCTTGGTCGAATAAAACGGCCGGCGGCTCATACTCAAGCCAAAGATAAACCCATTGATGTGGCGGAATCAACCGAATCCGGCGAGAGTGCCTCGTCTTGAGGACCCTTGGACCCGCCGTTGCACAGTGGTGCTGCGGGGCTTCAGCCACCAAAGATGACCTGCCGGAAACGGCGCAGGGAAAACAGGAGATAGACACTGCCGATGACGACGATGGCCACGAGTTCCGGCCAGAGAATCTGCAGGTCGGCGCCGCGATACAGCACCCCCTGAGCGAAGGCGACGAAATGCGGTGTCGGGCTGGTGATCTGCATCCCATAGCGTAACCAGACCGGCATGCTTTCCATCGGTGTGGTGGAACCGGACAATAGCTGCGTGATCATGAGAATGGGAATGACGAGCAGGCCGAATTGGCCCATCGTCGATGTAATGGTTCCCAAAAGGATGCCGAGTGTCGCGACCGTGATCGCATAAATTGCCGCTCCGAAAAGAAACAGTGGAATTGATCCGGTGATCGGAATCTGAAGCCACCATTGGACCACAAAGAGCAGCGACAGTGACGCGGCGCACAGGATCACCAGGCTGTTGGCGATGATCTTGGCTAGCATGATTTCGGCCGGGACGAGCGGCATGACGAGAAGATGCTCGACGGTTCCCTGCTCACGTTCACGGATCAAGGCCGCGCCGGTCAGGATCACCGTCAGCATGGTAATATTGTTGATGACTTGCATCACCGACGTGAACCAGCTCGAATCGAGATTGGGATTGAACAGGACGCGGGTAACGAAATCGACCGGCATGGCGGCCTTTATCTCCCGCGACAAAAGAAATTTGGTGATCTCCGCCGTAACGATATTCTCGATATAGCCGGAGCCATTTCCGGCCTGCGTCATTGCTGTCGCATCGACATTCAATTGCATCGAGGTCGGATGGCCGGTGAGAAGATCCCGTTCGAAACGCGGTGGAATCTCCAGCACGAACACAAGCTGTCCCGCATCCATCATCGGATCGACCTGATCCACGGAGATTTCCACGGCTTTGCGAAACAGCGGCGGCTTCATCACGTCAAGTAACTGACGCGAAAGTGTCGAATGATCTTCGTCGACAATGCCAATGGTCATGTCGCGCGCCTCTGTCGTCGCACCATTGGCGACTGTATAGACCGCGACGCTGAAGGCATAGACAACGAGCACCATCATGATGGGATCAGCGCGAATGCTGCGCAGTTCCTTCATCGTGAGGTAAGAGATGTTTTGGATATGAAGCCACAATTGCGGCCAGAAGGCGCGGCGCGTACCTGTCGTCTCGATCTTTGTCTCTTCCGCCTTCTCTTGCTCCGCAGCCATCTCAGCGCTCCTGCTTGTTCAGGAAACATTGCGCGGCGATGAGGAAAATGATGGCAAAGCCGATCAGCATCGCCATTTCCCGCCACAAATTCGCAAAACCCAGTCCCTTGGTGAAGATACCGACGCTGATTGGCTGATACCAGGCGGCCGGAACTCCGGCGCCGAGGAGCCGCGCGGCTGTCGACATTGACGACACCGGAGTGAGAAAACCCGAAAAATTGACTGCCGGAACGATGCTGATGATCGTGGCGGCGGCGACCGCCGCCACCTGCGTCTTCGTGAAGGTGGAGATCAACTGGCCGAATCCGGTCGTCGATGTCACATACAAAAGGGTTGCGACGACAAGGGTAGGGAACGAGCCTTTGACGGGCACCTGAAACACGGTCGTTGCGAGAATGACCAGAAGAAAAAAACTGACCATGAAAATGGCGATATAGGGTAATTGCTTGCCGACGAGGAATTCGAATTTCGTCGTTGGCGTCGAGCGGAAATTGGCGATCGAGCCGGTTTCCTTCTCGCGGACGACGGCGATCGCCGACATAACGGCCGGTATCAGGATGAGCATCAGCATGATTACGCCAGGCACCATGGCATTGACGCTCTCAAAGGACTGATTGTAGCGAAATCGCGTTTCGATAGAGAGCGGCATGACCGCGAATGTCGGCAATGGACTATGCTGCAACAGATATTGAAAATAGAGAAGAGAAACGCCGTTGACATAGCCGCGTGCTGTTTCCGCACGAAACGGCATGCCGCCATCAATGGTGACGCCGACCTCGGGTGAGCGTCCGGCAAGCAGGTCTCGGCCGAAATCGGGAGGGATCTCGATCGCCAGAGCGAGCTTGCCGCTGCGCAGCCGCAGGTTCTGGTCGGCCAATGAGGTGATCGGCGTTTGTTCCGCGAAATAGCGCGAGCCGGAAAAATGTTCGAGTAGTTCCCGGCTTTCGGGCGTGCGATCCTGATCGAAGGCCGCAAAACGCAGGTTTTCGACATCGAAAGAGATGCCGTAACCAAAGGCGATCATCAGGAGCAGGGGACCGATGAGCGCGAAAGCGAGACGGATGGGATCGCGCAGGATTTCCATGCTTTCGCGCCGCGCATAGGCCCAAAGGCGTCTGGGGTCGAAAAATTGCCGTTTCTGCTGGAGCGTATGCGTTTCTTGGGGCTCAGGCTGGATCGCATCCGGGGCCGCGACGGGCTCGGTTGTTGAGATCCCTGCGGCCTCGGCGAGGTAGCCGATGAAAGCATCCTCGAGAGATTGCGCGTGGCGCTTTTCAACCAGCTCCTGTGGCGCCCCGACGGCGAGCACCTTGCCGGCATGCATCAGCGAGATACGGTCGCAGCGCTCTGCCTCGTTCATGAAATGCGTCGAGAGAAAGATAGTGACGCCTTCATCGCGCGAAAGCGAAATGAGGGAAGTCCAGAATGCGTCGCGCGCGATCGGATCGACGCCCGATGTCGGTTCATCGAGGATCAGCAGTGCCGGCCGATGCAGAACAGCGACCGCGAGCTGCAATCTTTGCCGGATCCCAAGGGAAATGTTCGCGGGATATTCATCGGCGACGCCGGCAAGCTCATAGCGTGCGAGCAGTTCCTGTATGCGTGGGCCGCGTTCTGGCTTCGGAAGGTGATACAGATCGGCATGCAGCTCGAGATTCTGCCGCACTGTCAATTCGCTATAGAGCGAAAAAGATTGCGACATATAGCCCGTATTGCGCCGCATCTCCATGTCGTCGGAACTCATCGGCCGGCCGAACAGTCGGGCGGTGCCGCTGGTGGCGGGCAACAGGCCGGTCAGCATCTTCATCGTGGTCGATTTGCCGCAACCATTCGATCCGAGAAAGCCGAAAATCTCCCCGCGGCCGATCCGGAAGCTCACGTGATCGACGGCGACGAAATTACCGAAACGCCGCGTGAGACCTTCGGCCTCGATCGCCGGCACCTCATTCTCGTCGACGTGTCGCGGGCGTACGACGACCGGCTTGTGTCCTGCTCTTTCCTGTTCAGGAAGCAGGCTGATGAAGGCGGCGTCGAGCGATTGCGTCTTCGTCTGTTCAAGGAGCGCCTTGGGGGTGCCGGTAGCGATCACCTTGCCGCCATCCATGGCGGCCAGCCAGTCGAAACGCGCGGCTTCGTCCATATAGGCGGTGGCGATGATGACATTCATCTGCGGCCGCCGCTGCCGCATCCTGTTGATCAGATCCCAGAACTGACCGCGCGACAAAGGATCGACACCGGTCGTCGGCTCGTCGAGAATGAGAAGGTCCGGATCATGGATCAGCGCGCAGCACAGGCTGAGTTTCTGTTTCATGCCGCCCGACAGTTTCGCCGCCGGACGCTCCATGAAAGGAAAGAGATCGGTCGCCTTCAGCAATATCTCGATGCGTTCATGCCGTTCCTTTTCCGGTTGTCCGAAGAGACGCCCGAAAAAGTCGATATTCTCGAACACGCTGAGCGTCGGATAAAGATTACGCCCGAGCCCTTGCGGCATGTAGGCGATGCGCGCGCAGATCGCCTTGCGATGGGCGCTGTCCGCCATATCGCCATCAAAGACCGTGACATGACCTTGCTGTATCTGCCGAACACCGGCGATGAGTGCCAGCAGGGTCGATTTACCGACGCCGTCTGGACCAATGAGACCCACCATCGAGCGCCCGGGTATATCGATCGTTACCTGATCGAGCGCGGTGCTTTTCCCATAATGGTGGGAGACATTTTCGATCCGAGCGGCGATATTCCCGGTCATGGCGCGAGGGAGCCTTTTCAAAGTCCGTTCGGATTGAATGATCGTGGTTTGCCAGCCCTGCGGTCTACGAGACTGCGGAGAATGTTCGAAGGCGTTCCGGGATCGTTGTCATAGCCTATCGCTTATTGCGTGGCGGGTAGTTTGGTGGCGAGACTTGGGGGCCATGGTACTTTCACGCTGGTGCGGACGTAGCCTATGCCCCGCACGCCCGTCTTCACTTCGGCAGCATATTGCTTCAGCAATTTCGGGTCGAGCTGCAGCTTCACACGAAACATCAGCTTCGCTCTTTCGCTGTCGGTTTCAACGGTCTTCGGCGTGAATTGAGCGTCGGTGGCGACGAAACTGATGCTTGCGGGAATGACATATTCCGGAGCCGGATCGACGATGAGCCGTGCCTCGTCGCCAATCGACAACCGGCCGGCCTGGGCGGCAGGCAGATAGATCGTCATATAGACATCGCTGAGGTCAAGCAGGGTCACGATACGCATGCCGGGCGCGACGACTTCGCCGGCCTGGACGAGCTTGTAGAGAACCCTGCCGCTGACCGGAGCCCGCAAGACGAGATCGACCAATGTGGCTTCCAGCCGCTGGACATCCGCTTCGGAACTTTCAATCGAAAATTGTGCCTGGTCCCGTTGCGCATTCGCGGCCTGGACGGAGGCGGTCGCCGCGTCATATTTGGCTTGCCTCAAATCGAAAGTCTGCTGGGTCAGGTAGCCCTGTTTGACGAGCTGCTGGCCGCGTTCCCAATCTGCCCTGGCGAAGATCAGATCGCTGTTGCGCTGTGCGATCACAGCCACGGCTTCGGCATAGGCCTGTTTGGCTTCCAGAACCTTGGCCTGGGCGCCGCGCAATTGCGCTTCCGTTTCGGGTGAACTGATCCGTGCGATGATCTGTCCGGCGGTGACGTCGTCGCCTTCCTTGACCAGCAATTCGGAGAGGCGGCCGCCATATTTCGCGGATACGTCCACCTCCGTTGCCTCGATCCGCCCATTTGTCTGAACGATACCGTCGGGCAATGTCTTGCCGCGCAGCTTGTCGATCAAACCCATGAGTCCGGGTTCCGCCGTGGCCTTTGAAGGGCTTGGAGTTGCGGATGTCGCCAGGCTTTGCAGGTCGCCCATCAACAGAGCTGCGCCGATCGCTCCGGCTAGAACAAGAGAAGGGAAACGCATGAGCGAAATCCTCAAAGGCGGCGTCACGGGATAGTGTCGGTTCCGCAGATGACCGAGAGACCAAAATGCATCGATCGGCGTGCGAAACCCGATCGCGCGCGACGCAATGGCTCGCGTCGCGGCCGCCTCGAAAACACATCAAGCAGAGCACTTCTTCAGGAACGACGATGCGGCCGGAGAGGATTCACCCGAGTGCATTTCCGATCTCTCCGGAAATGCTCCGCTCGAAAAGCAGAGTATTTTCGAAGTGATTCAAACGTCGCGGAAAATGCTCTCGTGAACTACGCAGATCGTCGATTCCATCAGAACGGTTTGCACTCCGCTCCAATCAATATCGGAAGTTCGCATCTTTCTAACCGTACCCATTGGTTCGTTCAAGCGGAACTTTCGCTTGTGATCTTGCTCGGCGAGTATGGCTCGACACTTGATGCCTGGGGATGATCGCCAAGACTTGGGATAATCGTCGGGAAATGATGATGCGGGGAGGGCGAGTTGATGCGATCGATGTGACGAATGCTGAGGAGAGAGGACGCCGCCAGAAACAACGCATTCATGCCACAGGGATATTTCCCGGCGGCTCAACTTGAAGCAAGGAAGGTGATTTCGGCAAAAGCCTCCTTAACGGATGAAGCCTGGCTCCATCACGTCGGAGATATTGGGCAGGCGGAGATGGTCTCGGCGGCCGAGAGAATTGGATTGAGCATGGGCGCGATCATTCGCCCCATCGTTCCGCATCGCCGCCGACATGGCGCTCGGCGCTGTCACAACCCGGTCCGGGAAGCCCTGATCAAAGGAGGATCTCGTCTCGACCCGGACATGACCATCGATCCGGGCACATCGGCCGCCTTCGGCCGGAACGAAGCCAGGGCCATAAGCGGCGCAAGCCTGCCCAACACGTTCTTCTATTCTTTCATCGGAAAGAGATTGGGCATGCGCTGCCTGGACCATGATGATGAGAGCGCAAGCGAGCATGACATTGGAAAAAAGACGCGCCGTCATGGGGCTCCGAATCAAAGTGACTGAAAACAAGAAATATCAATGGCCGAAGGGTGCGCCTGCATTGGGGCAAGATCGTGTTTCATTTTAGCTGCAGGGTGAAGGAAATATTCTAAATTTCGATATAAGCTTTCTCACTTCTTACTGAACCTCGGTCCATCGACATAGGTCGTTGCGCTAACCTTATAGACCTTTGGCAGAGCGACGATGAGGCGGCTTTATTCGGAGCGAATGGCTTCGACGAGTGCGAGGACCGCAACTGCCGCCGTATCGGCCCGCAAAATCCGCGGACCGAGGGAGATTCGGACGTGATTGGGGGTGCCGAGAAGCTTCTCGCGTTCCTCGGGAGCGAAGCCGCCTTCGGGCCCGATCAATACATCGGTGGGAAGACAGGGGACGCCCTTCGGCCGCAGCGCCTCGCGCAAAAGGGGAAGCGGACTCACGGGGGGAGCGTCCTCGTCGCAGAAGACGAGAATCCGGCCGTCGGCACGCCGCTCGAGATAAGCGTCGAGCCGTACAGGCTCTCCGATCGTCGGCAGGGCGAGGATGCCGCATTGTTCTGCGGCTTCGATCGCATTGGCCTGCAGCCTGTCGAGATTGAGACGCTCGGTTTGCGTACGCCGCGTCAAAACCGGTTGCAGCCTTCCGGCTCCCATTTCAACAGCTTTCTGGGCCATATAATCGAGCCTCGCATGTTTTAGAGGCGCGAACAGGTAATGCAGGTCGTTCGGTGGTTCCGGCGGCCGTGTCTGCTGCTCGATGTTGAGTTCGATCGCCTTGCGTCCGCAGGCTGTCAGGACGGCGCGCCATTCTCCATCATTCCCGTTGAAAACAAGGACGGCGTCTCCCGCCGCAAGTCGCAGGACATTGCAGAGATAATGACTTTGCTGCTTTTCGAGCTGGACGCGCGCACCCACCTGCAGAGGGGCGTCGAGAAAGAGGCGTGGCGCTGAAAAATCGTAACGCGACATGAGTAGGACCGAAAGAGCCGGACCGAAAGCGGCGGGCGAGTCTGGAGCGGTGGACAGGAAGGTGCTATCCCCATAAAAGACGAGGCTCAAGCCGAAAGAAGAAAGACAAGGATCATGCGCATGCATCATCTTCCGGCACTGCCAAAAACGGGCTTTCTCGCGCTTGCGGCTGGCCTGATGGTCTTCGCCTGCGCCGCTGTTCCGGCGAAGGCAGAGGATTGCAATTCCGATATTGCCAATCTGAACCAGCGCCGGCAGGCGGTGATCAACCAGTTGAACAAGCTGGCGGCCGGCAACAAAAAGCAGCTGGATCCGGTGGCCTCTTGCCCCAAGCTGCGCAGTCTCGTCAGTGTCGAGCGTGAGCTTGTCGCTTATCTCAGCAAGAACAAGGACTGGTGCTCCGTCCCTGACGAAGCGCTGGAAAATATCAAAGCCATGTCCGCGAAATCCGCGACAGTCGCCAATCAGGCCTGCACCGTGGCGGCTCAGGTCAAGAAGGCGCAAAGCCAGGCCGCTGCCGGCGGTGGTGGCGCCCTCAATGTGCCGCAGGTGAAATTGCCGACGGGTCCACTCTAATGCCCTATGGAAGCCGAATGGAGGGAATGCCGCGTGCGGTGGCTTTGCCGGATGCGGCAACAGATCCCTGGTTATTCAGGCTGACGCCGGATTTTCTGCATCCCTATCTGCAGCTTGCGCGGCTCGATCGTCCCATCGGCTGGTGGCTCCTCGTGTTGCCTTGCTGGTGGGGCAGTGCGCTCGCCAGCCTCGCCACCCGCACGCCACTCCATTATGGTCATCTGCTCCTGTTTCTCATCGGCGCGATCGCGATGCGAGGTGCCGGCTCGACCTATAATGACATTGTCGATCGCGAGATCGACGCGAAGGTCGAACGGACACGCATGCGGCCGCTGCCATCCGGTCGGGTTAGCCTCCACGCCGCTTTTCTCTTCTTTGGCCTGCAATCACTCGTCGGTCTTGCCGTCCTGTTAAGCTTCAATGTCTTTTCGATCGTCCTCGGCATTTCGTCTTTGGGCTTTGTCGCTATCTATCCCTTCATGAAGAGAATCACCTCCTGGCCGCAGGCGGTTCTCGGCTGCGCTTTCTCCTGGGGCGCCTTGATGGGTTGGTCTACAGCTTACGGTTCCCTGACGCTCGCGCCCCTGTTGCTTTATGCCGGAGCGATCACCTGGACGATCGGTTATGATACGATCTATGCGATTCAGGATATTCGCGATGACGTCAAAGCCGGCGTTAAATCGACTGCGCGCCTGTTCGGGTCTCGTCTAAGGCTTTGTGTCGGCCTGCTTTATACGGTCACGCTCTGCCTGAGCGCCCTCGCGCTGATCGGCATCGGCGGTCTTCATGGTTTCGCCTTGCTTGGCTGGGCCGGATTCGCCGTGCATCTTTGCTGGCAGGTGACGAAAATCGATCTTGATGACGGCGCCGGAGCCTTGCGCCTGTTCCGTTCCAATCGCGATGCGGGTCTCATCTTTTTTGCGGGCCTGGCGGCTCAGACTTTTCTCGCCGCCTGAAGCGTTTCGGCTCAATCCGGAAATGCTCTGATACTTCAAGCAAAGCAACAACAGTCGGCCCCCGTGATAGCGGGGCGGCGGCGTTCCGCTAAAGGAAGGCCGCTGTTTGTGCCTGTTTGCAAATCGCAAATCAAATAGCCGTGAGCCAAGGGAACATTCCCTTTCATACATACGTTCGAGTGCTGATTGCGGCCGGGAATTCCAGGCTGCTCGAATGAGTGTAACCGTGATCGGTTCCGCCGGTCCGGGGAGGCTGTATCATGCTGAAATGGGCTTTATTCTTTTTTATCATCTCCATCGTTGCCGCTATCTTCGGATTCTCCGGCATTTCCGAAGCTTCGGCTGATATTGCGCGTATACTTTTCTATATCGCCGTTGTCCTGTTCCTGATCTTTCTTGTGCTCGGGCTTATCGCCGGCAAGGCCTTGCTGTAGCGCAAGGGACAGAAATAGTTTCGGCGCTTCAATGTTTGAGAGCATTGCTTGATCAACCGAATTTATGAGGGATGCTCTTCAACTTCATAAATGCAGCAAACCGGACAGTGGTCTCTTCACTGTCCGGTTTGTTGTTATAGGGTTTACTTTCTTGGGCCTATCCGGGGCCTTGACCATCTCCTGCCTATCAGATTCACCATCTGCCATGATGATGGTCATCACATACGAGGAGTGCGCTGACACATTGTGAGGTGATTGTGCGTAGGCTTCTGACCGATGGTCTTGATGCCGTAGTTTTTGAGTGGAGCCATTCTGGACAGTTCCAGGCCTCTTTAGCGACGAAACACAACGGTTCTGTTGCCATTCGGGAAGACGCGCCCTTCGACGTGGAATTTCACCGCGCGGGAGAGAACGATATTTTCAATGTCACGGCCGATGGCCACGAATTCTTCAGCGGTTTGGCTATGGTCGACGCGTTCGACAGCTTGTTCGATGATCGGGCCTTCGTCGAGGTCGCTGGTGACGTAATGGGCGGTGGCGCCGATGATCTTTACGCCGCGCGCATGGGCCTGATGATAGGGCTTGGCGCCTTTGAAGCTCGGTAAAAACGAATGGTGTATATTGATTGCGCGCCAGGCAAGCGCCTTGCACATATCGGTGGAGAGGATTTGCATGTAACGCGCGAGCACCGTCAAATCGATATGCAGGCGATCGATGATTTCCAGGATCTTGGCTTCCTGTTCGGCCTTCGTCTCCTTGGTGACGGGCAGATGATAATAGGGAATGCCATGCCATTCCACGACGCGTTGCAGATCGGGATGGTTCGACACGACCGCCGGGATTTCAATTGGCAACGCGCCGATGCGGTAACGGTAGAGCAGGTCGTTGAGACAATGATCGAATTTCGAGACCAGGATCAAGACACGCGATTTTCTGGTAGCATCGACAATGTCCCAGATCATCCCGAATTTCGCGGCGATTTCTCCGAAAGCCTGTTTCAACGCAGTGAAAGAGGTCGCATCGGATGACGCCTGAAACATTGTGCGCATGAAGAATTTTTCTGTTTCAGGATCGCCGTAATGGGTGGACTCTGAAATGAAAATATTGCGTCCGGCGAAGAAACTCGACACAGCGGCGACAATACCTACCGTGTCACGGCAGGAAATCGTCAAAATATAGGACGTCGTCTTGGGATCCATCGGGAACTCTAATGCATGCGGCTTTGGATGAAGGGATCAGGTGTGCCTGTCTTATACCAAGTCTCACTGATCCCAACCTGTTGGGATCAGTGAGGTTCGGCGGAAAGCCGCCGCCCCGCAGTCGCGGGGACAAGTCTCAATGAGTCATGCTCATTGAGACTTTGTATGCGCTTGAGACGCCATCAGCCCGGCTGTGAAAGACAGGCCATGTCCCGGGTGAAATCATTGTGTGTCCGTGAACCGGGAGCATCGCTTGATGAGCAGATGAATATGAAAAACCCGGCCTCAGGGACCGGGTTTTTCATTGAAGCCGGAGAGAATTCAGGTCTGGCGATCAGAGGAGATTTTCGAGAGAGATTGGCTGGAAGCCCGAGCGTTCGATCTCGATCACGAAGGCGACGCTGCGTGCAATCAGACGGTCGCGCTTGGTCATGCCTGCCGTCTCGGCCTGGGTGGAGGTGGCGACTTCGGCAAGTTCGGCATCCTTGCTGACCGCGGAGGCATCCCGCGCGAGCCCGCGCAATTTGCCGCTTGCGGGAGCCTGGATCGGCGTTGTTCCGATCCAGCCGACGATCTCGCCTTCCTCGACATCGTCGCCGAGAAATTTCGCGATATGGAACAGGCCATGATGCGGGGCACGGACAACCTTGCCGTCGGGAAAGGCGGAATCCTCATCCTCCGGGCGCACGGGCAGGGTGCCGCTGCGCAGGACAGCGCCCGGATCGCGAAGACCGGTATCGATGACGAGGTCGCAATCATCGCCGGCGACGAAACCGTGACCGATACCGATGGTCAATTCCGCGAGCGACCGCACGCGCTGACGCGGCTTGCCGTCGTATGGTCTCGCATCGACGATGACGTCCCATGGCCAGCGTTCGGTGACTTCCTCGAAATTATGCCAGAGGATCGGGATGAACATGCCGCTGCGCAGACCAGCAAGGAAATCCTTGCTCTTGTCGGAACGGCGCGCTTCCACGCCCTCGAATGTGCAGCTGCCATCCGTCCAGGCATCGGCAAATGACATGCGCCGCCGAATGACCGCTGGCGGCGTACTCTGGTTGATCGCGACCGCATGACCGGCGAGATGGAGTTTTCTCGCCACGGCGGAAGCCAGTTCGCCAATGCCGAGCACGAGGACGGACGTTTCTTCGTTCATCGGACTCTGATTTCCCTGTGAAGGAAAGGTGAATTTACCCAGCTTGAGCCCAGATAACGTCGTGGTCAAGTATGAACATCGTGAAAAATATGAAGCGCGACAGGGCCTCTGACGGACTCTTGAGCAAAATATTTCGGGATCCTGGGCAGGGATCCAGCGAACCCCGCTTCCAGGGTAGACGTTTCTTCGATGGGAGAAGGTGCATCAACGGGCTCGATGCGAGAGATTGCACCTCATGGAGCGGAATCTCAGGAAAAGAAGCGTCGAGTCCACCCCTCTGGAGGAAGAGAAGATGAATACAATCTGGAAAGTCGGATGCTGGGCGAGCGTTTTCGTTCTCGCCATCATCGCCGTGACGCTCCTGTTCAGGCCCGCGGCACGCCCGGATATCGGTTCGAATGGCCTCGTTCATCAGGTCGCGATGCAGAGGAATTTGCCCGACGAAAATAATCCCTATCTCGGCAGCCGCAGCATCGATGAAAGAGGGCGGCCCACCGGCCTGCCTGAAAATCCCCGGTAACCCGCCAAACAAGTACCATGCCAGTGCGAGAGGAAAACAGGCGGCGTGATAGTGTTGGGGGAGCAGTTTTATGAAAGGGTTGTCGCAGCCTCTTGCGGCTCCCCTTCAGCCTGCTCGGCTGGATGCTTCTCGTCGCGCCAGCTTTCAAGGTCGCGTTCCGCGCGCAGGCTCAAGAGGCGCTTTTTGAGCCTGTCCTTCTCCGGTCCCCGCAGCCGCTTCCCGTCGGGCGAAACGATCTTTTCCGTAAGCGGCGGGAACAGGCCGAAATTCACATTCATCGGTTGAAACGAACGAGGGCCGGCGTCGATCGTTTCAATATGGCCGGCGGTGATGTGGTTGAAGAGCGCGCCGATCGAGGTTGTCGCGGGGGGCGGCACGAATTCCTTGCCCAGCCGGTCGCAAACGGCCATGCGACCGGCCAGCAACCCGATGGCGGCGCTTTCGACATAGCCTTCGCATCCGGTGATCTGGCCGGCAAAACGCAGTCTCGGATCAGCTTTCAGCCGCAGGCGTGCATCGAGAACTTTCGGAGTATTCAGAAAAATATTGCGGTGCAGGCCACCGAGCCGCGCAAAACGGGCGTTTTCGAGACCGGGTATGGTGCGGAACAGGGCAACCTGCTCGCCATGTTTCAGCTTGGTCTGGAATCCCACCATATTATAAAGCGTGCCCAGCGCATTATCCTGGCGCAATTGCACGATGGCATAGGGCTTGACCGTTGGCGCATGGGCATTGGTTAGGCCGACGGGTTTCATCGGCCCGTGCCGCAAGGTTTCAGGTCCGCGTTCGGCCATGATTTCGATTGGAAGACAGCCGTTGAAATAGGGCGTGCCCTCCCATTCCTTGAAGGCGATCTTGTCGGCTTTCACCAATGCCTCGACGAAATTCTCATATTGGGTCTTGTCGAGCGGGCAATTGATATAATCGGCGCCATTGCCGCCGGGGCCAACTTTATCATAGCGCGACTGGAACCAAGCCTTCGTCAGATCAATCGAATCGCGATAAACGACCGGCGCGATCGCATCGAAGAAAGCGAGATCCTCTTCGCCGGTCCGGGCCTTGATGCGGCCGGCAAGCGTCTCCGACGTCAAGGGACCCGTCGCTATGATGGTTTGCTCCCAATCTTCCGGAATGTCCTGCACTTCCTCGCGGATCAGGGTGATGAGCGGCGAGGTTTCAATCGCTTTGGTGATGAAGGCGGCGAAGCCTTCGCGGTCGACCGCCAGCGCGCCGCCGGCAGGCAGGCGATTGATATCGGCTGCGTGGAGGATGAGGGAATCGAGACTCCGCATTTCGCGATGCAGGATACCGATCGCGCTGGCCTCGGGATCATCGGCGCGAAAGGAATTGGAACAGACGAGCTCGGCGAGAGCATCGGTCTGATGAGCGGGGGTGTGCCGCAGCGGCCGCATTTCGTGAACGACGACGGGAATCCCGGCGCGGGCGATCTGCCAGGCCGCTTCCGACCCTGACAATCCTCCGCCGATGATGTGAATGGGAGATGACATGTATTTTGCTCGAAAGAGAAGAGCCGGTGCGAGGTATCGCATCCTGCTCTGCGGCATCAGGGCGAAAGAGATCTCTTTTCGGCTCCTGTGAAACCATCGTGATGGGGGACGATACGCTTCCCAGCCCATTCCATAGAGCGTTTCGATTATATCCGAAATGCTTAAGACCGGAGCCCTAGTGAGGCGTATCCTGGCGACAGCTGAAATATGTAAATTCAGCACGATGGATACCAGCGCACAACCCGCTAGGGTGTCGATAATTTCGAAGCGTGGGGGAAGTAGGAGAAAGAGAAGCGCCCGCCGGGGGAGGATCGGCGAGCGCTACTATAGCGGGCAGGGGAGGGAGGGGGAACCTGCCACGCGTCAATTGCGAGAAAACAACGTGTCATTCCCAGTAGGGTGATGAAAGTGTGGGAAAAACTTTCATCCTGCGAGCTGGGGGGAAAGCTCTGAAAGAATGACGACGATATCTCGCATCAACCGGCACAGGAGGGAGATTGGCTCGGTTGATGATTGGAATATCATTTATGAGAAGATTTTCCACAAGCGCCGTTTTTACTTGGCAGACATGCGAAAAACGCATGACATCTAGCAATATCAAGAGTTTCTAGACCTTCTGATCACACTTTGGCGATCACGGCCGAAAGGACCGGCAAGGTTCCGTGATGAGCACGATTCCACCACTTGAGCGGCCGGATTCTGATCCATTTCCCTCGTCTGAGGCTAAACCCGTTTCTGTCGGGGATTGGTGTCGGAACGGAGAGGTTCGAATCAGCCAATGCACCGAGCGCATGGCGTATCTTCGGCGGGGCCAGTGAGAAAAATCTCTGAATTCGGCACCGCTGGAGTGAAAATTGAGGAGCTTTTTGAAGGAAAAATGAAATTTTTTCTTTCTCTCACGTTGAGGGAGCGTTTCCGGAGAAATCGGAAACGTTCTACGTCCGGGATTCGCGGCTTCGCCTTTTGGGTTTCTGCCCGCTGTCTGACTGTTCTTCCCCACCCTCATTCCGGGTGGTTTGCGGCTGTGCCGGCGCCCGGCGTGCCAGCACCTCGGCCAGATAATGCCCAGTATGGCTTTCGCGAACCTTGGTGATCGTCTCGGGGGAACCCTCGGCGACGATCGTGCCGCCGCCGTCTCCCCCTTCCGGGCCGAGGTCGATGATCCAGTCGGCGGTCTTGATGACCTCGAGATTATGCTCGATCACAACCATCGTATTGCCCTGCTCGACGAGCTGATGCAGCACTTCCAATAATTGGGCGACATCGTGGAAATGCAGGCCGGTGGTTGGCTCGTCGAGAATATAGAGGGTGCGGCCGGTCGAGCGCCGCGACAATTCCTTGGCGAGCTTGACCCTCTGCGCTTCACCGCCTGAAAGCGTATTGGCTTGCTGGCCGACGCGGACATAGCCGAGGCCGACGCGGGCCAGCGTTTCGAGCTTGTCGCGGATCGATGGCACCGGGCGGAAAAAAACCGCCGCTTCCTCGACCGTCATATCGAGCACATCGGCGATGGATTTCCCCTTATACTTCACCTCCAGCGTCTCGCGATCGTAGCGTTTGCCCTTGCAGACGTCGCAGGTGACATAGACATCGGGCAGAAAATGCATCTCGATCTTGATGACGCCATCACCCTGGCAGGCCTCGCAGCGGCCTCCCTTGACGTTGAAGGAGAAACGGCCGGGCTGATAGCCGCGCGCCTTGGCCTCGGGCAGGCCCGCGAACCATTCACGGATGGGTGTGAAGGCGCCGATATAGGTTGCGGGGTTGGAACGCGGCGTCCGGCCGATCGGTGACTGGTCTATGTCGATCACTTTGTCGAGGGCGTCGAGTCCGTCGATCTCCTTGAACGGCGCCGGATGTTCCAGCGCGCCGTTGAGCCGACGCGCGGCGGCCTTGTAGAGAGTGTCGATGATGAGGGTTGATTTGCCGCCTCCCGAAACGCCGGTGACGCAGGTGAAAAGCCCGAGCGGTACGCGCGTCGAGACGTGCTTGAGATTATTGCCATGCGCATCGGAAATAGTAATCACCCGTTCCGGATCGGCCTTGCGCCTTGAGCCCGGAACCGCGACCTCGCGGATACCGCGCAGATATTGGCCGGTGAGCGAGGCTGGGATTTCCATGATTTCCCGGGCCGTGCCCTGAGCGATGATCTCGCCGCCATGGATGCCGGCGCCGGGACCGACATCGACCACATGATCTGCGGCGAGAATCGCATCCTCGTCATGTTCGACGACAATGACGCTATTGCCGAGATCGCGTAGGCGCCGCAAAGTGTCGAGCAACCGGGCATTGTCGCGCTGGTGCAGACCGATCGAGGGCTCGTCGAGAACATAGAGGACGCCGGTGAGGCCGGATCCGATCTGCGAGGCGAGCCGGATACGCTGGCTTTCTCCGCCCGAAAGCGTTCCGGAAGAGCGGGCGAGCGTCAGATAATCGAGCCCTACATCGACGAGGAAGCTCAGCCGGTCGTTGATCTCCTTGAAAATGCGCTTGGCGATTTCCTGCCGTTTCGTGTCGAGCTTCGCCGGCAGGGCGGCAAACCAGCCGCGGGCATCGCGAACCGATAAAGCGCTGACCTCACCGATGTGACAGCCGTCGATCTTGACCGCCAGAGCTTCCGGCCGCAGCCTGAATCCGTTACAGGCCTTGCACGGCGTCGCCGTCATGAAGCGGCCGATTTCCTCACGTGTCCATTCGCTGTCGGTCTCGCGATAGCGCCGTTCGAGATTGCGCAACACGCCCTCGAAAGGCTTGGTCACGTCATAGGCGCGGCTATTGTCCTCATAAAGAAAATGGACGGGTTCGGCTCCCGATCCGTAAAGCAGCATGTGCTGTATTTTGTCGTCGAGTTTCTCGTAAGGTGTATCCAGCCGGAATTTGAAATGGTTTGCCAGTGCTTCGAGCGTCTGCGGATAATAGGGAGATGAGGATTTCGCCCAGGGCGCGATTGCGCCCTTGCGGAGACTGAGGCTTTTGTCGGCGACGACGAGATCGGGATCGACCGTCTGCTCGAAGCCAAGGCCGCCGCAGGCCGGGCAGGCGCCGAAGGGATTGTTGAAGGAAAACAGGCGGGGCTCGATTTCCGGAATGGTGAAGCCCGAGACCGGACAGGCGAATTTCGAGGAAAAGACGATCCGCTCCGGCTGGTCGGCGCCACCCGATGTGTCCGCATATTCCATGATGGCGATGCCATCGGCGAGTTCGAGCGCGGTCTCGAAACTTTCCGCAAGACGCGCATGCATGTCGTCGCGGACCGCGATGCGATCGACCACGACATCGATATCGTGTTTCAGCTTCTTGTCGAGTTGCGGCGTCTCGTCGATTTCATAAAAGGTGCCGTCGATCTTCAGGCGCTGGAAGCCGCGTTTCTGAAAATCGGCGATCTCCTTGCGATATTCGCCCTTGCGGCCGCGCACCACCGGGGCCAGCAGATAGAGCCGCGTGCGTTCGGGCAAGGCGAGCACGCGATCGACCATCTGGCTTACCGTCTGGCTCTCGATCGGCAGTCCGGTCGCCGGAGAATAGGGAATGCCGATGCGGGCAAAGAGAAGCCGCATGTAATCGTGAATTTCGGTGACCGTGCCGACGGTCGAACGGGGATTTTTCGACGTAGTCTTCTGTTCGATGGAAATGGCGGGGGAGAGCCCGTCGATCTGGTCGACATCGGGCTTCTGCATCATCTCCAGAAACTGGCGCGCATAGGCGGAAAGCGATTCCACATAACGGCGTTGCCCTTCCGCATAGATCGTATCGAAAGCGAGAGAGGATTTGCCGGAGCCGGAAAGACCGGTGAAGACCACCAGCTTGTCGCGCGGAATCGTGAGATCGACATTTTTGAGATTATGTTCACGCGCGCCACGGATGACGATCGATCGCAAGGGGGATGGTGGCTCAGCTGTCGTGTTCCGGGCGGACATGCTATTGGATGCAATGGGTTGCGCCGACCTCGACTCTTCGGGTTGCGCATCCGGGGTGGCAAGATTGACGGCTTCGGGCGAGGACTTTGCCTTCGCGCCGGTCTTCTCGTTTTTCCTGGTAGTGGACGTGCCTTCGCCGCGAGCCTTGGAGGAGGGTGCTTGCTTGATCGTCATTGTCCCTGGTTCCTCCGGGCGTCGGCAAGGCCCCGAGCTGAGTGTGGGATTGAAAAGGAAAGGCCCGACTGGAACGGATGCGATGCCGTTCATCATGCGGTGTGATCGACCTGAGCTTTGTGCCATGCGCGGCCGGTGAAATCCAGAGAGAGCTTTTGGACGTTTATTGGGAAGGGGTAGGAAATGGTCGCGATCACGCCTGATGCGGTTGGCAAGACCGGAGAGAAAGCCGCCGTACCGTGGTATCGTGTTCTTTATATTCAGGTGCTTATCGGCATCCTGCTGGGTGTCCTTTTCGGTTGGCTGGCGCCGGAGACGGCTGCCGCCGATTGGGTGAAGGCGCTCGGCGAAGGGTTCATCAAGCTCATCAAGATGATGATCGCGCCGATCATCTTCTGCACCGTCGTCTCCGGCATTGCCCATGTGTCGAGCGCGCAGAAGGTCGGCCGTATCGGCATCAAGGCGCTCGTCTATTTCGAGGTCGTCTCGACCTTCGCGCTGGCGATCGGCCTCATTGTGGGCAATCTGGTCCAGCCGGGTCGCGGTGTCGGCGAAAAGCTCGATCCGGCGGCGGTCGCCAAATATGTCGAACAGGGCAAGGGCCATTCGACGGTTCAATTCCTGCTCGATCTCATTCCCGATAGCGCCATCGGCGGCTTTGCGCGGGGAGACGTGCTGCAGGTCCTGGTTTTCTCCATTCTCTTCGGCTTCGCCCTCCTGGGTCTTGGCAAGCGTGGCGAAAGCCTGACGAAACTGATCGACGATGTGGCGCAGGCGGTCTTCGGCATCATCGCCATCATCATGCGGGCCGCGCCGATCGGCGCCTTCGGCGCCATGGCCTATACAGTTGGCCGCTATGGTCCGCATACACTCGGCAATCTTCTCGGCCTTGTCGCAACTTTCTATTTCACCGCATTGTTGTTCATCATTGTGGTGCTTGGCACAATCGCGCGGCTCGCCGGTTTCAGCATTTTCAAATTCCTGTCCTATATCAAGGATGAATTGCTGATCGTGCTCGGCACGAGCTCTTCGGAAAGCGCCTTGCCCGCGCTGATGGAAAAACTGGAGCGGCTCGGCTGCTCCAAATCGGTCGTCGGTCTGGTCGTACCGACAGGCTATTCCTTCAACCTCGACGGCACGAACATATACATGACACTCGCGACCTTGTTCGTCGCGCAGGCTCTCGGCGTGCCTCTCAGCTTTGAGGAACAGATGACGATCCTGCTCGTCGCCATGGTTGCCTCAAAAGGAGCGAGTGGTATTTCCGGAGCCGGTTTTGTCACTCTTGCCGCGACATTGGCTGCCGTCAATCCGGTACTCGTGCCTGGCATGGCGATCCTTCTCGGCATCGACAAATTCATGAGTGAATGCCGGGCTCTTACCAATATCATCGGCAATGGCGTCGCGACGATCATTGTGGCGCGCTGGGAAAAGGAACTTGATCCGGCAGCTCTGCGCGTGGCGCTGGAGAAGGAGGTCGATACCACCCATTTCGAGGAAAAAGATGCCCCGCTATGAGCGGGGTTCCAGCAATCTGAGAAAATGCGCCCGCACGCGGGCGCGATTTTCGCGCAGGACGCGCTGCAGCATGGCGTAATCCGGCAGATCGGCAATTCGGGCCAATCGGCGTTCCACCGCGGCGCCGACGGCCGCTCTTCCGGTTTTGCCGTCATCTATATCCGGATCGAGGATCAGCCTGGCCATTTGCATGACATCACTTTCGAGGCGGAAGGCGTGCAGAAGATCGTCACAGGCTTTCCTGTCGATCAGGGCATGGGCGCCGGCCCGCTCCAGGATGGATGCGGTCGAATTGGTGAGGAGTTCGGGACAATCATAGGCATGGCGCAACACGAGATATTGCGCCAGAAATTCGATGTCCATCAGACCGCCGGCAATGTGTTTCGGGTCCGCTGGATCGGATTCTCCCTTCTGCCGCGCGACGAGCCGGCGCATCGCGAGAACCTCCCCGGCCAGGCTGTCGCCGCGCGGAAGCCGCAGGATGCGTTTGATCGCCATTGCGGTCCGCTCCGCGAGGGCCGCGTCGCCGGCAATGATGTCATGGCGCACGAGCGCCATATGTTCCCAGCTTTCGGCTTCGTTATATTGGTAATCGATGAAGCTTTCGAACTGGGACGCGACGGGCCCCTTGCCACCGCTCGGACGCAGCCGCAGATCGACCTCGTAAAGGCTCCCCCGCCGCGTCGCGACCGTGAGTGCGGAAATGAGGCGTTGGGCGAGACGTGTGTAATATTGCAGTGCATGTAAAGGATGCGCGCCGTCTGATTGCGGCGATGCCGCATCGTAATCATAGACGATGATAAGATCGAGATCGGAACCCGCCGTCATCTCGCCGGAACCGAGCTTGCCGAGTGCGATGACGATGACCGAGCCACCATTGATATGCCCGTGCTGGCTGGCGAATTCCGTTTGCACATGATCGAGGGCAGCCGCAATGATCGTGCGGGCGAGTGCGGAGAAAGCGGTGCCTGCTTTTACCGGCTCGATGAGACCGCTGAGCAGCCTGAGACCGATGAGGAATTTTTCCTCACGCGCGAAGTCGCGCAGGGCATCGAGAAAGGCTTCTGTATGATCAGCCTGCTGCAGAAAGCCCTGGGCGCGTTTTTCGAAGGCTTCTTCCGTCAGCTGTGCATGCAGCATGCGGCCGTCAATCGTCGCGTCGAGGAGGTGCGGATGGGCGATGACGGTCCGCGCGAGCCGCGGCGCGCCGCCGAGAATCTCGCCGAACAGGGCGCAAAGCGAGGGGTTGGATTTCAGGATCGAAAACAATTCGACGGCGGCCGGCATGCGCGACAACGCCTGATCGAAGAGGCCAATGGCTGCATCGGGATCGCCGGAGGCGGCGAAAGCCTGCAATAATTGTGGCACGAGCTCGGTCAAAACCTCTCGCGCGCGCGGGCCACGCAGGGCGGAATGATGGCCGAAATGCCATCCGCGCACCATTTCCGTGATTTTTTCCGGTTGTGTATAGCCAAGCTGCCGCAGCGTTTCGAGCGTTTCCGGATCATCACCGACACCGGTGAAAACGAGGCTGCCGAGCGCCGCGTCAAGGCCCGGCGCCCCTTCGAACAGGCGGGCATAATGATAGGCGACGCGGTCGAGATGATAAGTGACTTCCTTCGTGAAGGATTTGACGCCGCGCAAGCCACAGAACCGGGCGAAACGCCGCAACGCCTCCGTCTCCTCGGGCAGGCGTTGGGTCTGTTCATCGGCGACCATCTGCAATCGATGTTCGATGGTGCGCAGAAAGATGTAGGCGGCTGAAAGATCATCGACCACATCCTGCGTGATCCAGCCCTGCGCGCAGAGTTCTGCCAGCATCGCAAGCGTTGCGGCTCCGCGCAGCGTGCGTCTCTTGCCGCCGAAGATCAATTGCTGGGTCTGAACGAAAAATTCGATTTCGCGGATGCCACCGCGCCCGAGCTTGATGTCATGTCCCGCGACGGTAATGTCGGCATGACCGCGGAAAGCGTGTATCTGACGCTTCATCGCATGAATGTCGGCGATTGCCGCGTAATCGAAATATTTGCGCCAGATGAATGGTTCGAGCTCGCGCAGAAAGGTTTCGGCGAAGGCGATGTCGCCGGCGACAGGACGTGCCTTGATGAGGGCGGCGCGTTCCCAATTCTGGCCGAGAATCTGATAATAATCATAAGCGGCCGGCGCGGCGATGGCGATCGCCGTCGAACTCGGATCGGGCCGCAGACGCAAATCGACCCGCAGCACATAGCCGTCCGCCGTCGTTTCCTGCAGAAGCTTGACGAAATGTTTGGTCAGCCGGACGAAAAACGTCGAGGGTTCCTGCCGCGCGTCGAGCGCATTGGTCTCCGGATCATAGATGACCATCAGATCGACATCGCTCGAATAATTCAGCTCCCGCGCGCCGAGTTTCCCAAGTGCGAGAATGGCGAGACCGCAGCCTTGCGCCGGGCGAGCCGCGTCGAGTGTCTTAAAATGGCCCTGATTAATGGCCTGGCGCAGCAGGAATTCCAGTGTCTGGCTGATGTAGGCGTCGGCGGCATCGGAGAGCAGACGCATCACCATTTGCAGGTCGAAAACGCCGCCGAGATCACCCAATGCGATCAGAAGCGCGATTTCCTGGCGCGTCCGCCGCAGCGAGCGCATGAGCGCGGCTGGTGTTTCCGCTGCTGCGCAATCCCTGGCGAATTGCGCCATGGAAGCGATAAAACCGGCTTCCGGTGTCTGGCTGAGAAGCCGCACAAGCCGTTGTGGATCGACGCGGATCAGATGCCAGAGAAAGGGGGATTGATCGGCCATTGCGGCGACAAGCGCATGGACGCGGGTGTCCTGCAGGATCGGCATCCAGGCCGGATCGAAATCGTGACCCGAATATTTTCCCAGAAAGGTTTGAAACAGATTTTCGGCCCGGCGCTGGCGGTCGGGCAGGGGAGCGGTCGTCAGGCGCTGCCAGAGGGGTGTCGCTGCATCAAGCACGGGCGCATCATCACATCGTTTCGGCATCAGGCAATGGCGCACTCCTTTCCCGGGAGCGTGGGAGCCTCAAGCTGTTCGAACGCGCCGCCGCCCCGCATGCTCTCATTCGGGGTTGATTGCTAGTCGTTTCAGATAGGATTCGACATCATTCCAATGCCCGCGCTTCGAGCGCAGGCCAATATAGCCGTCGGGCCTCACCACCAGCAATTCCTCGGGCCTTGGCGGAATCCTCGGTCGGGCCTCAAGGAGATGCGGATAATTGGCGGTGAAAGCTTCGCCGGTCTGGTCATCGGTTGTAAAAAGCACGAAGCGCGGAACGGTTCCGGAGCCGGGTGGAGGTCCGTCGTAATGTTCCGGCGCGAGCCGCGCGCCGGCTCCGCTGCCGGCGGTCAGGGGGCTATGCGCATAGGCGATTTCCACTTCGCTCATCGTCGCGGCGAGCCGGTCCTGAACCGCATGAAAACCAAACAACAATCGTACCATGAGATCGCGTATCTCGCGCGCGATCGGATTCGCCAACAATCCCATGGATGTCAGCGTGGTTGCATTGCGCAGCACCATCGCCCCGACGGCGCTGCGTTCGGGATCGTAACTGTCGATCAGGGCAGGTGTGGTATCACCGCGCATGATCATGGCGAGTTTCCAGGCCAGATTGACGGCATCCTGTATGCCCGTGTTCATGCCCTGGCCGCCCGCGGGGCTATGGATATGCGCGGCATCTCCCGCGAGAATGACGCGCCCGTTCCTGTATTCCGACACCTTGCGCTCGTTGATGTGAAAATGGGTGAGCCAGGTAGGATCACTCAGGAGCAGCTTGGTGCCGGTGCGGTTGTTGACGACCGTCTGGACCATTGCGAGAGTGGGTTCGGCTGGGAGATGATCCGGGTTGGGTTTGCCCGTGTCGGATTTTCCCATGTTGGATTTTCCCATGGAGGCGATGATGCGTGTCCTCCCTTGCGGCATGGGAAACAGCGCGCAGGGACCATCCTTGTGAAAGTGGATGGCGATTTCGTCCTCCGGCAGGGAAGGGCCGTCGATGCGGACATCGGCGAGGAGCCAGTCATCGTCGAGCGTCGAACCGGCGAATTCGATGCCTAATCCGTGTCTCACCGTGCTATGGGCGCCGTCGCAGCCGATCAGCCAGGGAGTCATGAAGATCTCTTCGTGGCCGTCCGCGTGCCGTAACCGGGTTTCGACGACGGCAGGCCGCTGAACGAAGGAAACGAGTTCCACCTCACGCTCGATGGCGATGCTATAGGTCGAAAGATGGGCCGTGAGCAGCTTTTCCGTCTCGCTTTGCGGCAGCATGAGCGCGAAATTATAGGGGCTGTGTATATCGTCGAAACGCGCATGGGCGAGTGTATGCCCATGACTGTGAAGAGATACCCCATGCACCTTCAGCCCGCCGTCCAGAAAGCCCGTGGTGCATCCCATGCGGTCCATGAGTTCGAGCGTTCGGCTCCATAGTGCGAGCGCCTTTGAAGTCTCGGTCGCGTGGGGGGCGCGATCGATAATGCGCACCGGCTGTCCGAAGCGGGCAAGTTCGGCCGCCATGGTCAAGCCGACGGGTCCGGCTCCGACGATCAGGATTTGCGACATCATTCCGGTCCTGGCGTTCGGGCCCGAACATTCCTCGCGTCAGGCCTCATGAGAAAACATCACGGATTTATGGCGGATACATTGGTCTTGGAGACTTTGTGATAGGCGATGAACAGAAGAATGATGGCGGCAATCAGCAGCGATACGAATCTCTGCCAATCGGCAATATGCTCCCAATAGCTGAAATAACCGAGGACGACGGAAAAGATGCCGCCGAAGATCAGGCCGGTTCCGACTGCCGAGACGGCCATGAATCCGCCGGCAAGGATCGCGGCATAGCCGAGGGGTGCGGAAACATGAAACAGATGGGAAGAGAACTGGACTTGCGCGTCGCTATAGGCTCGCTGCTGGGCTCTTTGCGTCTCGATGGCGGCTTGCCGTTCCTCGGGGGTGGCATTGGGGTTGAAGGCGCGGCCGACCACATAGTCCTGATAACGCGGCGGCGGACTGAATGTGCGCACCCCGTAATAGATCAGGAGCGGAAGAATGATGGCGATGCCAAAACCGATCGCGATCTGTCGCCCGATCATGCAGGACTCCGGCTGAAAAAGAATCGTCTTTTCATTGTAAATGAATCGTGGAGCGATTCTCTTCCAGCGAAAAGGCGTTGATCGAGGGCATCAGATTCGCGGCCTTCCCGCAAGGGGACGATCGGCACGTCTCCGGGGTCAGGTGAGGGCGGGCGCTTCGAGAAGTGGTGGCGCGGTGGGCAGGGCCCTTGTGGCAGGCGCTGCGGGAAATGCGAGAACGACGCGCAACCCGGGCTGATTATCCTCGAGCCGCATGGTTCCATTATGCAGGCGGATGACGGCGGCGGCGAGTGACAGGCCCAATCCCGACCCCGGTCGGGATCGTGAGTTTTCAAGCCGCACGAATCGATCGAGAACGCGGTCGCGATCATTCACCGCGATGCCGGGCCCGTGATCACTGACGCTGATCTCGATCCGGTCGGCGGCATGGATCGCTTTCAGAATGATCTCCGGTTCCGTATTTTCTTCCGTTTCCATGCCGTATTTCAAGGCATTGTCGATCAGATTCGCGAGGACCTGACCAATGAGTTCGCGGCTGCCCCGCATCCGCAGGCCCGGCTCGACATCAAGAACGAAATGCACGCCTTCCTCTTCCGCCGCGGGCTCGTAAAGTTCTCCGACGTCGCGGACCACGGCGGTTGCATCGAATGCGATCATTTCCTCGCGGCCACTGCCGGCCTCGACCCCGGCAATCATCAAAAGCGCGTCGAAAATATGTATCAGGCGATCGGATTCCTCGATGACCTTTTCCAGCGCCCCGCGATATTCCTCCGGCGTTTTGGCGAGCCGTAGGGCCTCTTCCGTGCCGTTTCTCAGGCGCGTCAAGGGTGTCTTGAGATCATGGGCAATATTGTCCGAAACTTCCTTGAGCCCGGCCATCAAGGAGCAGATCCGGTCGAGCATGGCATTGAGATTCAACACCAGCCGATCGAGTTCGTCGCCGGTGCCGGCAAGCGGCAAGCGGCCGGCGAGATTGCCGGCGACGATTTTGCGGGCCTGCGCATTGATGGCGTCGATGCGGTTGAGGACGCGCCGGGCAATCCACAGGCCGCCCAATGTGCCGATGACGATCAGCCAGATCAATGAGGTGACGAGCGCGCCGCGTACGATATGGCGCAGGCTTTCGCCCTCCTCGAGATCATGGCCGACGAGCAGACGGAAGCCTCCGGGCAGCGCGAAGATGCGGGCGATGGCGTAATGATGCTTGTCCGGTTCGTCCGGCCGCTGGTACCTTGTCCGCACGAGGCTCGAATAGCTGGGCGTGCCTTCCGGCAGGCTCAGAATATTTCCGGCGATCGGTTGTCCTGCATGGGTGGTGACGAGGTAGAGATCGGCACCCGGCTGGCGCGTGCGCTCTTCGATGATCTTGACGAGCCGCGTGATGCCGCCCTGCGCATATTGCTCGGCGAGGCCGGTAATGTCGGCATCCACCGTCTGGCCGATCTGATCCTCGATCAACCGCCGCATGTTCCAGCTGATGCGGCCGAGCACGAGACCGGCGCCGATCGCCGTAATCACGAGATAGGCGAAGGAGACCTTGAAGACCGTCGTGCGGAAAAGCTTAATGATCGGCATCACGGATCATGTATCCCACGCCGCGGATCGTATGCAGGAGCGGCGGATCGAATCCCTTGTCGATCTTGGCGCGCAGTCGCGAAACATGCACGTCGATGACATTGGTCTGAGGGTCGAAATGATAGTCCCAGACATGTTCGAGCAGCATCGTGCGGGTGACGACTTGCCCGGCATGTTTCATCAGATATTCGAGCAGGCGGAATTCGCGTGGCTGCAGCACGATTTCCTTGCCGTCGCGGGTGAGCTTATGGGCGAGGCGGTCGAGTTCCAGACCGCCGACGCGATAGATCGTCTCCTCGGCCGCTCCCGGTGGTTTGCGGCGCGCCAGCGCTTCCGCTCGCGCAAGCAGTTCTGAAAAGGCATAGGGTTTCGGCAGGTAATCGTCGCCGCCCGCGCGCAATCCCTTGACCCTGTCGTCGACCTGTCCAAGCGCCGAGAGGATGAGGACGGGCGTTTCGATCTTCTGGGCACGCAGACCGCCGATCAGCGAGAGTCCGTCGAGCTTTGGCAACATGCGGTCGACGATCAGCACATCATAAAGCTTCTCGCAGGCCTGTTGATAGCCTGCAAGGCCATCGCCCGTCTGATCGGCCTGGTGACCGGCTTCCCGAAACGCCTTGACCATATATTGGGCGGCCTCGGCGTCGTCCTCGACAATGAGAATGCGCATAGGAGTCATGATAACGGGATTCCGGGTGTTTGTCTTGTATCGAGCGGTTTGATGCCGGGGCATCATGAGCGTGTTTTCGATTCAAGACATTTGAAAACACGTTTGTTTTTAGCGAGGCGTCCGGATGGCTCCGGACGCCTCCTGAGTTTTAAAAGCGGTGTTGGTCAATAAGTTCGAATCCCGCAGCGATTCGTCAAAAGGAATGAGGCTTCCAGGCAGGGGACATTTCCACGCGGGATGGAAGCAAAAGAATCGTCTGGTCCAAACACGAGCAACGCTGAAAAACGCGAGAATAGGTGGAGGTAGCCAGGGTCTCCGCCAAGAGGGACATGAGCGCCCCCCTGGTTCATCCGCGTCGTGGGCGGTTCAGGACGCAGGTGTCGTGGCGATGGCGACGAAATGAGTGCCTTCCCGGTTCTTGATACGGAGTAGCACAGCTTTGCGGCCCTCTTTCTTGGCACTCGACAAAGTCGAGCCAAGGTCAGATGGGCTGCTGACGGCATGGCCGCCCGCCTCGAGGATCACATCGCCGACACGTAATCCTTTCTGGGCAGCCGCTCCCTCCGGATCGATCTCGGCGACGACGACGCCCTCCTCGCCGGCTCCCGGCACCTGCGCGGCGGGCGCGAGCGTCAGGCCGAGGTCGCCGAGCACGTTTTTATCCAGCGACTTCATGCCGGTTTCGGCCTTGGCCACCTTTTCATTGGGCAGATTGCCGAGCTTCACGGCGACGGTCTTTTCCGCTCCATCATGCCAGTAAAGCAGATCGGCGGTCTTGCCCGGGCCGAGATTGGCGATCTTCTTGGCCAGCTCGCGCGGTCCGTCGATCTTTTCGCCATTGACGCCGAGGATCACGTCGCCAGAGCGGATTCCCGCGCCGACAGCGGGAGAATCGCTCTGGGCTTCCGCGACAAGCGCGCCCTTTTCCGATTTCAGGCCGAGGCTGTCGGCAATATCCGAGGTGACGGGCTGGATTTGCACGCCAAGCCAACCACGCGCGACGACACCCTTGTCCCGCAAGGCTGCGATGACATTCTGCGCGACTTCCGACGGAATGGCGAAGCCGATGCCGACACTGCCGCCGGACGGCGAGAAGATTGCCGTATTGACGCCGACGACCTCGCCTTTCATGTTGAAGGTCGGGCCGCCGGAATTACCGCGATTGACCGGTGCATCGACCTGCAGGAAATCGTCATAGGGGCCAGCGCCGATGTCGCGGCCGCGTGCGGATACGATGCCCGCCGTGACGGTGCCGCCGAGGCCGAAGGGATTGCCGACCGCGATCACCCAATCCCCAACGCGCGGGACGTCATGGGAAAACTTGACATAAGGGTAGGTGCCGCTGTCGTTGATTTTCAGCAACGCAAGATCGGTTTTCTTGTCGGTGCCGACGACCTTGGCGGTCAGCGTTTTTCCGCTATCGGTCGTCAGGGAAACCTCGGTCGCATTCTCGACGACGTGGTTGTTGGTGACGACATAACCATCGCTCGAAATGATGAAGCCCGAGCCCTGAGCCTGGCCGGTGCGCGGCTTGCCGCCATGCTTGTTGAATGGCATTCCCTGATCGCGGAAATGGCGGAAGAATTTTTCGAGGGGGTCGCCCGGCGCGAAATGCGGCAGATCCTTGCTTTCGTCTTCTTCTTCGGCGGCCGGTTCCGCGATCTTGACCTTCACGGAAACGACGGCGCCGCGGACATTATCGACGACATCAGCGAAGGAGACCGGAGCCGTGGCGGATGCGCCATTGAGTGGCGCGGTGATGGGCGCTTCCGCATTGGCGACCTGGGGCGCCAGGAAGGAATGAGCGAAGGCGCCGGTCAGCGCGATGGCCGCCGTGGCTCCGAGGAGAGTCTTGCGCAGGACGGGCCGGTGCGTCTTCATGTCGGGAACCTTATGAGAATCGATCTGGGGAAAATCCGGCTGCGGCATTCAATGCTCCATCTTGATCTTGTTAGATCCGTATCGAATAGGCGCGGCGCCTTGCGCTTGGGTGTAAAGATGGGGGAGTGAGGCTTACCTCGCCATTTCGGAACGATGAAACTTTCGTAACACGTTGAATCCCCACCGCTCAGGCGATTACCAAGAACCCTTTTCAACAAACACCGCCAAGATTTCGGCATCCTGATCGTGAGGATCCACCTCGGCGGCGCAGTCTCCGGATCACGGTGATCGGCATGGATGAAAGCGTTATAAAAATTTTGAACTGAGCTGCAATTCCGTCTAAACCCATCACTGGCTTGGGCGACAATCAAACAGCTGGTGTCTCGCATAGCAGCGCCTATAGCGCCGCAATCGGCATGTTTCGCGCAGGATTGGCATCGCAATGTCAGGTTGCCGCTGGCAGCGATTCGCGGGCTTTATGCCTCGAAGAAAATGCTTTAACGCCGGGCTTCGGCGCGAAGCGGGATATTGATATGATTGTCTTTGCGATCATGACGGAAGTTGTGTCGCGCTTTTCCCGGATCATGATCAATCGTGATCCGCAAGACCTGATCGAGGTGATAGAAGTCGAGACATGGTCTCGATCGGCAATTTGAGACGTTTGTTTTCGGCAGGTTGTGCATGAACTTGCATGGCGAGCCGGGATGGGGCGGGATGGATCTACCCTTATTAACGCGTCGGATTGTCGGATATGGGGCGATTTGCCGGTACGCGGCTTTGACGGAACGGTGCTTTCCGGCTTGGATGGCGAAGCGAACTGGCGAGAGAATCGTCTCGCGAAATGGAGATAACGCCTATGGGCGATGGCAGTAGTCTGAGTGACTTTGTCGGGATTCTTGCTGTCTTCCTGTTGGTTTTCGCCAATGGTTTTTTCGTGGCGGCGGAATTCGCCCTGGTCTCCATGCGGCGCAGCCGCGTCGCGGAACTCGTCGCGGCGGGGCGGCCCAATGCGCAGAGCCTCCAGGCCACGACCAGCCACCTCGATCTGACGCTGGCGGCGATTCAGCTCGGCGTGACGATCTCCTCGCTTGGACTTGGCTGGATCGGCGAACCGGCTCTGGCGCATCTCATCGAACCGCTTTTCAGCGCCTTGCCGCATGATTGGGTGTCCTCCGGTTCTCATGCTGTCTCGATCGCCATTTCCTTCATAATCATCACCGCGCTGCATATCGTTCTTGGCGAACTCGCTCCAAAGAGCCTTGCCTTGCAAAGAACGGAAGCGACCGCGCTTTTCGTCGTCGGTCCGCTTGGATTTTTCCAGTTCATCTTCCGGCCCGCGATCCTGTTTCTGAACTGGCTCGGCAATCAGGTCGTGCGATTGATCGGGCTGCAAGGGGGCAGCGGCGAGGAATCCCGTCATTCTCCGGAAGAGCTCAAATTGCTCATTGCGGCGAGCCGGAAGGCGGGGCTTCTGGAACAGGCCCAGCAGGAAGTACTCGACCGGGTCTTCAACATCGGCCAGCGCAGCATCGGTGATATTATGACGCCGCGCGTCGATCTCGAATGGATCGACCTCGACGACGACCTCGCCGATATCGAGAAGGCGATCCGTGATTGCCGGCATGAGCAATTGCTTGCTGGACGCGGCAATATCGACGAGCCGCTCGGCATGGTGTCGAAAAAGGAACTGCTCGATCAGCTTCTGGATGGTGGCAAGCTCGACCCGGCTGCGGTTTTGCGCGAGCCGCTGGTCGTGCATGAATCGACGGCGGTCTTCCGTGTGCTCGAACAGTTCAAACGGGCGCCGGTCCGTCTTGCGCTCGTCGTCGATGAATATGGCAGCCTCGAGGGAATTGTAACCCAGACGGATCTTCTAGAGGCCATTGCGGGCGATCTCGCCGCTGCTGAAGATGAAACGCCCGATATTGTCGAGCGGGCCGATGGGTCGCTGTTGATAGAAGGCATGATGCCGGCCCATGAGGCTTTCGAACGCCTCGGCATAAAACAGCGCCCGGAAGAGGAAGATTATCACACGCTCGCGGGCTTCGCCCTGCATCAGCTAGAACATCTCCCCGAGGTTGGCGAGGAATTTACCTGGGGTGGTTGGCGGTTCGAGATCATCGACATGGATGGGCGGCGGATCGACAAGGTTCTGGCGACGCGCATCAAGGAATTGAAAGCATCCTGAACCCGCTCCACTCCATGGACGATTGCGATGGGCATTTTACGAATCGCGTGGGAGTGACGCTTCTCTATTCAGGTTGCGTCGCCATTCTGCCCGCCAAGCAATTGGTCGAGACGTTTTTGTTCGGCGGGGTCTAGTGGCGTCCCTTGTGCCATTGTCCGTGCCGTGCCCCTGGACCGATTGCGGGCCGCGCGCCAGAGAACGAAGCCACCGCCAATAAGGATGAGGAGCGGCGTTCCCCATAACAGCACCGTGGTCGGCTCGAAAGGTGGTTGCAGGAGAATGAAGGGGCCGTAACGGGCGACGAGATAGCGCTGGATCTCTTCGTCGCTCTTGCCGGCGACCAATTGTTCGCGCACCAGCAGGCGCAGGTCCCGCGCAAGATCCGCATGCGATTCATCAATCGATTCATTCTGGCAGACCATGCAGCGCAATTGCGCTGAAAGGTGTCGCGCCCGTGTTTCCAGAGCCGGATCCTTGAGGATTTCATCCGGTTCGACGGCCCATGCCATCGGCCCTCCGGCGCTGAGGACGACAAGGACAAGCAGGGGAATGCGCCAGGAAGCGAACAAGGGGGAAAGAAAACGAAACATGTCATTCCGCCGCCTGTGGGAGGGCTTGGCGGTTGATGGCAGCCCGGCGGGCGAGACCAAGGCGCAGCCGCCGGTCGCTGAGGGAGAGAAGACCACCAAAGCCCATGATCAGGGCACCGATCCAGATCAGGGTGACGAGCGGTTTCCAGAACATGCGGACGTTGACGCCACCGTCCGGGCTTTGCTCGGCGATGCTCATATAGATTTGGCCGAGCCCGATTGTGGCTATGCCGGCCTCGGCGCGGCTCGACCGCCGCGCGGGAAAGAAGCGTTGCGAGGGTTCGATGACGGCGCGCTCGACGCCACCCAGGCGCACGCTCGTGCGACCGACGATTTCGGTATAGTTCGGGCCTTGGCGCGGCTCGAGCGCGTTGAGCGTGAGGTCATAGCCGCCGACATTGATCGTTTCGCCGACCTGCATATGGACGATGCGCTCGCTGCCCCAACCCGTGGCGGCAAGCCCAAGCAGGGTGACGCCGAGGCCTGCATGGGCGAAGGCGGTGCCGAAGGCCGAACGCGGCAGGCCGCGCAGGCGGTCAAGAGCTTCCTGCAACGACGCGCCACGACCGTATAGCCGCAAGGCAAGATCGGTGAAGGAACCGATGATCGTATAAAGCGCGAGGCCTGCGGTGAAGACGCTCAGCGCCGGGCCGCCCTGCCAGAGGGCGGCGAGAAGCATCACGCCGAGACCGCAGAAAATCGCGAAGGCCAGCCGCTGGGCCGTGCCCAGAAGATCCCCGCGCTTCCAGGCCAGAGACTGGCCGAAAGGTATGAGCAGGAAGAGTGGAATGGCGAGCGGGATGAAGGTGGCGTTGAAGAAAGGCGCGCCGACGGAAATCTTTTCGCCGGTCAACGCCTCAAGAGCGAGGGGATAGAGCGTTCCGACGAATACCGTGGCGCAGGCGGTGGTGAGTAGAAGATTATTGAGGACGAGCGCACCCTCGCGCGAGACCGGGGCGAAAAGTCCTCCCTGTTTCAGCAGTGAAGCCCGCCAGGCGAAAAGCGCGAGCGAGCCACCGATGAACAGGACGAGGATGAGAAGAATGAAAATGCCGCGCGCCGGATCGCTCGCAAAGGCATGGACCGAGGTGAGGACACCCGAACGCACCAGAAAGGTACCGATGAGCGCGAGCGAAAAGGAGAGAATGGCGAGAAAGATCGTCCAGATTTTGAGCGCGTCGCGCTTCTCCATGACGGCGGCGCTGTGCAGCAGTGCGGTGGCGGCAAGCCAGGGCATGAGCGAGGCGTTTTCGACAGGATCCCAGAACCAGAAACCGCCCCAGCCGAGCGTGTAATAGGCCCAATAGGAGCCCATGGCGATGCCGAGCGTCAAAGCGATCCAGGCGACGAGGATCCAGGGTCGGGCCGTGCGCGCCCAAAGGGCGTCGATCCGGCCGCAGATCAGGGCGCCAGCCGCGAAGGAAAAGGTGATGGAGAGCCCGACATAACCGAAATAGAGCAGGGGAGGATGGATGGCGAGACCCGGATCCTGCAGCAGCGGATTGAGATCATTGCCTTCCATCGGTGCGCGCGCAAGCCTCGCAAAAGGATTCGAGGTTAGAAGGATGAAGAGGAGGAAGGCGCTGCCGATCCAGGCTTGAACGGCAAGGACGCTGGCGCGCAGATCCGCGGGCATGGCGCGGGAGAAGAGTGCGACCGCGCCGCCGAAAATGGCGAGCACGAGCACCCATAGGAGCATGGAGCCTTCGTGGTTGCCCCAAACGCCGCTGATTTTATAGAGGAGCGGCTTCGCCGAATGGGAATTCTCGACGACATTCACAACGGAGAAGTCGGAAACCACATGTGCATAGGTCAGCGCACAATAGGAAAGGATGACGAGGCCGCATTGCATGAGCGCGACGCTTGGCGCCACCGCCATGAGCCGCTGGTCGCGGGAATAGACGCCCCACAAAGGCACAAAAGCATTGATCAACGCCAAGGCGAGCGCGAGGACGAGCGCATAATGGCCGGTTTCGACGATCATTGTTTAATCCCTGGCGGTACTGTCGATCTGTTCGTGGGGGGGGGCGCGGAACGAACCTTAATTGAAACAGGAGCCTTTTCGAAGATTTTGGACCGGGTGGTGGTGTCTGCAAATCGAAAAAGCCCAGTTTGCTTTGGCGACGTCGGATTTTTCAGCGAATGAGCGGCGCAGGTGCCGGGGCGGAATTCTGTTGCGCTTTTTCGGCCGCCTGCTGGCCGTTTTCCTGCCAGACGCCCTGCTTCTTCAAAGCGTCGGCGACTTCGCGCGGCATGTAGCGTTCATCATGTTTTGCGAGCACGCTATCGGCCTTGAGCGTGGCAGTGCCGGTCAACAAGCCTTCCGCCACGACGCCCTGACCTTCCCGGAAGAGGTCCGGCAAAAGGCCTGTATAGGTCACCGCGACGTCATGCTTATTGTCCGTGACGATGAAATCCACGGTCTGGCCACTGTCCTTATGGACCGAACCGGGTTTCACCAATCCACCGATCCGCAGCCGTGCGCCGGGGGCGGGCGCCTTTTCCGCGAGTTCCGTGGGGCCATAGAAAAAGACGATATTATCGCTCAGGGCAAAGAGGATCAGGCCCAATGCCACGCCCAGCGTGCCGAGCGCGCCGAAAATCAAGGCAAGACGGCGTTGCTTGCGCGTCATTGATCCACCCATCCTCTGTTGCGCCAGTCAATCTTCGCTGCTTTAGAAGCAATTCGCTGCGAGTTCAAAACCTTTGTTGCTCCTTGAAGGGCGGCGCTCCACCTTGAGAGCCGCCGTCTGTGTCGCGGGGCGCCGAATCTCCGTCTTTCATTCTCCATTGCATTCTCAATGAATCTTCCTCATCTCGCAGTGGCATGAGGCGGGATTTGGTCATTGAAAACGAAGATCAAACCCCTCCAAACGCACCCCCACGGATCAATTGGTGGTGGCTTCTTCCGCGAGCCGGGCTGATTTGCGCAGCCTGATCTCGATGCGCCGGCGCTGTTTTTCTTCGCCATGGGAAATCGTGCGGGCCAGGGTTTCATCCGGCTTGATGAGCTGTGCGCCGGAAAGGGGGAGAATTTTGTAGTTTTTCAAGCGTGGATCAGCAGAGAGCACGCTGACGACCGCGACCGCGCGGGCGAGACCTAGACCGGCATTGTCGGAAGGCCGTAAATTGCCGATGGCCTCTGGTGACTCGAACGAGGAGGCCAATTCCTGGTCGAGATTGGATCGATGGACGCTCACCGGCTGCTCGTCGGTATGGCCGACGACTTCGATCACATCGACGTCATAATCCTTCGCGGTCTTGAGCAGCGAGGCGATCACCGAGGTCCGCAAGGTCTTTTCGAAGGCGGGTTGCAATTCCGCTTTGCCGCTTTCGAAGAAATAGCCGTCGGCTTCGCTTAGCTTGATGATCGGCGGCCACAAATGTCCGACTTTGTCCCCGCTCGCTAAGCCTTTTTCAACGGTTTCGATAATAGCGGCGTCGGACGCTCTCCCGTCTTGGCCGGTATTCTGGGCAAGCGCCTTTCGCAGGCGGGCGCCGAGCGCGGCATCGGCTTTCACCTGCGGGAGGGAAACGCCCTTTTGCAGAAGCCGATGCGCCTCGGCCAATTGATCTGCTTCGGCGGCGGCATCCGCTGGTGTGAGCCCTGCCTGGTCCAGCTTGTCGACGACGGCTGCGCTTTCGACGAGCTTGCGCCAGAATTCGTCAATACTGGCAGAGGAGGATTGCCTGGCCTTCTGCTCCAGCGCCTCGCGTAATTGCGGGGAATTTTCGATCAGGCTCGCCATATGCGCATTGGCGTCGCGCGCCAGAACGGCAGACCGCAATTGCTGTTCGAGATCGAGCCGCGCCAGTTTCTCGCGTGAGAGAAGCACACCCGTCGCGATAAGGAGGCAGAAGACCAGAAGCAGCATGACTTCGGCCATGGTCAGGCCGAGCACCAATCCGTGCCGATAGGAGGAGGATTGCCGCGTGATATGGGCTGTGACGATTTTCCCGCGCATATCGATTCTCCTGCCTTCGCTCCAACTCCGCCCTCAGGGATTGCTTGCGTTGCGCTTCCCCTGTCTTCGGATTTTCATGGCTCAATCGTTCTTCGGCCGGTTCCAGGGGCCCTTGAAGAGCGGCCGCGATGGCTCCTGTTTCTCGGTGGGTGCTGCGATAGGTTCCTTGGAGGCGGCGCCATCGTAGGCTGTGGTTCGGGTCTGCAGCAGCAAGGCCGTATCGGTAGCGGCCTTGGCGGCGGCTTGGGCTGCCTCGATCGCCTGCCACATGAGAGCGTCGCGCGTTGCAAGCTCCTTCTGCAAGGCGGTGGCGGAGGCGGTCTGCGCCTCGGTATTCGCGCTGAAGGCGGTCACCACCTGGGACAATCGCTCGATGGCAGGGTCGAGCTTGATCTCGATGACCTGGTCGGGCGTGCTCATGGCATTGAGCCTTTGGGAGAGCGCTTCGAGCACACCGGTGACTGAGGCTGTGGAATGGGAGAGGCGTTCCGTCTCTCCGGAAAGATGTTGCGCCGCCGCTTCGAGGCTCGAGACGACGCTGCGTGTCAGTTCCTCTAGCGTCATGCCGCTTTGCTTCGAGGCTGCTTCCAAAGGTTCGGCCGATCGTTGCGTGACCGTTTCGAGACCGCTCAAAAGGCGTTCGCCGACTTGGTCGACCTTTTCCTTCGTCTCGTCGAAACCATCCATGATCGCCTGTTGCGCGGCGCGTCTGAAGCCGGCCAGTTCCAGGACGGTATTATCGAGTTCCCGGCGTACGCGCCGCGCGGCGTCGGCAAGTTCCATGCGGGCATGGGCTTCGACCTCGACCGGGTCCTGACGCATCTGGTTGAAAAGGATGCGCAGGGCGATGCCGGTGATTGTCGAGGCGATCGCCACGCCGAAATTCTGCACGATGAGTTCCGCCGCGCCATCGGCGTTGAACTGATAGAGCGAGACGGCGAGGCTCGTCAGCGTAAACAGAAATCCCATGTAATAGAGATTGTCGCCGGATTGATCATCACGCAGGCGCAACGGCCGTGCGAGGAGGATGAGCAAGGCATAGGCGACCATGATGACGACAGGGCCGAAGGTCACGAAAAAGGCGCTGACCCCGTGCAATTTGGCGTCGATGATATAGAGGCAGCCGCAAACCACGACTGCGAAGAAGATGATTGCATTGACGATCGGCGTACCGATGATGCGGGAGGAAAGGCGGATCGCACGGGCATCGAGTTCGGGCATGGTCGCAATCCGTCCTATCCGGCGCCCTGCAAGCGCGTGACATCGCGCAGATGGCCATCATTATCCCTTATCCATTCCTTCCAGAAGCGGATATGCGCTACGGAATCGAGCGGATGTTTCATCAGCCTTTGCACATATTCGATGGAAACCTCGGCGCCGTGGAGATCGGTACTGAACTTTTTGTATGCGGGCGAGCGTTTGTAGCGATCGAAGGTCAGGTCGCCGGCATATTGGGAATAATCGGAATCATGTTCGATCATGTCGGAAATGATAATGAGCTTCTTGTCACCGGACGCCACTGCCTTGCCGGTGAAACGGTCGATGGCAATGCCCTGGATGGCCGCCATGATCGGCGAATAATCTGCATGTCCGGCCGCGAGACCCTGATCGATCGCTTCGAGAACAGGCTTGTGAAAGGATTCGAGCCAGCGTTTGCGGGCAAGCACGGGATTGGCTGTCCAGGTGCTGAGCCCGCGTCCATCGCCCGGATTACAAAGGGCGACCAGAGACCGGCTGCTATTGTTCGCGGGGTCGAGCACGCGGATGTCGAGAAGCGCATAGGCGGGCAAATCTTCGGCAATATCCTGCAGTAATGTCGCGAGTTCCCGCTTGGCGGGGGCCGGCAGATCGTCGGAGGCGTCGACGAGCACGACTGTGGTCGAATGCGGACCGCCTTGCGGGCAGAGTGTCGCCGTATCGAGCGCCGGTGGACGCTCCGCCGTCAGATAGACATAGGCGAAACCGGCTGCGGCGATGAGTGCGAGAGCGATGAGTGCGATACCGGGAAGCAGACCGAGGCTGCCCTGCGGTCTGGATTTACGCCGCCGTCTGGGTCGCGCCATAATGTCCATCCGCTATCATATCGTCGATCTGTCTGTAGCCGGCGACGGCGGCATCGAATTCCTTATTGATTTCATCGACCTGGCGGGTCAACAAATCCTGAGCCTGCAGGATCGATTTGCGCAGGTCGTCGCGCGCTGACTCGTTCACGGTTTCTCCAAAGACCGGCAATTGCTCCATGACATAAGGTGTGTCGAAACGGATGGGTGCCGGCACCGAACGATTGTGCCGGTTGGCCTCCCGGTAAAGGGAAAGCAGCGCCTGGGCCGTGCGCGCGAGCTGGCCCTGAAAATCGAGAAACGCGGCGTTGAGACGGACGCGCGCCTGCATGATGGCGTCGAATTCACCGCGCCTGAGGCCGAGATCGCGCGCAGCTTCCTTCATGGCTTCGCTCGCCTCGTCGCGAATATCGCGCAATTCATCGATGAGGTCGTTCTTGCGCGCGGTATAGTTTTCGTGGGCCAGGATGCAATGACGCTCGACCGCTTCGTAGCCTGGATACGGATCGTAGAAAGTGAGCCCGTCCAGCATGGCGATGAGGGAAAACAGGACGCCGATCGCGAAAAACACCCAGGATAAAAGATCATGTAGCAGAAGAGGGGTCGATGTCAGCTGCCGCATGGCCGTGGTGGCGGCATCGCCACCGCCACCGGCAAGGGCCGAGGCGTCGCGGTAATGGGCGAGCGCGAGATTGAGGAGCACAGCAAAGCAAAGGTAAAGCGCGAGGCCGAGGAAGCCTGAGAGCTTTCGCAGGATCGATTTGTGATTGAGCTGGCGGATCACAAGGAGACCGGCGAGAAAACTCGCGATGATGTTCAAAAGGGCGAAGACAAGTGCCATGAGGACACCGCCGAGAAAGCCCTGTTCATTGCCCTGGGCGAGAAACGAGCCGTTGATGACCAGTTCAAAGACCGAAAGAACGCAGATGACGCCGATTTTCAGCAATTTCGCCGCGGTGCCGGAGACATTGGCGCTCCGTTGCAGGCGGTGAACCTTGCGGAAACGGTCGCGATCCTGTTCCCGGTCGAGAATCTGCCTGCGCAAACGAAAGAGGTCGTCGCGTCCTTGCGCGGCCTCGGCGCGGAATTCGCTCACGACTTCCGGCGCCGCCTGGCGAATGGCATGGAACCGGCCCTCGAAATCGAGACCCGCCTGACGCTCCGCATAGGTTTGAATCTGGTCCTGATAGGAGGCATGGACCAGCCGTTTTTCGTTTTCGATGCGTTCGACGATGAAATGTTCGACGTCATCGAATGTCGAGGAATCGCTCGCGGGTTCATTCATGCGTCCGCGCTGTGCGCCTTTTTCCTGCAGGCGCATGTCGGCGGCAAGTTTGTCGACACTCAGACTGGGGAAGATGGATGTCGGTGCCGCATAATCATGCGGCGCGCGCCGAAGACCGGATAGCAGCCGGGAAATCGCAGACGAGCGGATCAAGGCCCTTGTCCATTGAAATGATGGAATATCTGGTCTGATGAGCGGTGAAGCCGGCGGACTATGGACCCGACGGTTCGGTTTGTCGAGATTCGGCGCCGGTCGCGCCCCTATCCGAAGGCGGATAAATTGTCCGTGTGGCCGTCAGATATCGAGGCAGATCTTGCCGAAATGGCGGTTGCTTTCCTGATGCCGGAAGGCCGCGACAATCTCCTCCAGGGGAAACTGGCTGTCGATGATCGGCTTCAACCCATTGGCATCGATGGCGCGGATCATGTCGATCTGCTGGCGGCGGCTGCCGACGAGCACGCTGATGAGCCGGAGCTGTCGTACCAAAGCGGTGACGATGTTGAATGAGCCGGCCACGCCCGACAAAATACCGATAACGGAAATGTGACCGCCGACACGTGCCGCAATCATCGATTGATCGAGCGTGCCGGGACCTCCGACCTCGATGACATGATCGACGCCACGGCCATCGGTCAATTCCCGTGCTGTCTCGCCCCAATTCGGGTTTTCACGATAATTGATCAGATGATCGGCGCCCAAGGCCTTTACGCGCGCGAGTTTCTCGTCGCTAGAGGATGTGGCGATCACCGTCGCCCCGGCGATCTTGGCGAATTGCAGCGCGAAGAGGGAGACGCCGCCGGTGCCCTGGATCAGCACTGTATCGCCGGCCTTGAGCCCGCCATCGACAAAGAGGGCGCGCCATGCGGTCAGGCCGGCGGTGGTCAGGGTCGCCGCCTCGGCATGCGTATATCCGCGCGGCGCGCGGGTGAACCATGTCGCCGGCGCCGTGACCATTTCGCGTGCATAACCATCGATGCCATCGCCGGGAACCGTGGCGAAACCGACGACCTCGGCGACACCATCGAGCCAGGTTGGAAAAAACGTGCTCACGACGTGATCGCCGACGGCGAATTCAGTGACATCGGCGCCGATCTCGATGATTTCTCCCGCCCCATCGGCCATGGGAATGCGCGGAACAGCGGGACCCCACATGCCGCTGACAACGGCATAATCATGATAATTGAGAGAGCTTGCGCGAAGGCGCACGGTGATTTCACCAGGCTGCGGCTTGGCCGTTTTTCGCTCTCCGATAGTGACGCGATCAAAACCGCCGCCGGGTTCGACGATGATGGCCTTGGACATGAATGCCTCCCTGTATGCAAACGTCGAATCATGTTGGGACTGGCCAGCCCAAACTTTGGGGCCGGATCGGATGCCAGGGCGGTCTCAAGCCTCAGCCTTTGAGCCCGAGTTCGTCGGCGAGCGCGTCGATGCGGGCGAGAGCTTCCGCGTTCCCCATCATGGCGCGGCGGGCATCGGCAAGCGCTCCCTTGGCCTTGGCTTCTTCCTGCAGGACATTATAGGCACGGATCAGCCGTAGCCAGCCCTCGAGATCCTGCCCGTTCTCGGCGAGCCGCGCCGCCAGCCTGTCGACCATCGTGTGAATGACGGCATTGCGCTGGGCTTCCGGCATGGCGGCTATGGCGGCGGCGCCCTGTGGCATAGCCGGGGTGGCCGGCACAGGCGCGGGGGGCGGTGCGCTTGCCCCGGTGGCGTTCTCCGTATCACCGAGCGCCGCGAGGCGTTGCCGCAGCAACGGCACGAAAGCAGCGTCGGCAGGCGAGTCCGCAAGAAGTTTCGTCCAGAGCCGCCGCGCATTCTCCTTGTCGCCGGCCTGTTCCGCCGCAATGCCGAGATAGAATTGTGATCTTGGTTGATCGGGCGCCGCGCGGAAGGAGTCCTGAGCCTCGGGCGTGACGATGCCCTTCGCCATCATGACCAGGGCTTCCCCATAGGCGGCGCGGATCGCCGGGTTCTCACCCGTGAGCCGCAGAACCTGAGCGTAGGCATTGGCGGCCTCATCGAAACGGCCAAAACGCATATAGACGGGAGCGAGAACCTGCCAGCCACGGCTGTCCTCAGGATTTTGCTTCAGATGTGACTCGATCTTGGCGACGAGCGCCGACATATCCGATTGTTGCGGCTTGTCGAGACGGGCCTGCAAAGGCGCATCCGGCTCGCCCGGACGGCCAATCATAAGATATAGCCCGAGCGCGACTGCCGGAATCACGGCCAGCGCGATAAGAGACACGATTCGGACACGCCAGGGGGATGGGCTGGAAGCGGGAGTGTCTGAAGCCCCGGCTTGTGGCTCGGCTCCGGTTTCAAGGCTTCTGTCGGTATCGGCGATGAAGCGGCGGGCGGTCTCAGCCTTGAGGGATTGTGCTTCCTTCTCGGTCAGCAGGCCGCGCGTGACATCCTGCGCGATCTCATTCACCTGCGCGCGATAGAAATCGGCCTCGCTCTCGCGCCATGATCGTGTATTTGACCGCCGCGCGAGTGGCAAAAGCACGCTCATCACGGCAAGACCCGTCAGGACCGCGAAAACAACCCAGAGCATTCAAACGCATCCTATCGAACCAGAGCATCAAACCGGAGAGTGGACACCACGAGGAATATTGTCCTGTGGGGAGCAATCAAGCCGCCGGAAGGCGCAGGATCGCACGCAAACCCCTTGCAGGACTGGTATCGAGCGTCAAGCCGCCTCCGTAAAGCGCGGCGAGATCAGTCACAATGGAAAGGCCGAGGCCGGAACCCGGTTTGGTTTCATCGAGCCTTCGGCCTCGCTTGATCGCTTCGGCGCGCATTTCCTCAGCGAGGCCCGGCCCATCGTCGTCAATGATGATGAGCAGGAATTTTCGTCCTTCACTTCCCGCTTCCTCAGTGGCGGTCAGGCTGACGGTTGAACGCGCCCATTTCTGGGCATTATCGACGAGATTACCGATGATCTCCTCGAGATCCTGTTTCTCGCCCTTGAATTTGAGGGAAGTGGGCACTTTGGTCTCGAATGTCACCGCGCGGTCACGGTAAATCTTGCTGAAAGTCCTGTCGAGAGCGGCAACGATGGGCGCGACGGGGGTTATGCTGCCAAGCGTTCCAGCCCGGACCGCAGCCCGGGCACGATCGAGATAATAAGTGATCTGATCGCGCATCAGCAGTGCCTGCTCGCTGACCTTGGTGGCAAAGCCCGTATGCTCGCTGTGCGCTTCGTTGACGATGACGCTCAGTGGTGTTTTCAGGGCATGGGCCAGATTACCGACCTGCGTCCGTGCGCGCTCGACGACTTCGCGATTGGAAGCGATCATCAGATTCAGTTCCTCGGCCAGCGGCGCAAGGTCATGGGGGAACGAGCCCTCGATTTTCTCCTTCTCCCCCCGCCGGATCGCCACCACCCCTTCCCGCAATTGCCGCAGAGGCCGCAATCCATAATTGAGCTGCAGCCACGTCGATCCGATGAGGGCGAGGGCGAGAAGAAGAAAGGTGATGGCGAGCGAGAGCTTGAAGGAAAAGATGCGCTGATCGAGTTCCTCAGTCGTCGCGGCGATCTGGACGAGATAGATGCCACGATCACCTGCATCGACGACACGCTCGATAATGCGGAGCCGGCGGTCGTCGGGGCCGATCGCATAACCGCGCCGGCCGCCACCTATGCCTGCCGGCACGCCGAGATTGGCGAGTTGCGGCAATTTCGCCGCAAAAAGGGAGCGCGAGGCGCGAATCTCGTGATTTTCGTCGTCGATACGGGTGATCTGCCAATACCAGCCGGAAAGCGCGAGATCGAATTGCGGATCGCCGAGCTTGTCTGGATCATGTTGCCGTTCCTCCGTTTCGGAAGGGTTGAGAGGGGTGGCGAGATCAACGATGAGGGCGCGCATATAGACGCCAAGGCGTTCGTCGAAGCTCGCTTCCTCGGCTTTCTCGTAAAGGGCGGAGAGAACGACGCTGGCGATGAGAAGGATGGTGAAGCTCAGGACGACGGCGAGCAGGAACAGGCGGCCAGCGAGTGATCCCGGAGGATGCAGTTTCACGGTTCGGACTTTGCCGGGCGCGCTGTCGATTGGGAATCCGCCTTCGGGTCCGATTTGGGATCATTTCTCGGCGGCTGTGTTTCCCCGGCGGCCGGAACGCGATAGCCGAGGCCGCGCAATGTTTCGATAATATCGGTGCCGAGCTTCTTGCGCAGGCGTCCGATGAAAACCTCGATCGTATTGGAATCGCGATCGAAGTCCTGATCGTAAAGATGTTCGATAATTTCCGAGCGGGAAATGACCCGGCCCGCGTGCAGCATCATATAGGCGAGCAGGCGGTATTCGTGCGATGTCAGTTTGACCGCAATATCATTGACCGTCACGGCGCTTGATCGTGTATCGAGCTTGACCGGACCGCAGATCAATTCATCTGTGGCCCGTCCGGCGGAACGCCGGAGCAGGGCGCGCAGGCGGGCGAGAATTTCCTCCATATGGAAGGGTTTCGCGACATAATCATCGGCACCGGCGTCGATGCCCTCGACCTTGTCGCTCCAGCGATCGCGCGCCGTCAGGATCAGCACGGGCATGGCGCGATCGGCTTTGCGCCACTCCTTCAGGACCGAAAGCCCGTCCTTCTTCGGCAGGCCGAGATCAAGCACCACGGCGTCATAGGGCTCGGTATCGCCGAGAAACCAGCCTTCTTCGCCATCGGCGGCATGATCGACCGCATAGCCCGCCTGAGAGAGGGCATTGGTCAATTGCCGATTCAGATCCTTGTCGTCTTCAACAACCAGAATGCGCAAGGGCGTCGTCCTGTCTTCACTGCTATTCGCCGGGTGTATGGCGTTTTGGAATCGTCCGGAAACGCTCCACTCAAAATCAGGGCATTTTCAAAGCAATCGAGTCGCGAAACGATCCAAGGTTGGCGGAAAATGCTTCATTGGGTCAAGCGGCGCAGGGAGGCGTTTCGACAGCCGGGATATTGGCTTTCATCTGCAGTCATGGGGAAGGGAAGCCTTTCGCCGCGCTTTAGCGCGCGTCGGCGATTTCCGCGCCATCCGTCGCATCGAAATAGACATGAATGACCCGGCCGTCCTGCCGCAGGAGATTGATTTCGTAAACAAGCTGTTCATTCCAACGGCAGAGCCGGGCGCCGATTGCTTCCGCTCCCCGCTGCCGGCTTTCCCGCTGAATGATCTGGAAAGGTTGCACCAGCTTATGCGCCGTCGCCTGTTCTCGCGTGGAGGTTGCTGAAAGGCAAATCCGCTCGATCCGTTCGGCTGAGCCGGAACGGGGCGCGGATGCCAAATCTTCAGCCACAGTCGCGGAGGAGACCATCGCCTGCATCAGGAGGGTCAGGCTGCAGCATGAGAACAACGGAAGGCTCTTCATGTCAAAATCATGCGCATCAACAAGTGAACGGGCCCTGAACTTCAAATTCAATTGTTTCCCGTCTGCGCGTATACGTCAAGCAAGCAAGGCTGGATAGTCTATGGACATATATCCGCTGTTGACAACAGACGCTAAGCTTTTTCTGTCGATAAGGTTCGGATCGTCATTGCTCAGGCCCAGTGCGGGTAGTCAAGCGGTGGTTGGGAGTGCTTGTCCTTGTAGAGTGAGGCGGATGGTGTCGATGGCTTCCAACTCGGCGAGCAACGCATTCTGTGCGGTCAATGCTTGAATCTGCACAGCCTGCGCCTCGATCCGCGTCATCAGCGCTTCTTTGTCGGGGGGCAGGTCGTGCTAAATGCGGCCAGCGGCAAGTGATTGTTTTGGGGAACCTTTGCCCCCTGCTCAAATTGACTTGGCATTGCGGGCCACTTTTTCGTGGATTTAAGAGAAAGCAGCGCTGCCGGTTCGGCGGCACCGTCCTTCTGCGGCAGAGCGGCGAATAGACGCAAATTGAAGCTCAGGGGGGATATGATGTTTCGTAACCGATTTTATTTCCCTGCGCTCGCGGCTGGGCTGCTGATTGTTGCCGCGGCTATGTTTTCCACTACCGGCTACGCCAAAAGCAATCCAAAAATCATGAAGGCGATGGCCGATCTGAAAGCGGCGACCGAAAAACTCGGACCGCCCAAACTTGAAGGGTTCGACCCCGTCAGCGGCAAGAAGGCGGCTGCATTATACTTCGGCAAGACGAAGATGAATAATGATTTCGCCATCGTCGATGCGGTCGTGAAGGTGAATGGCGGCACGGCCACGCTTTTTGCCAAAACCGGCGAAGAATATGTGCGTGTTTCGACCAACGTGCCAGAAGGCTCGGGTCGTGCGACGGGCACTATACTGGATCCAAAGGGCAAGGTCATCGTCGACATCAACGCCGGAAAGCCGTTCTACGGCGATGTCGACATACTTGGAACACCATATACGACCGGCTACGAGCCCATCAAAGACGGTTCCGGGAAAGTCATTGGCATTTGGTATGTTGGCTACAAGAAATAGTTTGATTTCGGTGGGGATCGCTTGTCGACGCCCCCTGAACGGGGCGTCACCTCTTTTCACAGAGGTAATTCGAAGCCTTTCAGGACTTTTCTACCAGTTTTCCATGGCTGCACAGGCTTTTGAAAGAAAAACTCATAGTTTAGCGCCGCTGGCTTGCAATCATCAAAGACAAGTCCGAAGAAAATATGCTCACGAGTATTTAGACTTGAAGCTAGCCTATTGTCTATGCGCAGCTTCATGTAGAAAATTGGGGTGTTTTTGAAATGCATATTGCGCCGTGGGGCTTTTGAAAGCGCGATAAATCTGGAGCGACGCCAGGAGTAATGGGCATTCCTCCGCTCACATCTGCCGAGTCTGTGAGGCTTATCCGCGAGACGAGCCGGTGCCCAGGATTGGCTTCTCACGAAAAAACCGCCGGCGATGCGGCGGTTTTTCGATTGCATGGGTTAGTTTTCAACGAACGGGCATCCGCGAAGCGGAGCTCCGTCCCCGCCTGGCTCAGGCCTGGCCGCTGGCGGCGGCCGCGACTTCCGCGGCGAAATCGCTTTCCTGCTTTTCAATGCCTTCGCCAAGCGCGAAGCGATGGAAGGCGACGAGCGTGACCGGCGCGCCGGCCGTCTTTTCCGTCTCCTTCAGGATCTGGCCGATCGTCTTGCCCGCATGTTCGGGATAATTCGAAACCTGATCAAGGAGGCAGGTCTCCTTGTAGAAGGTCTTCAGGCCGGATTCGACGATCTTTTCAAGCACATTGGCGGGTTTACCGGCGTTCTTTTCGGCGAGCACGGCTTTTTCGCGCTCGACGACGGCCGGATCGAGACCCGCCGAATCAATGGCGAGCGGAGCTGCCGCCGCGATATGGAGGGCGATTTCGCGGGCCAGAGGCTGCACCGCCTCGGCATTGCCCTCCGTCGCGATACCGACGAGAACACCGATCTTGCCGAGCCCTTCCGAAACAGAATTATGCATATAGGAGCCGATCGCGCCGGTCGGCACATGGATCAGGGCAACCCGGCGCAGGGTCAGGTTCTCTCCAATCTTGGCGATACCTTCGGAAATCGCGTCGCCGAGCAGACCGCCAGCCGGATAATGGGCTGCTTTCAGCGCCTCGATATCGGTCAGGCCCTGCTGGATCGCCACGCGAGCGATATTGCGGACGAGGAACTGGAAATCATCATTGCGGGCGACGAAATCGGTCTCCGAATTGACTTCGACGAGAACACCGGTCGTGCCTTCGATATCCATGCCGATGAGACCCTCGGCGGCGATGCGCCCGGCCTTCTTCGCGGCTTTGGAAAGACCTTTCTTGCGCAGCCAGTCGACCGCCGCCTCGATATCACCGCCCGTCTCGTTCAGGGCGGCCTTGCAATCCATCATGCCGGTGCCGGTCTTCTCGCGAAGCTCCTTCACCATCGCGGCCGTGACGTTCGCCATCGTCTAATCCTTCGCGCTTTTGGCGGCCGTGAGCACACCCTGCCGCCGCGTCCATCTCAAAACACCAATCCCAAAAGTGGGGACCACTTTTGGGAATTGATGACTGTCATCACTTGTCGAAACGGACGGCCGGGACCGTCCTTTCTCTTGTGTTTCGAACCGGCTCAGCTGGCGAGAAGGCCGCGCGCCTGATCCACCCAATGATCGCGCTCGATGCGGCCATTGAGCTTCAGATCCTGATCGATCTTGGAGACATCCTCGGGCGTCATCGCCGCCAGCTGCCAATAGTGGAAAATGCCCGCGTCGTTCAGTTTCTTGGCGATCTGCGGGCCGGAGCCGGGCAGTTTCGCGAGATCGTCAGGCGCGCCACGCGGCGCATCGAGCAGTTCAAAGATTTCCGTCGGAGCGGCTTCATATTCGCCTTCGACTGGCGGCAGATCTTCCACCGCCGTTTCCATGTCGCCGAGGTCGAAGCCGCTCATGCCCTGGCTGCGGGAAATGCCATCCAGCGCGGCGCGAGCGATGAGGTCGCAATAAAGCGCGATGGCGCGGCCGGCATCGTCGTTGCCGGGGATCGGATAGGTGATCCCGTCAGGATCGCAATTGGTGTCGAGGATCGCGGCGACGGGAATATGCAGCCGCTCGGCTTCCTTGATCGCCAGCTGTTCCTTATTGGTGTCGATGACGAAGATCAGGTCCGGCGTGCCGCCCATGTCCTTGATGCCGCCGAGCGCCTTTTCCAGCTTGTCGCGTTCGCGCGACATCATCAGGCGCTCTTTCTTGGTGAGGCCGACTGCGCCGCCCGCAAGAACTTCATCGAGCTTGCGCAGACGCTGGATCGAGCCGGAAATGGTCTTCCAATTGGTCAGCATGCCGCCGAGCCAGCGGGAATTGACGTAATATTGCGCGGAACGCTGCGCCGCATCGGCAATCGAGTCCTGAGCCTGGCGCTTGGTGCCGACGAAGAGCACACGGCCGCCGCGGGCCACGGTATCCGAGATCGCCTTCAGCGCCTGATGCAGCAGGGGAACGGTCTGGGCGAGGTCGATAATATGGATATTGTTGCGGGTGCCGAAAATATAGGGCGCCATTTTCGGGTTCCAGCGATGCGACTGATGGCCGAAATGGGCGCCGGACTCGAGCAGGCCGCGCATGGTGAAATCGGGGATAGACATAATATTCAAACTCTCCGGTTGGACCGCCGCAACGCCATTTGGACCAAATTCCCCCATTTCAAAAAGGGAACCCGGCCACCGGGAACGATCCTTAAGACAGGATCGCGAGCGTCACGTGTGGAATTTGGCGCTTATGAGCCAAATCAGCGCGCCACGCAAGTGTTGCTGAAAGTCTTGCGGAGAAAGTCTCAAGAGACGACTTGGAGAATACCGGTCAGTTTCGAAGAGCAGCGGGATCGACGGATGTTTCTCGCCGTTTCAACCCTGCGGGCGATTCATCTACCACTGGACGGTTGGGCTGCGAGGCGTTTTAGAGCGTAGCTATTCTTGAAAGGATGATTATGGCGATTTCAGTCAAAGACTTCCGCGTTGCTGAAGGAAGTGCCGTGGTGCTGAAGGCGTGGCCAACACTCGTCGAGCCGCTCTATCGCTCGAAGGAAGAGTACAAAGTCATGCTGGCTGATCATGTTGATCAGCTAAGCCATATGCAGCGCCTGCATTATGCCTCGAACCGTTATGCTGTTCTCCTCATTTTTCAGGGCATGGATGCGGCCGGAAAGGACGGCGCCATCCGGCATGTGATGTCGGGAGTCAACCCGCAAGGCTGTCAGGTCGTCAGTTTCAAGGAACCAAGCCCGACCGAGCTCAATCACGATTTTCTGTGGCGGATTTCGGAGCATCTGCCCGAACGCGGACGGATCGGGATCTTCAATCGTTCCCATTATGAAGCGGTCCTTGTCGAACGGGTTCATCCGGAGCTGCTGAAGAATGAAAACCTGCCCGACGTCAAAGTCGTCGACGAGGCGGTCTGGAACGGACGCTTTCAGTCCATTCTGAATTTCGAGAAGCATCTGCATCTCAATGGGACGCGTATCGTCAAATTCTTCCTCCATCTTTCGAAAGAAGAGCAGCGCAAGCGCCTCTTGGAGCGTCTCGACGATCCCGCGAAGAATTGGAAATTCAGTCTCGCCGACGTGCAGGAACGGCAATATTGGGAGCAATACCAACAGATATATGAGGCGTGCCTCGCCGTAACGAGCACCAAGGATTGTCCGTGGTACGTCATTCCTGCCGATGACAAGGAGAATGCCCGCCTGTTCATCTCACAGGTCATTCTCGATCATTATCGAGAGCTCGATCTTTCCTATCCGCAGGCGGATTCCGCGCGTCTCGAAGAGCTGGCGAATATTCGTGCGGCGCTCGAAAAAGAAAAGGGCTGACGCTGCGAGCCGGGGAATGGCCGGAGCGCCGGACAAACAGGCAAATGCCTTTCCGCTGTGATTCGGATGCGGTGGCCGGGAAGGAATAGCGCCTTCCCGCCTCCTGCATCATCCAAGCGTTGCGAGAGCGGGAAAGCGTTCGATCAGCCAGAACGAAATGGTCTGGAGCGAGCCGGTGAGGAAGGCGATGCCGGTGAGAACAAGGCAGACACCCACCAGCTTTTCCATGATGCCGAAATAGGCCTTGAACCGTTTCATGAAGCGGATGAACGGTTCGATCATGACCGCGGCGAAAAGAAAGGGCACGCCGAGCCCGAAAGAATAGGCCGCAAGCAGAAGGGCGCCAGTGCCGATGGTTTCCTGTGTCGCCGCGACCGCGAGGATGGCAGCGAGAATCGGCCCGATGCAGGGCGTCCAGCCGAAGGCGAAGGCGAGCCCCATAATATAGGCGCCCCAGACGCCAAGCGGCTTCTGAACCGAGACGCGCGCCTCGCGATAGAGCAGGGCGAAGCGGAACACGCCCAGAAAGTGAAGGCCCATGAGAATGATGGCCGCGCCTGCCAGAATCGAAAGCGGATGCAGATAGGCGCGCAGAATGCGGCCGAATGCCGAAGCCGTGGCGCCGAGTCCAACGAAGACCGTTCCAAAGCCGAGAACGAAAAGGAGCGCGGCCAGCATGATATCGCGGCGTGCCTGACGCTCGCGCAAGACGGCAACATCTTCGATCGTCGTGCCGGCGATGAAAGTGAGGTAGGGAGGGACGAGCGGCAGAACACAAGGGCTCAGAAAAGAGAAAAGCCCCGCAAGCACAGCAGCGGAAAGCGTGACGTCATGGGTCATGGCTGTGGAACTCCGCGCAAGGCACAGGCCGTCAGGCAATAAGGCTGGAACAAATGAGCATAGGTTGATTGCTTAATCAAATCGCGGTGGATGAAAAGTGTATTTTCCTTAACGGGTTTCACGATAAAGTTGCAGTGCCCGCTGCGCGAGGCCGGCGGCATCGCCATCAGCCTCCAGGATGATCCACTCGACGGGGGTGAGGGCACGCGCTCTTTGCGCGTGGACGATGGCGGCATCGGCGTCCGAGGGATCGTCGCGCCGCGCATTGACGCGTTCGATCTGGCGCTCGAGACTTGCCTCCAGCCAGAATCCAAGAAATGGGTATCCTGCCTGCTTGGCTGCCTGCGCGATGCGGCTGCGATCGGCTGGCCGGTCGAATACGGCATCGGCGAGGACGCCGTGACCGCTTCGCAGAATGTCTTCGGCCGCGGTCGCGATCTGTGCATAGACTTCAGCCGATATTTCCGACGCATAGGCTGTGGCGGGCAGGCGGGTTTCCGCGGAAACGCCGAACAGGCGTTTGCGGAGACGGTCGCTCGCCAGAATGCGGGCGCCCGGCGCGGCGCCGATTTCCGGCGCGAGCGCGGCGGCAAGCGTTGATTTTCCGGTTCCAGACAGTCCGCCGATGGCGACAAGGCTTGGTGGTGGCGGCTGCAACAGCGTTTCTGCGAGAGCGAAATAGCTTCGTGCTTCATCGCCCTTGCCCATTGTCGCGGCGACATGAGCGCGAATGGCGGCGCGCAGGGCCATGAAGAAGGGCAGTGCGCCAAGACCGTCCTCCTCGTCCATCTCGTCGAGATAGCGGTTGAAGATCCAATTGGCTGCGGCGCCGAGACGGCGATGCCACAAATCCATGAGCAGAAACGCGAGATCGTAAAGAATGTCGATGCGCGCGATATCGTCGTCGAATTCGAGGCAGTCGAATAATGTGGGTTCGCCTTCGAAGATACAGATATTTTTCAGATGCAAGTCGCCGTGACAATGACGGATCTTGCCGGCTTTGGCACGTGCCTCGATGAGTGGGGAAAGCCGCGTCAAAACATTTCGGAAAGTTTCGTCGAGCCGCTGAATCGCATCGCCGGGGATGAATGTGCCCGTGTTGAGGGCGGCGTTGAAAGCGGCTCGATTGAGATCGAGAATGTGTATGATCCTTGTAATCGCGCTGCCGCTTGATCCGGCTTCGACGATTTCGGCATTGCGATGAAACGCGGCGATATTGCGTGCCAGTTTCGTCAGAAGTGTATGAGGAAGTGCCCCGTGATCTGCCTGGTCCGCGAGCAGGGCGCCGTTGTCAAAACGGCGCATTTCCACCAGAGCGTCCATCAGCTCTCCCGTGCCGTCGAGGACAAGTCCGCCATCGGCGTTCCGCGTCACGCGATGAACGGCGATATAAAGATGCGGCGCGGTGCGGCGGTTCAATGCAAGCTCGCGCTCGCAGGCCGCAAGACGCAATTGCGGGGTCGAGAAATCGAGATAGGGCAGATGGATCGCCCGCTTCAGCTTGACGGCACGATCGGCATACAAAAAAATCTGTGAAATATGGGTTGTCATGCGGGATTCAGGCGGCTTTGCGCCGAAGAGCCCGACGGAAAGCAGGAATGCAATCGTTTCCGCCTGCGGATCCGTCATTTGTTGCTGGATTGGCGGCGGATGCGCCGTTTCCCCGGTCGATTCGGATGGCATTCAATCCCGCCGTTCTAAAAAGGGCCCGCAACGGTGGAAGGAGCATTGTCCAGCCTGCGGCATTTCCGCCCAAGAGGAGCTTTGAGCGGGTGTTCGGCCCAGTGTTCAGACTGAATTCGCTTCGTAATCCTGTTTTTCACGGTTTTGATGAAAATGTGGAAACAGACCGATAGCCATCTCTCCCTGTCTTCGTCTATGAGATATGTGCAAACGGGCTGTCCTGCGAGTCGCGGGACTATGATAACCTAGCCCGAATCGGATTGGGAGCGGCCGATTCCGACGCGTCTTTCGCGGCTTAGTTACGTTCCGTAGAAATGCGCGGCGTGAATCCTATCGGAGGCAGACATATGACTTATGCGGCTTTGATGGTCTACGTCGATATACGCGAAGATGCTCCCGCGCGGATCAAGTTCGCGGGTAATCTGGCGGAAGCCTGTGGGGCGACGCTGATCGGCATCGGTGGCAACCTGCCTGAAATGCCTTCCGTCGATCCCTATGGAATGGGTGCGATGGTCGGCGAATTGATGACGCTGGAGCATGATCGCGCGGAATCGGCGCTGCACGACGCCGAGCATAAGTTTCAGGAACTTGTCGAAGGCAAACCGTTCAAGTCGGAATGGCGCGGCGCGCTTGCCTATCCCGGATCGCTCATCACCCGGGAATCGCGCGCGGCCGATCTTTTGATCCTTGGACGCGAGGCAGGGCCAACCTATCCCTATAATGAGCCGAATATCGGCGATATTCTTCTCACCTCCGGACGGCCCCTGCTCATCGTGCCGCAAGGTCTGGAAAAAGCGCCTGTTGGCGGAACCGTGATCGTCGCCTGGAAGGAGACGAAGGAATCTCGCCGGGCGACGCATGATGCCTTGCCGCTGTTGCAGCAAAACAGCGAAACGATCGTCGTGGAATTGACCGAGAAAGACAATATCGACGAGGCCAAGCGGCAGACGGAAGATGTCGTCACCTTCCTCGGGCGGCACAAGGTCAAGGCAACGGCCTATACCGAAATCCTCGGCGAGAAATCGGCACCTGAGCGGCTTCAGGAAATCGCCAGGGAAAAAGGCGCCCATCTCATCGTCATGGGCGGTTATGGCCATGCCCGCCTGCGCGAATGGACCTTCGGCGGCGTCACGCGCGACCTCCTGCGCACCTGCCCGATTCCGATCTTTTTGGCGCATTGATCGCGGCGGATCGCTTTCGCTCTTTATTCCTCGGTTCTACCGGTTTTTCGAGGGGAGCCGAGGTGATTGGCCGCCTTTCAGTTTTTACGTGAGAGCATTGCTCGTTGCGCCAAGCGCATGAGCAATGCTCTATGTTTTTGTAAATGCACTAAATTTGATCCGAAATGTGGTGTCCACTTTTCGGGTCAATGCTGTAGGGTGGCCGCTTCATAATCGAAGAGACAGGCATGGCCACTGGTAAAAACCGTATAATTCAGACACTCGTCACCGAACTGCAGGCGCGGCCGCAACAGATCGAAGTCGCGGTTTCCCTGCTTGATGAAGGCTCGACCGTTCCTTTTATCGCGCGCTACCGCAAGGAAGCGACGGGCGGCCTCGACGATACGCAATTGCGCCTCCTTGAAGAGCGCCTCGCTTATTTGCGCGATCTCGAAGCACGGCGTCAGAGCATCGTCACCGAGATCACGTCTCAAGGCAAACTGACCGACGAACTCGCGGCGCAGATCGAAAAGGCCGCGACCAAGGCAGAGCTTGAGGATATTTACCTTCCCTTCCGCCCAAAACGCCGGACGCGCGCGGAAATCGCTCGCGAACGTGGCTTGGGACCCTTGGCGGAGGCCCTGCTTGCCGACCGCAAGGCTGTTCCCGAGGAACTGGCCTCCGCCTATCTTTCCGAGGAGGTCGCCGACATCAAGGCTGCCCTCGAAGGCGCGCGCGACATATTGACTGAAAGCTTCGCCGAAAATGCCGAACTCGTCGGCCGTTTGCGCAGCTATATGCAAAGCCACGCTATGCTGCGCTCTCGCGTGATCGAGGGCAAGGAAACGGCGGGCGAGAAATTCGCTGATTATTTCGATCATTGCGAAAATTGGGCGAAGGTGCCGAGCCACCGTGCGCTTGCTATGTTGCGGGGACGCAACGAGGAGATTTTGTCGCTGTCGATCGAGGTCGACGCCGAGGACGCCTCCGCTTTGAAGCCCGTGGAACGTATGATCGCCGATGCCTATGGCATTCGCGCGGAGGGCGCCTCAGACAAATGGCTGCTCGATGTCGCCCGTTGGGCCTGGCGCGTGAAGCTGTCGCTGCATCTGTCGTTGGATTTGATGAATGATCTGAGAGAACGCGCGGAGAAGGAAGCCATTCAGGTCTTCGCGCGTAATCTGAAGGATTTGCTCCTTGCCGCGCCGGCTGGGTCCCGGTCGACTATGGGGCTCGATCCGGGCATTCGCACCGGCGTCAAGGTCGCTGTCGTGGACGCGACCGGAAAGCTTCTCGAAACCGCAACGATCTATCCGTTCCAGCCGCGCAATGACATTGCAGGGGCTATGGCGGAGCTTTCGCGCCTGATCCGCATACATAAGGTCGAGCTGATCGCGATCGGCAATGGCACGGCGAGCCGGGAAACCGACCGGCTTGCGGCGGAAGTGATCGCCGCATTGCCGGGAGCGAAGCCGCTCAAGGTCGTCGTCAGCGAGGCGGGTGCTTCCGTCTATTCGGCTTCCGCGCTGGCGGCGGCGGAAATGCCTGATCTCGACGTCTCCTTGCGCGGGGCGGTCTCGATCGCGCGGCGCCTGCAGGATCCGCTCGCTGAACTGGTCAAGATCGATCCGAAATCGATCGGCGTCGGTCAATATCAGCACGATGTCAATCAGGCATGGCTCGCCAAGTCACTGGATGCCGTGGTGGAGGATGCTGTGAACGCGGTCGGTGTCGATCTCAACACGGCTTCCGCCGCGCTGCTTTCGCGTATATCCGGCCTCAGCTCGTCGCTCGCCGACGCTATCATCGTTCATCGGGAGCAAAAAGGCGCTTTCAAAAGCCGTCGCGAGCTGCTCGACGTCTATCGCCTGGGCCCGCGTACATTCGAACTCTGTGCCGGCTTTCTGCGCATTCGCGACGGCGCGGAACCGCTCGATGCGTCTTCCGTCCATCCTGAAGCCTATGGTGTCGCGCGCAAGATCATCGCCGCTTGCGGCCGAGATCTGCTCACGCTCATGGGCGATGCCTCGGCGCTGAAATCGATCAATCCGGCTCAATTCGTCGATGAAAAATTCGGCCTGCCGACCGTGCGCGACATTCTCGCCGAACTCGAAAAACCCGGCCGCGATCCGCGTCCTGAATTCAAGACGGCCACCTTTGCCGAAGGCGTTGACGATATCAAGGATCTCGTGCCGGGCATGATGCTCGAAGGCACCGTGACCAATGTTACCAATTTCGGCGCTTTCGTTGATATCGGCGTCCATCAGGACGGGCTCGTTCATGTGTCGCAACTGGCCGACAGATTCGTGAAGGAACCGAATGAATTCGTGAAGGCGGGCGATGTCGTGAAGGTGCGCGTCGTCGAAGTCGATGTAAAACGCAAGCGCATTGCTCTCTCCATGCGCACGCAGGATGGCAAGGCGCAAGGAACCGGGCCCCAAGCAGGCGAGCAGAAGAAAGCCGCCGGAACGTCCGGGCGTGCCGAAAGCCAAAACAAGGCGAAGACAGGCACACGGCCGCAGGCATCTCCTCAGGGAGCTCTGGGCGCGGCACTCAGTGCGGCTTTGCAGCGCAAATAAAGGTCAAGGCGGGCCGATGCCTTGCGTCATCGGCTCGTCCGCATGGTAAAAGCCAAAGCCGAAGTACAATACAGCAGCCCTGATTTTGGCTGACTGAGACTGTCAATTCTCATCCGGCTTGCACGGCGTAACAAATCAGATTGTTAACGGAAAATGCTCTCGGCCAAGGCGTTCGGATTCAAAACCGACTTGGATCGCTCCCGATCCCCGCATTATTATCTCTCATGACGCTGGCGTCAGATCACCGGCATTCGATATGACCGTTAAATGCCTGGACGCTGTGATCAATGATCGATACCGGGCGCAATCCCGACAAGTCAAATCTTGGCGTTGTACTCGGGAGTTGCTTTATCGCATATCTCGTTAATCCGAACCTTTCGCGATCAATAAGATCTGTCGGGAATCCGCCGCCCAGGCGCCACAGAGCCCAGCCTATCAGATTATAATGAATCCAGCTCATTCAATCCTGTTGTCAGTCCGCGCGCAGAGACGGAAATCACGCGGTTACACATCGTTACGTGACTTTGACAAAAGTCGATAGAACGACAAATCCCAGAAAAACGCTGGCGACAATCCGCGAATATTCTCCTTGCGATATCCGCTGTTGGAGAAACTCGCCATGCTTCTAAAATCGAATTTCATGACAGCTGCCGATTACACGCGTGTGATCGTGCCACGAAGATTGTCTACGTTATCAGTGCCGTCTCTTCATTGTGTTTCCAGGTGGAGGAAAACGACAGCCTCGCAGCTTCATCTATCAATGCGATCGTCCTGACCTGATAGTCCGCCTCGCGCGAATATATCAATCCTACTGGACGCGGTGAAGTCGAAGGAATCCGAGAATGACGGTAAGAAACAAATCGCCGCAAGGTCTGTTCAAAAAAAGGATCTGGTTTCTGCTCACGATTATTCTGGGTGCCAGGCAGATCCTTGCAGTCGATGTCAAGGCTGGTGAGTTCCCGGCCGATACTCGCTCCCAAGCGATTTACGTAAGCGATTTTTCGATTGGAAACCACAGTCTTCGATCGGAAAGCCGGCTTTCCGGTTTGCTCGTCCATGATGTTCTCGAGCAGGAAAAGGCGAACTCGCTCCCATCGCTCATGAGTAGAACGATTGCGCGGGATCTTAATAATAAGGGGGGCCGTGCCTATCGACTCAGCGAAGGATCTCCCATGCCGACGAATGGCATATTGATCAGCGGAGCCCTGGTGGAGATTGATGAAGGCAATCGAATACAGCGATCGATCATCGGGTTCGGTGCTGGCCGTACACATATACAAGTGAAGGTAACGGTTAAAGACCTTTCTAGCGGAAAGGTATTATCGCCAATTCACACTATTTGCCGCAGCAGTTCCAGCAACAAATCACCTGGAGCGATCGTCATGCCATCGCCTCACGTGGCGGCAGCGAAATTTTTGTTGGCGGGACATGATCTTGATCGCAATATCAAGCATTGTGCCGCAATCATCACAAATGAAGTCTTGGCAAACCTAGACTTAGAGATAAGTGATAAAAACTATAGAGATATCACCTTCCATTCTAAAAGCCTGATCCAATCAATGATTGAACATCTGTAAAAATAAAGATTTATATGTCGTATAAAAACATGCGTCTGCATAGCGAATGTTGATGCATTGCATGCATACAGAATGTTGTTGCCAGCATATTATAATATGCATTCAGTATAGTGAATTGGCGATGTCATTACAAATGATGCTTAATTTATATACATAAAAAATTGCTTGCATCCTGATCCGGGTCTGCCTGCGGGTAGAATGTCGTTATGATGTAAACAAGGAAAAATATACAAATGGCAAGCCTGTCTGTAATCATCCCTGTCTATAATGGCGCCGAGACGGTTCCCCTATTGCTCGATGCTTTGAAGAAGCAGACAGGTGATATTGAGGAAGTAGAATATATTATCGTTAACAACATGAGTACGGACAATACCAAAGAGGTCGTTCTAAAAAGTGCCGAGAGGCTCGATCTCGGGATTATTTATATCGAAGAAAACCAAATTCAAAGTGCTTATGCGGCGCGCAATAAAGGAATCCGTGTCTCGACCGGAGAAATCATTCTTTTTACCGACGCAGATTGTGTTCCACATCCGTGCTGGATAGTTAATCTTGTCGCTGCTTTCACCGACGGGAAAGTCGGTGCCGTCGCCGGACGCATTGACGCCTATCCAGGTGAGACATTATTGGAACTTTTCGCCACACGTGCGGAGATCCTCTCGCAATCTGCTGCCCTGAATCATCCGTTCTTGCCATTCAGTCAAACTGCCAATGCAGGTTTTCGAAGGGAAGTATTCAGTTTGACCGGTCTTTTTCGTGATCATCTGGAAGCTGGCGGCGACATCGACATGAGCTGGCGAATGCAACGCATGACGAAATTTGATCTTCTTTATACCGACGACGCCATCGTTTATCATCGGCATAGAAAAAACATTTCTGCTCTCTACGAGCAATTTAGGCGTTACGGCCGCTCCTCTGTATACATCGAGAAACTTTATAGTCTGAGCGTCAAGCGGAAATCCTATGCACCATTTCTAACAAGACTGTTTTTGTGGATCTGTCTCTATCCATTCCTCAAAATAAAGCATCTTTTCGGGCGAATTTCGAAAGCCGAATTGTATCATGAACCGCTGGCGATTTTTATAAACATAGCCATGATTATCGGGCAGCGCCAGGCTTTGGAAGTCGATCTGGCTGAAAAATGGAAATTCGACTTTCTCCATCCACTATTGGTAGAGCGCTAAATAGAACCTCGTTTTTTAGTTAGGGCACCGGACAGGTTAAATCACCTTCCCGGCAGTCGAACATACGTTGTAATGTGTCGAGACGCATATGTGTCTCATCCTTGAGGCAGTCGGAGAGGATCGTCGGATAGAGGCTGCCGCCCTCGACACCGGAGGCGATGAAGGCACAATCGGCATCCCGCAGGGTGATCCAGGCGCGTTGCGCACTAATCAGCAGTTTCTGTCTATCAGCATCGCCCTTGAAGCGCCCGAGCAGATCATTGTAGACCGCATTCAGACGTGCGTCGGCGTCCTTGAAGGCTTTCCCTGCGCATTCATTGATCTCCGCCTGCGTGGCCGCATTTTCGCAGTTCTTCGCGGTGGCGAATGCTTTCGGAGGGGGCAGGACCATTACTATCGACAGCGCTAGGGTGTGTTAGCGCTTGATCCATTCATTGGTTGCGGCGAGACAGAGGATGCCGAGGAAGGAGCAGGCAGTTTTTTCGTAGCGTGTGGCAATAGCCCGCCATTCTTTCAATCTGGCCCAGAGGTTCTCGACGGTAGACCGATTGTTGTAGATCCAGTCAGGGCAGGCAACCGGCGCTTCGTTGCGTTTGTGTGGGATGGCTGGGCGTGCGCCCCTATCCCGGATGAGAGTGCGGAACGCGTGCGAGGCATAACCTTTATCACCGACGATCCAGCCGGGGATATCCGGCAGGCAATCGATCAGGCCTGGAGCCA
>NZ_JQJH01000021.1 GCF_000745425.1 Beijerinckia mobilis
AATGCCGGCTGGTCACTACGTAAAAGCCGCTTCTCAGCAGCTCTCTCGACGAGTCCCAAGCACACCCGTTCAAAGCTTAAAGCTCCAAACTCGGTGAACTTGATCCGTGACCGCCAGAGTTCTTTCTCAACCCAACACCTCAAAGGTTCCCCTTCAAAGGTCAGGCCGCAAGGACCCCGCCGCCCACGTTTCTCTTTCTTCCGATTCAATTGTCAAACAGCTAATCCAGCAAACAAGGGTACATAAACCCTCTAACTCAGAGACGCCAAACCACCCAGCCTCTCAGCCGGGCGATCCTTCACCCAATCATTCAGGAGATAACGTCCCGCGTCAGCCGCCTCTTCAGCAGCGCCGCCGTCGATGAACGCCTTATAGAACCACCCCTCCCCCAATGTCAAACCCTTTCTTCAGGGATGAGCTGGAAAGGGCCATTTATATTGATTTTCAATGGCTTATTTATGACAGGCAAAGCGCCAGCGAGAGGGTCGGCGTGCAATTTCGCGGAAAATTTTTTCGAAAAATTTCTTTGCTAGAGGAATGGCAGATTTCCGATGCTGCGGCGCGCAAGCTCGATAGCAACCAGATGCCGGTCTCTTGAGAAAAGCGAGACGCCTCCGGCCTCCATCAGAGCACGAAAAGCGTTCCCTGAGCGTTGCCGTCATTGGAATTGGAAGTCGCGAAGCTTGGCATGGGTGCCTAGCTTCCCCTTCCATCCAACATCAAAATGCGGTTGCGGGGTAAGCAAAGCGCAGCGAGGAACGGCGACCTAGCCCACGCTTCAATTGATCGTCACCAGCTGGACTTTTCCCTCACGTTCCAGAACGTGAATCGCGACCTCCCGGTCGGCGCGGCAGATTTTCACGTCTATTCGCGCACCAGAAATTGCGAGCCCGTGCAAAGTCACCTCATCGAGGAAATCGGGAAGCATCGGGCGCTCGAATATGACATGGCATTGCTGCGGATCGAATCGCAGCCCCAGACATGATTGCAGCAAGGACAAAGGCGCGGCGGCTGCCCAGGCCTGAGGAGTGCAGGCGACCGGATAGAAGGTCGGTCCCTGGCGGCGGCGGCGAGCGAAACCGCAGAACAATTCCGGTAAACGCCTCAAATCGATGTAAATCGACGCTTCGAACAATCCATGAAACAGGCGTGCCACCGCCTGTGTATGACCATAACGGGCGAAGCCCCTGGCAATCAGTGCATTATCATGGGGCCAGACCGAGCCGTTGTGATAACTCATCGGATTATAGCGCGGCTCGGCGTTGGCGATCGTCCGGATGCCCCAGCCTGAGAAAAATTCGCCACGCATGAGATTGGCGATCAGGACCTCCGAACGCTCCGGCCGTGCAAGCCCGGTCAGCAAAACCTGTCCTGCGTTGGAACTTTTGACGCGGCACGGCCGCTTCAAACGATCGAGCGCAATCGCATAAGTACCTATATCATCCTGCCAGAACACATCATCGAATCGACGATAAAGATCGTCAGCCTTGGCGTTTTGAAGCGAGCAGCACTCGCTTTGCCCGAGACGTCCGGCAATCATGGCAGCCGCCCGCCGAGCTCCATAAACATAGGCCTGCACCTCACACAAGGCGATTGGCCCCTCCGCCAACGTGCCGTCGGCATGAAAAATCGAATCGTAACTATCCTTCCAGCCCTGGTTCACGAGACCATCATCGGTCTGCCGATGATATTCCACGAACCCATCGCCATCACGGTCGCCCCAGGAATCGATCCATTCGAGAGCACGCATGATATGCGGCCACAAATGTGTCACCGTCTTGATATCGCCGGTCCTCTCGAAATAAGCACCGGCCAGTAGAACAAAGAGGGGTGTCGAATCGACGCTGCCATAATAACGGCGGAAAGGAACCTCCCCGCACTCCGCCATTTCGCCAAATCGAACCTCATGCAGGATTTTGCCCGGCTCTGCATCTGAAGCAGCATCCTCAACCAAAGCCTGATTGGCAGCGAGATGCAGTAAAACGCCCCTCGCAATGGTGGGATCAAGCCAGAGGGTCTGCATTGCGGTGATGATCCCGTCCCGTCCAAAAACGGCGGAGAACCAGGGAATGCCAGCATAGGGATAGAGGCCCTCAGGAACATTCGTCGCAAGCGTATAGAGATCCGAAATTGCGCGACGCACCGCCTCATTAAAGATTTCATTGGAAGTCGTCACCGCTACTGCCTGGCGCATGGCCGCTCGCGATGCGCGGCGCGAATCGCGCAAGGCGAAAAGAAAGGCATCTCGCGCCTTTCTGGCTGGCAGATCCGCGCAGCTGATTTCCGTGAAGATGATCTGCCGTTCACGGCTCACGAGAGAAAAATCAAAGAAAACGTAATCCGGGCCGATCCGGGTCGGTCGCGGTTCAAAGCGCAGGCGTGTTATACGCCGCACACCATCAAGCCCCAAATAGGAGAGCGTTACGCCGTCGGGCTCGACGCAGGGAAGCTCGAACTTTCCACGCCTGTCTCTCCGCACGCCGCGTACTTCAAACAGATCGGCAAAATCGCAGGAAAAATGCAGAGCCAATTCTACTCTCTGCACCTGCTCATCATAATTACGCACGGAAATTCGCTCGAAACAGGTGCCTTGCCACAGAAATTTCGAACGCCTCAGGTGTAGCAGATCATGACCGATCAGGATGTTTCCATCCTTATTGAAAATATCCGGATTGGCGAGGTCACAATTGAGCGAGGCATTATCATCGCAGATGGTCGAACTGAGCAACATGGGGCGCGCGCCGCCAAGAGTCAACATGAGCTTCGACAGATGACGGGTATCGCGATGGAACAGCCCCTCGGTACCGCCACCCGCGACGGCGATATCGCCATAATGATCAAAAACAGCGAATGTATCGTTATGTTTCAGCGTGCGCGGCTGCAGCTCCTGAAGCGACACCGACGCCGGAATATAGAATTGCGCCGCATGACATTCGTCGCTCGCCAAGACTTCACCGATCATTCTATCGGATAGCGCTGGCATGGCCATACCTTGAAAAGTATTTCCCGCTCATGTGCCCCGTTTACGCACAAGAGCTACATGGTTTCCTGAATGATTTGATCTTCTTCCGGCTTTCCTTTCAGGATCTGATGCCTGAATGGATTCCGTCTTCTGCGCGGTTCACGTGGACGGTCCTCAGCGAGTGACCGTTTCAGCTCCCCTTTCGCATCAAGCAGCGTCTGATAGAGCGCCAGATGATCTTCCGCCATACGGCGCGCCGTAAACCGCCGATCGAAACAATCGCGGACGCCTGAGCGTGGAAGCGCGAGAACCGCGGATAGAATCTGCACAGCAGCCCCAATATCGTCGACGATAAACCCCGATTGTCCGTTATCGATCACTTCCGGAACAGAACCGCGGCGGAAGGCGAGGATCGGAGTGCCGCAAGCCATGGCCTCGATCATCACGAGGCCGAAGGGTTCGGGCCAATCGATTGGAAACAGCAGTGCCGCCGCATTACCGAGAAACTCGGCTTTCTGTCGTTCATTAATCTCGCCGATATATTCGACGTTCGGGTGACGCGCGATCATCGGCGCGATCACCTCATGCCAATAGGCTTCATCCGCCTTATCGATCTTGGCAGCAACCTTCAGATTCATCCCTGAACGGACGGCTATTTCAATCGCGTGTTCCGGCCCCTTTTCGGGGGCGATCCTGCCGAGAAACGCAAGATAATTGCCTTTCGGATAAGGCTGAAACGGCAGAAGCGCGCTAGGAAGGCCATGATGAATTGTCTTGACCCAATTGACGTAGGGCATCGGTCCGCGTTGAGCATCGGAAATTGAAATGAACTGAATGTCCGAAAACAACCGATAAAGCGGCCAAAGATCCGGCATGTCGAGCCGGCCGTGCAAAGTCGTCACCCCATTCAGTCGGGTTTCGTGAATCAAGGGATAATGAAGCAGATCAATGTGGAAGTGGATAATATCGAAATGGTGCGCACAGGAGCGTACCTGCTCAAGCATGCTAATATGATGGGGTATCCAGTCTCTGACATCCGGATTAAGCCGAAGAGCCTTGTCGCAACAGGAAACGAGCCTCGCCGATGTGATGGAATCGCTTGAAGCAAACAATGTTACCTCGTGACCTCTGGCAACGCATTCCTCCGTCAAATAAGAGACGATGCGCTCCGTCCCCCCATAAAATTTTGGCGGCACGCATTCAAAAAGCGGAGCAACCTGCGCGATCCTCATCTTATGCGTTTCCTGTTCTTCTTGCTTATTCCGCGTTCGTTCTCTTCAAACCCCGAATTCTGCTGGACAGGATTCGTCGCGATTTAAAGAAATACCGATTTTCTGCCGCAGGTATCGATGTTGATCGCGGATGACAAAAAAAGCTTTGTATCCACCCCTAGACGAACGAGCCTGGACGAATGAACCCTATTGGAACCGCGCGGCAGAATTCCAACGCATGTCCACCGGCGGCGGCCCCGTTCTCGCTGATGTGAGACCAAGCTTGTTGAAAGATACCCGCCAGGAATCTTTATCGTTCCCGCCCGTTGCCAAACGAACGGGAGACCTCACGATTAGTTCCTCTTTCGAAACAGCAATGTCCCGCCGATGTGAGGCGAAAGGGGTTGCAGAACAGGTCCTGCCCCGAGCAGAGGCCGATGGATCAAACTCATCTCTTTTGTATGCTCTGTAATGGACGCTTGAAACGGCAATGCCGGCTCCGAAAATCCGGCCGCCGGCATTTGAAAGAAGAGGTTTGAATGGTTTGAGCTTGAGGATGGCGACAGATCAACAGCCTTTTTCACTGACGCCTGTCTGCTCAACGACAGGTTCCAGAATATGCTGCAACCCGATGAGGATCGGCTGATCAGCGCCCTTCATGGCTTCTCCGAGCGCATCCTTCCGGCGATGATCCGAAAACCGGTCGAAATTGTCCACGATTTCCGCTGTGAAACGTCCAATCGACATGCCTTTGGCGCAGGCTGCGGCTTCCACTTTACGCGCAAAGGAATAGCCAAGCGACGCGACCGCCGCCTGAGCAACCTTTTCATGCGAACAATTCCGCAGGATTTCCGTTATCGACGACATAATCCCTCCCAAATCGAATGGTGGCGGTTGTCCGACTATTATTCTGAACACTTTATAGCGTGATGAGCTTAATCGACGAACACAAAGATAAAATGACAATTACGGTTTTTACACATGCATTAATTTAAATATTAAACAAAATTATACAACGCAATCCTCGCACATCCCAGGGCATTCGTCCCTTGGACCATTCTCGCATCGAGAGCAATCGCGACCCAACCAAATGTCTTGAAAATACTCAACCTTCTTTGTCGACTATCTCAGGAGCATCGGTGAACACTCTGGTTTTAACTTAAAACCTTTCAGCTCGAGAGAGCTTTGAGAAGCTTTCCGATCCAATCTTTTCGAAGACAAGAAAACACCGCCTATCGCCGTTTTCAGGTGCAAACGCAACGGCACGGCAACGCTCTAGAATACTGGCGTGAATTCTTTGCGAACCACTCCAGTATAATTGAAGTACAACGCTTGTCGGGATGATACTCGTCTAACGTATTTGACGCAGGAGCAAACGCAGATCTTCCGGGTCGGAAAGCTGGTAACGCGCGCTTGTCCTCATGGAAGAGGCACCAATCTTGACGGTCACACCCCCAAAGGCATTGACGACATCAAAACCTTTTTCATCCGTAAGATCATCGCCGAAGAAGACCGGTTTTCGGCCCATGAAAGGGGAAACGGCAAGGAAAGCTTTAATCGCGGTTCCCTTATCGAACAAATCTGGCTTCAATTCGACGACCATCTTCCCTTCCTGTAGCGCCAACCCATACTTTGACCCAATTACAGAGAGTTCAACGCGTACGATCTCGGAAAGTTCCGGACATTTACGAAAATGCACGGCCAGCGTCATCCCCTTATCCTCAAGGAAGAGCGAGGGAAACCGCGCGGCGAAACCCTCTACCTCCGGCCGTGCCTTTCTTATATTCTCATCCGAGACCAAAATTTCGATCGTATCGGAACGGCGTAACTGTGCGCCGTGCATTCCTGCGGCCGGCAGAGTGAGAGGAAAGAAAATCCGATCGAGATCCTCAATCTTGCGTCCGCTGACAAGCGCCACCGCGCCACTCGCGCATTGGGCCAGATGAATCAAATCCGTTTTCAAGGTTTCGCCGGCAATGACATCGCCAGGTTCAGGCTTGATATCGAGCAACGTTCCATCAACGTCGAAGAAAAAGGCATTCCTGCCGTGCGCCAGCAATCCTTCCAAAAACTCAGGGGTCGAATGCGTCGGTTCGTTGATTGCGAACGGTTCAAGCATCGGCGAAACCCGCGATTGCGCAACGGCAGAAAACGTTAGATTCCAAAAGTGTAATTATTAGGGCAGAATGCACAAATCCTTGACCGATTGCGACACGACGACGGATCAATTTCTCGGCGGCTCTCTGTCTCTGCGACAACCACGCAAAGGACACCGTTCCGGAACCGATGCGATCTTGCTCGCCGCCGCCCCCCCTCCTGATTTTTCAGGTCATGCTCTTGACCTTGGCGCAGGCGTTGGCGCCGCCGGTTTGGCTTTAGCCTTAAAGCGACCAGCACTCACCATCGGCCTCGTCGAGATCGATGAAGCAGCGGCCCAACTTGCAGCCGAAAATTTACGAACCAACCGGATCGATGATCGTGGAATGGTCCATCATGCCGATCTGCTCTCGCTATCGTCCCGCAGGGGAGCCAATCTCCTGAACGGAGCTGCGGATCTCGTCATCACCAATCCACCTTATTATGATCCGGCGCGATCACGCATGCCGGAAAATGCCGCGCGGCGGCAAGCCGCGATGATGGAAGAGAGCGGGCCTCGCCCATTGGAACGGTGGATCGTGGCGAGCCTCTCCCTTCTTGCACCCCACGGTCTATTTTTCATGATCCATCGACCGGAAATGCTCGCCACGATCCTCGGCGCTTGCTCAGGACGCGCGGGCGCCATCACCATTCTCCCTGTGCATTCCGGCGCAAACTCTTACGCGAAAAGAATCCTCATCCGGGCTCGAAAGGGTAGCCGCGCCCCTTTTTCCATAGCTCCCCCGCTCATCCTCCAAAATGAGGGACATTTCACCGAGATTGCGGATGCCATTCATCGCGGTGAAGCCTTCATCCCCTGGCCATGACGCTGGCCCGAGAGGATGGAGATATGGGAAGATGACCTGCTGACACGATAGGTGTCGCGAGATGATTTGATGCCTATCAGGTCGGGGGATCAGAGCTATCCAAGCTGCTAGGGTTAGACGCTCGCGACTTAGCGTGCGACCTGGCGTGCGCCTGGTGCCCAAACTCCGCTTACCCAAGTGCTACTTACGCAAGCTCCACTTGCCCAAGCCCCACTCGCCATTGTAGGAGCCAACAACTCTCTTTTTCAGCCGTCATACGGCATGGGAAACAACATTTCAGTCTGCTGGTGCACAAATGCAGTCCTCGACCGTTTCCACTCTTTCTCCAGAATCCGAAGGGGACAGGCTCCCGTCGCTTGATCCGACCCGTTCCTTTCAAGGTTTGATCCTGACCCTGCAGCATTTCTGGTCGAGCCAGGGCTGTGTGATCCTGCAACCCTACGATATGGAAGTTGGCGCGGGTACCTTCCATCCGGCGACGACGCTGCGATCTCTCGGTCCGAAACCATGGAAGGCCGCCTATGTGCAGCCTTGCCGCCGGCCGAAAGATGGTCGCTACGGCGAAAACCCAAACCGCCTGCAGCATTATTATCAATTTCAGGTCATTCTGAAGCCATCACCGCCCGATTTGCAGGCTCTCTATCTGCAATCCCTGCAGGCAATCGGCATCGACACGCTCCTTCATGATGTCCGCTTCGTCGAGGATGATTGGGAAAGCCCGACGCTCGGCGCCTGGGGGCTTGGTTGGGAATGTTGGTGCGACGGCATGGAAGTCTCGCAATTTACTTATTTCCAGCAGGTCGCGGGCGTTGAATGTGCTCCCGTCTCGGGCGAATTGACCTATGGGCTCGAAAGGCTCGCCTGCTATCTGCAGAATGTCGATCGTATCATGGATCTGAATTACAATGGCCGGGAGGGAGAGGAGAAGGTCACCTATGGTGACATTTTCCTGCAAGCGGAGCAGGAATATTCACGATACAATTTCGAGAGTTCCAATCCAGATCTGCTCTTTCAACATTTCAAGGATGCCGAAACGACCTGTCGTCTGCTTCTGATCGAGGCCGAGAAAACCGGCAAGAGCCTCGTGCTGCCAGCCTACGATCAATGTATCAAAGCATCCCACATTTTTAATCTCCTCGATGCACGAGGAGTCATTTCCGTCACAGAACGCCAAAGCTATATTCTTCGCGTCCGCGATCTCGCCAAAGCCTGTGGAGCCGCTTGGCTCAAGACGGCCGGCGGCGGAGGCACTGCCTGAAAGCATAGCACATATCCCGACAGACGGGCCCTAATGGATCGCATGTATGAGTAGCGCTCGCCTTCACGGCGAGCCCATCAGATTTTTCCGGGAGGCGGTGAACTCTTTCCGGATGGATGTGGTGATTGTTCCATAAAACATCCCGCACACATCAAGATCATTCGAGATTCCGGATGATTCTAACGAAATGCCTTGAATGTGATAATGGTGCATGTATCGACAATGCCGTCGATGCCATGCAGATGTTCGCCAATAAAACGGCCGATATCCACGTCCTCCCCTACATAGAATTTTGCCAGAATGTCGTAGCTCCCGGCAGTCGAATAGATTTCCGATGCGATTTCCGCTTGGGCCAAAGCATTTGCAACATCATAAGTGCGGCCCAGCGCGCATTTGATTTCAACGAAGAATGTCTGCATCAACAGCTCATTTCAACTATAAAGCCTCACAAGAGGGTCGATCGGAAAGTCCGATTATCGTGAGCAAGATCGACACGGATTTGATCGGTGCTCCTCGGCAAGATTGATATTCTGCGCAGATCGAAGACGTCCAGATATATTCTGATAGAAGCCGATCAGTACATAAAGCGAGACGAAGAGATCTTTATCAGAAGATGTCCCATTTGATCTGCCAGTTTCCCTAAGAGACCACGTCCCGCAGAACAATTTCAGCAAAGCTGATACCGCTCAGGTCATGTGGCCCTTGACCGCTTCGATCAATTGTTTCAGCGAAAACGGTTTCGGCAGGAAACCAAAATCCTCCCCCTCGGGCAGGTTCTTGGCGAAGGCTTCTTCCGCATAACCGGATACGAAAATCACTTTCGCCTTGATACCGCGTTTACGCAATTCACCAAACATGGTCGGGCCGTCCATTTCCGGCATGACAACATCGGAGACGACGAGATCAATCGAGTCGGCGTTCTCTTCGGCGACATCGAGCGCCTCAAGACCCGAACTCGCCTGCAGGACGGTATAGCCTCGCGATGTCAGGGCGCGCGCGCCGAAAGCCCTGACGGCTTCCTCATCCTCAACAAGCAGAATGGTTCCACGGCCTGTCAGATCCGGAGCCGGTTTGCGTGTTTCGATCGTTGGTGCGTCGCTGCGCTCTTCTTCCTTGTAGCGTGGAAGCAGAATGGAGAATGTCGTACCGCTACCAATGGTACTGTCGCAAAAAACCGTTCCACCCGTCTGTTTGACGATGCCATAGACCATGGCAAGGCCAAGGCCCGTGCCTTTGCCGACTTCCTTCGTCGTGAAGAAGGGTTCGAAGATCTTATCCTTCACATCATCAGGAATGCCATGTCCATTGTCCTCGACCTCGATCAGGACATATTCACCCGGCCGCAGGGATTGTTCACTGAAGGCTACACAATCCTGCGGCTCGATATTGCGTGTACGGAGACTGATCCGGCCGCCTTCCGGCATGGCGTCACGGGCATTGACGACGAGATTGACGATAACCTGTTCGAATTGATTGAGATCCGCCTTGACCAGCCAGAGATCGCGTCCGTGGCGCAGATCAAGATCGATCTTTTCCCCGACCAGGCGACGCAGCAGCATATGCAGATCGGACAGCACGTCACCGAGTTGGATAACCTGCGGCCGCAAAGTCTGGCGGCGGGAAAAAGCCAACAATTGACGCACCAGACCCGCCGCCCGATTGGCGTTCTGCTTGATTTGCATAATATCCTGAAACGAAGGATCGGTCGGACGCTGATTGGCGAGCAGAAGATCGGAATAGCCAATAATGGCAGTCAGAACATTGTTGAAATCATGCGCGACACCGCCGGCTAGCTGGCCGATCGCCTGCATCTTCTGGGATTGCGCGAAATTATTCTGCAATGTGCGCAATTCCGTCGTATCCAGCGCGTAGATGGTGGCCCCGCCCTCCCCTGCGTCGAAACCCGCCACGAAAAGCCTGGCCGAACGCTCACCTGGGCCGGACAACGTCACATCAAGCGGAGCTGTGTCCCCCTTCCCTTCCCGCGCCGCGTGGATCGCGTCATCAAGCAGAGACCGGTCCCGTTCGACGATGGCCGATTGTACCGTGCGCGCTTCTCCGCGATCGTCGCGCTTTAAAGCCTCCGGCATGAAACGGGCAAAGGCTGCGTTGGAGCGCAAGATTCGCCCCTCGTGGTCTACGATCGCGATGGCAATGGGAGTCGTGTCGAAGACCCGTGCGTAACGGATCTCTCCCTTGTCAGGCAAAGGGACCTTTGCGAGCTCTGGCTCGCGTTTCAGTACCAGCGTCCACGATCCGATGGACGCTCCTCCATTATCGAATTCCACTCGCCGCAACAAAATGACGGGCAGTACCTGCCCGTCTTCCCGTTTCAGTTCGGACTCAAATCGATCCTCCCGCGCTTCGCCGTCAGCCCCGTGGAGATCATTGAGGAGGAACAGCGATGCGTCTTTCGGAGAGAAAAGCGATGCGGCATCCTCAGCAGACGGTCGCGCCTCATTCCCGTCCAGCATCGACGATAGCTGCTGCCGGGACTGGTGATTCCTGCCGAGCCAGCCTGCCATGGCGGCATTCATGCCAATGATTTTCCCACTGCGGTCACAAGCGAAAAAGCCTGCGGGAATATGATCAGCAAAGGTATCGCCCCTAAGAATGTCTCTGCCGATATCATCCCGGTTCTCACGTTCCTTAGTGAGATCGGAGAAAACCCACAGGTTAAGAAGAGCGTCATCGCCTCGGCCAGCCGGCGCCCGTCCCATCGGATGCAAAGCGATTCGATACCATCGACCGGGTTCCTCCCCGTCCCTTGAAGCGACACGCACATCCTCGGAACCTTTGCCATTCAGACGTGCTATCTGGGCCAATCGGTAAAGAGTTTGTGCGACCTCCGGATGCTTTGAGAAAAGGCGATCAGGGTCGCATAGCCCATTTGCCGCGCGGGCCAACGCCAGATAGGCAGCATTGGCAAAAAGGATCTTTCCGTGCTGATCCGCTATTGCGAGCCCATCGGGATAATTCTCAAAGAGGAAATCTCGCCAATTCTGAGTGCCCGCGACCTCTCGATCAAAGTGCAGGAAGCCGGCGGCATAGGCGTATGTCGCCAAGATGCCGAGCACTGCAAGAAGGATGAGGCAGGCCTCTGCAAGCATGGCCGCATGCTCGCGAGGAAGGAGAAGCAATGCGAAGACCGCAGCGAGAATTCCGGTGAGTAAAATCAGAATGGTTCGCCCATTTCCGAACCGATCGACGATCACTGGCGTTCTTAGATCGTCCATGAAAATATCACCTCGTCTCGAGACACATGAATCGCTTGCAGATTCGACCCTTGTGCGAGCAATTAACCGAAATTTACCAAGGATCTCTTATCAGCGGCGATATCAAGCCGGTCTCGCATGGCACATGCTTCTAAACACGGAAGAATTTCCACCTTTCAACCATCATGGCCGCAAAAGGTTGGTGATCAATTTTCGGACGTCACCAATTCCAAGATTAAATGATAGTTTCCTGACGCGAGGCTTGCCTATTCTCAACCAAGGCGATCGTACCGAGAGAGGAATCCATGGAATTACGCCTGCTTCGTAAAAGCGAGACCTCCGCATTTGCCCTCGCTCTTCTCGCTTTTTGCCTGCTCGCATCCGAAGCTTTTCTCGACGCCTGGCATCCAGCCTATGGCGAGGTCCAGACTCTGCCACGGACCATGCGACGCCCGCAGGCCAATGGATCCGCTCCAAGTTCCTCGATCCCGGTGGATGTCTATCGCCGCCAAATCTACCATAATTCGGGGACAGCCGGCCGGATGGGGCTTGGCGCCAGCCCTTTTCATCCCGAGGGTCCCGGAAATGTCGTGACTCCGGGCTGGTGATCAGGCACCGTCTTTTTGTGATTGTGCTCTAGCTTTCAAAGTCGGTTGATCTTAATCGGAGCACAGATAAAAGCGTTTCATTCGCCGCCGAAACCGGTTCTCATCCTCAATCAACTGTCGATACAGGCCTTGACCGAGCAATTCTTCGAATCCAGGACCTTGATGTATGCTGCGGCGCTGATCACCTTCCTGATCGCGGTCGTACTGATTCTCTTGATCTTCCGGCTGGCGTTCGGCCGCAGGGTGCGGTTGCCGGGCGGAAGGACACGTCAGCAACGGCTCGGCCTTGTCGAAGCCTTCGACCTCGATCGCCAGCGCCAGCTGCTGATCGTCCGCCGCGACAATACCGAACATCTCATCATGGTCGGTGGCCCAAACGATCTGCTCATCGAAGCGGAAATCATCCGGATCGAAGGTCGCGCGCGTGAAAACGAGGCGAGAGAGCCTAGTTTACCGCTCCGCAACGGAATCCCCTGGCCGGCGAACTCCATGCCGCCTGGCGCGTCGCCATCCCCGGCCTTCGGGTCTCAAACTGGCGTCCCCATCCCGGGACAAAGCTGGAGCTCGGATCAATCCGTCGAGTTTCCCCTTGCAGGCGAACGGACCGTCGTGGTGACACCCGGCATCGAGCCCGCGCCGCCACCTCCCGAACCGGTTTATCGCGCCAGTCCGCCCCCTCCGGAATTTCCACCGGCCAGCGAACCGTCCATCCCGCAACCACAATTCGCCCAGGCTCCGCGGAGGGAACCCGGTGAGCGGCCGGTACCGCCGCCGCCACGCGTCACACCTGCACCTCCGACGATGCCCCCGCGCACGCCGACTTATCCGATGCCGCCCAAGCGGCCGCTGCCTCCCCTCGGCACGCTCGGAAACCGAGTCGTCGCGGCCCGCGACCAGGGACAGACAGCCTCCGGCCAGCCGGTCAGCCCCGCAGCGGCTTTTCCAAGAGCGCCGATCACCACGCCGGTTCTGAGACCCCTGCCCTCCCGGCTGGCGACAGCCGAGCAGAAGGCAGGCGGACCGTCGGCACCACCCTCTGCGGCCCCCCTTTCCACACCGGAAACAACAGCACCGACGACCACGACGGAGGCGCAAGCGCCACAATCTTCCCCCTCCCCGGCAGAAAACATTCCGTCGCCGCTGGCCGTCCAGGAACCACAAGAGACGCCTCGGATCGTCTCTCAGGAGCCCGCTCCAATGCCAGAGGAGAAACCGGCACCGGCAGAAAAACCGGCCGACATCACGGATTCGCTGGAAGAAGAAATGGCCAAGCTCCTGGGTCGCAGCCCGTCGGAGTCTTGAAACAACCTTCGCTGATTTTTGGCGGCATAATCCTGATACTCTTTCAGAACCATCCGAAAGAGTATCAGGCTGGCGGCATATTGTTGAGCGCCAGCAATTCTCCAGCGAGATAAAGGCTGCCGCAAATCAGGATACGCGGCGCGACACGCCAGTCGCGCACCGCTAGGAAGCGAAGCGCCGCTTCGACACTTTCGCAGGCCGCAGCCTGTATTCCCACCTGCTGAGCCGCCGAAGCAATCTCCGCCGCGGGGCGCGCCTTGCGTTCACTATGGACCGGGACCGCCAGAACTTCCTGCGCCAACCCTTTGAAGGGATGTAAGAAGCCCTCAATATCCTTGCTCGCAAGCGAACCGCAGATCAGCACGAGGGGCCGCGATGTCTTTTCTTCGAAATCGGCCATAGCCTGACCAAGGACTCTTCCCCCATCGGCATTATGGCCACCGTCAAGCCAGAGTTCCGCCCCCTCCGGCGCCAACTGGATCACGGGGCCCTTCGCAATATTCTGAAGACGCGCCGGCCATTCGGCATGGGCTATTCCATGTTGATAGGCGGAATAGGGCAAGGCGAGCTCAAGCGAGCGCAAGGTGGCGATCGCCGTGGCGGCGTTTTCATGCTGATGACGGCCGGCAAGACGTGGCAGGGGTAGGTCGAGCAGCCCGCGCTCGTCCTCAAAGATCAGATGGCCATGTTCTTCCCGAACGTCATAATCCCGGCCGGATTGCATCAAAGGGGCGGACAAACGCGCCGCTTCTCTCTCAAAAACCTTAAGCACCTGCGGCTGTTGCGGCCCAACGACCGCCGTCACCCTGGCTTTCAGAATACCCGCCTTCTCAAAGGCGATTTTTTCGAGCGTCTCGCCGAGAAACTCCTGATGGTCCAGAGAAACCGAGGTCAGAACGGTTCTCAAAGGGTCAGGAACGACATTCGTCGCATCGAAACGGCCCCCTAGGCCGACTTCGAGCAAAAGATAATCCGCCGGATTTTGTGAGAAAAGATGGAAGGCTACTGCCGTCGTGGCCTCGAAAAAGGTGATCGGCTCCTCGCCATTCACCTTTTCACAGAAGCGCAACGCCTCCACCAACGCTTCATCATCAACGAGACGACCACCAGTCGCCGAGCCGAGCCGGATCCGTTCGTTGAATCGCACAAGATGTGGCGACGTGTAGACATGGACGCTTTTGCCGGCCGCCTCGAGAATCGCACGCAAAAAGGCGACGGTGGACCCTTTGCCATTTGTGCCCGCGACATGAATGACGGGGGGCAAATGCTTTTGCGGCGAGCCCATGGCAGCAAGCAGACGGTGCATGCGGCCAAGCGAAAGTTCGATCTGCTGGGGATGCAACGAAAACAATCGTGCCAGCAGCGCATCTAAATTCTGCATGGAATGCGGTTCAGGCAATCGCCGGAAGAGCAAGCACCGGACTGGGACGCGGCGCTCCGGTCAGCAGGGCACACAGGCGCGCTAGCACCGAGGGAAGATCATGGCGCCGTACGACCATATCGACCATGCCATGAGCCTGAAGATATTCGGCACGCTGGAAGCCTTCCGGCAAATGTTCGTGGATCGTCTGTTCGATCACGCGCGCGCCGGCGAAACCAATGACGGCTCCCGGCTCGGCGATGTGAATATCGCCCAGCATGGCATAGGAGGCCGTCACCCCGCCGGTCGTCGGATGGGTCAAAACGACGAGATAGGGGATCTTCGCCTCGCGCAAAGCCTGTACCATCAGAGTCGTGCGTGGCATCTGCATGAGAGAGAACATGCCCTCCTGCATCCGGGCGCCGCCAGAGGCCGTGAAAATGATGAAAGGCACCTGGCGATCGAGCGCCTGCTGCATGCCGGTAATGATCGCCTCACCTGCTGCCATACCCAGGGAGCCACCAAGGAAACCGAAATCCTGCACGGCCGCGACCACGTCGAAACCTTGCAATTTGCCGGTCGCAAGCTTGATCGTATCGGCGGCTCCGGTCTTCTGCCGATATTCCTTGATGCGGTCGGTATAACGTTTAACGTCCCGGAACTTCAGCGGATCGAGCGGGACCTCGGGCGTTGGAAGCAATTCGTAGACACCACCATCGAACAGGGCATCGAGACGCGCCTTGGGCGCGATATACATGTGATAACCCGACCCCGGGATGACGAAGAGATTGGCTTCCAGATCCTTGTGAAAGACCAGTTCACCGCTGTCCGGGCATTTGATCCAGAGATTTTCCGGCGTGTCCCGCCGCAGAAACGAGCGGATTCTCGGCGGCATGACATTGGAAATCCAGTTCATTCGTCACACTCTCGGCTAAACCGCCTAAGACTTTATGGATTTGTCACGCGAGCGCAAGCCGCACTTTGAGCGGATCGCAAAGATCATGGGCAGCAGGCATGACCGCCACACTCTTTCTGAACGCACGTCTGGCTTATGCAATTCGTTCGGGTACAAGGATTTCATGCCGATGCGGCAATGGCGGTTCTCACACCCTCGGCAAGTTCCTCTACGAACTTTTCAACAACTGTGACGCTGTCAGGTCCAGCCCTTCCCTCGGTATCGAGCGATTTGCGCAAGGTTTCGACGATGGAAGAGCCGACGACCACGGCATCGGCATGACGAGCAATCGTCCTCGCGCTCTCTGCATTCTTGACGCCGAAACCGACGGCGACCGGCAGGTTCGTATGAGCCTTGATGGCTGCGACAGCGTCCGCGACTTTGCCATAATCAGGCACGCCCGCACCGGTAATGCCGGTGATCGACACATAGTAGAGAAAACCCGATGTATTGGTGAGCACGGCAGGCAATCGCGCATCATCCGTCGTCGGCGTGGCAAGACGAATAAAATTCAAACCCGCCGTCCGCGCCGGAAGGCATAATTCCTGATCCTCCTCCGGCGGCAAATCAACGACAATCAATCCATCCACCCCTGCCGCCTTTGCCGCCACCAGAAAGGCCTCGACGCCGAAAACATAGATCGGATTGTAATAACCCATCAGAATGATGGGTGTCGTCTCGTCGGATTTGCGAAAGGAGGTAATCATTTCCAATGTCTTGCGCAGGGTCGTGCCGGCGTTGAGCGCGCGCAGACCCGCTGCCTGAATGGCTGGGCCATCCGCCATCGGATCGGTGAAAGGCATGCCGACTTCAAGGATATCCGCGCCTGCGCGGACCAGAGCGTGCAGAATCTCGAGCGATGTCGCGAGATCGGGGTCGCCCGCCATCACGAAGGTCACGAGTCCGGCTCGGCCCTCCCCGGACAATTCCTTGAACCGACGATCGATGCGTGTCGCTATTTCCATGAAATCAATCTTGCAAAGTTTGTCGCCCAAGAGGGGCGCGAAGCAGCGGGTTCATCCGCAAGGCGGTCTTCGCCTCACCGATACGACCAAAAACGATGCAAGGGAATAGGTTGAGCGTAAAATGCACCAAGGGCAGCGAGGCCAGCATCATCGTTCAAGGGGAGTTCTCTGGCTCCTCGGCAGACCTGCCCAGCGTCAGGCCTTTTTCGCGTGATATTCTCGCCAGAGCCAGAATATCCGACGCCGTTTGAGCGAGCGCCTGAGCCATTTCCGGACAGCACATACGCATGGCAAGACGGGAAAGATGATCGATATCGGCGGCAAGATAAAACATTTCGAGCAGTTGTTCGTCTTGCGACATGACCCGATTCTCAGGAAAGTCGTCCTCGACAATGGGCATGGCAAACCTCAAATTCCATAAAGCAACATCAATGAAAGTATTTAAAACAAAGGTAAGCGGGAATTTACCTTATAAAATGCCACCATTACGTTAAATATGCGTAATATATGTTGTTGTTTTTGTAATATAACACGAATTTTTCTGCATAATATATGTGGCGATAATTTTTATGTTGTCTAATTTAAAATGAAGACTTGTAATATTTTCTGGTAAAATAATTTTTATATTCACATTTCTATGAAAGCGCCAGCCATCGTCGATTCAGTCGAAGCACTTTGGCGTTGAAAATCGTTCAACTTGCCGCACTTCCAAGTTCAGTGGCTAAAAGCGTCCGCGCGGTACAGCCGCCTCACCGGCTTCCTTCCCTCTCATGTAGATCATAAATAGAGTTTCAACATATTTGAGTACGTCAAAACAAAAACAACATCTTACTGCGATTCAATACTGAAGTGACAATACATATAGCATCAATAACAATGATCTTTCGAAGGAATATTGTGATGCATCGCTACGAACAAAACCGATGATCAACAGAAAAACCGGCAGAGCAATCGCTACAGGCTTTCCCGATAGAGATTTCACCGCTTATCGGTCCCGGGGCCAGGACCGCCGGTTTGCCACCACATTGGGCCGAACAGGCAGGATGATCAAAGAGAATTTCCCATGCCCGGAGTGACATCGTCAATCTGGGCAGCATCTCCGGAGTCAAAATACGGAGTAGACAACACTCTAATGGGAACGTCTTGAGTGTATGGTGCCGCAAGAGGGATTCGAACCCCCGACCCCCTCATTACGAATGAGATGCTCTACCAGCTGAGCTATTGCGGCGAAAACCAAGGGCGTCATGCGTCCTAAGCCATCTCTTACCGATCTTGGGTCGGCTTGGCAACTGACGGCACATCAAAACCCATCTTTTCCGCTTCCAATTCACCGGGCTCAGTGCGTGCCGTCGTGATCAGGAACAGGAGGTGCCGAAACGGGAGGCGGTTGCGTGGCACCAAGGGCCTGTCCGATCTTTGGCGGCTCCGGCAGGATTGGCTGCGCTGGGCTCTCTGCCCCCACTTCTTCAAGTTCAGGTTTTTCGGCGTTCAGAAGCGGCACTGATTCTTCCAGTTTCTCCGCTCCATCCAAAGTCACGGCCAATCTTTCAGCAGGGCGCTGCCAGCGGAAAGCGTCCAATTGACCGGTGACAGGAGAAGCCGGAAGCCATTTCGGCGAAACATAACCATCGGTCGCCACCCACGTCTCGTCACGAGGGGCACGCGCCGCCTTGGAAAGCCATTCCCGCACATAGCCCGAAAAACCATTCTCCGCTTCTTCGAGCTCAGCCATCAATTGGCACATTCTGACAGAAGGGGTGGTTTCCCTGGCTAAAAGCAGGCGCATGGTCTCCCGCGCGAGCGAAAACTGTTTCGCAGCAATGGCCGCTCCGGCCACGATCAATTGGCTTTCGGCCGATTCGGGCGCGAGCCGTGCGAGCCTCTGCGCGCGGTGAAGCCGGTCCAAAGTCGAATCACCCGGGCGTAAATCAAGATAGGCTAGGGCGATGTCGGGATGTTGGATCTGCGGCCATTCCTTTTCAATCAGCTTTGCGGCCCGCCTCACATCGTTTCGACGCCCCCACAAACGGGCCACGAGAACAATCGCCGGTACGAGATCCGGTGCGTGTTGCACTGCCTGGCGGCCAAGATAGAGGGCTTCGTCCGGCGCGGAGAGTTCTTTTTCCTCCGCCATGGCGAGTTCCAGGACCGCTTTTTGCCGCTGACCGGTCTTTTCATCGACCAATTGGGCGTCGATCTGCTTGCCGAGGATGGCGTAGGCCCCTTCCCAATCCTTCGAGCGGATATGTTCGTCGAGCACTGCCTTGGCCGACCATGGCAGGGGATGTTCTTTATGGGCCTCGCTGGCGAAATGATAAGCAGCCTCGCTGTCGTCATTCCGCAAGGCGTCCGCGTGAAGGCCGCGAAGCCCCAGAAGCCGGGTTTCAGGCCGTTTCTCCATCAGCTGGAAAGCCTGTTGCGCGCGGGACCGGTCACCGGCCAATTGCGCCGCCTGCGCCTCGAGAACGAGCGAGAGCGGATCTTTCGGCAAATATTTCCGCGCTTCGACAGCCGATTGACTGGCGAGCCGCGCGTCACCGGCGCCTGCGGCGACGATGCCACGTGACAGAGCCTCATACCCCTTGCGTTTGCGGCGTGCCTCTCGCCACCGCGCGAAGGTCGCTGGCAAATTGACGATGGACACCAAGAACCAGAGGAGAAGGGCGAGGGCAAGGGCGCCCGCACCAATCAGCCCCGCTGCGACCGGCGCCGATGTTTCGATCTGATATCCCTGCCAGGTCAATAGAAAACGGCCAGGCTGGTCGCCAACCCATACGGCGGCTACCGCCAAAAGCCCGATCACAAGCAGAAAAAGGAGGACACGCAGCATGCCGTTTCCATTCGATCAGCCTTTTGGCCATGACGGCTCAGAAAGCGATTGCGGTAAAGCGAGTCAGGACGTTTCGCGAAAAAGCGGATGATCTTCCCTTACGACCATGGTCTGAAGCATTTGCAATGGGAGGGAACGCCATGCGATAGAAATATCGAGACTTCCTTCTCCCGCAGACAGTTCGTCATCATCCGAACTGCTCCAAAACCCCATCAATATTTCTGCCGGCCAAGCGTCGAAACCGCTTCCGCTTCAACCGCGCGCGCCTCACGCAAGGCATCGATCCGCGTCTGTAATGCCGCGGTGAAGGTGGATGCCTTTACGCGTGCGTCCGGCGGCAAATCGTTCAACAGCGTCATCGCCTCGTCCACCTCGCCTCGGGCCAGCGCAATTGTCACCGCCGCGACAATATTGCCAGATTCTTTCGAATCCTTGCCGTCGAGCCGTGTGACGCGCACGAGTTGCGACGCATCCCGTTCCAGCCTTTCGAGAAATCCTTCATCGGATTTGGCTGGTGGTGACGTCACCACCAGCCCCTTCGACAAGGCGGCGAATTCATCGCGCAAAGCGCGCGGTGTCGCGACACCGGTATTCGCCGCCGCGCGGAGCGCGTTCAACCGTCCCTTGTCGACGCCAAGTGTTTCGAGCGCATCGAGATCCTCATTGTAGGAAAGCCCGCCGCGACGGATTTTCTCGACGAGAGCGCTTGCCAGAATCGCCGTAGTTTCCAACCGATTACGCCGATTGTCCGCCGCGTCCGACTGGGTATCTCGCAGGAATCGGATATCGATCTTGGCCTGTGCCAGCGTCTTTTGCAGGGTCCCGATCTGCTGCTCCAGCAGATTCAAGCGTTCATCATAGGCTTGGGGATCATGCGCCTGCAGGGCGGCCGTCATTTCCTGCTGCCCCTTCTGCATCTCCTCGCGAAGTCCGGTCACGGTCTCTTCGATGGTGCCGACCCGTTGGTCGATGGCCTCGATCTGCTGGTGGTTCGCCGCGATTGCGTTTGATTGATCGGCAGATGTCTCGGCAGCGGCTTCAGATTGCGGCGATGTCGGCGAGGTACCGGCAGCGCGCTGCGCTTCCTGCATCTGGTTCAAGGCTCGCGTATGACCCTCAAGAGTATTCTCTACCGCGGCAAACCGCTCCTCAAGCGACGAAAGATCATGCCGGGTCGTTTCCCCTGCGTGCTCCGCACCATGCTGTAGCTCCGCAAGCCGAGCCTTCACGCCCTGCAGATCCTTACTGATTTCGACCGACACGCTATTAGGCTGTTCGAATGTGATCAGAGCCCATTCACCAAGGAGCGCGATACCGGCGCCGCCCAAGATCGCAAAAAAAACCGGCCATAAAGAGCGGTGGGTCCTTTTCTTGCTTTGCAACTCAGGGTCTTCGAAAGGCGGCAGGGTTTTGTTTTCAGGCTTGCCGTTCGCTTCCTCCGCCTGCGCGTCGATTATGGGTGGGGTCCGTTGCAACGCACGGCCCGTCCCGGACGCGGACGGCTTATCCTCGACGCCATCGCCATTCTCATCGGCCATACCCGCACCCTCTCATGAACCATCATTCAGCCAAGCCGCGACAGATCCTGGAAAAAACACGCGTCTTTCCAAGAATGTCGCGCATGATATCGGAATTTGCGACTCTGTAATGTCACGATTTGGCGTGTCGATCCCCGTTTGCGAAATTGCAGCGGAGAAGCCTCGCGGTAAAAAGCGGCACGATTCACAATCCGCCATCTGTTCAAGCAAAGCGTACTTTTCTTGTAGGGGCTTCGGTTGAAAAGGTGCCCCCTGCTTTTCGGCAGAGTCATAGGCGACAGGGCTCCAGCGCTCCGAAGTTGATCGCCGGTTTGTGAGGAGTCTGGGAAAGCGTCGGAACCGAGCGGCTTCTTACGCTAGCGCCGCAATCGCTTCCGCGATCTTAATCGTCCGGCGCGCCATTTCGGCATGCAACCGCTCCACCATCCGCCCCTCCACCTGCAGGACTCCTTTCTCGGCATTTTCCGGCGCGGAGAAAGCCGAAAGGACCTTGTTCGCCCACAGGACTTCCTCGGCGGGGGGAGCGAAAACCTCGTTGCACGCAGCAATCTGGCTTGGATGAATCAGCGATTTGCCGTCCATGCCGAGGTCGCGTCCCTGGATGCATTCCTGCCGGAACCCCTCGGCATCCGAGAAATTATTATAAACGCCGTCGATGATTTCCACGCCATAGGCGCGTGCCGCGACGACGCAGGTCGAAAGCCAGGTCATGATGGATGCCCGCCCCGGCGTCAGCCGCGCCCGGGTTTCCTTCACGATGTCATTCGTGCCCATGACGATGACACGGAGGCGCGAAGCGGGATCAAGAGCCGCGCGCAGGATGGAATCCGCGTTCAGCATCGCGAGTGGCGTTTCCATCATTACCCAAAGCGCCGTGTGATCGGGAGCGCCCGCCTCGCGCATGTCCTTGGCGGCGTGCATAATATCGCCTGGACAGGTCACTTTGGGGATCAGAATAGCGTCTGGCCCAGCGGCGGCGGCGGCAAACATATCGTCGCGTCCCCAGGGCGTATTGTAATCATTGATCCGAACGATGGTTTCCCGCACACCAAAAAGGCGCAGCGCGACAGCCCTCGTGACAGCATCGCGCGCGGCGGGCTTTGCATCAGGCGCAACGGCATCTTCAAGATCGAAAATGAGACCATCCGCGGTCAGCTTTTGAGCTTTTTCGAGAGCGCGGCCATTGTCGCCGGGAACGTAAAGCAAGCTCCGGCGGGGGCGAATCGACATGAAGAACCTCCGATCGTCACCCGTCATTTTATTGCAATGCACTAATGAAACAAGGGTATCCTCGACCAAACGGCAATATTCACGCCATTGGCATGAAGTAGCAGCCATGATACTTTGAGCGCCATGACAGAAAACATACCTCCCCTTCCCGCAGAGCCTGGCCGCACGCTGCTGCCGCCCCATTTGGTCTCCGGCTACGAGAGTTTTCTGACCGGCCGATTCAAGAGCGAACGGGACCATTATCGCCATCTGGCCGAAGCCGGCCAGAAGCCCCGTGTCATGATCATCGGCTGTTGCGACTCACGGGTCTCGCCAGAGGTCATTTTCGATGTCGATCACGGCGAAATCTTCGTCGTGCGTAATGTCGCGGCACTTGTTCCGCCTTATCGCCCCGACAATGATCTGCATGGCACCTCGGCAGCCCTCGAATTCGGTATCATGGGTCTGCGCATCGAACATCTTGTCGTTATGGGCCACGCGCGTTGTGGCGGTATCAAGAATTTCGCTCAAGTGGATGCCGACCCCTATCAACGGCCGCTTTCCTCGGGCGACTTCATCGGCAAATGGATGAGCCTGATCGAACCCGCGGCAGCGCGAATCGGTCACGCGCGGGAGCCCATGGCCAATTACGTCGAGGAGCTCGCTCTCGCCTCCATTGTCCAGAGCGTCGCCAATCTGCGGACTTTCCCCTGGATCAAGACCCTTGAAGAACGCGGCTTCGTGAAATTGCACGGCGCTTATTTCGATATTTCGAATGCCGTGCTTCAGATCCTTGACCCGGCGACGGATCGCTTCGTCCCGCTGTCCCCCCAAGTTCATGCGGAAGCCTTCGAAGAACCGCGCTTCTGATACCAAAATCACGCAGCGGACGGCGATTTCCTTCTTCTGAAGATGGAGAAAGCCAAGTCGCAGTCACAAACATCACCTTAAACGATTGGAGCCGTCCGGAAATATCCGGACGGCTCCAATCGTTTTAACATGCGAATGATGAGCAAGATGACGCGGCTCGCTCCTGTCCTCAAGCGGCCTTGCGCTTCGGCTCGATCAGCTTCCGATTGATAAGGACTTCGGCGATCTGAACCGCATTGAGCGCCGCCCCCTTACGCAAATTATCGGAGACGCACCAGAACACGAGCCCGTTTTCAACCGTGGGATCTTCCCTGATGCGGGAGATATAGGTGGCATCCTCGCCCGCCGCCTCATGCGGGGTCATGTAGCCGCCCTTTTCCCGCTTGTCGACGACGAGACAGCCCGGCGCCTCACGTAGAATGTCACGCGCTTCATCCGCGCTGATCGGATGTTCGAATTCGACATTCACCGCTTCCGAATGGCTGATGAAGACCGGCACACGGACACAGGTCGCCGTGAGCTTGATCTTCGGATCGAGAATCTTCTTGGTCTCGACCACCATCTTCCATTCTTCCTTGGTGTAGCCATCTTCCATGAAGACATCGATTTCCGGAATCACATTGAAAGCGATCCGTTTCGGAAATTTCTTGCTCTCCACGGGATCCGATACAAAGATGGCCCGCGTCTGCGCGAAAAGCTCATCCATCGCGTCCTTGCCAGCGCCGGAAACCGATTGATAGGTCGAAACCACCACACGCAGGATTTTCGCCTTATCGTGCAAGGGCTTCAATGCAACGACCAATTGCGCCGTCGAACAATTCGGATTGGCGATGATATTCTTGCGGGAGAAACCGACGATCGCGTCGGCATTCACCTCGGGAACGATGAGAGGAACGTCGGGATCCATCCGCCAGGTCGACGAATTGTCGATGACGACGCAGCCCTGGGCGCCGATTTTCGGAGACCATTCCTTTGAAACTGCTCCACCGGCGGACATGAGGCAGATATCCGTTCCGGTGAAATCGTAATTCTCGAGCGTTTTGCATTTCAACGTTTTGTCGCCGAAAGAGACTTCCGTTCCCATGGAACGGGAAGAGGCCAGAGCGACCACCTCATCAGCCGGGAATTGACGCTCGGCTAGAATATCGAGCATTTCCCGCCCGACATTGCCCGTAGCGCCGACGACAGCAACCTTGAAACCCATCCTTGTCTCCGTCGCAAACGCGATCCATTTTGAGAAAGTTCATTCGATCCGGCGGCCTTACGCGCTGAAAGGCCTGCTTCGGAATCATTCCATAAGCGTCTTGGCGCCCCACCGCGGATATCGTCCCTGAAGGGTCTCGACCAAGCGGTTTTTTCAATACCACAAGATATTCCGATTTTGCCAAGAATCGACACTTGCGAAGAATCGACGTTTGGCGAAAATCGAAAATACCCTACGAGAGAAGGGCTGGACATTATCGCTCGCCTGACAATCGCGCGCCCAACGGAACCACATCAGGCCAAGCGCGCCAGCCGATTCGTCCTCAAGAGACACAACGCATCGAATCTGCAATTGGCATCCGATCCCGACACGCAATTCTTTGCGAACGAGGCCAGCCGGCTCCGCGAAAGCGAGAGCCTATTTTGCTGCGTTTCAGCACCAAAGCCTGGAACCGCTCTGCCCGCTCGCGACTTTTCAGAGTGACGATCACGCTTCCAACGTGAGCTCGAGCCGAATTTCGGCGGACGCCCGAGGCTCCCGGCTCAAGGCACCACTCCGCCGCTCTGATTACACCAGGGTGGGCGTGGCACACTATTGATGTTTCCCGGACCATACCAAGCATAAAAGCCACAAATCGCAAGAATATGAAGGGATCTTGGCTCAAGCTTGAGCAAAAGTCTTTTCCCATGCCTGCAAGAGGATTAGTGAGAAGGAGGCGCTTCGATCGCGGCTCATCCCATGCCTCCTTCGGAAAGGGCACCGCCAAACCTGGCAAGCAAAAGGAATTGTTCAGATGCGTCGCTCATTCAGGCTTGTTCTCGCAGGAACCCTGCTCCTTTTTGCCATCGATGGTGCCTCCGCCGAGACGACAACGCATAAACACGCCAAACACACGCGGCGCTACAACACCGTCCAAATGGCACGAGAAGCCAATGAGCGGCCGCCGCTGACGGTCAACCGCCGCAGCTTTCTCGATCCCGGACCGGTGGTTCCTGTCGGCAGCCTGAACAATTATGTGACCGCGAATACCATCTTCAACCGGACACCGGACCAGTCGTTTCAGCGGTCGCGCTTCGGCAATGAGAATTTGCCGGCCCCGCTCGAAGTCCCCGGCCGTGATGCTTATGTCCTGCGTTTTGCCTCACCGGCGGAAATCGGCGAAGCGCCGACGATCGACGAGCCGAACGGTTGGGATTGGGACTGGGATAAAGAAGATAAAGAATAAGCGGCGCGTTCTAAAAGAACCGCCGCCTCTATCCCTCGACATTCATCGCAATCCTGATGGGACTTACCATCAGGATTTTTTTTTGCATCAACCGGCGACGCCGGTCCCGGCTTAAAAGTCCATTTCCCAAGTCACCTGAAAGGTTCTCGGATTGCCGACCCAGGCGGTATTGGGCTGCGTCGTGCCGTTGATATTGCCGACGTTGATCGAGCTCCAATAATAGGTATCGGTAATATTTGCCACCTGGAACCGCAGGGTTGAATTATAGCCGTTGAGCTTCGTGGAATAGCGCAACCCGAGATCAAGCGTCGCATAGGATGCGGCCCAGGAATTATTGGTGTTGGTTGCCGCCCGCTCGCTTTCATAATGCGCGTTTGCAGTAAAGGCGACGCCATGCGCCCAATCCGGATGGTAATCGAGAAAGACATTGGACGTCCAATGCGGAATGCCGATCACCAGCTTGTCCGAGGTCGTATAGGACGATGTCCCTTCAAGGCGCGGATCGAGCCAGGTGAAACCGCCAACGGCGCTGAGTTCCGGCGTGATCGCTCCCGATCCGAAGAATTCTATGCCCCAGTTACGCTGTTCGCCCTCGACCTGAAACACTCGCGACGTGGGGTCTGTATAGGCGAGAGGCCGTGTGATCCGGAATCCGTCGAGGGTCAAAAGGAAATTCTTGTTCACGGCATATTTCGCGCCGAGCTCATATTGCTGGCTGCGGTAAGGTGCCAGCGTCTCACCGGAATTGATGGCGTCCGAGGTCGCCGTATCACCTTGCTGAAGACTTTCGGCATAAGTGAAATAGGTCGTCCAATCCTCTGCCGGCTTATACATGACGCTCACCGTGGGGCTGAGCACCGCACTCCGCCTGTCGCTTGAAGTCTCCTGACCCGTCTTGCTGAAATTATCGGTTGTCATCCAGGTGGTGCTGACCACACCCTGTACTGACCATTGATCGTTGAAATGAATCGTATCTCCGGTAATCAAGGATTGCTGGAAGACGCGGCTCTGCAGATAACGACCGCCGGTCGGCCCGACGGCTTGCTGTTCAAACAGGAGCGGATTGGCGATGCTCGCCGATCCGAGCTGGGTCGTGATGCTATTTTTATTGCCATATTGGCCATTGATGTAACCATTGGTGCCGATCGTCAGATCGTGCTTGATGCCCCAAGTGTCGAAGTGACCATTGAGGTAGACCATATTGCTGCCGACATCGAAACGGGACACCGCGCTGAACCCCCTCGATGTCTTGTAATTGCCAATATCGTTTGTCAGCGAATTGGTGACACCGTAAAGACCGCGATCGGCAACCTGATAGAGGCCGCCTGCGACGAGATCCCAATCCTTATTGATACGATGCCGGATCTTGATATCACCGGAATCCGTGGTGAGATTGGTGCCCATATTCGGCTGACCGTAGCCGACTTTCGTCGGATCGACAGCCGCCGGCAGGATCGTGCTGTTGCCACTGCCATAAGTGAAGGCACCCGGATAACCATAGGCCTTGACGTTGTAGTGATAGGCATCGAGTTCGACGGTCGTATCCTCGTCGAAATGAATGTCAATGCCGCCACTGTAGAGCGTCCGGGCGGTGAAACTATTCGCCACATAGCCTTGGCCCTGACCATGCAGCATGTTCAACCGGTAACCGATCATATTGTTGGGACCGGCCCGGCCGCTGACATCGGCATAACCCGTCATGATACCGAGGCTGTCATAGCTGACGAGTGCGCGGGCCATCGGCGTATCGGTCGGCCGTTTCAACGTATAGCTGAATGTGCCAGACGGCGCCGCCGGGCCATAGAGAGATCCTGCGAGGCCGTTCAGCACCTGCACATTATCGAGGATTTCCACGGGAACGGCAGTGGTGCCGATAATATTCAAACCGTCGAGACGCGTATTCTGGACGATGGATCCCTGAAAGCCGCGCGACTGCGGCCGCGTCACCTCCGTACCCTGCTGCATCTGGATATGCACGGAGGGAAGATAGCTCAGAACCTGATTGAGAGAGCGCGCCTGCGTGTTGACGATCATATCCTGCGTCACGGTGGTGACGGACATGGGAACGTCCAGCGCATTCTTCTTGCCCAAAGGACCAAGATCCACGGATTTCGTCTCGTAACGCGCACCCGATGCATAAGCACCATCCGTGCGGCTCGTCACATCAACTTCCTGTAGCTGGATCGGTGTGCTGTCTGCCTGCTGCGCCGAGGCCGAGCCGGACAGAAAACATGCGGCAGCCACGAATTCAAAATGAAGCCTGGATATGGCCTTCAGTGACAACCTGCGCCTGTTCGAACGGCCGCAGGAAACAATCTGTGCCCCACCTGATACAGCCCTTCGAGCAAACGGCAGACAAATGATATCGTTCATTCTGCTATTCCCCGTGTAATATGGGAAGAAAGCAGGTTCGAATGCTCGAAATCAATCAAAGATTTTTCACGATTTTATGAGCCGGCGCATGCGCCACCCAAGTGCACGTGACGATATCGCTAACGAAATGTATTCAAAAGCATTCTCCCATCATGCAACGCGAGATAAAATTCTTTTTAGAGTATCTCCTGCTTCCTCCATTTCAACGCCATCATAAAAAAACGGCCGCTCGCGCGGCCGTTCGTCAGAGTGCCCACATGATCATGCGCGATCACGTGCTTGATTTCATCCGGCCTGAAGCTCTTTAAGGATAGCGTTACCCATCTGTGTCGTCGAAAGCGGCGTCACCGTGCTGTTGCCCTTGATATCGCCGGTGCGCAAGCCCTTGTCGAGTGTCGCGGCAATAGCGTGGTCGATACGATCAGCAAGAGCGCCGAGATCAAAGGAATAACGCAGGGCCATGCCGAATGAAGCGATCATGGCGATGGGATTGGCTATGCCCTTGCCGGCAATATCCGGCGCCGATCCGTGCACCGGCTCGTAAAGCGCTTTTCTCTTGCCGGTCTGCGCATCATAAGCGCCTAGCGACGCCGAGGGGAGCATGCCGAGCGAACCCGTCAGCATAGAGGCGACATCCGACAAAAGATCGCCGAACAGATTATCGGTGACGATCACATCGAATTGTTTCGGCGCGCGAACCAACTGCATGCCGAGGGCATCGGCGAGCTGATGTTCGAGCATGACGTCGGGAAATTCCTGATCGTGCAGACGGGTGATGATCTGGTTCCAGAGCACGCCCGACTTCATGACATTGCGCTTTTCCGACGAGGTCACCTTGTTGCGCCGCTTGCGCGCGAGCTCGAAGGCGATGCGGCCGATACGCTCGATCTCATAGGTGTCATAGACCTGCGTATCGATCGCACGCTGCTGGCCATTACCGAGATCGATGATCTGCTTCGGCTCGCCGAAATAGACACCGCCCGTCAATTCGCGCACGATCATCAGATCGAGCCCATCGACGAGATCACGTTTCAGCGAGGACGCATCGGCGAGCGCAGGATAGCAGACCGCCGGACGCAGATTGGCGAACAGCTTGAGATCCTTGCGCAAGCGCAGAAGACCCGCCTCCGGCCGGACCTCATAGGGCACATGATCCCATTTCGGGCCACCGACAGCCGCCAGCAGCACAGCATCCGCGGCATCCGCCCGGGCCATGTCGGCATCGCTGATGGCCACGCCATGAGCATCATAAGCGGCACCGCCGACAAGACCTTTTTCGATCTCGAAAGAAGCGCTGCCTTCCTTGGTGAAGAAATTGGCGATCTTCTCGACCTCGGCCATGACCTCCGGGCCGATGCCATCACCAGGCAGGACGAAGAGCTTATATCCCATGCATTTTATCCTTGATGCGGCCTCTAGCTGAAACTTCAACCTGTTAAAAAACAGGAGCGGCCGCCTTGGTCAAGGCAACCGCTCCCTGATAGTCCCGTATTGAAAATTGCTCGCAAGCGATGCCGGCTGACAATGATCCCAGCCGGCAAAATCTCTCGTCAGGCAACGGCGAGCTGACGCAGCACGTAAGGCAGAATGCCACCGTTGTTGAAATATTCGAGTTCGTCGAGCGTGGCGATGCGGCAGAGCAGCGGAATGGTCTTGACCGTCCCGTCGCAATATTTGATCTGCGCTTCCATTTTCTGACGCGGCTTCAGCTCGGCGCCGAGCCCCGGAATGGTGACTTCCTCATTGCCCTTGAGCTGCAACTTGCCCCAGCTCAATCCGTCCTCGAAGGTGAGCGGCAGAACACCCATGCCGACCAGGTTCGAACGGTGGATACGCTCGAAGGATTCGGCGATGACCGCACGCACGCCAAGCAGCTTCGTGCCCTTGGCCGCCCAGTCGCGCGACGAGCCATTGCCATATTCGGCACCGGCGAAGATCACCAGCGGCACGCCTTCGGCCTCATATTTCACCGCCGCATCGTAGATCGACATTTCCTCGCCGTCGGGCCAATGCTTGGTGAAGCCGCCTTCCGGAACGCTGCCGTCTTCCTTCTGCAGGATGTAGTTCTTGATGCGGATATTGGCGAAAGTACCACGCATCATGACTTCATGATTGCCGCGCCGGGTGCCGTACTGATTGAAATCAGCCTGGGCAACCTGGTGCTCCTGCAAATATTTGCCGGCCGGTGAGGTCAGCTTGATCGAACCTGCGGGAGAAATGTGGTCGGTGGTGATCTTGTCGCCGAAAAGCGCCAGGATCCGGGCGTTCTCGATCGGCCTGACCGGATCGGGCTCCTTCTTCATGCCGACGAAATAGGGCGGGTTCTGCACATAGGTCGAGCCCATGTCCCACTTATAGGTCTCGCCGGAAGGCGCCTTCACCTTCTGCCAGTGATTGTCACCCTTGAAGACGTCGGCATATTTTTCCTTGAAGACCTTCTTCGTCACATATTTATCGACGAAGGACTCGATTTCCTTATCGTCCGGCCAGATATCGCGCAGGAAAACCGGCTTGCCCTTCTTGTCGTGACCGACCGGATCGACGTCGAAATTCTTCGTCACGGTACCGGCCAGCGCATGGGCGACAACGAGTGGCGGCGAAGCCAGATAATTGGCCTGCACATCGGGGCTCACGCGGCCTTCGAAGTTACGGTTACCGGACAGAACGGCGGCGGCAATGATGCCGTTTTCATTGATGGTCTTGGAGATTTCCGGCATCAGCGGACCGGAATTTCCGATGCAGGTCGTGCAGCCGAAACCAACGAGATTGAAGCCGACCTTGTCGAGATATTTCTGCAGGCCGGATTCATCGAGATATTCCGCGACGACCTGGCTGCCGGGCGCGAGCGAGGTCTTGACCCACGGCTTGACGGACAAGCCCTTTTCGACCGCGTTGCGGGCGAGAAGGCCGGCGCCGATCAGCACATCCGGGTTCGACGTATTGGTGCAGGAGGTGATCGCGGCAATCACGACATCGCCGTGGCCGAGGTCGAAATTCTTTTCCTGAACCTGGAAACGTTCCTCGGGCTTTTCACCCTTCTTATATTCACTCGCCAGGGCAGTCTTGAAGCCGGCACCGACGGCATCGAGGTCGATACGGCCTTCAGGCCGCTTCGGGCCGGCCATCGACGGGACGACCGTCTCGAGATTGAGTTCGATGATGTCGGTAAAGACCGGGTCCGGCGTCTCTTCCGAATGGAACATGCCCTGGGCCTTGGCATATTCCTCGACGAGATCGACGCGGCCGGAGCTGCGCGCGGAGGTCGTCAGATAGCGGATGGTTTCCTTGTCGATCGGGAAGAAGCCGCAGGTCGCGCCATATTCCGGCGCCATATTGGCGATGGTCGCGCGGTCGGCAAGCGTCAGGCTGTGGAGGCCGGGGCCGAAGAATTCCACGAATTTGCCGACCACACCCAGCTTGCGCAGCATCTGGGTAACGGTCAGCACGAGATCGGTAGCGGTGACGCCGAGCGGCAAGCATTTGCCGGTCAGCTTGAAGCCGATGACTTCCGGCAGCAGCATGGACAGGGGCTGGCCGAGCATGCAGGCTTCGGCCTCGATGCCGCCGACGCCCCAACCGAGCACCGAAAGACCATTGACCATGGTCGTGTGAGAATCGGTACCGACGAGAGAGTCGGGATAGGCAAGTTCAATGCTCTCCGACTTGCCCTTGGCGTTTTGCACCTTCTCCTTCTTGGTCCAGACGGTCTGGGCCAGATATTCAAGGTTGACCTGGTGGCAAATGCCAGTGCCCGGCGGCACGACACGGAAATTATCGAAAGCGTCCTGACCCCATTTCAGGAAGCGGTAGCGCTCGCCGTTGCGGCTATATTCAAGATCGACATTGGTCTTGAACGCCTTGTTGTTGCCGTAGGCGTCCACGATGACCGAATGGTCGATGACGAGATCAACCGGAACCAGAGGATTGATCTTCTGCGGATTACCGCCGAGCTGCGTCATGGCATCGCGCATGGCCGCGAGATCGACGACTGCCGGAACGCCGGTGAAATCCTGCATCAGCACGCGCGTCGGACGGAAGGCGATCTCGCGTTCGGTCTTGCCCTTGTTGACGAGCCATTCGGCAACCGACTTGATATCTTCTTTGGTGACGCTGCGATCATCCTCGAAGCGCAACAGATTTTCGAGCAGCACCTTCATCGAGAAGGGCAATTTGGAAATACCGTCGAGACCGTTCTTCTCCGCCGCCTTCAACGAAAAATAATGATAGGTCTTGTTTCCGACGGTAAGTTCTTTGAGGGATTTGAAACTATCGAGAGAAGCCATCCGCAATGTCCCGGAACGAGTCGAGGGGGAAAGTTTGGAGGGCTTATAGATATTTTTGATATGAAGGGCCATAGGATGATATCCCCTCAAAACTCTTTCGTTCGGCTAGTGTGGATATCTTAAATGCGCCTCGAGGCCCATAATCTGCGTGTCGAACGCGGTGGCCGTACTGTTTTTCAGGATCTTTCCTTCACGCTTGATTCGGGCGAAAGCCTGATCGTGATGGGACACAATGGCGCAGGCAAATCGACACTCCTGCGTACACTCGCCGGATTGGTTCCGCTGACGCAGGGGCAATTGAACGTGACGCCATCGACAGAGATGACCTTGGCCGAGCAGTTACATTATGTCGGTCATGCGGATGCCCTGAAACCGACGCTGACGCCGGTCGAAAATCTGAGCTTCTGGGCAGCGATGTTACAATCGGACCGCCCCGGCCTCGCTCCCCGGGCCGCGCTCGACGCTCTCGACATTGCCCATCTTGGCGATCTGCCATCCTCTTATCTCTCCGCAGGGCAAAGACGCAGGCTCTCTCTAGCTCGGCTGCTCGTCGCAACACGCCCGGTCTGGCTGCTCGACGAGCCGACGACTGCGCTGGATCGCGGCAGTCAGGAGGTTCTTTTTAACCTGATGCGACAGCATGTCGAAGCCGGTGGATCGATCATTGCGGCGACGCATGCGCCGCTCGATCTTTCCGGCAAAAGTCTCACGCTCGGCACGGCGGAAAGCGCAATCGCATGAATGCCAAGTTGGAGACGGATGCGCATAGGACAAGCTTGCGTCCGGTGACAGCCCTGTTTCGCCGCGAACTCGCCATCGGGCGCCGTATCGGTGGCGGAGCAAGCTTCGGGATCCTGTTTTTCCTCAGTCTCGTCGTTCTCATTCCTTTCGCGATCGGTCCCGATCTCGCGCTACTCTCGCGCATCGCACCCGCGATTTTATGGATCGCCGCCTTGCTCGCGAGCCTGCTTGGCCTCGACCGGCTGTTTCAGGCTGATCAGGAAGACGGTTCTCTTGATCTCCTGCGCACGAGCCGGATGCCACTCGAACTCATCATCCTCGTCAAATGCGCGGCCCATTGGCTTTTATCCGGTTTACCGCTGGTGGTGGCGGCACCGGTGTTCGGCCTGATGCTGGCACTCCCCGGCTCGCAGATAGCGCCGCTGGTGTTTTCCCTGCTCGTCGGAACGCCAGCCCTGACCTTCATCGGAGCCATCGGGGCGGCGCTGACGGTCAGCCTGCGGCGCGGCGGCCTTCTCCTGTCCATTCTTATTCTGCCACTGTGCATTCCCGTGCTGATCTTCGGTGTGGCCGCGGCCGCCAATGATCCCATGGTCGGTTTCAAGACACCGTTTCTCATTCTTTGCGGCCTCAGTCTCATCGCTTTCGTCGGAGCGCCGATCGCCGCCGCCGCCGCGCTGCGCCAGAGTCTCGACTGAATAATTCTTATAAGACGATTGATTATCGGACAGATCTTACACCTCAGCCCTGACCTGCGGGTTGAAAGCAATGAGCTCAGGGCGGCATCCACCAACCCGCTTTACTCAAAGGATAAGAACATTGTGAAAGACGTTGAATTGCGAGGCATTCCGTTTCAAGCCGAAAAGGCTCAAGAGCATCCTCAATCGCATCAACATGCTCCCCTTCCGAAATGCCCGGGGCGGTAAGACACGATGAATCGACAATTCTCCGGCGCCACCACCTCCTGGCTCACCCGCAATACGGTTCTTTTAGCCCTGACGAGTCTTTTCGGCGATGTGGCGACGGAAATGCTCTATCCGATATTGCCTGTATTCCTGACGCAGACGTTGCATGCGAGCGGCAGTATCATCGGTCTCATCGACGGCATCGCTCTGGCAACACAAAATATCGTCCAGGGTTTTTCCGGCTGGCTGTCAGATCGTCTGCAGCAGCGCAAATCGATTGCGCTCGTCGGCTATTTCCTCGCTGCGATCGCCAAACCCATGATGGGTCTCGCCCCCGCCTGGCCTTATGTCTTCGCCGCCCGAAGTCTCGACCGGTTAGGCTCGGGTCTGCGTTCCGCGCCACGCGACGCATTGATTGCGGCCTCGGTTACGGAAGAAAACCGCGGCAAGGCCTTTGGGCTCGAAGGCATAGGCGACAATCTCGGCGCCTTTTTCGGGCCAATGCTGACGATTGTGCTCCTGATGGAGCTGAAGCTCGATCTGCGCACGATTTTCGGCATCGCATTCATTCCCGGCCTTCTGGCTTTCATCATGATGCTGCTCATTCGGGAGAGCTCATCTCCGGCGACAGTCGAGGCCAAGGACGTAGTGAAGAGCCGGATTGCTGTCGATCCTAGGCAATTTCCCCGCTCCTATTGGACCTATCTCCTGGTAACGGCCCTGTTTGGCCTCGGCAATTCGAGCAATGCCTTTCTGATCCTGCAAACCCAGGAGGCCGGAGCCTCGCTCAGAACCACCATTCTGATTTATGCAGGCTATAATCTCGCCGCGGCGTTGATTTCCTATCCTGCAGGATATCTTTCCGACCATTGGGGCCGCAGAAACCTCCTGTTTCTTTGTTTTCTTGTTTTCTTTGCCGTCTATCTTGGCTTCGGCTTCACTCATAATATCGTATTGCTCAGCTTCCTGTTCGTTTTCCACGGCCTTTATCAGGGCATATTCCGCTCAGTCGGCAAGGCCTTCGCGTCGGATTTCGCACCCGCGCGTCTTCGGGCGAGTGCTATCGGCTGGTACAGTACGACAGTCGGTTTACTGCAGCTTTGCGCCAGCCTCGTCGCCGGCCAGCTCTGGGATCATATCAACCATGCGGCCGTCTTCTTCTATGGCGCCTTCTTCGCGGCGATGGGCTCGGCAGCCCTCATCATCCTGATCCCTGCGAAGAAGCCGAAATAAGCTCAAAGATACCGCGACCTGGACCGCATGCTTTCGGACGGCTCCGAAACATTCTAGAATTGCGAGATCGTGCGCAATCAGAAGGCCGGACCATGGCTGACAACGAAGGGCTGGCACTTCCCAAGACTTCACCCGATGGTAAAGCCCGCTGCCATTGGCCGGGCATCGATCCGCTCTACCTCGCCTATCACGACGAGGAATGGGGCGTGCCGGAACATGACGATCGTGCTCTCTTCGAGAAACTCATCCTCGATGGTTTTCAGGCAGGACTTTCCTGGATCACGATCCTGCGGCGCCGCGAAGGATTTCGCGCGGCTTTCGATCATTTCAATCCGGAATTGATTGCATCCTACGACGCGGCAAAGGTGGAAAGCTTGCTGCAGGATGCACGTATCATCCGCCATCGCGGGAAAATCGAGGGCGCGGTCAGATCCGCGCAAGCCTGGGCCGCACTTCAGGAAAGGCAGGGATTTTCCGCCTATCTCTGGGATTTCTTCGACGGACGGCCAATCCAGAACCATTATCGCACGCCGGCCGAAATCCCGGCTCAGACCGAACTTTCAGCAAGGATAGCGAAAGACCTCAAGAAGAAGGGCTTCACCTTCTGCGGTCCGACGATCGTCTATGCCTTTTGCCAGGCGACGGGCATGGTCAACGACCACCTCGTCACCTGCTGGCGGCACGCCGAATGCGCGAAGCTCTCGGCGTGAGCAGATCGGTTCTATTCCGCCGCCTCAGCGAGTGGCTCGGCATATTCCGGGGCGAGATCAAGGCCACGGAACACCGAACAGCGGATGAAGACATCGGAGGTCGGCGCGACATTCTTGTGACTGCAGAATTTCGCCGTAAGCTTCGCAAGACCCTTAATGTCGCGGCCCGTGGCATTCGGGAACATATGAACGAGTTCATCCTGCAGCTTCTCCTCGACGGGAAGCTGGAACTGCTCGGTCATGACGCCCCAGATACGCCGGCGCGCATCGGCTGTCGGCGGATGGAACTTGATCATGGCGATGCAACGGGAGACGATCGCCTCGTCGATGTCATCGACCCGGTTCGTTGTCATGAACAACAAGCCATTGAAATATTCGAGCACGCGCAGAAACACGCCGACGACGGCATTATTGGCGATATTGTCGTCACGCTTCTTGATATAGACATCCGCCTCGTCGATTAGCATCACGGCGCCCCAGCGCTGGGCACGCGTCAGCACATCCTTCAGCGCCTGTTCCATCTGCGCGACATTGAGGCCGAGCTGGCCGGAATGAACACGATAGAGAGGACGCCTGATGATTTCCGAATAGACTTCGGCCGTCAGCGTCTTGCCCACGCCGGGCGGTCCGGCGCAGAGCACGGTGGTGCCACCCGACTTGCCAGCCACGATATCATCCATGAGGACGTCCATCTCGGCCGTCAGAATATCGATGAGATCGGTCTGCTCCTGCGGCAGGACCAGCTTTTCCTTGAGGTTCGGCTTATATTCGTAAGGATCCATGTCTTCGACATGCACCCAGATGTAATGGTGCAGTTCCAGATGGAACATGAGAATATAGGCGTGCACCGGCAATTGCGTGAAGAGACCTTTCGGAATCTCCTTCTGTGATTCCTCGACCTCATCCTCGGCGTTGTATTTGTCGCTCTTGGCCGCTTTCTTGAGATATTGGCCGAGAATATCGCCGGTCGCATCCATGGTCAGGCTGCGCGAGGTGAGAATACCCTCATCATTGACGAGCCGCGCATCGCCGCCACCGGAGGAAAGGACGATGATATCCTTGCGCGTCCAGTCCGTATCACGATGCGTCGAATTCGGATCCTCGGCATAGAAACCGGTGCCACGGGCCGAGAATTGTGCGCCATATTGAGCGCGCCATTCGAAATATTTTTCGACCGTACGGTCATATTCTGTAATGAGTTCCGGCGTTTCCTTGAGAAAACCTTTGAGCGCGAAGATTTCCGCGACAGTTTTGCCGCCAATGTCTGTGGAGGCGATCCGCAGCACCTGCGTCGTCACCGAACCTTTGACATTGGCCTTGAGCTCCAGGAAAATCTTGCCGGCGGCATCGTCGGCGGGCGGCGTGTAATCAAGCCGCGTCACGACATAGGGCAGCGGCCGGTTGGTGACATTGGCCGTGAATAGCCAGCCGCGAATGCCATCGACGGCAAGATAGCGCGCAATTGCCGGAACGACATTTTCCAGATCTTCCGGCTTGAAACGCTCGCCCTCGAAGGCCAGCGCTTTCTGCAAGGTCGAAAGATGCGCTGCCTTAGTAGCATAGGCATCGCCTGCCGTTTCATAGATGCCGCGCAGATAATCGAGTTCCACCAGCGACAATTGATGAAACGGGACTTCCACTCTGTTGCCGAAACGAAGCTGATCCTTCAAATGCCCCAGATTTGGAAATTCGCCGATCATCTGTTCGATGTGCGGCCGCTCGATATGAAGATTCATCGTTTCCGCTCTCCGTCCGCGAGATTGTCCTCAAACGGCGCACGGATGCGCCGACCACATCCACGCCCCTGAAATTCTCGCAGCGACGCCGAGGATTTCGGTATCAATCCCCGACACGTCCCGCTGTCCAAATCAGATGCCGCTCGAAACCCGCCCAACGCCGGGCGGGCGCGCAAAGCGCAATCTCCCTCTCCGCCCGCAGGCAGCCACCAAGGTGAAAGCAAGACTCATGCCCTGCCAACCGCACTTGCATCGCTCCTGAAACCACAGCCAAGCCCGTGCGGGGGCATGCCGCAAGAACGGGCAAGACGCATGATAGCTGATCACTTTAAGATATAGCTTAACAAAGCTGACACAGGGTTGCGCCAATGCTCTGTCTCACGCGGGGCAAACTCTTGGAGATTTCCTGGTCCGCTTTCGGCGCGGTTTCGGCGAGGACAGCTTTTCCGACGCAATTTTCGAATAAGATATAATCACACATTCTGCAGGGGGAGGTGAGAATGCCGTGGGACAGCCTGTTGAACGCGGGGATGGGAAAGCTGGCGCTCATTCTCGCCGCACTTTTCACCGGCGGGGCGCTCTACATCACTTTCGTGGAACAGCCGGCGCGGCTGTTGCTCGATGATGAAAATCTTTTGCGTCAATGGCGGCCAAGCTACAAACGCGGTTTCACCATGCAGGCGAGCCTCGCCTTCATCGCCGGCCTGGCCGGTCTTGCCGCAGCCTGGCAGATGGATGATTGGCGGTGGGCGATCGGCGCGCTTCTGATGCTCGCCAATTGGCCCTATACGCTTACGATCATCATGCCGGTCAACAGCCGTCTGAACGCCATCGCTCCAAAAGAGGCTGGATCGCAAACAAGAGAACTGATCAAATATTGGGGCAAATTGCACGTGATCCGTGGTCTCTTCGGTATATGCGCCATTCTCGCTTATGCCGTCCTGCTATGAGTGTTTGCGCATAGGCCTTCGTTTGCAAACCGGCGCTTTCAGTTGGTCGTCTATTCCTCCGGGATAATGGAGAAGAGCTCTTCCCTTTCGATGTATCTTCCCGCATCATCCGGTCGTCGCATCCTCAATCCGTGTGATGGCGCCCATGCCCCTGTCCGCCCACGAAAAGCTTGCCGTCGAAAGCACCACCGTGAAGACACGCGCCTGGGTGCGCCTACCTTCCGGCATGCGTCTTGATCTTCTCGATCCAACGCCCTTCGACTGGGCGGATGAGGACCTCGCCCTCGGTCTCGCCCGGACCTATCGCTGGGGCGGTCATTCGGCATGGCCGCTGCCATTGTCGGTCGCCCAACATTCCCTCGCCGTCCTGGCGTTGCGCCGTTTGAGCTATCCGAAGACCGATCAACCACGCACAGATCTGCGCGAATTGTTGCATGATGCCGATGAAGGTCTCCTGGGCTTCGATTGTATTTCCGTCATCAAGCCCTTTCTTGGGCCAGGCTATGCGGTCTTGACGGAGCGGCTGCGCAGCGCGGTGTCGCAACGCTACGGTTTGCGGGATTGGACCCCGCGCGCCATGGCCCTGCACAAAAAGGCCGACAGGATCGCCGCCGCCTCTGAGGCGGTGCATGTCGTCGGCTGGAGCCCGCGCGAGGTACGCGCTACACTCCATATCCCCTACCAACCTTTACAGGACGATCCGCTGCAAAAAATCTATGGCGGCCCAGCCTGGGAGCCCTGGGCTCCCCAGATCGCGGCGGAGCGTTTCCTCGACGAACTCAAACGCCTCTCAGCCCGGACATCGCAGACCCGCCGACGCCGCGCGCTGCCTTCAGCACCACAGGTTCCGGCTCTCGGCAACCACGCCTGATCCCGATCGTTATTACGCTTTCATCAAAAGAATCGTTCTGTTGCGACGGTTTGTGACGCTAGGCAGGTGAAGGCTTTCCACAGCGTCACCGGAAAAACGGGATTGTTTTCAACGGATTTAAATCGCAGATCTTTTCCGTTCGAAAAGAAAATACAACGGGCCGGACCAAGAAAAGGATTTGGCCGCGATTGCCGGGATGATATTCACGCGCAGGCTCATCATGTGAAAGGCTGAGAGGACCGTGTCGACGATCCATGTCTGTCCACTGTCGAAATTGCCGGAAACAGTGCGCCTGACCGGCGCACGCAGCCTCGTTACCTTTATCAACCAGGGCACTCCGGTCCACCGCCCGCGCGAAATCGCGGCGGAACAGCACCTTTTCGTCCCAATGTCCGATATTACCACGGCGGTGGAAGGCCATATTCTGCCGAATGAGAGCCATGTCACCGCATTGCTTGGTTTCGTCCAGAAATGGGATCGCTCCGCGCCGCTGCTCATCCATTGCTGGGCCGGCGTCAGCCGCTCGACCGCTGCCGCCTTCATTACCGCCTGCGCGCTCTATCCCGGGAAGGATGAGCAGGAAATCGCAGCTGTGCTGCGCCGCAATTCGCCGACCGCCACGCCCAATGCGCTGCTCATAGACATTGCCGATACGATGCTCGGCAGGGAAGGAAAAATGCGCACGGCGATCGACGCTATTGGTCGTGGTTCCGAATGTTTTGAAGGCACACCCTTCAAGCTTGATCTCTGATTGGCAGCAGCTTCCCGAACTGTTTCGGATCGATCCGAAACGCGCCACTTTTTTAAAAACTCAGGAACGTCCCGGTAGTTTGCGCATGGCCTCCGCCATCGGCGGATGCCGCCATTCAGGATGGTTGGCGCGTTCATTTGCCAAGGCACGCCGAAACCGCAAGACGGCGGCAGGGCTCGGCAGCATGGGAATATGCGCCAGTTCCCAATGCAAGCCGTTGATAGGATCGTCGAAAAACACCGCATAATAGCCAGGCGCATAAACCGGATATTCACGCGGCGGATCGGTTACGGGAACCGTATTGGCAATCAGGAAATCATCGTGGAAACGATCGACCTCCTTCCGGTTACGCGCCCAAAGCGCGATATGGTGAATACCGACCGCCTGCGCTGCATGATCCAGTTTGCCACCGCTCCTTGCCGGCTGAAAGCCGATATAGCTGTGGGGAAACGGGAAACGTGCCATGTAATAGGTCGAGTGATAACCGATATCGAGCGTCCAGAAACTCTTGTAGCCGAGCCAGCCGAACATGCGATCGTAAAAGGCGATGGATTGCTCATAGTCGAGCACTGAAAATTCCACATGGTTGATCCCGCGCCACCGCATCAAAGCCCCTCCAACTGGTTCCAGCATCCTGGTTCCGGCATCCCGCGCCTTGCCTCGGGTGATCGAGTCTCTATAAAGAATTCGATGCATCGGGAAGACCTGCTTCGCTCGGCTGCTCCCCCTACTTCCCTTGTTGCTCACAACTTGCCGTGACAACGAGGTCCGGCAAGAAACCATCACCCCGCAATCGCGGGGGCAAATCTTGATGAATGATGCGCATCGGGATTTGGAATCAGCCCCCAAACGGAGAAACCTCTCCTTGTCCGAAGCCAATGCCGATATTGCCGCCCTGCCCTTCGAGCGCGCCATGGCCGAACTCGAGAAAATCGTCGACGAACTCGAAAGGGGAGCGGTGCCGCTCGAGGAATCGATCCGCATCTACGAGCGCGGCGAAGCCTTGAAGAAACATTGCGAGGCCCTGCTCAAAAGCGCCGAGCAGCGCATCGAGAAGATCACCTTTGGCGCTGATGGCCGCCCCAGTGGAACCGAACCGCTGGATGTGGAATAGCGGCAAAGTCAATCCTCTCCCCGTGGCAAGGCGCTTGCTTTGCCTTAGATCGAGACTCATTGATCACACACTGATCGTGGCCAATGAGATCCGGCGGAAAGCCGCCGCTCCGCACTCGCGGGGGCCAAATCTCAATGACGCCCGCTCAATGAGCCTTGGTATTAATCCGCCGGAGCGAGCCCGGCAAAATTCACGTCGAGGTCAAACCCCATGGGTGATTACGCCTTCGCCGAAGCCGAGATCGTCTCGCTTCTCTCCATGTCGACACGGCCGTTCCCCGTCCGCCGCATTTTCTGTGTCGGCCAGAATTACCGCGATCACGCCAAGGAAATGGGTGCTGGAGGAGATGAGGAGCCCTTCTTCTTCATGAAGCCGCCGGCGGCGATTTTGCAGAATGGCGAGACCATGCCCTATCCGCCGGGCACCAATGATCTGCAGCATGAGGTCGAACTCGTCGTCGCGCTCAATATGGGCGGCAAGGACATTCCGCCGGAAAAGGTCAATGACATGATCTTCGGCTATGCCGTCGGCCTCGACATGACGAAGCGCGACGTGCAGCGCGAACTCAAGGCCAAGGGCCGGCCGTGGGAAATGTCCAAGGCTTTCGATTTCTCGGCGCCCTGCTCCTCGATCAGCCCGGAAATGTATACGGGCATCATCACAAAGGGCAAAATCCAGCTCAAGGTCAATGGCGAGCTGCGGCAGAACGCCGACGTCTCCGAAATGATCTGGGATGTGCCGCATATCGTGCATTATCTGTCGAAACAGGTCGAGATCATGCCGGGCGACCTGATTTTCACCGGCACCCCGGCGGGTGTCGGCCCCGTCGTCAAGGGTGACAAGATCGAGGCGACGATTTCCGGCCTCGAACCGCTGATTATCGAGATCGGCTGATCCTTTCAGCAGATACGCGGCAATTGTTCTCCGGCGGGCATGGTCACGGCACGATGCCCGCCGAACCGGTTAAGCAGAGTGACATCCCCTGCTCTGCCCGCATCAGCGACCCTGCCGATGATCGCGGCCCCCGCTCCAAGGGGATGCGCCCGTAGCGCCGCCAAAGCCACTTCGGCGGCCTCCTGCGGCACAACGGCGACAAGTTTCCCCTCATTGGCGAGATAAAGCGGATCGAGGCCGAGAATTTCGCACAGGCCGGCCACTTCCGGCCGCAACGGCAGAGCCTTTTCCTCAATCGTCACCGCGACCCTGCTCGCCTCGGCAAGTTCGGTGAGGACACCGGCAAGACCGCCGCGCGTCGCATCCCTCATCGCACGAACCTGCGGCACGGCCGCAAGCAAGGTCGCGGCGAGATCATGCAGCGGCGCACAATCGCTTTCGATGCTGACACCGAGCGCGAGATCTCCGCGCGCACACAGGATCGCCGCGCCATGATCGCCCAAAGGGCCATTGACAAGGATCACGTCACCCGGGCGCGCGGCGGCAATGCTGACATGATGCGCTTCCGCAATGACACCGATACCAGTCGTGGTGATGAATAATCGGTCGCAGGCACCACGCGGTACTACTTTCGTATCGCCGGTAACGATTGAAACCCCGGCCGCAGCGGCTTGCGAGGCCATCGACGTCACGATACGGCGCAAAGTCTCGAGTTCCAGCCCTTCCTCGATGATGAAAGCCGCCGAGAGCGCGACCGGCCGTGCCCCGCCAACAGCCAGATCATTCAGCGTCCCGCAGACAGCAAGCTTGCCGATATCGCCGCCGGCAAATTCCAGCGGCTCGACGACGAAACTATCGGTGGTGAAGGCAAGACGATCACCGTGACCGGCAAGAGCCGCGAGATCGAAACGCGCCTGATCCTCCTGCACGGGAAAACCCTGCGGATGGAAGGAGGCAAGAAACAGACGTTCGATGAGATCGCGCATCGCCGTGCCGCCGCCATGCGCCAGCGTGACGCGTCCGCCGGATCCGATACCGGCAATGGGATCATTCATCGTCACCCTGCTCTTTTCATGCCTTGATATTGATAATAGGCCGCGCAAGCCCCTTCGGAAGACACCATGAGTGCGCCGAGCGGATTTTCCGGTGTGCAAATTGTGCCGAAGGCGGCGCAATCCCACGGGCGTATGCGGCCGACAAGTACATCATTACAGCGGCAGCCTTCCGGATCCGGCGCCTGGTGCAATGTCAGATCGAAACGCTTTTCTGCGTCATAGACCTCCCACGCCGGGGCGAGGCGCACGCCGGATTCAGCGATGGTCCCAAGCCCGCGCCATTCGCATTCGGGCCGCGTCTCATACACTTCCGCCACCGCCGCCATGGCTGCTTTATTGCCGTCTTCGGGAACGACACGTCTGTATTGATTTTCGACCTGCGGCTTGCCTGTCTCAATCTGCCGCAGGACCATCAGGAGCGATTGCAGAATGTCGAGCGGTTCGAAACCGGAGACAACGAGAGGCTGGCCGAATTCCTCGGGCAGGAACTGAAACGGCCTTGTGCCGATGACCATGGCCACATGGCCCGGACCGATGAAACCATCCACTGGAAAATCCGGCTGTTCCAGCAAAGCCCGCAAGGTCGGAATGATTGTGATGTGATGGCAGAGCAGAGAGAAATTCTTGATATTGCTCCGCGCTGCCCGCAGGATTGTGAGCGCTGTCGAGGGCATGGTCGTCTCAAAACCCAGCGCGAAAAACACCACTTCTCTGTCCGGATTGGCCTTTGCAAGCGCCAGTGCGTCAAGCGGTGAATAGACAAGGCGGATATCGGCACCCGCCGCGCGCGCCTGAATGAGACTGCCCTGCGCCCCCGGCACCCGCATGGCATCGCCGAATGTCGTGAAGATCACTTCCTTATGGCGGGCAATGGCGATCGCATCATCGACACGGCCACGCGGCAGAACGCAAACAGGGCAACCCGGCCCATGCGCGAATTGGATCGTCTCCGGCATACGGGCTTCGAGCGCATAGCGAAAAATCGTATGCGTATGGCCGCCGCAGACCTCCATAATGGTGACGGGACGGTCGCGGCCGGCGGCGATCCGCGCAGCCGTTACGGCGATTTCCGCAAACAGATTTTCGGCCAAAGCGGGATCGCGAAACTCGTCGATGAAACGCAATGTGCCATTCATGCGCGCGTCTCCATACCCTGCATGGCGGAGACCTCGGCATCGAGTTCGCCGATTTCGGCCAGAAGGCGCAGAGTGTTCATCGCCTCGGCCTCGTCGATCCGGCTCATGGCAAAACCCACATGCACAAGCACCCAGGTTCCGATCAGGGCGGAGAGCGGCGCATCCGGATCGGCCACGCAGACGGCATCGACGGCACGGCGGACACCGGAAACCTCGACCTCGACCAGCCCATTGGCTTCATCGAGAACGGCTGAAACCCGGCCGGGAATTCCAAGACACATCGGGTTCTCCCATCATCCCGAAGCGCACGACAATCCCCGTTTCGGAATTCCGGCGCCTTCGCAAAATAGCCCGCATCGCCTCAAGCGATGCTCTATTGGATCGTCTCCCGCTCGGCATCGGGCGCGATGCCATAGCGATCCAGTTTGGCCCGCAACCCGACGCGAGAGAGGCCGAGTTCCTTCGCCGCACGGCTCTTGTTCCAACGGCATCGCACGATCGTTTCCAAAAGAATGCGTGCCTCGATCCGTTCGATCCGCGCCTGCAAGGGGCCCTCGGATTGGAGTGAAATCATATCCATGTCTCTTTGAGCCGCCAGCGAGCCCAAGGCGCTATTCGCATCGTCCCGCCCGCGTGCCGCCGCCACACGGTGCAGGACGCCCGGCGACAACAGATCGGCGCCGAGCCGGTCATGTTCCGTCAGCACGAGCATGCGCAGAATTTCATTCTGCAATTCGCGGATATTGCCGGGCCAGTCATAGGCCGAGAGGCAATCAAGGGCTTCCTGCGTGAACCCGTGCACATGGCGTCCGTGTTGCGCGGACAGCGTATCGAGAAGGTGATCGGCAAGGACGCCGATATCGCCGCGCCGCTGTCGCAGGGGCGGCATCCATAATGTCATGGCGGCGAGGCGGTAATAGAGATCCTCGCGGAAACGGCCTTCCTGCACCTCGGCATGCAAATCCCGATGGGTGGCGGAAAGGATCCGCACATTGACCTTTTTCGCCTCGTTGGCACCAACCGCGCGAATTTCGCCCTCCTGTAGGAAGCGCAGGAGCTTGACCTGAAAGGCCGGAGAAATATCGCCGATCTCATCGAGCAGCAAAGTGCCGCCGTCAGCTTCTTCCAGAAGGCCGCGCCGGTTGGCATGGGCGCCTGTAAAAGACCCCTTTCTGTGGCCGAACAATTCGGATTCGAGCAGCGTATCCGGTATCGCACCACAATTAACGGCGAGGAATGGTCCGAGCGACCTTTGGCTCGCATAATGAATAGCCTGCGCCAGCAATTCCTTGCCGGTACCGGTTTCACCCTGGATGAGGACCGGAATATCAAAAGTCGCAGCCTTCGCGGCCTGACGGCAGATTTCATTCAGCGGGCTGTCCTGCCGACGCACGAGCTTCTCGAAATGGGCGTGATCGCGTTCGAAGGCGCGTTCGAACAGGATCCGCTTCTCGGCAGCGGGCCGCGCCAGCCGCAATTCCAGCTTGAGCCTGTCATGTTCGCGCTGCATAGCAAACAGGCGCGTCGCATTGCGCGCCGCGAGCATGAGCTGATCGGGATGCCACGGCTTTTGAATGTAGTGATAGATGCCGGCCTCGTCGATCGCCGCAACCATTGCATGCGGTTCTGTATATTCGGTCAGGAGAAGCCGCACGATGTCCGGCCATCGCCAGCGCACCTCCGCGAGAATTGTGACTCCGCTATCATCGGGAAGCTGCTGATTGCAGAAGACCGCCTGTATCCATTGCGTGTTGAGGATTGCGAAGGCCATCTCGCCACTCGCCGCAACATGCACATCGAATTCCTCGCCGAGAATTTGCGCCATCATATCAGCGCCTGCGCGCTCGGCCTCGACGATCAGGATGGAAGGCAGATCCATCCCCAGGTCCCGTCCCGTCGTCATTCTATTCCGCCGCGCGCAGAGACGCCGCGCGGGACTCGGCCTCTCCAGCAAGTTCCTGCAACAACGAACGGCGCTCGGCACGCAGCCAATCGAGCCATTGCTCCATGCCCCCGCCCGAGCGCGTCGAGAGTTCAATGACGGCCGCCTTGGGCGCGATCCGCTCCACATTGGCACGCAGAAGCGCAAGATCGACATCGAGATGCGGCAGCAGATCCGCCTTGGTCAGCAGAACGAGATCGGCATCCTGGAAAATATCCGGATATTTGAGCGGCTTGTCCTCGCCCTCGGTCACCGAGAGCAAAGTGACGCGCCGCCGCTCGCCGAGATCGAAAGCCGCCGGGCAGACGAGATTCCCAACATTCTCGATGAAGAGCAGACCACCCATGGTAAGGGAGAGATGATCGAGCGCATGGCCAACCATATGCGCGTCGAGATGACAGCCCTTGCCGGTGTTGATCTGGATCGCCGGCACGCCGGTCGCGCGGATCCGCTCGGCATCATTGCTGGTCTCCTGATCGCCCTCGATCACGGCGGCGGGAAGCGCACCGCCAAGCCGGCGCAAGGTCTCAACGAGAAGCGTCGTCTTGCCGGCGCCTGGACCTGCAAGAAGATTGAGCGCCAGCACACCCTCACGGCGCAGACGCGTGCGGTTTGTGGAGGCGAGGCCATTGTTTTTGGACAGGATATTCTGTTCGATCTCAATCATGCGCGCCTGGCTGAGGCCCGGCGCATGCGCCCGCGCGGGACCCGCGCCATAATCGAGAACGTCACCAACCTGCCCGGATGAGGGGCCATGTGTGTGATCATGGGTATGGGCATGATCGTTTGCATGATCATGGCCGTGCGCATGGCTTTCGCCGTGATCATGGGCATGGTGATCATGCCCGGCACTGCCGTTGATCCGCGTCTCGCCCGCGCCGCATCCGCATGTCGTGCACATCAGACTACCTCCAGATCCTTGATCGCCACATCCATTCCCCCGTTCGGATGCAGCCGCGTTCCACCGCAACGCGGGCATGGATCCAGACGGTCCGCCAGAGTCACGGTCTCACCGCAATCGAAACACCAGGCTGTGCCCGGTTCGTCCACGAGATCGAGCTCCGCCCCTTCGACCAAAGTGCCACGCACAACGACATCAAAACTGAACCGCAGGGCCGCCGTCTCGACCCCGGCGAAACGGCCTATGCTCAATCTCACCCGGCGCACCTGACGAAAATCATGCAAGCGCGCATTTTCGAGGATCACATCCACCACGCTTTCGCAAAGGGAGAGTTCGTGCATGTCCCTAGCCTCGCGCGACTGTGACGGGGACAAAGGTAACAGGAACACAAGGGTTGACGCAGGTTACGACCAATTGCGCCAGCATGAAGCGATTGCAACCGGCGGGCAGGCTCACGAACATCCGTTCGAGCAGGCCCAGCGGCTGCAGATTCCAGAAAGTCGGCGAAAGGATCCTGTAGGCGGCGATCCGTCCCTTGAGGATTTCGGCCTGATGGACCAGAAGGCCACGCGCCGCCCGCGCGAGCCCAATGCCTTTGCCAATGGATGGAAGCCGATAGCCTCTGCCCGTATCATCGGAAGGACAAAGGCAATCGAGAAGATCCAGCAGCCGCGCCAGGAGCCGCACGAACAGGCTCGCCCCCTCGCTCCGCAAAAGGTCCTGCATCAGGGGGCGTGTCGCAAGATCGCCAAGGATCGTCGCCTCGCAGCGCGCGGGGGCGTTGGGATGCGATGATCGCGCGTCCGGTATCAAAGCAGCGTGAATATCATCGGCCCCGAGCGGCGGCAGTTCCGCGCGCCCGAAGCCGGGATCAATCTCCCGCCTGATATGGGCAAGCGCGCGCGCCACAACAGGCCCTTCAGGCTTTTGCGCATCCGCCAGCCAAAGGTCCAGATCGGAGCGCGTGAAAGCGCCAATATCGGCCTCTGTTCCGGTCAGGAGACGCCGCGCCGCGGCAACGTCGGGTTCCTGCCGCTCCAAACGCAGAAGCGCTGCAAGCGCGTCCCGCGCCGGTGCCATGCCGAGAATAGGTGGCAGGTCCAGCAACAGCGCGAGCGCATGATCCCGAAGAATTTCTCGCCGCATCGAAGGTGAGGGCATAGGCAGCGGCGCTTTGAGCCCGAGCGCGACGGAGGCTGCTTCCGCATGGGCGGCGCCGCACAGGCTGAACACACTGGAGACTCGGCGCACGACCTCTTCCGCTGTCAGGCCGAGGCAGAGCTGTGCCGCATCCGCCGTCTCACGCGGCACGATGCGCCAGTGTGTTCCCTCTTCCGGCGGAATGATCGTCAAAGTGCCGATCATTCCAGATCTTCCGTGGGCTTCTGCGGACGCCCGAACAAAAGGCTGCGCCGATCGGGATCCTCGGGCCGGGATTGCGCTTCCCCCTCCTGCTCTGTCACCCCTTGCGGCCGTGCTGCCTCCCGCTGTGGCGGACACAGCGAAGCATCGAACAGCACCGTCAAGACCGCCTCTGCGGTTTCGACCGCCTGCACCATTGTGGAGAATTCGGCCATGGGAGAAAATAAAGAACAGGCCTTGTAAGGCGCAAGATCGAGCCCGGTCTTGCCGCGATTGTCCTGCGCGCGGTTCACATAAGTAAATTCATAGACACCGGACGGAAAGGAAATCCGTTCCTTGCCGCCGGAAGGGAGAGCCGACCAATCCTGATCCGGCCCTGGTGCCAGAATGAGATTCATGAACCAGGGCGTGATCAGGACACCAAGCAAAAGGCCTTCATAGGGGCGAAAGCCGACCGCCTTGACGGCGAGCGCCTCGTTGAGAAACGGCAGGCCACGCATCTGTCCGGAATGAATCTCCTTGAACAAAGCTTCCATCCGCACCGGCCATGCGCGCGCGGCTTGCTCCAGCGGTTCCTCCACCTTGGAGGGATTTACGGCTGCTGCGGACGCACCTGTGCCCCCCTGTGGCGCGAGGGCGGAAACCACCATGAATTGCTCGCGCGCGCCATCGCACACCGGACAGCGCCAATGATCCGGCAGATCCCGGAAGGCGGTGCCGGGAGGAATCTGCCATGTCTCGCAGCCGACTGAGGGATCATAAACATGCCAGCAGATCTTGCATTCAAGCACGGCATCCGCCGGCAGACGCGCCGCATCGCCAAGATAGGACCCCTCGAACCGCCTTCCTGCGCCGCCCGCCATGCTCATGGATGCGCCTCGCCGGCAACGCGGGATTCTTCGTCGAGCAAATCGCAGATCTCGGCGAGACGCGACGCGGAATCTGCAAGATCCTCGGGCGCCGCGCAGGCGACTTCCGGCACATCGACGACCTCGATCATGTCGAGGATCAATGTATCCATGGAATTGAAAAAACGGACTCGCCAGACCTGCGGAGTCGCCGCCGCCTCGATGCGGCAATTGCCGTAACCGCGAGAAAGGATGCGGACGCGGCCCTCGCCGAGTGTCTGATCGATGAAGGCAAGATCTTCCAGCGTATGCGGCAAAAGGGTGAGATTGATACTATGCGGCGGTTGCCCCGGCTGCCAGGCCGTGCTGTGTTCGGCCAATTCCGTCAGGATCGCCGGCGCATTGATGAGACCCGGCGGCTGCGATGCGGCAGTCACATCTTGCAGCGCCCGCTCCGCGAAAGCCCGCGCCAGGACAGAAGTGGGAAAAGCCGCAACCTCTACCTCTTCGCGCGGCGACACGCCCGGCGTCGCGGGAAGTGTGCGCACGAACCAGAGACCAGCGAAAACCGTCTCCTGAACCTCGATCCGGCCCGCGCCATCCTCCATCAGGATCGAGACTTCCCCCTCACCCAAGGCATCATCGACGATGGCCCGCGCCGCCGCATCGAGCACGCTGAGGTCCATGGTGATCGAGTCCTTTGCCGTCCATCCCGCCGCGCCCGCCGATATTTGCCGCAGAAACTGGCTTGCCCGCCCCGCCGCGAGCGGATCCGCGACCTCCGGCAAATGCGGCGAATAGGTCATCACGCCGGACGGCATGGCCAGATATTGCAACCCGTCCTCATCGGTCTGCGGCTGCGAACCGGGGCCAAAACCGGCAGGAGGCATGGCGAAAGATGCAGGCATGATGGACCTCGTGGCGGCAGCTCAGTGGGACACGATGAGCGGGGCGAGAATGGCCTCGAAACGGGCGAGATAATCGGCCCAGTCGCGCATGCGCGCAATCGATCCGACAGGCTGGTTCCCCTGCATCACCACAAGGGCGGGAAGCGTCAGACCCTCGATTTCACCGACGAGCCGTGCCTCGAAGGCGGCGCTGGCGATGGCGGGTTCGATCACCAGCCGGTCGGCGAGGATCTTGCGGCAGATACCTACGAGATCGGGCAGAATGACGGCAATATCCGCCGTTTCCAGATGCTGGCGCTCATGGTTCGGCAAAAAGAGAAGAGTGAGACCGGACGCCAAGCCGCTTTCCACGACCGGAACGCCGCGCTCTTCCACAAGCCGGAGCAACAGAGGCGTGGTTTCCACGATGGACATCAACCCTCCTTCAGGCCGGCGGCGCGCGCGGCTTCGAGATGTGGCGGCAAACTGGGTTCGCGCCCGATGAGATCGGCGAAACCGGCAGCGACGGCATCGCTATCGCCGACACCCGGCCCATTGCCGATCGCCGCCAGAGCCTGCAGAGCCGCCCGGATCTGTTCCGCCTGCCGCGTATCGAGAAGCTGGCGCGCCAGGCCTTGAAACACCAAAATCTCGTCTCCTGCCCGCGCCTCCGGCACCAGCGCGAGATCGACCCTTTCGTCGCGCCCCTCGCACACACAATGCGCAGTTTCCCCGTCGATCGCAACGATACGCATGGGAATGCCGATACACATCAGGATGCATCCTTCAAACGGGCGAGAAGGCGTTCGTCGCCATGACGGCAGGCGGTCTCGGCATCCGGCCGACCGCTTTCATAAGCCGCCTGTGTCACCGCCTCGGCCATCAGGCCGGGCAGTTGCTGACCCAGCTCGACCGGGGCGATGTCGAGGCCGTAATCCTGCCGGAGGAGATCGAGAACGCGCAGGCCAACCTTTTCCACCAGCGCGGCGACGGCAGGCGTCAGGCCCCCGCCATAATCGTCGAGTGTCACCGGCTGGACACCGACGAGCGACAGGCGGCGCGGGGAGCAGCCGCGCAAATCAAGCAAGGCGAGAACTTCCTGAAAGCCGGTCTGGTGCAGGCTCATCTTTCTGGCACCGATGGTCGCCGGCACATCCGCGCCATGGACTTCGTGGATGGTCGCCGGTGGCAGGCCGAAATCGATCGCATCGACAATGATGAGACCCGCCAGATTTTCGAGATAGGGAAGCAGAAACAGACCTTGCGTCCCGCCGTCCATCAGCCGCACGGAAGCAGGCCAGACATAATCCCGCGCGAGACATTCGACGACCCGGACCCCAAAACCCTCATCGGCCCAGAGAATATTGCCGATGCCCAGAACCAGGATCGTCGTATCGTTTGACGCTAGATCGGTCAGCGGATCAGGAAACATGAACGAATTATGTCCGAAATAGGGCGAGGAGGCTTTCGAAAGCACGGCCTTCCGCGCGAAACCGGGCTCGCACCTGACAAGAACTTTTTCAGATAAAGGAAAACGCGCCGCCGGTCAAAAACCGGGGCGCGTTGATTTATAAATGAAACTACACAGGGTGCGGAAAAAGAATGCCTTTGAACGCGGAGACGGCCCTCAATCCCGGCTGTCGTCACGAAAGTTACGATAGCCATTGATCATGGCGGAAATCAGTGTCTGCCGTGAAGAAATGTCTTCCCGCGTAACGGTATAGACATGGATTATCACGAACAGAATGATCACCCACATTCCGATATGATGCCAGAAATGGGTGGCGAGATTGCCGCCGAGAAGAGGCATGACCCAGCCGAAGAGGCGTCCCTCCCAGCTGTCGATCCCGGTTCCGTCCGAATAAAGCGCGAAACCGGTGGCGATCATAAATAACCCTGTGAGGGTGAAGCACAGGAAGATCGTCAACTGCGCCAACGCATTATGGCCGATGAACTTACGTGCGTATTTCTTGACGAAGGCGTAAACGAGAACCTCTTCCCAAAGCTCCCGCCAGAAGGAAAGCTTCCAGACCGGCACATAGAACAATTCGCGCGAATAGATATTGCCGAAAAAGGCCCAGATCACGCGGCCGAGAAATCCAACAGCAAAGATCCAGGCAGCCGCGAAATGCAGATACCGGATCCAGCCCATCTGGAAATGGGCCGAAGCCTCACCGGCCAAAGTGGAGGGCGGTGCTCCGATCAGAAAGCCGGTGATGGCGAGGACGACGATCGCCCCCGCATTGGTCCAGTGCCACAGACGCACCGGCGCCTCATAGACATAGACCGAGGTGACCCTCCGCGCCCGCAGCGGCGCGGCTTTGAGCCCTTCCAGATTGGTGCCGACGAGATCTTCATCGCGGAGCATATGTGCCGGTTTCGATGCAGCCATCTGGGCGTCCCTCAGCGGATCGTGACGCGGGCGAGTTCCGCGCCATCGGGCGACATCACATGGGTCGCACAGGCCATGCACGGGTCGAAGGAATGCAGCGTGCGCAGAATTTCAACGGGCTGTTCCGGATTGACCATGGGCGTCCCAAGGAGGGAGGCCTCGAAGGCGCCGATATTGCCCTTGGCGTCTCGCGGGCCGCTGTTCCATGTGGAAGGAACGACGCATTGATAATTCTCGATGCGCCCGTCGCGGATCTTGATCCAGTGGCCAAGCCCGCCGCGCGGCGCGGCGACAAGACCGACGCCCTTGGCCTCCTTCGGCCAGGTCGCCGGATCCCATTTGGCCACATTGGCGGTCGCGAGATCGCCATTGCGGATATTGGCGATCAGCGCATCGTAATCGTCAACCATCATCTGCGCGCAATAATGCGCTTCGAGCGCACGGGCGAGCGTGCGGCCGATCGTAGTCGGCAGAGCCTGCCGCGCCGTCAGGCTGGTGCCGGCGAGATGGTTAAACTGGTCGAGCGCATCGTCGACCTGCGCCTTCACATAGGGAACATTCTTGGCGTAGGCGAGAATGTAGCGCGAAAGCGGACCGACCTCGCAGGCATTGCCGCGCCAGCGCGGAGACTTGACCCAGGAATATTTGGCGTTTTCGTCGATCTCTTCAATATTGGTGCGCGTGCCTTTGGTGCCCGCTCCGAGCTCGAAATGTGAATCGGTCACGCCGTCCCAGGGATGCAGGCCGATATCCTCGCGGCCGCCGCCATAGGTATACCAGCTATGGGTGACGAATTCCTGCACCTCTTCGGGATTGCGCGGATCGACGGGAAGAATTTCCTCCCATTTGCCGTCCAGGATCACGCCGCCTGGCAGACGGTCGCTGGATTTGTCGTCCTGCGACGTCGGATAATCGCCGTAATCGAGAACATTGGTTGCCGAAAGGCCGCCGCCATAAAGCCAGTTCTTGTAGAAGCTCCCGATGGCGATGACGTCCGGCACATAGACGTTTTTGGAAAACTCGAAGGCTTCGTCGATCTTCTGCTTGACGAAATTCAGACGCTCCATGTTCAGGGGCGCGCCCGCCGCCATATCGCCTTCCATATTGATGGCGCAGGGAACACCACCGACGAGATAGTTCGGATGCGGATTCTTGCCGCCGAAGATCGTGTGGATCTTCACGATTTCCTTCTGGAAATCGAGCGCCTCCAGATAATGGGTCACCGCCATCAGATCGGCTTCGGGCGGCAGGAGATAGGCCGCGCTGTCCCAATAGCCGTTCTTGAAGATACCGAGTTGCCCACTCTCGACGAATTTCTTCAGCCGGTTCTGCACGTCGCGGAAATAGCCGGGCGAGGAAAGCGGATGATTGGGGGAAATCGATTGCTGCAAGGCCGATGTCGCGCGCGGATCAGCCTTCAGGGCGTTCACCGGATTGACCCAGTCGAGCGCATGCAAATGATAGAAATGCACGACATGATCATGCCAGGCGAGCACCTTGGCCATGATCTGGCGGATCAGAAAGGCATTATAGGGAATACGGATGTCGAGTGCATCCTCGACCGCGCGGACCGAGGCGAGCGCATGACAGCCGGTGCATACGCCGCAGATCCGTTCGACGAAGGCCCAGGCATCACGCGGATCGCGCCCCTTGAGGATGACTTCCAGCCCGCGCCACATGGTGCCGGTGGAAACCGCGTTGCGGATCACATTGTCGGCATCCACATTCACTTCGCACCGCATGTGGCCTTCGATGCGAGTCAGAGGATCGACGACGATGCGCCTGCCGGAATTGTCCAGGGTAAACCCGTTCGGCGTCTGCACAGTCATTAAACGTCATCCCCTTTGTAACGCGCGCGCTTCAAGGCGCTGATGGCGGCGTGAACCGCAAGACCCGCTCCAACGACTCCGGCGGCAGTCATGCCGATCCGGTCGGCGCTGGCCTCGATACCGAAACCGCTCACATCCTTGAGCCGGGCATACCAGGAACCCTTGTCCCAGAAACCATCCTCGGAACAGCCGATACAGCCATGGCCGGACTGGATCGGGAAGGAAACACCATCGTTCCAGCGTGTCGTCGAACAGGCATTATAGGTGGTCGGCCCCTTGCAGCCGACCTTGTAGAGGCAATAACCCTTGCGCGCGCCCTCATCGTCGAAGGCCTCGACATATTGGCCGGCGTCGAAATGCGGGCGCCGGTAGCATTTGTCGTGAATGCGCTGGGAATAGAACATCTTCGGCCGGCCCTGCCGGTCGAGTTCCGGAATGCGGTCGAAAGTCAGCATGTAGGTGATGACGCCGGTCATAACTTCGGCGATCGGCGGGCAGCCCGGCACCTTGATGATGGGCTTATCCAACACAACTTTGTGAACAGGCGTCGCCGCCGTCGGATTGGGCGCCGCCGCCTGCACGCATCCATAGGAAGCGCAGGAGCCCCAGGAAATAATCGCCTTGGCGTCCTTCGCGACGCGTTTCAACTGATCGACGAAGGGGCGGCCACCGATGATGCAATACATGCCATCTTCGTTCAGCGGCGGGTTGCCTTCAACGGCGAGAATGTAATTGCCGCGGTATTTCTCCATGACCTCGTCGAGGATGGCCTCCGCCTGATGGCCCGCCGAGGCCATCAGAGTATCGTCGTAATCGAGCGAAATCATCGACAGGACGACATCCTTGACGAGCGGATGCGCGGAACGGATGAAGCTTTCCGAGCAGCAGGTGCATTCAAGCCCATGCAGCCACAAGACCGGCGTGCGCGGCTTGGTTTCCATGGCATGGGCAATCTGCGGAATGAATTCAGGTCCGAGCCCCAGAGCCGCCGCGGTCAGGGAACAATATTTGACGAAGGACCGGCGCGTAATGCCCTGCCTGCGCATCACCTCATAGAATGTTTCGAGTGCGGCCATGGATGGCGCATTCCTTTCAAAAAGGCGAATTTTGGAATTGGCCGGTGCCAATCCCCTCCGCAAATGTACCTGGAGCAGATTCGGCAGCCTCGATCCGCTCCACTAAAATCGGTGCCTTTTCAGGCAATTGCAGTCCAGAGCGATTCGTCGACAGGATGCAGCCAGGACTCCGCATGAATATCAAGCGCCGTACCACAGAAACGCTCAATGAAATTCAATGACTTATAAAACTCGATCGACACTTGCCCGGAAAGTTTGGAATCATTCTTTCCAAAAAGCGGAAAGAGACTGATCAGTAGGACGTGGCTTTTCCACGACACAGAAAATAAATTGACCGAGAAGACGAAACAGAATGTAAAACGAAATCGTCCTTTCCCGAGAGAAGGAGGCTCGATTGCTGCCTCCGGGAAAAACCGAAGGACAGTGGCGTTCAGGCAGAAATAATGCTTAGAGAAAGCTGACGGCATTGTTGCCGCCCCTTCGTCGCTCGGTCCTTTCGATCCGCATAGTAGGAGGGGAGACGATCGGTTTCCTTCAAATCCGGGCGACCGGCCCTAGCAAGGAGTGCGCTTTGAGGTTTGGGATATGATCGAGATCGTTCCCGTCGACGGGCTGATGCGCTTCCTGACTTTCTGCCGGCTTCCACGCGTTCTTTATAAAGGATTGCCCGGATTCAAGGCGGCGCTCGACGTCGAACGCTGGACCTTCTACGGCAAATATTTCAATCCCCATTTCAAGCTGGTCGATTCCCAAACCTGGCTCGCCCGTCGTGACGGGCAATGGGTTGGGCGTATCTATGCCCATGTCTACCACGAGGATTTTACGCCGAATGGCGCCTCGCGCGGACAATTCGGCTGTCTCGACGCGATCGAGGATCAGGCCGTGGTCGACGCATTGCTTGAGACGGCCGAAAACTGGCTGCGCCAACGCGGCATGGTGAAGATTCACGGGCCATTTTCCCCCTCGATCAATGCCGAATGCGGGCTCCTCATTCAGGGCTTTTCCATCGAGCCAACCTTCATGGTGCCCTGGCATCCACCCTATCTGCAGCGGCTCGTCGAGGCACGCGATTACCACAAGGCGCGCGATCTCCTATCCTATTGCTATACGACACCAGAACTCGCCGATATCGACAAGACCAGCGTCAGCGACCATCCGGACTGGCGCGACCGACTGCGCATACGCCCCCTTGACGTGAAGAACATCCGGTCCGAGATCGCGATCTTCGTCGATATTTTCAATGACGCCTGGGCCGAAAATTGGGGTTTCGTACCGCTAACGCTCGAAGAATTGATGACGAATGCGACGGCGCTGAAATATGTCATTCCGCCCGAAGGCGGCTTCGTCATTGAGCTCGACGGCAAGCCGCAGGCTTTCGGGCTGATTTTGCTCAATCTTTATGAACTCGTGGAGAATTTCGACGGCCGCCTGTTGCCGACCAATTTCCTCAAACTCATCTGGCGTATGCGTCGTCACACGTTCAAATCTGCGCGCACCGCGCTTTTCGGCATGCGCCGCGCGCTCCATCGCAAGGCGACAGGTGGTGCGGTCATGCTGGCTTTTTTGGAAGAAATCCGTAAACGCGGACAGATCACCAAGCTGCGCGAAGTTGAATGCGGCTGGGTTCTCGAGGAAAATCGCGCCATGCGCCGCATGATCGAAATGATCGGAGGCAGGGTTGGGAAAATCCACCGGATCTACGAAAAGGATTTACAGCCGCCGCAGTCATTAATCCCGTAAAGCGGGACCAATGACTGCCGGCGTCCATGTCAAATCCGAATGGGAAGAAACAATTTTTATATCAATGGTTTCATAGAATTAGATGTTGCATCAGAGCACGCACAAAGGCGCGCTCACGATAGCTCCTTCCAATTACAATCGCTTATTTCACAGGCCATGCGAGCTCGGGCACCGCACGATAGGTATATTCCGGCGCCCGGTAATTCTCCGGCTCCTGGCGCTTTGGCAGCTTGACCTTTTCGCGCGGCAGTTCCTCGTAGGGGACATGTTTCAACAGATGCGAAATGATATTCAAACGTGCGCGCTTCTTGTCATTCGAATTGACGACATACCAGGGCGCCCAGGATGTATCCGTAGCGATGAACATCTCATCGCGTGCACGTGAATAATCGAACCAGCGCGCATAGGACTTGAGGTCCATTTTAGATAATTTCCAGATTTTCCGCCCATCGTTGATCCTCGATTCAAGGCGGCGCGTCTGTTCTTCTTCGCTGACTTCCAGCCAATATTTCAGGAGAATGATACCTGAATCGACCATGGCATGTTCGAAAGCCGGTGTCATCCTCAGGAATTTCTGGGCATCGCTTTCATCACAAAAGCCCATCACCCGCTCGACACCGGCCCTATTGTACCAGCTTCGATCGAATATCATGATCTCGCCGGCCGCCGGAAGATGAGCGACATATCGCTGCAGGTACATCTGCGATTTTTCGCGTTCGGTCGGCGCGGGAAGCGCAATCACATTAAAGATACGTGGGCTCACCCGCTCCATGATGGCCTTGATGACACCGCCCTTGCCGGCTCCATCCCTGCCCTCGAAGACAATGCAGAGCTTCAGTCCCTTGGCGACAACCCATTCCTGCAGCTTCACGAGTTCAACATGCAGACGCGCTAGCTCCCGCTCATAGAGTTTGCGCGGTAATTTGCCCTCATCAGCACCCGCAGGGTCGGAGACTGCCAAGGTCTCGTCGTCTTTCTTCTTTTTCTTCGTCATATTCGCCTTCCCTGCACGTTACAGGCACTCGTCGATGGAAGAGACAGTCGAATTGCGAATACGCATCCTCCAATCGGGCGCGTGTCATCTGCATATTCACTGATGTCAATTCAAACATCGACCTTTAGCCGCATGACGCCTCAAGGTCCGTGATGATAGCACAGGACTGGCAATTGTGAACTCTTTTTGAATGTCATCTCTATTCTGAGTAGAGTAATCTCGACTAGATCCGGAACACTCTGGCTTAACATTCCGCACACACCCGGCTCTCTCGACGGGGACCAAGCCATTATGCAAAACCTGTTGCCGCATAACGGCATTCAATCAGATAATTTCCTCTGACGCACCGCAGCAATAACAGCCTGGCCCAGGGCAAGCCCCCCATCATTGACCGGAGCCTCAGCCGCAGTCAGAAGCGTGTAGTCGAAGCGCGACAACCTCTCCAGAAGTAGTTCGAACAAGAGCCGGTTTTGTATCACTCCGCCAGAGAGGGCAATGTGGCGGACGCCATGTTTACAGGCGGCTTCCACCGCGACCCGCGCAAAAATCTCGGCGAGGCCTGCATGAAAAGCCGCAGCAAGCTGCGCACGCCCTTCCCCTGCATGGAGCCGATCAAGGGACTCGGTCCAGAGCGGACGTGTATCGATTTCCACGCAGCCATCCCTCGTTGCAACTGCAAAAGGCAGCGGGCGAGGCCTATCCATGGCCATACGGGCCAATGTTTCTAGCGCCATCGCCGCTTCCCCTTCGAAGGTAAGAACCTGTGGTGCGATCCGCAACAAGGCAGCCATCGCATCGAAAAGGCGCCCGGCGGAACTGGCACGCGGGGTGTTGAACCCAGCCTTTACCATGGCCCTGAGCGAAGCAACCGGCTTGTCTGCAAAAAGATCAGCGAGGCCCACGCGATATAATTGCTGGGTGACATTTTCCCCGTCATCCTCGGTACCAAAACAATCATCGAGTGCCACAAGAAGATTACGCCAGGGCTCACGATTCGCCCGGTCGCCTCCTGGCAGAGACATGGGGCGCAAATGAGCAAGGCGCCGGCTTGAAACATAGTCGCAGAGGAGGATTTCCGCCCCCCAATAGGTGCCGTCCTCACCATAGCCCAGGCCATCGAGCGCAATGCCGATGATGGGTGTGGTTTCCGGTGGCAGGCCCTGTTCCGCCATGACCGCAGCAATATGGGCGTGATGGTGCTGAATTTCGATCACGGGCAATGCGCGCTCCCGCGCGATGTCCCGCCCCAGCCTGCTTGAATGATAGTCCGGATGAAGATCGACCGCTATCGCCGCCGACCGATGCGAGAACAGATGCGTGTAATCATCGAGCGCCACACGCATCGCCGCAAGATTGCGCGGATCATCAAGATCGCCAATATAATGCGACAGCAGCGCACGGCCGTTCTGCAGGAGGCAGAAGGCCGATTTGAGATCACCGCCCATGGCGAGGATCGGCGGCACATCCTTGAATTCCCGCGCCAACGTCAAAGGTTGCGGCGCAAGTCCGCGGCCACGCCGCAATACACGGATTTGCCCGCCAGCATACATCATAACGCTATCATCGAGCCGCCGGGCGATCGCACGATCATGCAAAAGAAAACCATCGGCGATCCCGGCGAGCTCATTCAAGGCCGCCGTATCCTCGAAGACCTGTGGCGACCCCGAACGATTGCCACTGCTCATGACGAGCGGCTGACCCATGGCCCGTATCAGTAGATAATGGAGCGGCGTATAGGGCAGCATGATACCGAGATGGTCGAGACCGGGCGCGACAGACTCGGCAAGCACCCATTCTGCATCTGCACCCGCACGCCTGCGCGCCAGCAGGATGGGAGCCACAGGACCAGTGAGTGCGTCGGCTTCCTCCCGACCGATGACGCAGATTTTCTTGGCCATGGCGAGGTCGCGCAGCATGAGCGCGAAAGGTTTGGCCGGCCGTCTTTTGCGCTGGCGCAACAATGACACGGCCGATTCAGAAGTCGCATCGCAGACGAGATGATAGCCACCGATCCCTTTCAGGGCGAGAATGCCGCCCCGGCGCAAGAGGGCAACAGCGGCGTCAAACGCGGACTCCCCCGTACTGTCCACGCCATTGCCGCAACAAAAACGCAGCTGCGGCCCGCATTGCGGGCAGGCGATCGGCTCGGCATGAAAGCGAAGGTTGGAAGGGTCGTGATAATCCTTATCGCAATCAGAGCAGAGCTGGAAAGGCGCCATGGTCGTATGCGCGCGATCATAGGGCAGAGCCGTGAGAATCGAAAAACGCGGGCCACAATCCGTGCAATTGGTGAAAGGATAATGATAGCGCCGTGCCCCTGGCGTTTCGATCTCGGCAAGACAGGCCGGGCATATCGCGAGATCCGCAACAACGCCCGCACTGACTTCACCCTCACCGCTCGGCATGATCGTGAAATCCGGCGTTATCGAGAAAGCGGAAGGAGCCGGAGCCTCCAGCCGGACGACCTTTTCCACGCGCGCGCGAGGTGGCGCTTCATCACGCAAGGCACTCACAAGGGCATCACGTGCATTCTTTGGACCATGGAGGATGATTGCGACATGATCGCCGTCATTTCGGACCATTCCACCGAGCTGTAAACGATGTGCTAGACGCCAGACGAAGGGGCGAAAGCCGACCCCTTGAACCAGGCCAGTCACAAGAATGGTCTCGGTGTCCCGCGCAGGCTCTTTGTCTCGCACGGACTCGGCGTCCAACCGGTTCATTTTCTCCCTTTCAAAAGGCCCGACCAGGTTCTTTTCCTTCAGCACCCGTCAACAAATTCGTGAAAGCACGTCCATAAGCCGGATAATTTTTGCGTCGATTGCTATTCTCTCTTAATGTTTACGGCGACTGTCGCCCCTTTTGCGATATACCGTCTTACACTAAACTTTGTTGATCCCCGCGTTTTGGAGCCAAAGAGGTCCGGCTTGCGAGCCCCCACCCGCAATTGCGGGGAGCCAAATCCTGGAGTGCCTCCAAGGAATTAGCCCTCCAAGGGGTTCGCCCCGAAAGAGTTATGCTCATTGAGCTTGGTTTTAGAATGAAATGCGAATGGTTCAGCCAAAACGCATTCGAAGCCGATCCTATCCAATTCCGGAAGAATGGAGACCCACTTGCGCTTCATCCGCATCCAATCCACCAGCCTGCTGTTCGCCCTTATCGCGGTCTCGTCCATCTCCGCGCAGGCCGCCGATAGTCGCGGCACGTCCTCGGGCAGGACCTCGTCGATCCTCGCGGACAATGCCTATCTTATGACCGGCATCTCCCCCGATTTCCGGGATGATTTCACACCTCTCATGCCAGGTTATTGGGCTGATGGGCTGGCGTTGCCGATCACCCTGCCGCCGGAGCCTGCCGCCTGCGCCGTTCCCACGCACAGACAAAGACATGCCGGCACACCGCTCGCCTGTCCTCCGCTCACCCCCTGATCAGACCCATTCACGATCCTGCCTGAAGATCGTGACGGCGCGTCCCATCCTCCGATTGTCAGAGATGCGCAAGCGCGTCATGTATTTCGTCTGTCTTGTCAGGGCTAAGCCCCGGACATAAATTTATGGCCTTCGGAAAGGCTAGTCCTTTCCGCGCTGACGGCTTTGCATCAGCATGATACGCATGTGCCTTCGAACTGGCCATTGAAAGGGGAACGCGTGAACAAGGTTTTTCCCGATGCACGGACGGCCCTGGCCGACATTTTGAAAGACGGTCAGACATTGATGGCTGGCGGTTTCGGGCTCTGCGGCGTTCCACAGAGCCTCATAGACGCTATCAAGGAACTCGGCGCGACAGGACTGACTGTCATTTCCAATAATGCCGGCGTCGATGGCGATGGATTGGGCATTCTTCTCGCCACACGGCAGATCAAGAAGATGGTCTCTTCCTATGTAGGCGAAAACAAGCTCTTCGAGACACAATATCTCTCGGGGGAGCTCGAACTCGAATTCAACCCGCAGGGCACGCTGGCGGAACGTATCCGCGCTGGCGGCGCCGGTATCCCTGCCTTCTACACACGCACCGGTGTCGGCACACTCATCGCCGAGGGCAAGGAAACCAAAGAGTTCGATGGCGTGACCTATCTCATGGAACGGGGCCTGACGGCCGATATTTCCATCGTGCATGCCTATAAGGGCGATACGGAAGGCAATCTCGTCTATCGCGAGACAGCGCGCAATTTCAACCCGATGATGGCGACTGCGGGCAGGATCACGATCGCCGAGGTGGAACATCTCGTGCCCGCGGGTGAAATCGATCCGGATCACATCCACACACCCGGTATTTACGTGCATCGCCTCGTCGCCCGCGGCCCTTACGTCAAACCAATCGAAAAACGCACGACACGGCCCCGCGCCGCAGCCTGAGGAAGAGATTCGCCATGGCATGGACACGCGATCAAATGGCCGCCCGCGCCGCGAAGGAATTGCAGGACGGTTTCTACGTCAATCTCGGTATCGGCATTCCCACGCTCGTCTCCAATTTCATTCCGGAAGGGATGCATGTCCAGCTGCAGAGCGAGAATGGCATGCTTGGCATGGGTCCCTTCCCCTATGAAGGCGAAGAAGATGCCGACCTCATCAATGCCGGCAAACAAACCGTGACGGCGCTGCCGACGACAAGCTTTTTCTCCTCGGCGGAAAGTTTCGCGATGATTCGCGGCGGTCACATCGATCTCGCCATTCTCGGCGCGATGGAAGTCGCCGAAAACGGCGATCTCGCCAATTGGATGATTCCCGGCAAGATGATCAAGGGTATGGGCGGTGCGATGGATCTCGTCGCGGGCGTCAAGCGCGTTGTCGTCGTGATGGAACATTGCGCGAAGGACAAGCCCAAAATTCTCCATCGCTGCACCCTGCCCCTGACGGGCTCCGGCGTCATCAACCTCATCATCACCGATCTCTGCGTCTTCACGGTGGAGAAAGAGGATGGGCTCGGCCTGACCCTGATCGAACTTGCCGATGGCGTGAGCGTCGATGAAATCAGGAGCAAGACGGAAGCGAAATTCAAAGTTGCGCCAGAACTTGCCGGCGCGGCCTGACCTATCCTCATAAAACGCGGGCAAAGACGAGAACATCGACCCGCGCGGCCCGATGGCGTAACAGGACGCGGGCCGCCGCATTGAGGGTCGCGCCCGATGTCAGCACATCATCGACAAGCACGATGGCGCGGCCCTCGACCTTCGGCCGCGCCGCTTCCGGCACAGCGAAAGCGCCCTGCATGTTCAAGGCACGCTGACTGCGGGTCAGATTGACCTGGGTGGGCGTCGACTTGATTCTCTCTAGCAGGAAAGGATCGACCGGGATTCCGTGATGAGCGGAAACTGCCCGTGCGAGGACATTGGCCTGATTATAGCGCCGTTTCATCAAGCGCCGCCGATGCATCGGAACCGGGACCACGACATCGGCCTCGGCCAGAATGTCGGCGCCAGCCCGTGCCATCCACAAGCCGAGCGAGCGCGCAATTTCCAGCCGATCGCCATATTTCAGTCGATGAACCAAGGTCCGGACGGGACCTTCATCAAATTGCGCCACGGCGCGCGCGCGGCCATAGACCGGCGGATTGGCCACGGCCTCCGGAGAGATCAAACCTTCCTGACCGAGATCGGTGGCGAAGGGCGTACCGAGCCGGTCGCAATAGGGACGCTCGATGAAAAGGATCGCGCTCCAGCATTCCTGGCAAAGTGCCCCGGCGCTTGCGACCGCCTTGCGGCAGCAAAGGCAGGTGGGAGGAAACAGAAAATCTTTGGTGGCACGGCCAAGCCCGGCGAGCGGTAAGGAGCCGACCCGGCTCACAGGCCACACCCCGAAGTCGTGACCGGCGCGCCGCATTCCTGCTCGATATCGCCCCGAAGAAAATCCTGCAGGGAAAGGATGATCTCATGTGTCGCGGAGGCGAAAACACGATCGCCAATTCGGGACACCGGCGCGAGCAGGCGCAGGCTATTCGTCATGAAGACCGCCTCCGCCTTTTCGACATCAGCCCATGGCACAATGGATTCCGCGATGGCGTGGCCATGCCTCGAAACGCCGCCGAGCAGCAAATCGCGTATAGTCCCGGGCAGAATAGCCTGCGTCGTTGCCGGCGTCACGATCCTACCGTTCACTATAAGAAATAAATTGCCGGTCGCCGCACAGGCGACATTGCCTGTCGTGTCGAGTTGCAGGGCTTCATCACAACCGGCCATGATGGCTTCATGATGCGCCATGACGGCGTCGAGGGCGGAAAGCGCCTTGATGCGCGAAGCGGGAGAGGTTTCATTACGCCTGATGATCGAAACCTGCAGGGTGAGCGGGGTGAAAGCGACCGTACCGGCAAGCGGCGCGAGCGTCGCGATAAAAGAGGGCTGTGGCGTTGCGGGCCACCCAAGGCCGCGCGGGCCGGGACCACGGGTAATCGTCAATCGCAATGAGGCCCGCGAGATTTTCCGCGAGGCGGCGGCCTCGGCGAGGGTGTCATAGGCTTGCGCGATCCGTTCTGGCGCAACCGGGATCGAGAGCGCGCGCAGCGCCGCCAGAAGGCGTGATTGATGGTAGGAGCTGCGATGGATGCGCCCGTTGACGACAAGCGCCGTGTCGAAGACACCGTCACCCAGCATGAGGCCACGATCCGTCAGATCGAAAGACTGCTCAGCGTTCTCGGTCAGCCCCCCGTCACGCCACAGAAGCAGCATGCCAGGCCTCGACGATTGTCAGGAAATTGCGCAAAAGCCGATCCCCCCAGGGCGTCAGCACGGATTCCGGATGGAATTGTACGCCAAATAGAGGCAAGCTCCGATGCGATAGCGCGAGGATTTCCCCTGCCATCGAGCGCGCATCGATCCGCAGCGCCCGGTCCATCGCATCCGTCGGCTCGATAATGAGCGAATGATAGCACCCGGCTTCGAGATGTGCCGGCAGTCCATTGAAGAGGCCCAGCCCTTCATGCCGGACAGTCACGGCGCGGCCATGAATGGGCTCCCGCGCCCGGCCAAGCCGCCCACCATAGGCGACACCAAGACATTGATGGCCGAGACAAATCCCAAGAATGGGCAGACGGCCGGCAAATCTCTTGAGGATCGGCATCGACAGACCGGCCTGGTCCGGACCGCATGGGCCGGGCGACAGAACGATAGCGCGGGGAGTCAGCATCTCGATATCGGAAAGATCAAGGGAATCGTTGCGGCGCACCAGCATCGGCGCGCCGAGCATTTCGAAATAGCGAGCGATATTGAAGGTGAAGGAATCGTAATTATCGATCATCAGGATCATGCTGATCCCTCCGCCGAAAAAATCCTTTCAAGCTTGACAAGGCTCTCGGCATATTCCGCGAGAGGATCCGACAGGAGCGTAATGCCACCTCCCGCATGCACGCGTGCCTCCCGCAGACTTCCGTTGCTGCCCGTGAAGAGAATGGTGCGGATCGCTATATTGAGCGCCATGTCGCCGTTGAAGGCCAGAAACCCCATCGATCCGCAATAGGGTCCACGCGACTCACGCTCGATATCGGCAATGATCTCCATGGCCTTCAACTTCGGCGCGCCAGTAATGGAGCCCCCCGGAAAACAGGCGGCGACGAGGTCCAACCCGTCATATTCCGTCCGCAACTGGCCGGTGATCGAGGACACGAGATGATGCAAGCCCGCATAGGTTTCGACGGTGCAGAGTTCCGGCACCACGACCGACGCGGGCTGGCAGACCTTTGCAAGATCATTGCGCAAGAGATCGACAATCATGACATTCTCGGCCCGATCCTTCACCGACCGCACGAGAGCCGCGCGGGCCAAGGCATCCTCCGCTCCCTCATTGGACCGGCGCCGGGTTCCCTTGATCGGCCGCGTTTCGACATTTCCGTCAGTCAGAGTCAGAAAGACTTCGGGAGAACTTGAAGCGATAACGTGGCAGGAATCCTCCAACCCATGGCAATCGGCGACGAGATAGCCGGCATAGGGCGCAGGATTGCGGCCTCGCAGGTTTTTATAAAAGCCCCATGGATCAAACCCCGACGGCAGACTGGCCGCGAAGGATTGGGTGATGTTCGCTTGGTAGAGATCGCCCGCAAGAATATGCGCCTTGACCCTTTCGACAGCGGCGACATAATCCTTTCGTCCCCATCGCGGTCGCCAATCCGGCGACCCCTGCCCCGGATTTGGACCCTCTCGTCGGACAAGCGGGCCTTCGAGGCGGGCCTGAAATGCCGTGAGACGTTGTTCCGCCCGCGCCCTGCGGCGCCCGGGATCGGTTTCCGGCAGCCCCGAGGCGATGAGCCAGCTTCGTCCCTTCTCATGATCGATGGCGACCACACAATCATAGAAGCCGAAATCGGCCTCGAGGCCGCTACCTGGCACGACCTGCGCCGCCGCATCGAGGTGTGGAGCGAAATCATAAGCGAAATAGCCGATCGCCCCGGTTTGGAACGGCGGCAAATCCGGCTGTTTGGCCAAAGCGTAGGTGTGAAGGAGCAATCGCAAGGATGACAGGACGGGCGCAGTGCAGGCTACACCATTCCAGAAGCCACGCCCGGCTTTCACCACGAAACGGCCGAAGGGATCCGCCGCCACATAGGAAAAGCGCCCGAGACGGGGCAAGGCGAGCGCGCTGTCGAGAAAGGCAAATCCCGGCAGATCGGCCAGCCTTTCGGCGACGTCTATTGCCGAAGAAAGGTCAACAGGCGCGACAAGCAGCGTGAAATCATCAGATAGTGTCAAGATGCGGAGCCGTCTCGTCACGGGATCCATTCAATTACCGGAGAAGTCCAGCAATTTTGGGAAAAGCGCGGGGAAATTGCCCCATGCTTTCCTGATAAGCAATCCATTCCATCGATTCGTTCGATCCGGCGATTCGTTCGATCCGGAATGCCTTCGCGGCCTCGAAGCGCTTCCCGATCCTTCCGAACAGCCCCTCCTGATAATGCTCCGAGGTCTCCTTGTCTCCCACCCTCATTTTCGACCGCACGCTGATCCGCCGCCGCCTCGCGCGGGCGGCGCGCCATGACCCAAGCCTGTTTCTGCTCGATTACGTCGTCGAAGACCTCCTCGAACGCCTGACCTTCATCAAGCGCGATTTTACCACTGCCGCCGATATCGGCACACCGGCGCCGACGCTCGCGCACCGGCTCGCAGCACAAAAGGATCATTGCCCGGTCGTGTGGATGAATCCGGTGATGCCGCGCCCGCGGGAGAGAAAAGACGAGCGGATCCTCGAAATCGTCGGTGATCTGGAAAGGCTCCCTTTCGGCGAGGCCTGTTTCGATCTCGTCGTCTCGGTACTTTCCCTGCAATATGCCAATGATTTGCCGGGCGCCCTCATCCAGATCCGCCGGTCCTTGCGGCCAGACGGCCTGTTTCTCGGCTGCCTTGCCGGAGGACAGACTTTACAGGAATTGCGTGCCTGTCTCGTCGCGGCGGAAACGGAAATCTCTGGCGGCATCAGTCCGCGTGTCGCCCCCTTCGCCGATGTGCGCGACATGGGCGGGCTGCTGCAGAGAGCCGGCTTTGCCTTGCCGGTCGCAGACAGCGAATCGCTATGCGTCCGTTATGCGCATTTTTTCGATCTCGTCGCCGATCTGCGCCGCATGGGCGCAGCCAACAGCCTGACGGAGCGCTCGCGCAAACCGGCTTCACGGCGTCTGTTTCTGCGCGCGGCCGAGCTTTATGCGGAGCGCTATAGCGATCCTGACGGCCGCATTCGCGCGACCTTCGACTTGATCTTCATCGCAGGATGGGTGCCGCATGAGAGTCAGCAAAAACCGCTTCGGCCCGGCTCGGCGCAGGTGAGCCTCACGCAGGTCCTTCCGGATAAAACAGCAAATCTGTGACTAACCTCAATGGACCGGATAGTCCGATGCCGTAAATTCTTTTGTTTTTTGCCTCAATCGCTGAAATCTCGCGCCTGCCCGGCCTAGGGCGAGCTAACCCGCCAAGGCTACGGTAAAGAATTTTCTTGGCGGTCGCGGCAAAGACCACTATACGATATAAGTATATGTTTTAACTTAATATTATAAATGGCGAACGAGTGCTGATCTGGCCGTTCGGATCTGCCTCTACTTTAACTGGCCCGACAGGATCATTCCTTGATAAAGACAAAATTTAATCGTTTGGCTGTTAATAGCTTTACAATAATCCGCTAATGATCATCGATCTCGAAGCAGATGGCGCCATCCTCGGTCACGCGCGTAAACCCGTTTCGAAACAGGCGATTTTGGCAATCATACCAATCTCGATGACTATGTCGACCTCGTGCTTACGCATCCCGCTGATGCGGCTTGCCGGAGAAGTTCTGGCGATGTCTCACAAGCCAGCTTTCATCGATTACGATCGACCGCGATCAATGAAAGCCGGTATAAGTCGGAAACCGGCAGGAATGGCTGAGGTCAAGCAGCCAGAGGCACAGGATTTTCATAGGTAGAATTGTTCGCTATTTTTCAAAAAGGCGATGGGTGGAGTCTTCCTATTTTGGGAAAAGCACGGCTTAGTCTATCGTCCGCCCCTCAGAAAGGATCATATTCAACCATTTTAAGGATCATCCCCTTCGAGTCATTTTAAAATGACCTCCAAATCTCTAATTGCATGACTTTTCTGCTAATAGCCGCGTAGCGGCCACAGGATGTCGAGGACGAGCGGCCCGGGACAATTCCCGTCTCCGGCATGCTTTGGCCCAGTGCATAAAGTTTATCCAAAAGCGGGCGCGCCTTTTGGGTAAACTTGGCGCGTTTTCAAAGGAAAAGAGCCGCGAGGACCACTCCATTGGACCTCCGATACTCCAGTGAATCGACGTTCGATTCTCGATATGCAGCGAAAAGCACCGACGCATCATTATCGGTGCATAATTGTAGTGAATGTTTCAGATCCCATGCGATCGACGATATGACGGTGAGCCGATAAAGATGCTGCAAATCAACAAGCGACCAATCATGGCCAGTGGCATGACGGAAACGGGAAATGCTTTCATCGGCATGTATGACAATTTCCGTAAAGTCATCGGCCGGCAATTGCCGCTCGTCGGTCTCATCATTGGCTGCTGTCTCGCCCTGGGCCTGCTCTATCTCCTGTTCACCCCGCCGCTTTTTACGGCAACCGGAACGATGCTGATCGATACGCGCAAGGTCCAGTTGCTTCAACAGCAATCGGTCCTGGGTGATATCGCTCTCGATGCCGGCACCGTGCAGACACAGGTCGAAGTGCTGAAATCGGAAAACATCAGCCGGGCCGTTATCCGTAAGCTCAATCTGACCGAGGATCCGGAATTTGTGGGTCCGGGCAAGGGCGTCATCAGCTCCGTGGTCGGCTTCATCACCGGTCTGTTCGGTTCGGGAAAACTGCGGACCCCCGAAGAGATCGAAGACGCAGTTCTGGAAGCCTTCGACCACGCCCGCTCGGTGTCGCGTCTCGGCCTCACCTATGTCATGCAGCTCACGTTTCGATCGCAGGATCCGGCAAAATCGGCGCGCATCGTCAACGCCATCGCCGATGCCTATATAAATGATCAGCTCGATGCCAAATATCAGGCGACCCGGCGCGCCAGTCTCTGGTTGCAGGATCGCATCAAGGAACTCCAGGCGCAGGCGCTGACCGCGGAAAGGGCGGTCGCCGATTTCAAGGAACAGAACAATATCGTCGACGCCGGCGGCCGCCTGATGAACGATCAGCAGCTTGCCGAGATCAACAGCCAGCTCGTCGTCGCCCGCGCCGCCACCACTGAGGCGAAAGCCCGCCTCGACCGCATTCAATCGGTCATGGCGCAGGATATTCCCGACGCCTCGGTGGCGGATTCTCTCAACAATCAGGTCATCATCCGGCTGCGCAGTAATTATCTCGATCTCGCTCAGCGGGAAGCGATCTGGGCCAAACGTTATGGTGAGAACCATCTCGCGACAGCCAATCTGCGCACACAGATGCAGGAATTGCACAACAGCATCCGCGACGAGATGCGCAAGATTGCCGACAGCTATAAAAACGATTACGAGATCGCGCGTGCGCGTGAGGAGAGCATTCAACACAGCCTCGACGATGCAATCAACAAGTCGCAATCGACGGGTCAGGCCCAGATCCAATTGCGCGATCTGCAGAGCAATGCCGAAACCGCCCGCTCACTCTACGAAAATTTCCTGCAGCGCTATATGGAAGCCGTGCAGCAGGAATCCTTTCCGATCAGCGAATCCCGGTTGATTTCACCTGCGACCCCGCCGCTGAAAAAGAGCTCGCCGAAAGGATCGATCGTCGGCTTGATCAGCCTCGTCGGCGGTTCGATCCTCGCCATCGGAGCGGCTTATCTGCGCGAAATGTCCGATCGCGTTCTGCGGACCAGCGCCCAGGTCGAGGAAGCGCTACAGGTCAATTGCCTCGCCCTGCTGCCCGCCTTGCGTAACGGACCGCAGAAAGTCGGCAAAGGTATTGTTCATGAACCGACCCGGGAAGAGCGCGATTTCGCCCGCGCCAATCTGCTGAGATATGTCGTTGACGCACCCTTCTCACGATATGCCGAGGCCATCCGTTCGATCAAGATCGCGGCAGACCTCAATGGTGTTCTGAACGCCCGCAAGGTCATCGGCATCACCTCGACTTTGCCGAACGAAGGCAAATCCACCATCGCTTCTAACCTCGCTCATCTTATCGCCGATGCGGGTGGTAGCGTCATGCTCATCGATGCCGATTTGCGCAGCCCTTCCCTGTCGAATACTTATGCGCCCGATCTTCCCGGCCTCATCGACGTCGTCAGCGGCGCCACGACGCTTGCCAACACGATCCTGACATTGCCCGGCTCCAATCTGAAATTCCTGCCCGCCGGCGCCACAGCCAAACTGCCGCATACCAACGAAATTCTCGCTTCCGCCTCGGTCCGGTCGCTTTTCGAGACCTTGCGGGCTCAATATGACTATATCATCGTCGATCTTTCTCCCGTGGCGCCCATCGTCGATGTGCGCGCGACGGGGCAGATCATCGATTCCTACATTTATACAGTTGAATGGGGCGGCACGAAAATCGACGCCATTCAGCGCGCGCTCGGCGATGCTCCGAATGTCTATGACCGCTTGCTCGGCGTTGCCCTCAACAAGGTCGATACCGCCGCACAGAGCCGCTACGAGCATTTCCATGGCAATCATTATTATCAGAAATATTATGCCAAATACGGCTATATAGAATGAACTGATGATCGGACGCTGTGAGAAACAACATTGTTTTCGGAGCCGGACACGGACCTGTTTCGGCGACACAGCATGAACCAACGCGTTGGAACAGCGTGGAGCGTCTGTATCCTCTCCGGTGAGCACATCGGCATGCAACCGAAACAGGATTCGGCGTGCCAGGTTTGATCCATCGACCGAACAATGAACACGGTACATGGATGCGGCCTATCGAGCGACACTGTAATCGAGGCGACGTTTTCGAACGTCGCTATCAAAAAATGAACCCTGAACGGTCACACCGCATTTAAACACCCTGCGTTCAACCCCGTTTCCCATTTCCCGCGTCACGCGGGAAATGGGAAACGGGCAATTGTGTCTTCCAGCTTCATCTGCTCCAATATGCGCCAGCATTTTCCTCAGTCCGGCTCGGCAGGAGCAAGACAATGATCTTTTCACTTTCCACACGCCTTTCCATTTCGGCGCTCCTCCTGTTCCTGGTCGCCGGCACTACCGCTTTTGCGCAATCGAATGCGTACCCCCCGACACTTTATCGATCCGCTGAACAACCCTTGTCTCAGACCGGCGGAACCAGACCGAACAATGCAGGCAATCCCGGACCGCTCCACAGATCGGCATTTGGTAAACCCTGTCTTTCTTCCAAGGTGAATGTCCGTCCACTGACAACCGATCGCACCATGATGCAGCACTTCGTAGATGTCGAAAACATCTGTCCCAGGACGATCCGGATGGAGATTTGTTACGCGAAATCCAGACATTGCGTCGATGCCGAAGTCCATGGTCATGACAGTCGAAGCGTTTTTCTTGGCCTTGCCCCAAATCAAAATACTTTTGTTTTCACCTTGACGGAGAAATTATGATCCGAACCATCTCTGCTAAAAATATAGGTTAGGAAGACTGCTTCACAGGTTCTGCATGGACCCGATCTTGATTGGCACTCTTCGTCGCGATTTGATCATCCCAAGGATGTGACTCGCACAGGCCGGATGGCGGCAAGCCGCGAGATTTCATTGATCGCCGCCAAGCGAATCAATGAAACGCGACATTGAACATTGAAAACGATCCAATCGGCTCCACATGGATATTATGCGTCTTTTTCGATCCCCGCCCCCCAAGAAAGCAACCGTTCCCGAGGGCACGCGAATTTACGCGGTCGGCGACATCCATGGCCGGGCCGACCTGCTGCAAGCCATGTTCGATCGCGTCGACGCCGATCTGGCGCAAAGGCCGATCGAAAGGCCTATCCACGTTTTCGTTGGCGATTATATTGATCGGGGCCCAAGATCGGCTGAGGTCATCGATCTGCTCATCAGGCGTCAGCAGACACATCTCACGGTGTGCCTGAAAGGCAATCACGAGGTCTATCTTTGCGATTTCCTCGATCAGCCCGAGATTTTGCACCATTGGGCGCATTACGGGGCGCTGCCGACACTTCTTTCTTATGGGCTCCAGCCGAGCCTCAACCCGGCGACTGAGGAACAGATCAGCCTCAGCTGGGAGTTGAAGCGGCGGATGCCGCGAGAGCATATTGCGTTTCTGTCCAGCCTACCTTTGACCTTTAGCTGTGGCGACTATTTCTTCGCCCATGCCGGCGTCCGCCCGGGCATTCCGCTGGAGTACCAGACCCCTGATGATCTTCTTTGGATTCGCGGAGAGTTCCTGAATTACGAAGGCTCCTTCGGTAAGGTCGTCGTGCATGGCCATACGCCGATGATGGAAGCCGCGGTCCATAAAAACCGGATCAACATCGATACCGGGGCTTATGCCACCGGCAAGCTGACATGCGTCGTTCTTGACAGGGACCAGCAGGTTTTCATCCAGCAAACCCGTTGACGAAGTGCATCACTGGCTAGCCGTCACCGTGACCTATCGAGACCAACGTGGATTGACCGGAGCAGCGCAGAAATCGGTCCGTCAGAAACATTGTGAAAGACCCACATAAACCTGCAAGTTTGGCGCACCCGCGCAAAACTTGTCCCAGAGCGCATCCTTTCAGTCTCGGGATAAGAATGCGCCATCAAAGCCCGGGTTCAAACACATCCTCAATGACGATCGCGCATGACCTGCAGGCGTTCGCGGAACTCCTCAGAAACCTGTTGAGCGTCGAAACCGTTGCGGATGACCTGTGGCCGGATGAAAATAATCAGTTCGCTGCGGCTGTCAGACGTGCTGCGGTTCGAGACGATATCGTTCAAGAAACGGATTTTGTTGATGATGGGAATGCCGGTGCGTGTTCCATTGCTCTTTTCCTGAATGAGACCGGCCAGCATAACGGTCTGTCCACTGGGAATGGCGATGGTGCTGCGGACCCGCCTTTGCGAAATGGTGGGCGTGAGGGTGGTCGAATCCGTGCTGCTGACGCTGCTGATCTGCTGTTCGACGTCCAGAGCCACAATCCCGTTCGCATTCACGCGCGGCAGGACGTTCAGAATGATACCTGTGTCCTTGTATTCCACGCTGTTGACGATCGCCGACGTCGAGATGAGTGTCGAAGTCGATTGCTGGCTGAGGATCGGCACCTGATCGCCGACTTGCAGCACGGCGGGCTGACGATCGACAACCACGAGCGACGGCGTCGACAGGATCTTGACATCCGTGATGGTCGACAAGGCATTGATGACAAGGCGGGGATTGACCACCTGACCGATGAGAAGGTTCAAGGCCGGATTGGTCGTCGCGAGAGGGATCACTGTGGAACCCGATGTGGCGGCGCTTTTTGTATATTGGGCAGCCACCGAGCCTTGATTCAAATAGGCCTGCACGCCATAGCTCAGCGCATCGGTCAGGGTGACTTCCGCGACCGTGACTTCAATCGCCACCTGGGTCGGCGGCCGGTCCATCGAGTGAATCGTATGTTCTATCAGGCGGTAATCGAGCCGGTTGGCGTAGATCAACAGGGAATTGCCCGCGAGGTCGGGAACAACGCGGATGATTCTTGTTTGTTTGTTATCACTGCCGGGTGAGCCATTATTTTGAGATTGGGCTCCCGAGGATTGAGCAGATGATGCCGGATTGAGAGCGCCATAAGGATTCGATCCAGCCGAGGCGACTTTCAATCCGGCATTCGCAAACAAGGATCCCCCGGTGCTCCGACCAGTATTTCCGCTTCCGCCAAAATTGCTCGATTGGGTACTGGCTGCCTGTCCGAATCCGCTGCTACCGGTTCCGCTTTTTCCAGCCGCCGTGCTGCTTGAAGCGCCGCCCGGCTGCAGAACATCCTTGTCCTGATCGTCACTGGTTTGGCCGCCGCCGCTGCCGCCATAAATCTGGTTCAGCATTTTGGCGACCGTCTTGGCATTGGCATACTGCAGCTTGTAAACCTTGACGCCGAGCGCCGTGTAATCCGCCTTGTCCAGTTTGGCGACCCATTGCGTCACCTTCTGGATCGCCGCATGATTGCGCGAAACCGCCAGCACCGCATTCAGCCGGTTGATCGGCTGCATCTGCACGATATCCTTGCTCAATCCACCTTCGCCGGTGCCGAGTATGTGGTGGACCTCGTTGATCACCGTGTCAGGGCTCGAATTGGTGAGCGGCAGAACCGCCACGGAACGCGATTTCAGCCAGTCGACATCGACCATTTCAGCGGCTTCCATCGCCGCCTGACGTTCGGCGGCGGTGCCCTGCACGATCAGCAGATTGGAATCGGCCTCCATGCGGACCGAGCCGCCACGGCTCCCCAGCCCCTCGAGAACGCGGCCGACCAGAGA
>NZ_JQJH01000022.1 GCF_000745425.1 Beijerinckia mobilis
CCCCGCTGAAAACAGCAAGGGTGAGGTCAAAACATGGGTCAAATCTCGGTGGAAATTTTCGGCTTCCCTGGGTCAGTTCTCAGTGGAATTCAACAAGCTGCCCTTGCCATCGATCGTCGCCCAGGTGCGCCGATAAAGGCGCAGCTTGTCGCCCGTGGCGATCCAGAGGTCGTAGGTCTCGCCGAGCTGGTCGACGGCCTTATAGAGCTTTTCATCATCGCCGATCTCGCCGCGCGCCTTGAGCCGTTCGCGGATCGCCTGGCTGATGTCGGCCGCATCCTGATTAGTCAAGGCGGAGACGGTGATGCTCTTCTTCGGATCCTCCGCACGCAGGATGTCGCTCCCCAGCGGATTATACTCTGTTCAAGAATCAGACGATCCTTGGTCTCATCGTCACCGGCCCTTTCGAGAGCCGCAAAGAGGATACGTTCGGGGTCGTCGGGAGTTACATTCGTCTGGGACCGCATGAAGTCGATTATCTTCAGGCGTCGAGATATGCGCTGGGCGGCAGAGATCTGGTCAAAAGTGCCGAAGAAATCTTCGAAATAAACTACGGCCATAAGATCGCTCGGGGAATCAGGATCAATCCCAAAATTCAATATGTTTTAAATCCCGATAACATTCTCAAACCCGCTGCTTTGCATCAATCCAACAACATTTTTGCGTTTGGAGTTCGTCTTTCCGTTGAGCTTGGAGCGGTGTTGGGGTTTCCAGTCTGGCATTGATTTTGGGAAAATTGTCAATGCTTCTATGGTAACGATATTCTCTATCAATCTTATGGCTCAGCCAAACAAGAAAAGCGTCCGGAGTTCTTACTTCATGTTACAATTTCCGTGGCTTTTCCTAGACCAGATGTCCGTTTGAGTGACGGGATGCTCATCCTGAACTGTGCAGAATATTCCGAAACTGTGCAGAATATTCCGAGATGTGTCGGCTGTTCCGGCATGGGCTCTCAGCACAGGAGACGGACCATGGACATGAATATCAGTTTTGTTGGCCTGGACGTAGGCAAGGCGACGATCGCCGTTTACATCGCGGATGACGGCCGTCAGGGTGGGGTGCGGTTTGTCAGCGGGATCGAGAACTCTCCCGCGGCTTTGAACAAGCTGATCGGCAGTCTTGGCCGCAACGGGAGAGATTTACACTTCGTCTATGAGGCAGGCCCCTGTGGATATGGCGTCTTCCGGCATCTGACCGCCAGAGAGCTCAATTATGTTGTGGTGGCTCCAAGAGGTCAATCAAGTTATGAGGACCAGGCTACGCGGATTCCATCTCGGCTCGGAGCTTTGCTCCAAAGCCGGATACGTTGAAGCAGACTGAAAAAAGCCAGAACGCAAAAACTCTCGTAGGCGGGGCAGTTATACGTTAACGCATCAGGCTATTAATCGAAATAGTTACAATCGATGTTTTGTAGTAATCGACATTCCGACATCGGCTTAAGAGTGATTGAAATTGGTCCTCCACCTTGGGTCTATGGCAAGGTCATCACAGTGAGTTTGGTCGTCTCCTTGCCGCCGCCGAAAAAGGCCGAAACTGAGCCCGACAGCGCCGCGACATATTGCTTTCCGTCCAATGCATATGTGAAGAGACCGCCGCCGGCCGAAGCCGGCAGTGAATGGCGCAGCAGCACCTTGCCGTTGTCTTCATCGAGTGCGTAGAAATTGCCCTTCAGGTCGCCGGCGAAAACCACGCCGCCGGATGTCGAGGTGACATTGGCCAGCATGGGCGCGGGCGCCTCGAATTTCCATCTGATCTTGCCCGAGGTGACGTCCACGGCCGACAGGAGGCCGCGCGACTGGTCGATCGGATCCTGTATGATGCCGCCGCCATAAAAATGCGTGGCCACCTGATGGGTCGGTGCTTTTGACTCATGAGAAACCGTGCCACACCAGTCCACCATGGGCGAGAACACCAGGCCTTTATCGGGATCAAAGGCGCTGCTGCTCCACTCCTGCCCGCCGAGCAGGCCGGGGCAGATATGCATGGGCTGTTCGGTCGCCGGCTTGTCGGCATTTTCCTGTTTGGAGATCACGAGATCGTGGAGCACATCGGAGGTGTCGCGATCGACGATGCGAAGCCTGCCGTCCTTGCCGCTGATGATGACGAGATTGCGCTTCTTGCCGTCAATCTTCGTGCTGATGACCGGGCTGGTCTGTGAGAGGTCCCAGTCATGGGTGTCATGCGGCACGAATTGCCGCGCCCAGATCAGCTTGCCGGTCTTCGCGTCGATGGCCGCGGCGGTATTGGTGCCCTCATTGTCACCGGGACGCGCCTCGCCATAGAAATCCGGCGCGGGATTTCCTACGGGCACAAACAGTACGTCTTTTTCACGATCCAACGCGACGGGCGTCCAGAAACTGCCGCCGCCATGGGCTATGGCTTCCGCGGAACCCCAGCTTTTGGCTCCCGGCGCCTCCGCCGAGGGCAAGACGCCATAGCGCCAGATTTCAGTACCATCTTCGAGTTTGAAGGCGCCAATCCATCCCTGGCCACCCCAATCCGCGCCCGCTGTGCCGTAAATGATCCTGTCGTCGACGATCAATGGCGGCATGCTGAGGTAATGGCTTTCCTCGATGCTGGTGATCTGCTTCTCCCAAAGTTGCGAACCGTCGGCCATGGAGAGAGCGAGCAGATAGCCGTCCGCCGTGCCGCGGATCAGTTTACCGTCCTTGATTGCCGCGCCACGATTGACCGTGGAGAGCGCCTTGCCTTTGAGCTTCCATTCATGCCGCCAGATTTCCTTGCAGCTTCGCGCATCAATGGCGATCGTCGTCTGCGCTGCAGTAAAATAAATGCGGCCGTCGTAAAGCAGAGGTGTTGATTGCGCTTGAACAGCAAGGCCACTGTCGTAAGTGCAGGCTTCCTTCAGTGAACTGACATTTTTCGGGTTGATCTGATCAAGAACAACATGACGTTGACCATCGTAGCTCTTGTTGGTCATGAGCCAATTGTCGTTGGCTTTCGCCGATTGATCGAGGTCGGCTTGCGTGGGCCCCAAAGCCGCCGACAATGCCGGACAGGTCCAAATTGTTGCCGCGATAAGGGCATGGGCGCCCAGGACTCCAGTAGATGATTTACGCAAGATAATTCTCCTATCTCCATGGGGCCCGTTTGAGCGAAATGAGCGCTATGGAACAATCCAGGCCACTGTTGCAGTCTGCGTCATTGCGCGGGATTGATGGGTACAAGTTTAGTAAGCTTTTTGCCGTGTCTCTTGTCGAACCGAGCATGGCTGGGCGAAACGTTCGCGTCCGACTTTATCTGCGTCGGCTGGCATTGTTACGGTGGAGAAGCTTGTAGCACGTCAAAATTTCTTGAGGCCGATCACGCGTCGGAAACCGCTTGCGGTGAGGCGTCCAGGGTAGGGTAGTCGAGATAGCCTGTATCCCCACCACCATAGGCGCCGACCGAATACGGTGTATTGTAAGGGGCGCCGACACGTATTCGCTCTGGCAAGTCAGGATTGGCAAGGAAGAGCCGCCCGAACGCGACTGCATCCGCGTCTCCGTGACCTACAATCTCGGCAGCCTTCGCCGGCGTGATGCCGCCGTTGACAATAAGCGGACCGTGGCAATTGGCGCGAATAAGCGGGATCAGTCGGTCGTAATCGGGGGCGCCCGCCCAGGCGTTGGTGTCGGCGATGTGAAGGTAGGCGAGGCCAATGCGGTCGAGCCACCGGGCCACGTGTCCATAGGTGTCGCCCGGATTTGGATCCCGCACGTTATTGTACTCGGCGAATGGAGATAATCCCAATCCCACGCGTGCCAGCGGCATGACGTCTGCGATGGCGGCTATGATCTCACGCAGAAGCCGGGCCCGGCCTTCGGGCGACCCGCTATAATCGTCGTCGCGGAGATTTAGCGTGGGAGAAAGGAATTCATGAATGAGATATCCGTTAGCGCCGTGGATTTCGACGCCGTCAAATCCTGCCCGAGCGGCGTTCACGGCGGCTGTCCGGAATTCGTGTAAGACGGCATGGATTTCGGGGAGCGTCATGGCGCGCGATGGCGTCGCTGCAATTTTGACATAAGCACCATTCGCCAGCAGCGCCCATACTTGGAGGCGATCAAGATCATCGTTGACACCAGACGGAGACAGGGGCTGCTGGTCATCAAGAAGGCCGCGCGCGCTAGCGCGTCCACCATGCCAGAGCTGAGCCACGATGCGTCCGCCTTTTTCGTGGACGTGGTCTACGATGGGCTTCCATCCTTCGACCTGCTCGTCCGCCCAGAGGCCCGGCGCCCGGTCGAAAGCGTTGGACATCGGTCCGACATTGATACCCTCGGTGATGAGAAGTCCCGCGCCGCTCCGCAATCCGTAATATACGCGGGCGGATGCATTGATGACACCCCGGGCGTCGGCACGTGAGCGCGTCATTGGTGCCATCACGATACGATTAGCGAGTTCGAGGTCACCCATACGCAGGGGGGCGAAAAGGTCTGGCATATCGCGTTCGCTTTCGATGTTCGTCAGCTGGCGTTGATGGCAGTTCTGATTCGGTCGGTGTCAGTGGCAGCTCATGCAGCCTCAGCCCGATTGCATCGCGGATGGCGTTCATTGCCCGCGAAGCCGCTGTGATTACGAGGGACCCTGCTGCGCAGCTCCCCGACGTAGACCGCCGGGGAGCTGCCGCCTGGATTAGGCAAGATCGAAGCGGTCGAGCTCCATGACTTTTGCCCATGCCGCAACGAAATCCGTCACGAATTTTGCCCGCGCGTCCGCACAGCCATACACTTCGGCTAAGGCACGTAGCTGCGCATGGGAGCCGAACATCAAATCCACCTTGGTGGCGGTCCATTTCACGGTCTTGGTCTTGCGGTCATGGCCCTCATAGATACCGGCCTCGGCGGCGGGTTTCCATTCGGTCCCCATGTCGAGCAGATTGGTGAAGAAATCATTGCTCAGCACACCGGGCCGCGTAGTGAATACGCCATGCTTCGAGCCCCCCGTATTGGCGCCCAACATCCGAAGTCCGCCGATCAGCACGGTCATTTCCGGCGCAGTCAGGGTCAGGAGCTGTGCGCGGTCCACCAGCAGATGCCCGGAGATCTCCGCCAGCTTGCCGGGCACGTCATTACGGAACCCATCGGCCGGAGGCTCCAGCGGCGCGAAGGAATGAACATCCGTCTGCTCCTGGGAGGCATCCGTGCGTCCCGGCGCGAAAGGCACAATGATTTTTTGATCCGCATCGCTCGCGGCTTTTTCGATCGCCGCGACACCCGCCAGTACGATGAGATCGGCCAGCGAGATCTTTTTTCCACCACTCTGAGCGGCGTTGAAATCAGCCTGGATCACCTCCAGTGCCTTCAACACCTTGTCGAGCTTTTGCGGCTCGTTCACCGTCCAGTCCTTCTGCGGCGCCAGGCGTATGCGCGCGCCATTGGCACCACCACGCTTGTCGGAGCCGCGGAACGTGGAGGCGGAGGCCCAAGCGGTCGAAACCAGTTCGGCCACAGTGAGGCCTGATGCCAGGATTTTCTCCTTCAGAGCCACCACATCCGCCTCATCGACAAGCGGATGGTCCACGGCCGGAACCGGATCCTGCCAGGTCAGCTCCTCCTTGGGCACGAGCGGCCCGAGATAGCGCGCGCGGGGCCCCATATCGCGATGCGTCAGCTTGAACCAGGCACGCGCAAATGCATTCGCGAATTCGTCGGGATTTTCGAGGTAACGGCGGGCGATTTTCTCATAGGCCGGATCTGCGCGCAGGGCGAGGTCAGTGGTCAACATCGATGGTGCATGGCGCTTATCGGGGTCGAATGCATCGGGGATGCTGCCGGCACCCGCTCCGTTCCTGGGCTGCCATTGATGCGCGCCAGCGGGACTCTTGGTGAGTTCCCATTCAAAGCCGAACAGGTTTTCGAGAAAGTGGCTGCTCCATTGGGTGGGAGTCTGGGTCCAGGTCACCTCGAGACCGCTGGTGATCGCATCCTTGCCCACGCCGGTACCGAAACTGCTCTTCCAGCCCAATCCCTGCTGCTCTACTGCGGCGGCTTCCGGCTCGGGACCGACATGGTCGGCGGGACCAGCACCATGGGTCTTGCCGAATGTATGCCCGCCCGCGATCAGCGCGACGGTTTCCTCATCATTCATCGCCATGCGCGCAAAGGTTTCGCGAATGTCACGGGCGGCCGCCAACGGGTCAGGATTGCCGTCCGGCCCTTCCGGGTTCACATAGATCAACCCCATCTGCACGGCTGCCAGCGGGTTTTCGAGGTCGCGGTCACCGGAATAACGGCTGTGCTTGTTGTTGGGATCGTTGCTGAGGGCGAGCCATGTAGTCTCGGCGCCCCAATAAGCGGACTGATCCGGCTCCCATGTGTCTATGCGCCCGCCGGCGAAACCGAATGTCTTGAAGCCCATCGATTCCAGCGCGACATTTCCGGTCAATATGATCAGATCGGCCCAGGAAATCTTGCGGCCATATTTTTGTTTGATGGGCCAGAGCAGGCGGCGCGCCTTGTCCAGACTCACATTATCCGGCCAGCTATTGAGCGGCGCGAAACGCTGCTGCCCGCCGCCCGCGCCGCCGCGGCCATCCGCGATGCGGTAGGTGCCGGCGCTGTGCCAAGCCATGCGGATGAACAGACCGCCATAATGGCCGAAATCCGCCGGCCACCACTCCTGGGAGTCGGTCATCAGGGCCATCAGGTCCGCGATAACAGCATCCAGATCCAGGCTCTTGAACTCCTTCGCATAGTCAAACGCCTCGCCCATCGGGTTGGACAGGCTGGAATTCTGGTGAAGGATCTGAAGATTGGGTTGGTTGGGCCACCAATCCCGGTTCGTCCTGCCGTGTTCCGCATGCACGAACGGGCATTTGCCCTGGGCCTTGTCGTCTGTCTGCGCGTCCATGGTCCCTCCTATTTGCAGCGTATTGAATATTGCTGGATGGAAAATTGCCCTTTGGGTGTCTCTCTGTCCAATTGATTGAAGTGAAAACAATAATTGGTTTTCTCAATCGAACTAAGCCTGTCTTAGGCTGGACTAAACACCTAGAGCGTTTCGGGTATATCCAGAAACGCTCCACTTAAAAAATTAGAGCATTTTCAAATAAATGCGATCGCGAAGCGATTCAATCACCCGGTAATGTCCGGCGAGCACGGGACTCTGATGACGCCATGCATAGCTCGTTTCAGGAAATCCGTGGAGCAATACGATGGGTGGACCATTGTCGGCCTCCAGGTAGTGCTGGCGTATGCCATTGGCATGGATCGTCTCGTGGCGGATTTCAATCATCGGAAAATCCCTCATACCATGCAGGTGCAAGGAAACAGATTCTCTTGACCGAGCGGAATTTTCATCACATTCAACCGGCGAGGAAAATCGCAGTATTGTACGCCCGACGCGAAAGAAGCGAAGAAACATCAACGAAGAGGCTGGTTACCAAGGTATCGAGCAGCAAGCGCGAACAAGGCGAGCCCAGCGCCATAAACGCATACACCCGGCCAATCAGCGACATTCCAGGCGAAGGTCGCACCGGCGGACCCGATCGCCCCACCGATGAACATCCCGCTCATGAAGATTGTGTTCAGGCGGCTGGGCGCTTTAGGACGCAAGGCAAAAACCATGTGCTGGTGAGAAACCAATGCGCTCTGCATACCAAAATCCAGGACAATGACACCCACCACGAGGCCCACTAAGCTCGTCCAAGCTCCGAAAAGGATCCAGGCCAGCAGGACTGAACCAAGTCCAAGCAAGACGACCGGGCGAGGCCCGCTCCGATCGGCAAGATGCCCCGCCATCGGAGCGGCGAGAATGCCAACCGCGCCAATGAAACCAAAGAGACCCGCCACATCCGCGCCAAGATGAAATGCCGCGCTTTGCAGGCGTAACGCCAGGACTGTCCAAAATGTGGTGAACGATGCAAACAGAGCCGCCTGCACGATTGTCACCTGGCGCAGGATCGGCTCATCCCGCCAAAGGCCCGCCAATGATCGGATGAGAACCGGATAACGCATATCCGAGGAGATCTGGCCCAAGGGCAATGTAAAGCGCATCAGCACACCGCCGATTAAGGCAAGCGGGACGCCAATCCAGAACATTTCGCGCCAGCCAAAATATGTCGCGACATAGCCGGCAAGCGTCCGGCTGAGAAGGATTCCGCAAAGCAGACCTCCCATCACCGTTCCGATCACGGCGCCGCGTTCATTGGCGGGTGCGAGGGATGCCGCAAAGGGGATGATTTGCTGCGCCACCGTTGCGGCAAAACCGATGCACAAAGATGCCAGGACAAGCGCCCAAGCCGAGGGGGCGAGCGCGGCCACGGCAAGCACGATGGCGAGCAAAACGAATTGCATGACGATGAGCCGGCGCCGCTCTACCAGATCCCCAAGCGGCACGAGCAGGAACAAGCCAGCCGCGTAGCCGAGTTGCGTCGCCGTGGGAATGAGCCCGGCGGCACCCGCGTGATCGAAAGAGTCTTCGATCACGCCGAGCATCGGCTGATTGTAATAGATGTTGGCGACAGCGATACCGCAGGAAGCGGCCATCGCAAAGAGAAGCCCCTTGCCGACCGATGTCATGGCACTAGCGGGTTGAGTGATTTGCATGTGACTCATACACAGTCCATTGACACCGGAAGCTGGTTAAAGCTCGTAACACCAGGTCTATTGAATGAGCGAATACGCTCTTTCCTCAACACGAACGATATGGCCATTTGGCGATGAAACCAAAGCTCTTGCTCAACCACAGCATCACATTGAAGCCGGCCGTGCGCCGGCATGGCGTTAACGTATGGCCCGCTCCGTCTGCGAACGCAGCCGGAGCGCTTTGCCGACCGCGTTCGCAAGTTGATCTAGTGAGGTAGGATTTGACGAATGTCTCCGCCCGGTTACGGCTTTAGTGCGAAGACCGTGATGGTCGGATTTCCGCCGCCAATCTCTGGCGCCATCTGGTTGTAATAGCCGCCTACGAAACCAGAGACCACGGCAACATATTGTTTGGCGCCAGAAGCGTAACTGACCACACCCCCCGCGGCAGGACCGCCAAGGCTATGTTGGAAGAGAACCTTGCCGTCCTTCGCGTCGAAGGCGAGAAAGTCGCCAGCGAGCTCTCCGACGAAGACCAGGTCGCCGCCTGTAGCCGCTACGCTGCCGATTATTGGCTTGCCGGACTGGTACTGCCAGCGCTTCTGACCAGTTGCAGCATCGAACGCGGTAAGCCAGTCACGCGCGTTGGCCCAGGGCTCAAACTGGAACTTGCCACCGAAAAACTGGCCTCGCTTGTTCTCGCCTTCGGGGTTTGGCTGCTCCACCGCTGGCTGGATCTGATTGCACCAGTCCGTTGCCGGCATGAACAATGTGCTGAGCTGCGGGCTGTAAGCGCCTCCGTTCCACTCATGGCCGCCCAAAAGGCCGGGACATATGCGCTTGGACAAGCTACTGATCGGGCCATCGGCGTTCTCCCGCGTGGTAAAAGGAACGCTGTAAAGCACCTTGTGCGTGTCACGATCCAACACCCGCATCAGGCCGTCTTTGCCGTTCAAGGCGATGAGCGTACGCTTCTGGCCATCGACCTCGGCTGTGAAAACCGGTGCGGCATGGCTCAAGTCGTAATCTCTCACATCATGCGGGATCGCTTGATAGTACCATGCCAGCTTGCCCGTGCGTACATCCAACGCCACAACCGAGTCCGTGTAGAGATTGTCGCCTGGGCGGTTTTTATCATAGAAGTCCGGTGCCGGATTGCCGACCGGCACATACAGTAAGCCCTTTTCCACGTCGAACGACATTGGCGTCCAGAGATTGCCACCTCCGTGTTTCAGAACCTTTGTGTCCTTGCCCCATGTTTCCGCACCCGGCTCATCGGGATCCGGCACTGTGTTGAACTTCCACACGGGTTCGCCATCGCTCAACCGGAAGGCACCAACCCACCCCTTACTGGCGAACTCGGATCCAGCTGGACCAATCAGCACGAGGTCGTCGTAGATGAGTGGCGGCATGCTGAAGAAATAGCCGTTGCCGGGCTTTACAACCTGGCGCGACCATAGCTCTTTGCCAGTCTCGGCATCCAATGCAAGGAGATAACCGTCAGCGGTCCCGCGCACCACTTTGCCATCTTTGATAGCGGAGCCCCGATGGGTGACGAAAGTCTCGTGGTCCCGCGGCTTCCATTCGGATTGCCAGATCACCTTGCAGTTCGCACCATCAATCGCCACGGTATAGTGCGTGGTCGTCGCGAAGATGGTGCCGTTATAGACGATCGGCGCGGTCTGCGCCGGCATTTTCTCCGGGAAGCTGTAGGCGCAGATCTGTGTAAGATCGGCGGCATTCTTCGCGTTGATCTGATCAAGCGGCGTATAGCGTTGGCCGCGATAGTCGTGATCCACGTAAGGCCAGTTGGCACTATCCGTGGTCGCATTATTCAGCTCATCCTGCGTCGGACCTGCCGCCAGCACGGCACTGGCCGCTAGAAACAGAATGGGAACGCTTCCCAATGCAAAAACCTTGGCACCCATTGGACACTCCTTAGAGGTAGACGTTCGTATGCAGCCGCACGTCATGATCGCGTGCGTTACTCTTGTTCCGGCACCAACCATCTATACGGCGATGACAGACATTTTTTGTCAGAAATTGAAGGTTACCCAGGCACCGGTCCAGGTCGCGCCATGACCACCTGCAGCCTGCAGAAAGCCATCTGCAACGAAATGAACGACCGAGGCGTTGACATCAAGATTTGGTGTCGCCTGCCATTCGATCTGCGGGTTCACAGCCTCTCCGAGAAATCGTTCGTTGTTTGCGTTACCCGGCAGGAGCGGCACGCCAGGCGGTTGATAGAAGCTGTCGTTGATGTTCTGGCGCCAGAGGATATCGACACCTGCCATGAGAGCCAGGTTCTGCCGCGGCTGGATTTGGACATAGGGATAGATGTCCATGTAGTTCATTGGCGTCTGGATATTGGCTTCGTTGAAGAAATTATTCTTCGGAAACAACGGGTAGAACGTCGCTAACGCTCCCGTTCCGCGGCTGTTTCCACCGCTTACAATATCAGCCTTCATGGCGAGGCGCGGCTGCCCCCATGCGGATGCGATCGTATAACCAGTGTCGGAGGACAGCGCGAAGGCGCTGATGGGGCGACTGCCGAATTGGCCGAACTGGTAGGTACCTTCGAAATTGTAGTCAACCGCGCCGGCCCTCCCAAAGAGCCGTGCGCCTACTGAATGACGTTGCTCATTGGCGATGCCGGCATCGAGCACAGCGCCGTTGCGATCCAAACCCAAGTAATAAACGTCGACGGAAAGGCCGGGCAATGCCTTGATGGGTGTTGTGGTGTAAGCACCGAAGAATTGCTTCGCCGAGTCCGGACGATCGTCAAACCATCCCTCAATGTTGAAAACGGGCCGTGTCCAGAATGCATCGATCCGTGTGTCAACGATCGTGGTCCATGTGCGCACGCCAACAAAGCTCTGGCGGATATTTGGTCCTTCTCGGATATCGACCAGCCGGTTCGACCCGAACATCATTTCTTGGCGTCCGGCGCGGATATTCAGCGTCGAGTCCGCTCCAGTGGGCAGATTGAGTTCGACAAAGCCTTGTGCAAGGTCGCCACGGTTGATGTCCGTGGGCTGTGGGTCCGGTCGCCGGCCCGCCTCTAACTCATTCCCCAGCTGAACGAAGGTCCTGATATAGGGTCCGAAGTGGAAATCCCCACTCAACAGCAGCCGGTGCAAAATATAGTCCTCGTGCGGGACACCGCCAGCTCCGCGGAAGCCAAACGCCGAGTTGGTGAAACTTTCGAACCGCTCGCGAAGGCTGCCACCTAGATTGACATACCATCCCGGAACGCTCTCCAGAGGTATGTTCTTTAGGCCATTGGAAATGCCGGTGAGTGCGGAAGGTTCGCCGAATTCGTTATTGTAGACGAGTGGACCAAACGGTGTTGGGGGATCTCGGAGCACTTGCGCCATTGCAGGACAGGTGAAGGGCGCTAAGCCGAATGTGACAACTCGTGCAAATTGCCCTATCACAGGACGACGCCTATGGCATCCGTGGAACGCTATGGCAGGGAAGGCTGCTGCATAGCCCGCTGTGAGAACCTTCATCGCGACAATTCCCGCCCAGGAAGGTTCAGGAAAGAGGGAACTCGCATCAAACTAAGGTCCTACGGCAAACTGTAAACGCGGGCACGGAGATATCGAAATTTTCTGATTTTCAGCCCTTTGTCAGCGAATTGAACCATGATGCAACAAGTTGGAAGGTCATTCTATTATCAATCATGGCGTGCGCATTCCGTGTATACATTGGAATTTAGCTATCGGATTGAATGTCTATGGTATGAAAATATTGCTATATTAGATCATTGACAATATCGATAATTGTTACGCCTACGTCAATAATTCATGGACAAAGTTTCTGATGACTAATAAGCTTATCGAGCGAAGATAATTCTTCTAATCGACGAATAGGCAGACGGGATTGAGTTGGCCAATTGGATAAGTTGACGAATATGCGGGCCTTTACGAAGGTCGTGAGCCATGGCAGTTTCTCCAAGGCGGCTCGGGAAATGGGCCTATCTCGCGCCGCAGTGAGTAAATACGTCATTGATCTGGAGATTGATCTCGGCGTTCAGCTCCTCAATCGGACCACTCAAAGTGCGATACCAACCGAGGTCGGACAGCGCTATTACGAGCGCTGCCTCGCGATATTGGCTGATATCGAGGATGCTGAATCGTTGACCTCCCAGTTTCAGGTGGAAACCCGCGGGGTCTTACGCATCAATGCGCCAATGTCATTCGGTACGATGTATCTCGGACGGACGATCGCTCAATTCATCGCACAACATCCGAAGCTGCAAGTGCATTTCATCCTGAGTGATGAACATTTGGATACAGCGCAGGAGGGTTTTGACGTCACGATCCGTCTGAGTGATGTGTTACCGTCAAATCTCATTGCCCGCAAAATCGCCCCTGTGCCCAGAGTGATGTGCGCATCACCGGATTATCTCGACCAGGCCGGCGTTCCGGAACATCCAAGGGATTTGAGAAACCATACTTGCCTGAGCTACGGTTATCTCTCGACCGGCCTTCAATGGAAGTTAACGGGCGAAGACGGGGAGCATTGGATCCAAGTGCCTTGGGTTTTATGCAGTAATAATGGTGAAGTGCTACGGGATGCGGCGCTTGAAGGTCGTGGCATTGCACTGCTTCCAACGTTCATTGTCGAGCAGCAATTGCAGGATGGCAGCCTCCGGGCGGTTTTGACGACCTATCAGGCCCCGGAAATGTCGATCTACGCGCTCTATCCGCCGACGCGCTATGTCCCGGTCAAACTCAGGGTCTTCATCGATTTTCTGGTAAACCGTCTCGCTCAATGGCCGGGTACACCGGTGGTCCAGGGCCGGATGCAGACGACCAATCCAGATTCCGGTGGTTCAACGGATGACGCAGATACCAGGATACGGCCTCCAGGATCGGCCAGGACTCGGAATACAGACTCTTGAACGAGAACATGTAAAACTGTGGAGCCAACCACAGTTTTACATGTTCCCGTTGACAGCTGGCGCGGAGGACGCGGCCAAACGATCCTCAGCGCTCCCCTTCCGCCGCCGGCTTCGTCAGGACGACGGGATGGCCGTGAGGCGTGCGCCGGTATGCTTCTCCCCAGTCGCGTCGCCGTTCATCCAGGGCCGCTGCGCCAAGGAGTCCCTTATTCGCGACCAGCCGCTCCAGGGCCCCGACGACATGCTGGTAATAGGTTGTTCCATCGGCCGGATCCCCGGCCGCGCGGGCTTTCTCGATCTCGCCGTTCAAAGCGTCAGACCACTCGGCCGGAGTGATATGTCCGGAGTCCTGGAGGGCGATGGAAAGGGCGAGCGCCTCCGCCTGCCAAGGTTCGGTAAATTCCGTGCCGACGGGTCCCGGCTTCTCAGGCCGGCTCAAGATAGCTCTCCCATAGGTCGGCGAAGACCATGTCTCGGGGAGACGTCACATCGTCCCACAGGTCCCTCGCGAGGAAGCCGACGCAATAGAGCGGCTCGGCCTGCTCGTCGCCGTGGGCGCTGACGTCGGGCAGGCGATGCCAGCCATGGTAGGCCTCGACGGCGCCGACATGACCCCGCAAGTAGCGCGGCAGGCGGGTTGCCCCAAGGGGCGAGTGGAACTTGGCGCGCACCCGGTCACCGAGCCTGAAGGCTGGCAAGCCTTTGGAGGGACGCCGGCTGTCGACCCCATGACTGAGGATCGCCGGCACGGCGTCGGGAGGCGGTGCATCGCCTGCTTCGGCCGGGCGGAAGGCGGCTTTGCCGGATGTCAGTTCGTCGATCCCGACCCAGCCTGCATTCGCCAGGATAGCCGCGTCGCGCCAGTACCAACGGTCAAAATAACCGCTCGACAAGTAGGCGGATGGCGGCATGCATTCCATGACATGGCGCATCCAGTCGAGGTTGAAGCCGCCAGGCTGGACGTAGGATAGCTCAATCCCGAACATACGCGCGCGCCAATCGGTTTTCAAAAGCGGCTGGCCAGGCGACAGGTCGACCGGCCCGAAGCCCTGCATTCCACCCATGTCATGGACTCCGTCCATGGCTTAGCTCCTTCGCTCGGGGGTGATGACCTTGGCGACGCCGACCATAGCGTCGCGCGATACGATGGCGGCGAGTTCCTCCTCGCTGAACCCCTCTGTTCGCGGCGGGCGCTCAGGTAGAACCATGTAACGGGTTTCGGCCGTACTGTCCCACACACGGACTTCGACATCATCATCCAGCTCCAGCCCGAACTCCTTGAGGACTCCGCGCGGATCACGGACCACCCGGGCGCGATATTCAAAAGATTTATACCAGGTTGGCGGTATGCCCAGCACGGCCCAAGGATAACAGGAGCACAGCGTACAGACGACGATATTGTGCCGTCGGGGCGTGTTCTCAACCACAACCAGATTGTTGGCCTCGAGCCTTGGAAAGCCCATCCCGGCGATCGCCTCAATGGCGTTGATCATGAGCCGTTGCTTGAAAATTGGGTTTGTCCAGGCTCTTGCGACAATGCGCGCGCCGTTCTTCGGCCCCACTTCGTCACGAAAGACCTCGATCCAGCGATCGACCGTGGCGCTACTGAGCAGCCCCTTCTCGACAAGCAGGCTCTCCAACGCCTTGACCCGGAGCGCCGGGTCGGAGGGGAGATGCGAATGCAGTTCTTCCTGAAGCGCGATGACCCGTTTTGTGTCCCTGGGTATCGTCACCTTGCATCCCTTCCGTGAACCGGCGCCTGGCGCGCGCCAGACACCCTATTTTAAGACCGCATCTTTTGTACCGGCGCTGAAAACCTGCCCTTCAGATAAGGTTCGCCAGTTCCTCGATCATCTCGTCGGTCGTATATTGCCGACAATAGCCCCGGTTATTGGCGATCGACGTTGTGTGTCGCTCATAGCTTAGCGTTGCGCACGCATCAGTCACAAGCGTAACCAGATAGCCATAGTCACAGGCATCCCGCACTGTCGAATCGATGCATTGATCCGTCAGCAATCCGCTGACAATGAGGTGCTTAACGCCGAGATTGCCCAGCACATAATGGATGTTTGTCGAGATGAAGACGGAAGATGACGTTTTTGGCAGCACGATTTCGTCTCCCTCGGGCGCTATCGCATCAATCACGCGCGCATCGCGGGATCCCTTCGGGCAGAACAGCTTCGAGATCTTGTAATCGAGTCCCATATCCCGCCCATCCAGCGTCAGGCTTTCGATCACCGTATACATCACTTCCACGCCCGCCTTTCGGCTGGCAAGCTGCAGCCTTTGCATATTCGGTGTTGCCCGCTCCCGCATCTCCCGAAAGAAATATCCGTAGCGCGCATCGAGAGTCTCCGGTGTGAGCCCTAAATATTTGCCGCCGCCCTCCGCCGAATAGTTCTGAACGTCAACGAAAAGCAGCGCCGTCGCCCCAAGCTTCACCGGCACGTCGCGCGATAATCCGAAATCCTTCATGCCCGTCACGGCGCGCAGCGCTCGTCCGCATCACGCGTACTGGCGTAGCCTCGTCCGCCTTCAAATTGTCCAGAGTTAATAGACCGCCGCGTAGCGTGCGCAAATTTGCTCCGGAGTTGCCCCTTCCAACACCTTGATCTCCGCGCGCTTGAAAGCGAGATAGGCCGACTTGGCCTCATGGCTCCAACATTTGGTCGTCAACTCGTCTGCGTTGAGCGCCTCGAGCGCCGCCTTGAGCGAGCGTGGCAGAAATGGCGCTTCCACGCCGGCCGCAGGCAGCGAGAGTCCCCGTGTGAGGCCATCTACACCAGCCCAGACAATCGCACCCAGTGCGAGATAGGGGCAGTTCGACGCATCCGCCACGCGGAACTCCACGTTGAACTGCTGTTCGGGTTTCTCCGGCGAGGTCGTAAACACGGGCGCGACCCGCAGCGCCACCCCCCGGTCCTGCAATCCAATATCTGCGCGCACTGGCGCCCACCGCCCCGGTGTCAGACGATAATAGGACGCAACCGAAGGCGCGGTAAACGCGCAAATCGCTGACATATGCGCAAGCACGCCGGCGAAGAATGGCGCTGCCCGCTGCGAAATCCCATAGGCTCCAGCCGCGTCATGCGTCGCCGGAGCCTCGCCGTCCCACAGGCTCATATGAACGTGCGTTCCGTTGCCAATCCCGTCCGGCGCCAACATTGGCGCGAAGATCGCCCGTTGGTCCATTCGCCAGGCGATCGCTCGCGCCAGTTCGCGCAGCACCACCGCCGCATCCGCAGCCCTCACGCCTTCCTCGGGTGCAACGGTCACCTCATATTGCCTGGGGCCATATTCAGGCAGGAAACTATCCGGCTTAAATCCTGCTGTTTTTATCGCGGAGATCAGCGCTTCGCCGAAACATCCTTGTCGACGGAATGCGTCAAGGGCGTAGGTCGCGCTCCCGGGCGGTCCTCGACGCCTGTCAGCACGAATTCCTGCTCGAAGCTCGCCACCAGCCTCAGGCCAAATTTCGCCAGCGCCTCCAGTGCGCGAGCCAGAAACGTCCTAGGGCAAAACTCCCACGCGCTGCCGTCCGTATTCACAATGTCGCCAAGATAGAACCGTTCCGCGGTCCCGTCCTCGAAGGGCACATCGATCCGCACCGATGGATCAGGCCGGATGATCAAGTCCCCCGACGTACCGAATGGCGTCGTGTAAATCGGGCCAAAGCAAGACATCATGATGTTGGTGTGAGCCAGTCCCATCCCCTTCTTCAGCCGCACGTCGGTATCCGCGTCCGGAAACGCCTTGCCGCGTACGATACCCGCCCAATCGCACGCGCCGACAAAAACCAGCGGATCGGTCTTCATGAATATCTCCGCTTGCTGCAGCCCCTGTCCGCGCTCGCGTCCTCCTCGGCGCGCGCTTTCCGAACCGGGATCACCCAGATGGAGGCCCTCTGTCAGGCTAAATTGTGCGTGGCGTGTGCCTATTACAAGGGGCTGGAAAAGAGTCGGGACTATGCCGTTTTTCTGACTGGAATGATTTGTTTGTGTAGACGCCCGTCCGGTATGGCGGCCCGAACTATGGCGACGTGTTAGGCTCATCGCAGAGACCAACGCGTGCCGCAGTGTTTCGCTATGCGGGCATTGGTGATCTCTCCGGGTGGCCGCCTTGACCAAGAGCGGCAAGATCACCTCGCCATCGCTGATGAAGGTGACAGGCGTACCGGATGTCCAGCCTTGTTCCTGGAGCGCCGCACGGATCAGGGTGGACAGCCCCTCGGCTCCTTTCGAAGCAAGGCCGAGCCGACGCGCGCCAGCCGGTCGCGGATCATCGTGTGATTGGCGGGGGAACTCGGCAGAAAGAAATCAGAACCTTTGCCGCTTCCCGGAAAGGCAGCCTCACGCCCAATTAGGTCTGGTTCCTCTCCCATTCAGGCGTGCAGCAGTTCGGCAGAAAATCGTCCGCAACAGAAAAGGCGATGGTCCAAAAGCCGTTTGGGTTGCAGCCGTGGCAGAGTTTGAGCCGTGGTACCTTACTTCCACTGTATCGGACGAGGTGTGCATCTTGCCCAACTCTTTTCCAGTCCCGGGCTCCAGCTTGCCCCGGCCTGTGGGACGCCCGCATTTAACGGCAACGAGGCTTGCTTCGCGTCAAATCTTGAGCGCGAGCCGCGTCCCTGTAGCCGCTGAGACCATCAGGTGCCAGGCCGCTTTGCAAACACTCGGCCCTTCTTCAATGAGGCGCTGGAAACGACCTCCTCAACGAGAGGGATTACAAAAACGAGCCAAGGAAAGCCAAGACGATCAATATTCAGACGAATGACTGTAGATCTACTCTATCAATTCGCAGGACTACACATTTGAGCCACCTGATTTGAAGCCACCTCATCTCCGGCGCATTCCATCGCATGGGATCGTAAACTTGGTTGGTCCAGCGCACAAAAGACACAAACGCCGATCTGTTTCCGCATACATTTTTACCACGAGACCAGATTAATTTCATCAAAAAGCACCTAATCATCTGTAAAGTCAGCAAGACGCGCCACCCCTTCAGGTACGTCGTAACCCCATCTTGAATACATGCGGGCGATGACACTCGCCATCAGACGAATCTCAGGCGAAAGGTCGTTAGCTCGATGGCTCATGATAATGGGTGATGTGGCTGGTTCAAGTAACTCACGATAGCATACGCCGTCCACTTGCGACTTGCGCACGGATTCGGGAACGAGGCAGATTCCTTCTTCCGCCGCAACCAGGCCGATTGCGATCTGAAGCTCTCGCGCTTCATGCGAAATATGCGGTTTCAGGCCCTGGTCATGAAACAAGCCTACCACTTGGTCGGCATAGCTCGGGCGTGGCTGACGCGGATAGAGGATGAGTGGTTCACTCGCCAGATCATTGAGAGATACGGCGCGCTCTCCAGTGGCAAGAGGATTTGATGCTGGAATAGCGGCGACAAGCCGCTCCTCGCGCAACACGATGCGGCGCACAGCCTCATCCTCGAAACGGATACGGCCGAAGCCAATATCGATCCGGCCCTCCTTGAGCGCTGCAATCTGCTCCAAACTCACCAGTTCAACGAGTGATAATTCGACATTGTGCGCGGTAGCACGAAATTCACGTATGAGCGGCGGCAATCGCGCATAAATAGTGGAGGAGACAAACCCAATCACGAAACGCCGCTTCTCCGCGACGACGGCACGGCTCACCATATCGCGCATCTCGGCGACGCGGCCGAGAAGCTGAACCGCTTGCTCATAGACCAATCGGCCAACGGCGGTCAGCCGCAAGGGGCGCGCAGAGCGATCGATCAGCTCAGCGCCGATCTCCGCCTCAAGCTGTTGGATCTGCCGGCTAAGAGGTGGCTGAGAGACGTGTAGCCGTTCCGCCGCATGCGTAAAGTTCCGTTCCTCCACGACAGTCACGAAATAGCGAAGCTGACGCAGGTCCATACTATACCTTTCTGGTATCATACCAAGACCCCTTTGATCTTTGGCACCCAGTGGAAAACGGCATAGTACCAATAATAAGGAATGAAAAGGGGATCGCTCAAACCATGATCCGCGTCACAGAGATTGATACCTTTATTGTCGATATCCCGACGATCCGTCCCCATGTGCTGGCTATGGCGACGATGCGGAGCCAATCAATCGTTCTGGTGCGCCTCCGCACTTCAGATGGGATCGAGGGCATCGGCGAAGGCACCACCATTGGAGGGCTGAGCTATGGCGATGAGAGTCCTGAGGGCATCAAGCTCGCCATAGATACCTATATCGCTCCGGTACTTGCCAGCTGTAATGTATCGCGCGTCGCCGCGACAATGGAGAAAATCGGTAAGTATGTCGCTGGCAATCATATCGCTAAATGCGCGGTCGAAACGGCGCTACTGGACGCAGCCGGCAAACGATTAGGCGTGCCCCTTTCCGATCTGGTCGGTGGAGGGCGCGTGCGCGATCGTTTCCCTGTCGCCTGGACGCTGGCGAGCGGTAATACCGCGACCGACATCGCCGAGGCGGAAGCGATGCTGGAAAAACGCCGTCACTCTATCTTCAAGCTCAAGATCGGCAAACGTACTGTGAAGGACGATGTCGCTCACGTCGCGGCGATCAAGAAAGCATTAGGTGACCGCGCGAGCGTGCGCGTCGATGTCAACCAGGGTTGGAGCGAGACTGATGCCGATCGCGGCATGGCGATGCTGGCGGATGCAGGCTGTGATCTGGTGGAGCAGCCGGTTGGGCGCCATGCCTTACCCGCCATGACGCGGCTTTCCGCGCGTCACAGCATACCGATCATGGCGGATGAATCACTGCATGGCCCGACCGACGCCTTCAATATTGCCGCCGCCGCCGGCGCCCGCATCTTTGCCATCAAGATTGCTCAATCAGGCGGTCTGCTTTCGGCACAGAAGGTCGGCGCTATCGCTGAGGCGGCCGGGATCGGCCTTTATGGCGGCACGATGCTGGAAGGCGGCGTAGGCACCGCAGCCTCGGCTCAACTCTTCGCAGCCTTCCCGAAGCTCGATTGGGGTACGGAGCTGTTCGGCCCCTTACTTCTCACCGAAGAAATCCTCACTGAACCACTCCGTTATGAGGAATTCGCGCTGATCGTGCCCGAAGGGCCAGGCCTCGGTGTCTCGCTCGATAAAGACAAGCTGGCTCATTTCCGGCGCGATCGCACAGCGCCCGTACTTCATGCCGTCGTAGGGGGCAATTGATGCTGTTTCAGGTTGAGATGGATGTCGGCATCCCTACCGACGCAGATCCGGTCAAGATCGATACACTCAAGGCCATTGAAAAGGCTCAATGCCAGGAATTGATGACAGCGGGCAAGTGGCGACACATCTGGCGGGTCGCCGGGCGCTACGCAAACGTCTCGATCTTTGACGTCGAGAGCCCCACCGAACTGCACAATCTCGTGAGTTCGTTGCCGCTTTTCCCATTCATGACAATCAAAGTGACTGCATTATGTCGCCATCCATCCTCAATCCACGAGGATGACCGCTGAGCTCGCCGGGTACGGCTAGAACCAAAACAAATCAAAAAGCGCTTTATCAAATTGCTCTTTACATAGAGAGGATACTCCCATGACCAAGTTGACCCAGTCCTCCGAGATCGAAGCCTTTCTGGATCAAATTGCCGGCGTCGGCAAGGCGGGTGAACAACGGGTTAAAACAATCGTTCATAAGATTGTTGCCGACTTGTTTGAAACGATTGATCAGTTCGACGTCACTGACGACGAGTTCTGGCATGCCCTTAACTTCGTGATTGCCGGTGCGCCTGAATTGGGTCTATGGGCAGCGGGCTTAGGGCTGGAGCGTTTTCTCGACCTCCGCGCTGACCTCAAGGATCAAGCCGTCGGCTTTGTGGAGGGGACACCGCGCACGATTGAAGGGCCGCTCTATGTTGCTGGTGCGCCACTGGAAAAGGGCACCGCGCGGCTGGACGACGGTAACGAGCCTGGCGAGGTGCTCATCATGCAAGGCCGTGTCCGTGACACCCGCGGCAATGCAATCGCGGGAGCGATCGTAGACGTATGGCATGCCAATACGAAGGGCAACTATTCGTACTTTGACAAGACCCTGCCTGATTACAATCTGCGCCGCCGCATCGAGACCGATGCCAATGGTCATTACATCTTCCGCAGCATCGTGCCGTCGGGTTATGCGGTACCAAGTGGCAGCAATATCGAGAAGCTGCTGACTGCACTTGGACGCCATGGCAATCGGCCCGCCCATATCCACTTCTTCATTTCGGCGCCCGGCTATCGTCATCTGACGACGCAGATAAACATCGAAGGTGATCCTTATCTGCATGACGATTTCGCCTATGCGACCAAGGATGCACTGATCCCACCGGTCATCCGTCACACCAAAACAGCCGCTATCAACCCCCTAGGGCTCAACGAAACCTATTCCGAGATCGTCTTCGATTTCGTGCTGAACCCCGCTGATGTTGCCGCCGAGGAGAATGAATCGAGCCGCGCCCGCGCGCTGGCTGACGCCTGATCTTCAGAAATATGGGAGGGAAGAATGGCGATCACCTTGCAGGAACGCCTTGACCACGCCGTCATTGATGATCCCGAGAAAGGTATCTTCCGTTGTCGTCGCGACATCTTCACCGACGCGGAATTATTCGAGTTGGAGATGAAGCACATCTTCGAGGGCAACTGGGTCTATCTGGCGCATGAGAGCCAGATCCCGGAACCGAACGATTACTTCACCACCTGGATCGGGAGACAACCGGTCGTTATCACCCGCGACAAGAACGGTAGCCTGCATGCAATCATTAACGCCTGCGCGCATCGCGGAGCAACGCTCTGCCGGCGTAAGCACGGTAATAAAGGCAGCTTCACCTGCCAGTTCCATGGCTGGACTTTCGCCAATACAGGCAAGCTGCTCAAGGTCAAGGACGGCAAGACAGGCGAATATCCGGCGAGCTTCAATACCGAGGGTTCGCACGACCTCAAGCGTATCCCCCGCTTCGAGAACTATCGTGGCTTTCTCTTCGGCAGTCTTAACCCGGACGTGGCTCCGCTGGATGAACATCTGGGTGGATCGAAAGTGATCATTGACCAGATCGTCGATCAGGCGCCGGAGGGGCTGGAGGTCCTGCGCGGCAACTCGTCCTACGTCTATGACGGCAACTGGAAGCTCCAGATGGAGAATGGCGCTGACGGCTATCACGTCAGTTCAGTCCACTGGAATTATGCGGCGACCATGGGACACCGTAACTATAACGCCGAAGGTACTCGCGCCGTCGATGCCAATGGCTGGTCGAAGAGCGTGGGAGGCGTCTATAGCTTTGAGAACGGCCATATCCTGCTATGGACCAAGGTGCTCAATCCGGAAGTCCGTCCGATTTACACGCATCGTGAAGAGTTGGAACGGCGGCTGGGCAAGGAGCGCGCGGGCTTCATCGTCGGGCAAACGCGCAATCTCGGCCTCTATCCCAATGTTTTTCTGATGGACCAATTCTCGACACAGATCCGGGTCGTCAGGCCGATCAGCGTCGATAAGACCGAGATCACCATCTACTGCTTCGCGCCCAAGTGTGAGAATGCCACAGAAAGGGCGCTCCGCATTCGCCAGTATGAGGATTTCTTCAACGTCAGCGGCATGGGCACGCCGGACGATCTGGAAGAATTCCGCGCCTGTCAATCGGCTTATCACGCCGCTGAGGGTGTATGGAATGATCTGAGCCGTGGCGCCACGCGCTGGATAGAGGGACCAGACGAGAACGCCAAAGCGATGGGCCTCAAACCTATCCTCAGTGGCGACCGCAGTGAGGATGAAGGCCTGTTTGTGCGCCAACATGAATATTGGGCCGAGATGCTGCGAAATGCGCTGCAACGAGAAGGTATGGTTACGCCAGTGCAGGAGGCCGCGGAATGAGTACCACGCTCCCCCTCAGCCTCAGCCATCAACAGGTGGAGGATTTCCTCTACCGCGAGGCGCGGTTGCTCGATGACCGTCAATGGGATGAATGGCTCACCTGCTATTCGCCGAAAGTGGTGTTCTGGATGCCATCCTGGGACGATGACGACCAGATCATCGAAGATCCGCAAAGGCATATCTCACTGATTTACTACCCCAATCGCGAGGGGCTGGAGGATCGCGTGTTCCGTATCAAGACGGAGCGCTCAGGCGCCAGCATGCCGGAGCCACGCACCTGCCATTTCCTCACCAACATCGAGGTGCTGGAAGAACGCGATGAGGAACTGGATGTGCGTTTCAACTGGCATACGCTTAGCCACCGCTACAAGGTGACGGACAGTTTCTTCGGAACGTCCTTCTATACGTTAGACACAAGCGGGGATCAGCCATTGATCACCGCCAAGAAAATCATCCTTAAGAACGACTACATCCATCAGGTCATCGACATCTATCACATCTGATGTTGGCCTGCAGGGGAGGAAAAATGGGTTACCGTATCGCACTCAATTTCGAGGACGGCGCCACCCGCTTCATTGATTGCAATGCAGGCGAAAAAGTATTGGACGCAGCCTATCGCCAGCAGGTCAATTTGCCAATGGATTGCTCCGATGGCGTCTGTGGGACCTGCAAGTGCCGTTGTGAACAGGGGAAGTATGATCTCGGCGATGATTATAGCGAGGAGACTCTGACTGAGGATGAAACGGAAGAAGGGTTCGTTCTTACCTGCCAGATGGTGCCTTGCTCCGACTGTGTAATTCGGGTGCCGGTCCCTTCCACTGCCTGCAAGCTTGCGCCGGCTGAACATAGTGGGGAAGTCAGTGCACTTGAGCTCGTGTCCGATAGTACGATCGTCTTCAAGCTGAAACTCGACAGACCGGAGACGTTAAGCTTCCTGCCTGGCCAATATGTCAATCTCGGCGTGCCAGGCACGAGCCAGCGCCGCGCCTATTCCTTCAGCTCGAAGCCGGGCGCTGCCGAGGTGAGCTTCCTAATCCGCAATGTGCCGGGCGGGCTGATGAGCGGTTGGCTTACCCACGAGGCGAAACCTGGTGCGCGGATGAGTTTCATCGGCCCTAACGGCAGCTTTTTCCTGCGCGCCGTCACTCGGCCTGTGGTGATGTTGGCGGGCGGCACTGGTCTCGCGCCTTTGCTCTCCATGCTGGAGGTGTTGACGGATGAAGGCACGGATCAGCCCATCCATCTGATCTATGGCGTCACCAGGGATGATGACATGGTGGAAATAGAGCGGATCGAAGCGCTGGCGGCACGGCTTGTGACCTTTACCTGGACTATGACTGTTGCCGATCCGGAGAGTGCCCATCCGCTCAAGGGTTATGTCACCCATCATCTCTCCGACGTACATCTGAATGGCGGTGACGTCGACGTCTATCTATGCGGGCCGCCGCCGATGGTCGAGGCCGTACGGGCATTCCTGCGCGACAAAGGCGTTGCGCCAGCGCATTTCTTCTACGAGAAATTCGCGGCCAGCGAAGCGGTGCCGGCATGATTTTCTCCGGACGCTTTGCTGGCAAGACGATGGTCATCACTGGCGCTGCCCAGGGTATTGGCCGAGCCGTTGCCGAACGTGCGGCTGCCGAAGGCGGACGTGTCCTGTTCGTTGATCGCGCACCTTTCGTCACTGAGGTTGCCGAGGCCGCCGAGGGCGAGACCGCCGCGATCGCGTGCGACCTTGAAACCTACGATGGTGCGCATACAGCAATGGCATCCGCTGTCGAGTGCTTCGGTGGCATCGACATTCTCATCAACAATGTCGGCGGCGCCATCCGGATGCGCCCCTATGCGGCTTTCGAGCCGGAGCAGATTGAGGCGGAGATCCGCCGCTCGCTGATGCCGACCCTCTGGTGTTGCCATGCCGTATTGCCGCACCTGCTAACGCGGGGTGGCGGCACGATCGTCAACGTCTCCTCCAACGCGACGCGGGGCATTCATCGAGTCCCTTATTCGGCGGCCAAGGGAGGCGTGAATGCGATCACCAAAAGTCTCGCCATGGAATATGCCCCATACAACATCCGCGTTGTCGCCACCGCGCCAGGCGGCACCGAGGCGCCCCCGCGCCGTATCCCCCGCAATCCGCAAGGTGATACGGCGGAGGAACGGGCTTGGATGGATCAGGTGGTGGAGCAAGTGACACAATCCACCTTCCTCAAACGCTACGGCACCATTGAAGAGCAGGCCGCCCCGATCCTCTTCCTGGCGTCCGATGAAGCCTCCTATGTCACTGGCGAGGTGCTACCCGTGGCGGGTGGCGATCTCGGATAGGAGCAAGAGCATGACGAAGACGGCCCTGATCACCGGCGCGACATCGGGCAGCGACCCTTGAGGCTTGATGTGAGGGTTCTGTAACCGGGAGATGACCTATAGTGGTGTGCGATCTCGGTCTCCAGCCCGATGATCCACACGTCAACCGCAATGGTGGCGTCATGGCTCTGGCAATCCGCTTGGTATATTGGGTGCCCGGATCACCATGACTGCAACTGAGGAACTGCACTGTACCGGCGGCCACTATGCCATGGCCTTCATGTGCATGGGTGTCGGCCAAAGGATCGACCTGCTTCTGGAGCGTGTATGATGATGGATTTCGTAACGACCGGTGACGGTTGCCGCATCGCTTACCGCTTTGACGGCCCTGCCGGTGCCCCTGTGCTGCTGCTCTCTAATTCGCTTGGCACGGCGATGGATATGTGGGTGCCGCAAATGCCATTCCTTACACAGCATTTTCGCGTGCTGCGCTATGACAGCCGGGGCCATGGCCTGTCAGACGCACCAAACGGTGCCTATTCGCTGGACCGACTGGGCCGCGACGTGATTGAACTCATCGATGCTCTGTCCATCCCCTCCATTGCTTTCTGCGGCCTGTCCAAGGGCGGGATGGTCGGCCAATGGCTGGGGGTGCGTGCGCCGGAGCGGATCCAACGGCTTGTGCTCGCCAACACCTCCCCCTACATGGGGCCCCCCTCGGGTTGGGATGGACGCATTGCAGCGGTCCGCAAGGGTGGCTTGGCAGCGATTGCCGATGCCGTGCTGGAGCGGTGGTTCACGAGCTCGTTCCGGGCAACGGAAGCCATAGCGCCCGCGCGTGCCATGCTGAAGACGATCAATCCCGAGGGATATGTCGGCTGCTGCGCTGCAATCCGCGACATGGACATGCGGCCTCTACTCGGTCTGATCGCTATCCCTGCACTTGTCATTGGCGGCAGCGAAGACACTGCTACGCCGCCCGATCACACATACACGTTGGTCAACGGCATTGCTAATGCGAAATGCGTCATGTTGACGGCCGCGCACCTTTCCAATCTCGAACAGCCTGAGGCTTTTGCGAACGCACTCCTTGACCATCTCAAATCATAACACCGGGAAGGCCTCTATGACTACGTGGTGAGAAAGCGCACATTTCTATGGTCAATTGCTCGACGGCGAAGAGTGCGAGTCTACTCACTCTTATGACGCGACTGGACCTGCCTCAGGTACGGCATGTAAGCCCGTGCAGGACGAACTGACGCTGTATTCGCGGGGGCGGGATAGCGGAAGTGGGTCGCCAAGCGACAAACAAGCGATGCTGGTATCTAATACGGTCCTGGTTCCGGTTCGTGGCAATGGCATCTGGAATTCCAGGTAAAATACTATCGGTTTAACCAGACGAAAACGTCGGAAACCGTATATAATGGGGGGAAGCCAAATGAAACTGAATAAAGCCGTATTCTTCGGATTGGCTGCGAGCATCTCAGCCTGGATTGCCGCACAAGCGGGAGATCTTCCGAATTATAAATCAGCTCCAGTTGAATATGTTCGTGTCTGTGATGCCTTCGGTTCGGGCTTTTTCTACCTTCCCGGCACGGAAACATGTCTCAAAGTTGGTGGTCTTGTTCTCGCTGAATATCGCGCCTTCAGCCCGTCTTTCAGCATTCCTGGACATGCCTTTTACGGCAATGGGGTCGCCCGGCCGGCGGCCGGCTACGTACCGTCTCCTTCGCTCTATTCAAACGCCCGTTCACGTGACGCTTACGGCTTCGGAGCTTTGGGGCGCATCGAATTGGATGCGCGCACCAAGTCCGAATGGGGAACGGTTCGGACATTCCTGCGTGTAGATGCTTATTACGGTTCAAGTGGTAGCGCAACGGCGGGCAGCGGGGGGCAAATCCCCAATACCTGGAATTTGACGGCAGGCACTACAGCCCCAAAAGAAACGACGATCGTCAATAAGGCGTTTATTCAATTTGCCGGGCTTACAGCGGGGCGGGCCCAATCTTTCTTCGACTTTTATGCGGATGCCTATAACTTTGCGGGTCTTCGGGGCTCCAATGCGACCGTCGCACTTCTCGCTTATACGGCAACTTTCGGCGACGGGTGGTCGGCCACTCTTTCCTTGGAGGATCAACCCTCGCGCCGTGCCGCCATCGGTAGCACCATTGCGGGTTTTCAGGCCCAGCCGGCCGGCACGAGGGTGCCGGATATCGTCGGCAATCTACGCCTTGATGAAGCATGGGGCGCCATCCAGCTTTCCGCAGCGGCCCATCAGGTGCGTGCAAGCCTGTACGCCTCGAGTGCTTTGAGCGTTCCACCTACGAGTTATGCCTTTCCGGACAAAACTGCCAACGAATACGGTTTCGCAGTTCAGGGCGGCTTTCAATTGAATGCGGACTCCATTTCTGCAGGCGACAAATTATGGCTGCAAATGGCCTATGAGAGAGGCGCCTTCAGTTATATCGGCGGGTATAACTTGATTTCTTCTTATGGCGCCGTGAGTCAGAACCGTTACATGGGTAGCGGTTTTACCTCTCTGGATTATACCTCTGGATGGAGCCCGCAAATCAATTCGGACTGCGTTTTTACTGGAACCGGCTCTTGCGAACAGCAATGGGGTTGGGCCTTTGTCGGAGCCTACAAGCATTATTGGCTCCCGACCTTGAGTTCAGCCGTCTTCGGTTCCTATGAGGAAACTCATTATAGTGGCAATGCACTTTCCGGTTATGGAGGTGCGATCGGAGTTGCCAATCTGAAAGAAGCCCGTATTGGCACGAACCTGATCTGGTCACCTTTGCGCGGTTTCGATATCGGTAGTGAATTCATCTATATTCATGTCAATCAAACACGCCCTGTCGGTCTAGCCACGGATCAAGTGCTGGTGGCAGCTGGACTGCCTGCCTTTAAAAATAATGATAGTCTGTATCAGGCGCGTATCCGCGTTCAACGGGCCTTTTAGGATTAAGACGTGATTAATCCTGTTTGAATTCATTGGCTTGGTTCAGACTGAGGAGGCCCAGCCGATGGACCGTCACCTGTTCTGATTCAGCAATGAGTAATGGGCGAAGATCATACCTTATTTGCCGACAAACAAGAGATGCCCACGGCGCGCGGGTGATCGACGTATTCTGAATACCATCATGCATGTTCTGACATCGGGCTGCCGCTGGAAAGATTATCCGAAGGACGATGGGACGCTCAAGACGATCTATAATCGCTTTGTCCGCTGAGCGAACAGGGACGCTGAAGGAGGAGTTTCGCGCAGGCAAGCTCTGTATCCGAACCGCCGGCGGGCGGGAACATCTTTGCGCCACCTGTACCGATATGGTTGGGTGAAAGCAGTGGCTCGTCCTTCAGCATCTTGCGGAAGAAACGCTTGGCAGGGGCCAAGTCATGCTGCGCCGTCGAGAGGAAATCGAGCGGGTTCCCATGCTTGTCGATGGCGCGGTACAGATACTACCACTGGCCTTTGATCGCGACGTAGGTTTCGTCGATGCGGATCGAACCACAGTGCGGCTTTGTGAAGAACGGCAGCGCTTCTCGATCAACGGCGCATAGGCCAGCATCCAACGGTTCAGGGTGCTGTGATCGACCTCAAAACTGCGTTCAAGGAACAGGTCTTCGATGTTACGGTAGCTCAAGGGATAGCGCAAATACCAGGAGACCGCCTGCAGGATCAACCAGGCCTCGAATGCCGCCCCTCGAATCGTCCTTGGACGTGCGCTTCAGCTTCTCGGCAATGGCATTGAGGATCATGGCTGGCCTCCCAATCGGAGGCGTAAATTCCACACATTTCCTCAAAACACTGTTGATCATAAAATTTTGCAACAGCCCGAAATAAATAAACCGCGTATCGCTAGATATTTTATTTTCAATAACTTATAGCTTTCTGCTGATTGATCGGACGAAAGATACAACGCTTCACCGTGAGGCACTCGCCTATGCAGGTACTAAAAGGTGAAAGCTATGCGTTGATCGCAACTTAGTATGGGGCGTCCATCCGCTAAACTAAAATGTGTCCGGGCGAAGCGCTTCACCAGCCGATATCGTTCCCGCATTCAGGAATGGCGCAACATATAGAAAAAACTCTGCGTCAATGGCTTATCGTAGAACTGCGCGCATTTCTGCCTGTATACGTTTAAGGGCTGGGAGATAAAGAGTCACCAACGTGTCAATTCCTGCACCAACGGCCGGCAACCCGAAATTGATGGCTGCGACAGTCGAATTCCTGGCGTTGAGAAGCGGTACCGCAATGGATCGTAAACCCATCTCCACCTCCTGATCGATGATGGCATAGCCTTGTTCTCGCGCAAGGCGTATACGATCCATCACCGCATCAACGTCGGTTAGCGTCAATGATGTGCGTGCCGGCAAGGGCCGGATGCTAAGCCTCTGCCGTGCTTCGGCTTCGGAGAGAGCGGCGAGCATGACCCTCCCCATGGAAGTGCAATAGGCTGGCAGTCGTGATCCAGGCATCAGCGCAATTGACATGACCTTCTTCTGCGCTGCCCGCGCGACATAGACGATTTCATCCTCGTCCAGGATTGATACCGAAGCGCTTTCGCCCAGCTCGCCGGACAATTGATCAAGCCAGGGTTGCACGACCTGTGGCAGCGGCATGGTGGCAAGACAGGCGGTACCCAGACGCAGAACCCTCGGCGTCAGAGTGAAATATTTCCCATCATAATCTGCATAACCATTCAGGGCGAGCGTCAGAAGGCAGCGCCTAGCCGTCGCGCGGTCGAGTCCGCTCGCAGCGGCGACCTCGGCAATCGATTGACGCGGACGCTCGGCAGTGAAGGTCTCTATCACAGCCAGACCCTTCGCGAGGCCTCCCATCGTATCTCGTTGACTTATGCCCATCATGCGTGACCTCATCATTTGTGCGAATAATCAACAAATCATATTTATCGCACAAAATCCATTGCCGTTGAATGGGTCAGTGCCTATCCATGATCACCAGAACCGGCAGGGCAGAGACCCAGCCGGAAGGGAGCGGCAATGGACAAAACTGTAGGGAGCCTTGACGAGGCTTTGACCGACATCGGAGATGGGGCCGTGGTGATGATCGGTGGCTTTGGCGGCTCTGGCGCGCCGATCGAGATGATCCATGCCCTGATCGATCGCTTCAAAAAGACCGGCGGACCGAAGGATCTGACTGTCGTCAACAATAATGCTGGCAATGGGCATGTCGGTCTTGCGGCGATGATTGAAGCCGGAATGGTGCGCAAGCTCATCTGTTCGTTTCCGCGATCGGCGGATCCGAAAGTGTTTACGGATAAATATTTAGCTGGCGAGATCGAGCTTGAACTCGTACCCCAGGGGACGTTTGCCGAACGTATTCGTGCCGGTGGCGCAGGTATCCCAGCCTTTTACACGCCGACATCCTATGGGACGGCGCTTGCCGAGGGGAAGCCTGTCACTGAATTCGATGGACGTCCCTATGTCCAGGAACGCTGGCTCAAGGCTGATTTCGCCCTGGTCAAAGCGCATGCAGCCGATGTCCATGGCAATCTCACCTACAACAAGGCGGCACGCAACTTTAACCCGCTGATGTGTATGGCGGCGCACACGACGGTTGTTCAGGCCTCGGAGATCCTTCCGCTTGGCGGTATAGACCCCGAGCATGTCGTGACACCTGGTATTTTCGTCAACAAGATCGTCGCAGTCCAAAACCCACAGCAGGAGGAACTGCTCAACCGCGCGGGAGCAAGCTATCCATGAATGAGATGATCCGTGACGACATCAAATTGTCGAATGCCCAGATTGCCTGGCGTGCCGCCCAGGACATCGCGGATGGTGCTTATGTCAATCTGGGGATCGGTTTTCCCGAAATGGTCGCGCGTTATCAACCGGCAGGCCGGCAGGCGATCTTTCACACAGAGAATGGCATTCTCGACTTCGGCGAGGCGCCACCAGCGGGGCAGGAGGATTGGGACCTCATCAATGCCGGCAAGAAGGCCGTGACACTCAATCCCGGCGCCGCTTTCTTTCATCATGCCGATAGTTTTGCAATGGTGCGCGGCGGACATCTCGATATCGCAATTCTTGGGGCCTATCAGGTCGCGGAGAATGGCGATCTCGCCAACTGGTCTGTCGGCGCCAAGGGTGTCCCGGCCGTTGGCGGAGCGATGGATCTCGTCCATGGTGCGAAACGGGTTGCCGTGATCACGGAGCATGTCGCCAAGAATGGGACACCTAAGCTCGTGGAGCGTTGCAGCCTGCCGCTCACCGGGGTTGCCTGTGTCACGCGTGTCTATTCGAGCCTCGCGGTCATCGATATCGAAGACGGCCATTTTGTGCTGCGCGAGAAACTGCCGACCATCACGCTGGAACGCCTGCAGTCGCTGACAGGAGCGCAACTCCATATCACGGCGCCTGTCGTCGATCTGATCGTGCCCGACCTCTGAGGACAGACCATGGCTGAAGCTTTTATCTGCGATTATATTCGCACGCCGATCGGACGGTTTGGCGGTGTATTGTCTTCCGTGCGCGCCGATGATCTCGGGGCAGTTCCTCTCAAGGCGCTTGTCGCGCGCAATCCCGGAGTCGATTGGGAAGCCGTCGATGACGTGATCTTCGGCTGCGCCAATCAGGCGGGCGAGGATAACCGCAATGTTGCCCGTATGTCCCTTCTGCTTGCCGGTTTCCCGGTGAGCGTCACCGGTACGACGATCAATCGGCTTTGCGGTTCCGGCATGGATGCTGTCGCGACGGCAGCCCGGGCGATCAAATCGGGCGAGGCGGAACTGATCATCGCCGGTGGCGTCGAAAGCATGTCGCGCGCGCCTTTCGTACTGCCGAAGGCGGAGAATGCCTTTTCGCGCAACATGGAAATCCACGACACGACGATTGGCTGGCGGTTCGTGAACCCTCTGATGAAATCCCAATATGGCGTCGATTCCATGCCCGAGACGGGCGAGAACGTCGCCGAGAATTTTGGCATCAGCCGTGAGGACCAGGATGCCTTTGCCGTGCGCAGTCAGAACAAGGCCGCGGCGGCACAGGAGAATGGCAGGCTTGCCAAGGAAATCGTCGCCGTGACAATTCCGCAGCGCAAGGGCGATCCCAAAGTGGTGGATCGCGACGAACATCCGCGTGCGACGACACTGGAAACACTGGCGAGACTGCCGGCACCCTTTCGCTCAGGTGGTAGCGTGACGGCGGGCAATGCCTCGGGTGTCAACGACGGCGCGGCTGCGCTGATCGTGGCAAGCGCTGCGGCGGCAGAAAAATATGGCCTCCAGCCGATTGCCCGCGTGCTTGGCGCCGCCGTGGCGGGCGTGCCGCCGAGGATCATGGGCATGGGCCCCGCGCCTGCCTCGAAAAAGCTGATGCAAAGGCTCGGGCTTGCCCATGAGGATTTCGACGTCATCGAACTGAATGAGGCTTTCGCGAGCCAGGGCCTTGCCACTTTGCGGACGCTGGGGATCGCCGATGATGATCCGCGGGTCAATGCCAATGGCGGGGCCATCGCGCTTGGCCATCCGCTCGGCATGTCGGGGGCGCGTATCACTGGCACGGCAGCGTTGCAGCTCGGGCTCAAAGGAGGCAAACGGTCCCTGTCGACAATGTGTATCGGCGTCGGGCAGGGGATCGCCATCGCGCTTGAACGTGTGTGACTCTCTCCGCCAGGATACAGAATGTCAGGCGAGCCCGCTCGCCTGAATATCCCGGTCATCTATATATAGATCTATCGTTACCGTTCCGGCGGCAATAACAATCACCTTGTATTCATGAAGCGGCACCGAGTTCCTCGATAATCTTCATAGCTTCGGCGAAGCCCGTATTGGCCGCCGGCACGCCGGCGTAGATTGCCGTCTGCATCAGCACTTCCTTGAGGTCGTCCTGCGAGAATCCGTTGCGTGAGAGACCAGCGCGGACATGCAGGGCGAATTCCTCCCAGCGCCCGAGGCTGGCGGTGATGGCGACGACGAGCAGGCGGCGGATACGGTCATCGAGGCCGGGCCTGCCCCAGATTTCCTGCCAGGCGATGCGGGTGATCATCGCCTGAAAATCCGTATTGAAGGGTGTCCGCCTGGCGAGAGAGCGATCCACCCATTCATCACCGAGAACCCGCCGGCGGTTGATGAGCCCTGCCTCATAAAGCGTGTCGGCTGCATTGCCGACATCCTTATGCGGCAGGAGAAAGCGGCGGATCGCTGTGGCGAGCGGGACGGGGGCTTCGAGAGGAGCCAGATGGGCGGCATCGAGGCTCACCGCCCAGGCATCGGGAATAGCGTCAACGAGCCGTTCCCCATGACCGGTGAAGGGCGTCGAGACATCGCGTGTCCCCGTCACGACGAGTACGGGAAGCGCCAGTTTGGGAAGGCGATCGATGAGCGCCATGTCGCGGATGGCGGCTCCCGCGCCGGCATAACCCGCCGCATTCATGGATACGAGACCCAGACGCAGGCTTTGTGCAATTGCTGGCGCACTCATGATGAAGGATGGTGAGAGAAAGCGCCCCATGGCGAGATCGGCGATCGCACCCATTCCTTCCGATCGCACTTTCACGATACGATCTGCCCAGGCCTTGCGATCCATCTCCGCCGAGGTGCAGATGAGCACCGCTGCTTCGACGATCTCGGGGTGGGAGAGCGCGAGTTCCATGGCCATCATGCCGCCGAGCGACACGCCGGCAACGGAGACGCGCGAGAATCCGGCCGCCTTGATGACGGCATGAACATCTTCCGCAAGTTCGGTGAGCGTGTAATCGCCTTCCGGCGCATCGGAAGCGCCGTGTCCGCGTGTATCCATCCGCAGGATCTGGAAGTCACGCAAGAGATGCGGCATACATGCATCCCATAGGCCCATGTCGGTGCCGATGGAATTGAGAAGGACGAGTGGAGGAAGCTTCTCTTCGCCCTCGCGTTTCCAATAAAGGCGGGTCCCGCCGCGGAGTGTGAAGGGCATTGCTTATTCCTTGCGGTGAAATGAGAGTATGGCTTCGACGATCGTCTGGCTCTCGCCGATGTCGTCTCCGAGCCTGGCAGCTGAGAGATTATGTGCGATTGCGGCCTCGTTGATGTCGAGGCCTTCGGCGACATCGGCCATGACGGCGATGGAGCCCGAAGCCAACAAAAAGAGATCCGCCAGCACCGGCCCTTCCGCCTGCCAGCCGCCAAGTCCGCGTTCTTCCTCTGCCGGCAGGCTCGCCAGCATGGCCGCGACGAGACCGGGGGCGCGATGGGCGGCTGCAAGCGCGATCTGACAGCCGGTCGGGTTGCGCTTGTGGGCCATGGCTGAGGAACCGCCGCGCCCTGCAATCGTCGGCTCGCGGACCTCGCCGATGGCATTTTGAGCCAGCAGTGAGATGTCGCGCGCCATTTTTGCGAGCGCGCCGATGAGAATGCCGAGGGCGGCGCCAATGGCCGCTGTGCCGGTCCTGCGTCCATGCCAGGGGACACCGACCGCGAGATTGAGCGCCTCGGCAAGTCTTTTGGCGACGGCAGCCCCTTTGCCGTCAAACCCGGCGCGTGTGCCCGCCGGGCCGCCGAAGGCGATTTTTGCGTTCTTCTCGCTTTCGTTCGCAAGGCGGTGCCAGGCATTGTCGATGCCTGCCAACCACTGGGCGAAGCGCAGGCCGAGACCGATCGGCAAGGCATCCTGCAGCAAGGTCCGCCCGATGGCGGGGGTTGCGGCGTGCCGCTCGGCCAAAACGCCAAGTGCTTTGACGATCCGTCCATGATCAGCGGCAAGCAGGCTGATCGCGCGCTTGACCTGACACATCAGGACGGTATCGGCGACATCCTGGCTCGTCGCGCCGAAGTGCACGAAGCTGGCGACATCTTCCGGGACAGTGTCGCGCAGGGATTTGACTAGCGGAATAGCGAGTGTGCCTGCATGGGCCGCCGCCTCCGCGAGTTCCTCCGGCACAAGCACGAGATTTGCGCTCGCCGTCGCGATGATCTCGGCCATTGCTTCCGGGATCACGCCTTCGGCGGCTTCGGCGCGCGCCAGCGCGCCCTCGAAGCCGAGCGCCAGCGCAATCACGCTGGCATCGGAAAAGAGAGCGAGCATGGCCGGGGTGGCTGCCGGTCGTTCTCGAAGCAGCGCGCTCACAGGTCGAAAAACACGGTTTCATGGGCGCCGCTGAGATGGATCGGGAACCACCATGCGCCATCATCCCGCTTTTGCGCCAGCAATGTATGCCTGCGCGTCTCGGGCACGAGAGAGAGAATGGGATCCATATCGAGCCCTTCACCATCGGCAAAATAAAGCCGCGTCGCCAGCCGTTTCAACAGGCCTCGGCCGAAGACGGAAACCGCGACATGTGGGGCCTGCAATGTATTGCCAGGACCGGGCACGCGGCCCGGCCGGACGGTGCGAAAATGATAGATTCCTTCCGCGCTTGCCGCAGCCCGGCCGAAGCCGATGAAATGGGGATCCAACGGCACATCCTCGCGCATGTCCGCGTCGCCATTGTAGCGGCCGGCAGCATTGGCCTGCCAGATTTCGATCATCGCATCAGGTACTGGCGCGCCGTCAGCGTCGAGAACGACACCCTTGATCTCGATCGCCTCGCCTTGCGGCATGCCTGATCCATGGGCATTGTTCAGCACGAAATGTTCCGGGGGTACGAGGTCGAGGCGTGGACCGATCTCCGATTGTCCGAGAAGATCGGCGCCGCCTTTCCACGGCAATCCATAATGGAAATAGGGGCCGACCGTCTGAGAAGGAGTCTGACCGAAAAGATCCGGGTTCTGGTTGTCATGGCGCGGCAGCGCCTCTCGGTGCTCAAGATCCAGGGTCATAGTCATTACTCCTCGAACGGTGTCTGGTTTTTGCCACGCAGGACGATATCGAATCGATAGGCAAGCGCCCAATTCGGCGTTGTCGTCGCCATATCGAGCTGGCTGACCATGCGATCACGGTAGGGCAAGGGCACGGCATTGGCGATGGGATCGATATCAATCAGAGGATCGTCGGGGAAATACATTTGCGTCACGAGCCGAGTCGCGAATGCCGGTCCGAGCAGTGAGAAATGAATATGCGCCGGCCTCCAGGCATTCTTGTGATTGCCCCAGGGATAGGCTCCCGGCCGGATGGAGATGAAGCGATAATTGCCTTCGGCATCGCTGATGACATGGCCGGCGCCGGTGAAATTGGGATCAATCGGGGCGTCCCAATCATCTTTGCGATGGATATAGCGGCCAGCGGCATTGGCCTGCCAGACCTCGACGATGGTATTCGGCACGGGCCGGGCATTTTCATCCAGAACGCGACCGAAAACGATGATCCTTTGACCGAGCGGCGCGCCTTTGTGCTGGGTCGTGAGATCGTGAATCGCGGGACCCATGAGCTTGTCCCAGACAGGACCGGGGCCGGTGACTTCCGTCAGGGTCTGCGGCATATGGACTAGCGCCTCGCGCGGGCTGCGTGCGACCGTGGCGCGATAATCCGGAAACAGGGATGGCGGAAATCCCCTGTCTTCCCGTGCAAATTGAAGAAGTCCGTTCACGCTGTTATCCTCCCGCTGTATCGGTTCGTGTGCTTTTCTGCGTCATTTACATGCGTTTGATGCAAACGGTTTATTTGTTTCTCTGGTGTTTACGTTGATGTCGTGACCATTATCAGAAACAAGACGCACGTGAATTGGCGGCGCGCATAAATTCGCCTGCGGTTTCCGATCATGGATCATGGTCGTTTTCGTTTGAGACTCTTCATTATACGAACATTCTCCTGGCAGAGAGTCCGGTGGCTTTCCCGGAGCGAAGCGCTGGCAGGCGCCGAAAAGTCATGTCCTGACAATAGAAAAAAAATTGGATTTTCCCATGGACTGAAAAACGATAAAGTTGGATTATTCACCGGCTTTGTCTCCGCGCCCGGTGAGGTTCAAGGATCGCAATCGACGCGCGGTACCGCAGGTGGCGCCTGTTCCTGTTCGGTCCTGGACTTATGCGCAGCTCCGGCGCTCTTTACCGTTACGTCGCTTGCACCTGCCTTGCGCGACGGAAATTGGGACTTGTTTCAATTTATTACTTAGAATCAATTATATATAACTTTATGAGTGCTGGTGAATCCGGGCAATCTGGTTCAGAAACGATCTCGTTTGGGAAAGACACGCGATGCAGGCCGTCCCCGCGTTTTACCTATATGGAGAACCGCATCAGTCGGTTACCGAGGGCTTTGTCCATATTGAGGCACTGGACGATCGTACGCGGCCAAGTGAATGGACAATTCAACCACATTCTCATGTCGAATTATGCCATATTTTCTTCGTTGGCGCGGGTGGCGGCGCGATGCTGGCGGATGGTGAAACAGTTACATTCGAGGCTCCCTGCCTCCTCCTGGTTCCCGCCAATGTCGTTCACGGCTTCCGCTGGTCGGTGGAATCAAGCGGCTTCGTCGTCACTCTCGCCAAGAGTTACTTTCTCGATCTCACACGCAGGGATACGCTTGTCGGCGCCATTTTCGATCGGGCTGATTGCGTTGCTCTTGAACCGCCGCAGGTCGGGAGGGTCGCGGGACTGATTGACGATCTGATGCAGGAATCCGGCTGGTCCCTGCCTGGCTACGCTTCGGCCATCGATTCCATGATTCTGGCAATTCTGGTTATGGCTCTGCGCGCAGTCGGGCATCGGCGTGACAAGCAACAGCTTCTCAATCGTCATTCCGTCATTGTCGCGCGGTTTCGTGAAATGGTGGAACGCCGTTTCCGCCTGCGTGAACCGATACCCGTTTATGCCGCGACTCTGGGCATAAGCCTGACCGTTTTGCGGTCCGCCTGCGCGGAAATCGCCGGCTGTTCTCCTTCGCTTCTGCTCGATCGAAGAGCGATGCTCGAGGCAAAGCGCGCGCTGTTATACACGGCGCTTTCCATCAACGAGATCGGTTTTTCTCTGGGTTTTGCCGATCCTGCCTATTTTTCGCGATTCTTTACGCGTCATGCCGGGATGGCGCCGCGCGCCTATAGGGAGAAAAGAAGCCAGTCCTGAGTCCTTACTCATGCGCGTCAGAGCGACGCATCGCATCGATACACATGTGTTTGCGCGTCTTCGAAACTTTTCCCTTTTGTGTGTCTGATTTATAAATATTTTTGTGAAATCAGCTTCTTAATTGCGTGATGATTATGGATTTTGCATCGATTGCGCTGAGGAAACTTGTGGCCATGCAATAGGAGCATGGCTCTTTCGATAAATCGGCGCTGGTTAAAAGAACGGATTGTGCCTAGTGTCAGCTTCAGACAGACGCTTTTTTGCGATCGCAAAAGGGCAACGGAACTTCAGACATGGTTTTCTCATTCCCGCGTCGGGAAAGAAATTATCGCATGGAGTTCAACACCCAGAAATTTGTGAGTTCAGCCATGAAACAGACTCTCGTTGCCACTATGGCGATCTTCATTGCCTTGACATCGGCCAGTTTCGCTGAGAACAAGCAAAACCAGTCGAATGTGAAGGTTCAGGTCGAGCAATTCCAGAAGTCAATCTATATGAAGGACGGCCATTGGTATTGCGATTTCTACAATTGCCGGTGGATCCCTGCTGGCGAGGAATGATCGCCTGAGTTTCGAGGCTGACAGGGATCCTGGGCCCTGTTGCGCATTTGCCTCCTTCAAGAACCCCCTTCAAGATCTTGGTGCAAGGGCCTCGTGAATGAGGGTCAGAATGGAGTGCAGCCGGGGCAATGGTACTTGGCCGGGAGCCGAAGCTTCGCCGACCATTCCAAATGTGGCACATGAACCGAAAAGTTCGCCGGACAAGCGGGAAATGACGCCAGTGCCCGCCATGGCCATTGTGATCATGGGGCAGGTCGCGTAGCGGCTGTACATTTCCCATGTCGCCTGCAGGAGGCGCAGCAAGTCACCCGCATCCTTCGGCATCGTCGCGATCTTGATGATATCCGCTCCAAGATCCTGCATCCTCTGCAGGCGCGTGATCAGTTCGTCCACTGGCGCCGTTCCGGCAAAATCGTGGTTGGACAGGACGACGTAAGCGCCGGTTCGATGCGCAGCCGTGATGATCTGACGGATGATGGTTTCATCCCGCACCAATTCGACGTCGATCAGGTCAGCCTTGCCTTCTTGAAGTACGGTTGCATAAAACCGGCCATAGGCTTCATCATCGATAGCGGTCATGCCGCCTTCCGCCTTGGTTCGGAAGGTGACCAACAAGGGTTTGGACGGAACAATTTCCGCCGCCTCACGCGTCAGGGCGGCTACAGCGCCGAAATCGAGTGCTATGTCGAGGTGATCGACCCGCAGTTCGATGAGATCAATCGTGTCTTCCTCGGCGAGACCTGCAAGACCGGCCAAGACCTCGGCATGTGTTTTCGCGGTAATGGGCACGATGATCTTGGGCTGTCCGGTGCCGATGGATACACCTTTGATCGTCACCACGGGAGTCTCGATCATTCCCGTTCTAGCCAAGACAGTATCAGCCACGATTGATCCTCGATAAGTATTGATGGCGCGTCAAGCGAACAGATGGTCCTTGACATAATCAAGCGGCATGTCGTTACCAGTCCACATTTTGAACGCTGCCGCGCCCTGGTGCAACATCATGGGAATACCATTCATCGTCCGGCACCCCGCCGCTTCCGCCTGTTCGAGAAATTTTGTCTTGCGGGGTGCGTAGATCGAATCCGTCACGAAAAGATCTGGCCGCAGGACGCCGGGATCCGGCAAGGGAGACAGACCTTCAAGCTTGCCTTTGAAGCCGACATTGGTGGCATTGGCCAGGACCGCAGAGTCCTTGACGCAGGCGTGGAATGTCTCCAGATCGTCCAGATCGTGGAGCGAGACCTTTGCATTGGTTTTCTCGCTGATCTTCGCCGCATTGGCTTCGCCTTTGGCGAAAAAGTCGTCGCGCCGGTTAAAAATATGGATCGAGGCGACCCCGTCCAGAGCCGCTTGCGTCGCGATTGCCATGGCGGCGCCGCCTGCGCCGATCAGGGTTATCTTCTTGTCCCTGGTTTCGACGCCCTGTTCCCGCAGTGCGGCCATGTAACCCAGACCATCGGTATTCTCGCCGCGCAATACGCCATTATCGTTGACAATTGTATTGCAGGCGCCGATCAATTCGGCGGCCGTGGATATGTGATCGAGATATTTGATCACTTCCATCTTGTTAGGCATGGAAACGTTCCAGCCTCGCACCTTCAAGACGCGCAAAGCACGAATGGCGTCTTCGAGATCCGGAGCATCGACCTCGAAAGCGAGATAAGCATAATCGAGCCCGAGTTTGGCGAGAGCCAGATTATGCATGCGCGGTGAATCGCTGTGACGGATCGGATATGCGATCAGAGCCAGTAATTCCGTGCGGCCTGTGATTTTCTGCGCGACTTCCATGGACACCTGCGCCTCCGCAACGGCCTCGAATGTACTTTTGGTCATGCCGTTAACACTTTGTTCTGTTCATTGGGGGACTGAATGGGGTCGTTCGTTTCGCTGACATTCCGCGATGTAGCGGCATGCAGGCCGGCGATATAGCCGAAGGTCATTGCCGGTCCGAGATTGATGCCGCCTGCTGGATAATAGCCTCCCATGACGTTGGCCATATCGGTTCCCACCGCGTAAAGGCCTGGAATAGTCTTGCCACTCTCGTTCAATACGCGGGCGGAGGCATCGGTTTTCAGGCCAGCGAAAGTGCCGAAACTGCCCGGCACGACCTTGACGGCATAGAAGGGTCCCTTCTCGATCGACGCCACGCAGGGATTGGGCTTGTTGCGGGCATCGCCACCATAGCGGTTGAACGGCGTGGAACCCCGGCCGAAAGCGGGATCCTCGCCGCGACGAGCATGTTTGTTATAGGTTTCCAGCATCTCCGCAAGGCCCGCGGGATCAATGCCGCATCGCTGTGCCAGTTCCCTGATCGTGCGGCCGGTCTTGATATAGCCAGATCGTATGTGCGGACCGACCGGCAGGGGGAAAGGCTTGCTGATTCCGAGCCCATAGCGTCGCTGAAAGGCGTGTGTGCAGATGAGCCAGGAGGCGACCTCCTCGCCGGGTGGCACGGCCTGTTGCATCGCCGTGACGTAATCGTAATAGCCGTTGGCTTCATTGACGAACCGCCGGCCATTGCGCAACACGGCGATGAGTCCCGGTTTCGCGCGTTCTATGATGTGCGGGAAATGACCGGTCGTGCCATCGGCGAAAGGCACGAGTGAAACCGGGCACCAGGCAGCCGGGGAGGCGAGGCTGGTATCCACGAAGCCGCCAATTGTTTCCCCAAGCCGCAATCCGTCACCCGAGGCTGAGGCCGGCGTGACCGACCAATGTTCAGCTCCAGTCTTCATATGCGGAAAAAGGCTTTTACGGCGCTCGATGTCATGTGGAAAGCCGCCAGCAGCAAGAATGACACCCTGGCGGGCAAAAATGGTGGTCTCCAAGCCATCTTTCCTGACGACAACGCCACATACATTTCTATCGTCCATGACGAGGTGCTTGACCGGGCAGGAAACCAATATCCGTACACCAAGATCCGTGGCGGAACGCGCGAGCCGGGCAATCAGCGCGTTGCCGTTCACAAGTTGCGTGGCGCGGCCATAACGCAGGAGATCAAAAACATGCCGGCCGAACCGTCGCGTGACATGGATGAAGGCCTTGACCGAGCGCGTCATATTCATGAAGGCGGCAAGGTCCGGGCCGGCTTGAATGCCGAGCCCCAGGAAGGTCGTCTCGCGCATCGGCCGGCGTAGCTGCGGCAGCAGGTTTCCAAGCTCACGGGCGTCATAGGGTGCGGCGATGACCGAGCGGCCTCCGGTACCGGCACCGGGCTGCCAGCCGTGAATATCGCAAATCTTCGTCCCGCCCTCGAATTGCAGCGCCGTTTTTTCCTCGAAGAAAGCGACCATGCGTGGACCTGTTTCGAGAAAGGTCCTGACCTTTTCCTCGTCGAAATGATCGCCGAGCTCATCGCGCAAATAGGTTAGAGGCGCTTCCGGATCCTCATCAATGCCCGCGCGCTTCGCGAGCGGATTACAGGGCACCCACATCCACCCACCGGACCAGGCGGTTGCGCCGCCGAAGACGGGGTCCTTTTCGGCGACAATGACCTTTTGTCCATGGAAGGCGGCGGTGACAGCCGCAGCGAGGCCTGAGGCACCTGATCCGACGACCAGGACATCGCATTGCAGGGGTGCGGTCATCACAAGGTCCTCACGCAAGCTGGAGACCCGTGCCGCAAATTTCTCCCGCCATAAAGACGATGGTGGAATGTGCGCCCGGATCAAGCGTTTCCATTTTATGAATATATATTCAAATTATGAATACTATTCCAATAATCAAAGCCGCGCTGGGGCTTTGTGTCAAGCGAATATTCATAACTAGTACAGTTTTTGATTAAAATTCAAAAACTGAATTTAGTTCAGATTTTTAATTGAAAACGGCCATGCCGCCGTTATAAATAAGCAGGCGGCAGTGACCGGGGCTGCGTGAATCGCAAGGGTGTCAGCCATGTGTGAAGCGGCCTGTTCAAAGGGAGGAGCAAGTGAAACAGCTTGCCTGCAATGCAGCGATCAATGCGCGACCCGTATTTCCTTTGCTGGCCGCCGAATGCGGGAAGAGTGCGGACGAGCCATCCTTCTCCAGTGCCTGGGCCGCCACCGGAAATTTCCCGGAGAGATACCCTGACACCCGGCGGCTGCGTGGTGCCGCACATGGATAGCGAGACAGTCGACGTCCTTGTCGTGGGATCGGGAGCTGGTGGTCTTGCCGCCGCCGTAGCCGCCGCCGCCCGGGGTCTTGAGGTGATAGTGGTCGAGAAGGAGCCTTTGTACGGCGGCACGACTGCGTGGTCGGGCGGCTGGCTCTGGATACCCGGCAATCCTCATGCGGGCTGTGCTGGAATCATTGAGGAGCCAGCTTCGCCACGCGCCTATCTGCGCCATATTCTGGGCGATCGTTACGATCCCGCGCGGATCGAGGCTTTTCTTGAAACGGGTCCGGTCATGCTCGATTTTTTCGAGCGTGAAGCGGGTGTCCATTTTCTGCCGGGCAGTGCGGTGCCTGATTTTCACGGAGACGTCCCTGAGGCGGCTCTGGGATGGCGTTCCGTTGTCGCTGCGCCGTTCGATGGCCGCAGGCTTGGGTCACTTATTGCGAGATTGCGAACACCGATCCCGGAAACGACGCTCGCTGGAATGGCGATCGCTTCGGGCGCTGATCTTCGTCATTTCTTTCACGCTGCCCGTTCGTTTCAATCTTTTCTCCACGTCGCGCGCCGCCTTGTCCGGCATGGATTTGATCTCCTCCGTTATGGCCGTTCCATGCAATTGGTGAATGGCAATGCGCTTGTTGCAGCCTTGTTGCATGCGGCGGCTGAAAGAGGCGTTTCCTTGCGGTCCGGCACCAAAGCCAGCGGTTTGTTGTGGCGCGATGGCCGTGTCGCGGGAGCAGTTCTGGATGGACCTGCAGGCTCTGTGACGGTCCATGCGCGGCGCGCGATCGTGCTGGCGGCGGGTGGATTTCCCCATGATCTGGACCGCCAGCAGGACCTGTTTCCGCATGTCCGTTCTGGAACGCCTCACCAATCCGCGGCACCAGATTCCAATACGGGTGACGGTTTACGCCTCGCCGAAGCTGTCGGCGGTGTGGTCGATACCGGTCAGGTCGATGTGGCAGCCTGGGCGCCGGTTTCCATCGTGCCGCGGGCTGATGGTGGCCGGGGACATTTTCCGCATTTGATCGAGCGCGGCAAGCCCGGTCTCATCGCCGTCACACGTAACGGTCGACGCTTCGTCAATGAAGCAAAGCCCTATCATGATTTTATGCGTGCGCTGTTTGCGGCGACCCTGCCGGATCAGCGCGTGGAAGCCTGGCTCCTCTGCGATCATGCCTTCATCTGGCGCTATGGCCTCGGCGCGGTCAAGCCGTTTCCCTTTCCTCTCACGCCATGGATAGTGTCCGGCTATCTCAAACGGGGCCGTACCATTGAGGCACTGGCAAAGGCCTGCGGCATCGATCACGCAACACTCGCGAATACTGTCGAAATCTATAATCGGCATGCCCGTGAGGGGGAGGATCCGGCTTTCGGACGGGGTGCGACGCCCTATCAGCGCGTGCAGGGAGACGCCGCGCAAAAGCCCAATCCCTGCGTGGCGCCGATCGAGAAGGGTCCCTTTTATGCGGTGAGGGTGGTGCCGGGCAGTCTTGGCACTTTCGCCGGTCTCGTCTGCGATGCTCATGCCCGCGTCCTCGATGCGCGGAGCCGCCCCATTCCCGGTCTGTATGCGGCGGGCAATGACATGACGAGCATCATGGGTGGCCATTATCCGAGCGGCGGCATAACGCTCGGGCCCGCTATGACTTTCGGTTATATCGCAGCTCAACATATTGCCGGCCAGCCGATGCAAGAAGAAATTCATGGGAGGAAAGAACATGCTTGACGCGGTGCGACCTTCTGGGAAGGCAAAGGAGGTCGATCTTCTGGTCTTCGGCGCTGGCGCTGCAGGTATGACCGCAGCCTTGATCGCTGCGCTCGACGGACTCGATGTTCTGCTTTGCGAGAAGACAAGCCAGGCAGGCGGCATCACCGCGACCTCCGGAGGCACCATCTGGATACCCGGCACCAGTCTCAGTGTGAAGGCGGGCGTGCCGGACAAAGTGGAGGAGGCGGCGCGCTATCTTGATTCCGTGGTCGGCGCGCGCGGTGGTGCCGAATTGCGTGCGGCCTTTCTCGAATCCGGCCCCAAGACAGTCGATGATCTAGATGCGCGCACCGAGGTCAAGCTAGTGCCGGCAAAGGCGCATCCTGATTATATTGGCAATCATCCCGGTGAAGCCTATGGCGGACGCGCCTTGTCGCCGGAACCCTTTGATGGCCGCTTGCTCGGCAAGGATTTCGATCGTGTGCGGCCTCCGCGTGATGTATTTCTCGTGCTCGGCGGCATGATGGTTGCGCGTACGGAAATCGCGCCTTTGCTGAATCCCTTCGGGTCGCTGGCAAATTTCCGTACAATCATGCAATTGCTGACACGCCAGTTTACCGATCGCCTGCGTTACAAACGCGGCACACGGCTCGTCATGGGCAATGCGCTTGTGGCCCGTCTTCTTTACAGTTTGCGGAAAGCCGATGTGCCCATCCGTTTTGATACGAGTCTCGTTGATCTCTTGCGTGAAGATGGTGTCGTCGTCGGTGCCGTCATCAAGGGGCCACACGGCTTGGAATCTATCACGGCGCGCAAGGGTGTCGTCCTCGCAACCGGCGGCATAGCCCAGAACAAGATCTTGCGCGAAAAGCTCTTTCCAGCCTCGGCATGCGCCTTCTCCCTGGCGCCGGCGAGCAACAGCGGAGATGGTGTCGCAATCGCCGAGCAGGCGGGTGCTGCCCTGGCGGAAGGACTGGACAGCCCCGGATTGTGGATGCCCTGCTCGCGTTTACGGGGGAAGAACGGAACCGAGAAACTGTGGCCGCATATCATTCTCGATCGCGCCAAACCGGGCCTCATAGCGGTCAACAAGTCGGGGCGGCGTTTCGTTAACGAATCCGATTCCTACCATGATTTCGTCATGGGCATGTTACGTGCCAACGAGACGACACCGAGTGTGCCCGCTTATCTCATCTGTGACCGCAGCTTCATTCAAGATTATGGAATTGGTCTGGTGTTCGCCGGAACCCGGCGGCTCGCCCCCTTCATCAAGGCAGGCTATCTGATGGAGGGTAAGACGCTGCGGGAACTCGCCGGCAAGATTGGCGCAGATGCGGAGACTTTCGAGCGGACCGTTGCCGACCACAATCGCTATGCCAAATCCGGTGTCGATGAGGAATTTGGACGTGGCACCAGCAAGATGAATTGTTTCAACGGCGATCCCGAGAACAAGCCCAATCCCTGTATGCGCCCGATCGAAAAGGGACCTTTCTACGCTGTCGCTGTCTGGCCTGCGGATCTTGCAACCAGCGCCGGATTGCGCGGCAATGCCGATGGCCAGGTTCTGGATGCAGACGGCTCCCCGATCCAGGGTCTCTACGCTTGCGGCAATGACATGAGCTCGATTTTCCGCGGCACCTATCCGGGCCCGGGAACGACGCTTGGTCCCGCCCTGGTCTTCGGCTGGAGAGTCGCCAAACACGCCGCACACCAGTCAGTAACAAATATCACCAAGGAATCCTGCCATGCAACGCTATGAAATCGCCACCTTGACGACCACGCTCGGCGCGGCGCCCAAGGCGGCCCCGGCGATCGAAGCCTTTTGCCGCGAAAGCGGCGCGACGGGCCGCCTGCTCGGCTGCTGGGCGAGCGATATCGGGTTGTTGAATCAGATCTACATTCTGCGCGGCTATGACAGCGACGCGGATCTTCTGGCGGAACGTGAACGCACTTTGCTGTCGGCAAATCCCTTCGGCAGTGCCGAATGGCTGCGGGAAATGGTATTAGACAGCTACATCCCCTTTCCCTTCATGCCTCCGGTGGAGCCCGGGGATTATGGCGCGGTCTATGAAATCCGCACCTATGTCCTGAAAACGGGTGGGCTCGGCCCGACAATTGAAGCCTGGAAGGCGGCCGTGCCCCCGCGTTCGACCTTCTCGCCATTGACGATTGCCATGTATGCGATCGATGGTGTGCCGCGCATCACGCATATCTGGCCCTACAAGAGCCTGAATGATCGCGGGATCATTCGTGCCGACTCTGTCGCCAAGGGTGCATGGCCGCCAAAGGGTGGCCCTGATTGGCTGACGCCGGACATGCGTTCCGTCATCGGTCTGCCCCTCGCCGTTTCGCCTTTGCGCTGACCAGACATCGAGCCTGCTTAAGGGGGATGCGGACGGACCATCCGTTCGCAACGGATATAATTGGTCCAAAGAGATGGGATCATGTCCATCGGTCATCATGTGGGGAGGTCGGATGCCGGATTTTCCGTTAGGAGTCAATACAATCAGTGATACCTGGACCATTCCGATGGAAGACTCGTTACGACGGCTTGCAAAGCTTGGCTACCGCCGTTTCGACATCATGGTCAGTCCCGCGCATCTCGATACGGAATCTTTGACACCGCGTGATTGTCACCGGATACGTCGATTTCTGGCGGATGAGGGGATCGAAATATATGCGCTGACGGCGCAAAGCCTCGATCATAATCTCGCAAGTCCGCGCGCCGAAATACGCATGATGACGCTCGGCTTCAAGAAACGGCTCATTGATATTGCCTATGAACTTGGAGCGACGGGCATTGTTACGGTCTCGGGCCGCTACAATGCCCTGAATGCGCCGCCGCGTGCGCAACTTGAAAGCTGGTTTCGCGGCAGCCTTGAAAGCGCCGTCGCTTATGCAGAAAAACTCGGCGTCAAACTGTTTCTGGAAAATATTCCCATGGGCGTCTTGCCGACTGCGGCGCAGATGGTGGAATGGGTCAGGGAATTCAGCAGCCCCAGCCTGTCCATTTGTTATGATGTCGCCAACGGGCATTTCATCGGCGAAGATCCTGGGGAAGCCATCCGTTTGGTTGCGCCCTATCTCGACCTTGTGCATCTCTCAGATACGACGCAAACAGCCTGGAAACATGATCCAATCGGTATGGGAGATGTCGATTTCAAAGGCGCGGCGGAAGCTTTGGGCGAACTGAATTATCAACGCTTGAGCGTGCTCGAAATCTTGGCACCGGACCCTGATCCTCAGATTGCGGCTGGTCATAAACAACTCGCGACGCTCGGTTGGGAGCAGCCTGCATAACGGCTCGCGCAATTCGTGCTGCCTGTCCTGATATCGCAGATATCCGGGACTTGCGGCGCGGAAAAAGACGCCACGAAGAGGCTGCGCGTCAAGCGCAGCGAACGAAGAATGAACTGCACCGATACGATAAAAAAATAATTAATTCAATTGTTTGCGTTGCTCACCCTGTCTGGCACGGGAGGCAGGCAGGGGGAAGAAGCCGAGGCTGTCCGGGGGGAGGGGACCATGAATTCTTATGATTGCACGTCGCCGATTGAGGGTGTGTCGCATATTGCGACGACTGCGCTCGAAATGCCTTTGCGTCAGAATGGTCCAGGCAAGGACGGGACCATACACGACACGATTGTCAATGTCATGGAACGGCCTGCTCACGGCTGGTCTCTGTTGCGCATTCTGATTGTCGGCCTTTGCAGTCTTCTGAATGCGCTTGACGGCATGGATATCGTCATTCTGTCATATGTCGCGCCAGTTCTTGCGAAGGATTGGTCTCTCTCTCCGGAACGTTTGGGGATGGTCTTCAGCGCCAGTCTGGCTGGCATGACTTTGGGTTGCCTCTTCATCGCGCCCTTGGCCGATCGTTTCGGACGCCGGCCGGTGATCTTATCGATGCTGACACTTATCATGATCAGCATGATGGCGAGCGCCTTTTCGACATCGCTTCCCGAACTGGTTCTCGCACGTTTTCTGACCGGTATCGGTATCGGCGCCATGCTCGCAAGCATGACAGCCGTTGCGGCGGAATTCGCGCCCCAGCGTGAAAAAGCCCTGGCCATTAGCATCATGCTCGCCGGTTATCCGCTCGGCTCCGTGGCAACGGGCATGGTCGCGGCTGCGATCCTGCCGCATCACCATTGGCAGGTTATCTTGCTCGGCGCCGGGATTCTCTCCCTTGCCATTTTGCCGGTGGTTTTCTTCATCCTTCCGGAATCCATTGATTTTTTGCTCCGTACTCAGCCGAAACGGGCGTTACAACGGATCAATCGGATCGAGAGGCGTCTTGGTGTTGCAGTTTCCACCGCGCTTCCGCCCAAACCATCCAAGGTTGACGGCTTTGTGCTTCGCAGCCTTTTCGATAACGGGCGTGCCGAAGCGACCGCTGCACTCTGGGTCGGTGTGTTCATGGGATTCATGACGCTCTATTTTGCCCTTTCATGGATCACCAATCTTGCTGCTCAGGCCGGACTGCCCCTGGAAAGCGCCATATACGCTGGCGCTATTTTTAATTTTGGCGCATTCATGGGTACGATTGCCGTTGGGCGCCTCGCCAGGGATTATGGCTTGCGACGCAGCGCCACGATCGCCCTGGGGCTTGCTGCAGTCTTTTTGACATTGTTCGGCGCGGTATCCATGCCGCTGGTCCCGACTCTTCTGCTCGCCATGCTGGTTGGTATGACGATCTACGGTGGTTTCAATGCTTTTTATGGACTTGCCGCGGAGCTTTATCCAGCGGCAAACCGTAGTACGGGAGTAGGCTGGGCCATGGGCATCGGCCGTTTCGGCGCCGTAACCGGGCCGTTGCTTGGAGGCGTCCTGATCGGTCAGGGATTGTCGCTGACGATGATCATGGCCATCTTTTCAGTGCCGCTCCTGATTGCGGCATTCATGGCCTCCAGGATCCGCAGTTGCTGAACCAGTGTGAGTGATCTCGCGAAATCGAACGACTAATTGATGTAAACCTTGGCTTACCTGGAAACAGCCGATGTTTTAGGATGGCCCGGGAAGAAACGACCGGAGGCCGCAATGAAAATGTCTATCGCAACCGTTTCGTTGAGCGGCGATCTGATTGAAAAGCTCGACGCAATCGCCCATGCCGGTTTCGATGCCGTCGAAATCTTTGAAGCTGATTTTCTCGCCTTTAACCATACGCCGGCGGATGTCGGGAAAATGGTGCGTGATCGAGGTTTGACGATTTCCGTCTTCCAGCCCTTCCGTGATTTCGAAGGTTTGCCGGAGCCCTTGCGGACGAAAGCTTTCGAGCGGGCCGAACGCAAATTCGATGTGATGGCCGAGCTTGGCACGGAGCAGCTTCTCGTGTGCTCGAACGTATCGCCGTATGCCCAGGGCGGAATCGACCGCGCCGTCGAGGATCTGCGTGAATTGGGTGAAAGGGCTGCAAAACGTGGCTTGCGCATCGGTTTCGAGGCTTTGGCCTGGGGACGTTTCATCAATGATTATCGGGACGCCTGGGAGATCGTGCGCCGCGTCGACCACCCAGGCGTCGGCCTCGTCCTCGACAGTTTTCATGTTCTTTCGCGCGGACTGGAGCTTGACAGCATCAGCGCAATTCCAAAGGAAAAGCTGTTCCTGGTGCAACTCGCCGATGCTCCACGGCTCAATCTTGATCTTTTGTCCTGGAGCCGGCATTTCCGTAACATGCCGGGCCAGGGCGATCTCCCCCTTCTCCCATTCATACAGGCCGTTCAGTCGACGGGTTATGCAGGCGTTCTGTCGCTTGAAATCTTCAACGATCAGTTTCGCGCGGGCTCGGCGCGGCAGGTGGCCATCGATGGCAGGAGATCATTGATCTATCTCATGGGGCAGCTTGCTGATGTCGATGGGCTCTCAGCAATCGACGAACAAGTTTATAGGCTGCCTGAGAGAGCGCGATGCAAGAATATCGAATTCATTGAATTCGCGGTTGATGAGAACAGTCTTGGTCGGCTTGAAAAAGTCTTGAAAGGGCTGGGTTTTCGTAAATTCGCACACCACAGGACGAAGAACGTGGTCGTCTGGTCGCAGGGCGGTATCAACATCGTCCTCAATTGTGAACCCGAGAGTTTCGCGCATTCCTTCTACATCACGCATGGGTTTGCCGTTTGCGCAATCTGCCTGTCTGTGGATGATGCGCATGCCGCGCTTGAACGTGCCAGGAAACTGCTTGCCGTTCCTTTCCCGCAGGCCGTCGTTCCGGGCCAGATCGAAATTCCCGCCATCCGTGGCGTTGGCAACAGTCTCATCTATTTCATAGACCAGAAAGGCGATTTACAAAACCTTTGGTCGATAGATTTCGAGCAGGAGGGAATGGACACGGCGCCAGAAGAAGATGTGCTAGTCAATATCGATCACATCTCGCAATCGACCGAATATGACGAGATGCTTTCCTGGCTTTTGTTTTATACGTCAATCTTCGATGTCGAGAAAACCAGCGGGCTCGATATTGCCGATCCGGCGGGTCTGGTGCGCAGCCAGGTCGTGCAGAATGAGGAAGGCACGTTACGCATCGCGATCAACGGTGCTCAAAGCCTCCGTACGATGGCCGGACGTTTCCTGAATGAATTTTTTGGCTCCGGTACGCAACATATCGCCTTTGCGACCAACGATATTTTTGCCGCGGCGAAGCAAATGAAGGCCAACGGATTGACGACATTGCCGATACCGGACAATTATTATGATGATCTGATGGCGCGTTTCGATTTTGATGAGGTGTTCGTCGGGCAGCTGGCAAACCATGGCATTATGTATGATCGCGATGAGACAGGAGAATATTTCCAGATCTATTCGCATACATTTCCCGACGGCTTTTTCTTTGAAATTGTGGAACGAAGACATTACACGGGCTTTGGCGCAGCGAACGCACCGATCCGACTGGCTGTGCAGACACGGCTCGCGCCCCATCTTGCTGTTCCTAAACATTGACGGACAAAAAATCCAGCAATGTGACTGCCGCCCGGGTGGTGCAATTGCTTGGAGAACGATCCGTGATCCTGGTCGGCATGATGGGAGCGGACAAATCCTCGATCGGGAGACGGCTCGCAAGAGACCTGAACCGTCGGTTTCTTGATTCAGATTCCGCCGTCGAGGAGGCCGCACGCCTTAGTGTCAAGGAGATCTTCGCGCTTTATGGCGAAGATCATTTTCGTGCATGTGAACTACGCGTTGTCGAAAGGATTTTAACTGCGCCGGGTCAGGTCGTCGCGCTTGGCGGAGGGGCCTGGATGAATGCGGACATACGCGCGATGACCCGCTCGATTGGCTTTTCCGTTTGGCTTGATGTCGATCTCTCTATTCTGGCACAACGCGTAGCCAGGCGCAGGACCCGTCCCTTGCTGCTGGCGGGCAATGTGCGCCAAAGCTTGGAAATCCTGAATGAAAGGCGCCGTCCTATCTACGGTACCGCTGACATCCGCGTCGCTGCCGATGAAACGCATCCGGACGTTATCGTTCATCGGATGATGACGGAGATCATTCAATTTCTGTCGCTGTAAGTTTGCGACTGGCGGCGTCAAATCCAACTTGCGCTCGAGGTCGTAGTGGAGCGTCTGAATGGTCGGAATCCTGATATGAAATCCTGCTTGACCAAGGCATGAAGTGCTGTCTCGCATTGTCTTCATGTCAAGGAGCCAAGCAGGATCGGGACGACGTTCGTACGACACGCCTCAAGCTGAGCGCATATGGCTTATGCCGCGGGCCGTTCCTTGTCGGCGTCCTGCTGCGCCAGAATCGAGCGCCCAGCGGCCAGCGCTTGTCGGCTCCACTCTTCCAATCCCATCAGCGGGATACGATGCATGTTCGGGATCTCCAGGCTGACGGGAATCTGCGGCGGCAATCTGTTGAAAAGTCCGTGCAGATCGATACCTCCTTCGCCAGGCAGAAGGCGCTCGCAACGTGCGGTGTAAATGAGGCTTTCGTCCGTATCCGGTATTTTGGCTGGCGCATCGCACATTTGCGCATAGTGCAGCCATTCGGTCGGGACCATCTGCAAGTCCTCGTAATGGCTGTCGGAACGGGCGAAATGCAGGGCATCGACAAGGATACCACCGTTTGCGCATCCCGCGGATTTAACCACGTGAATGGCACATCTGAGGTTTGGAACCTTGGTCCAGGGCATAAATTCGAGATCTGCCGTCAGGCCAAAGGGGGCTGCGGCCTCGCATAAGGCGGCGAATGAGGAAATCAGGCGGCTTTCATCCGGATCATCACCCGCGACAAGCATTGCCTTGGCGCCGAGCTTCGCGCCAACTTCGAAGAACGAGAGGTAGTTCTTTACATCGAAAGTTTCATTGAGCCGAATGATTTCGAGATCGAAGACACTGATACCCGTATCCGCCATGCGTGCGAGCGTTTCTGCCAGCATGGAGGGGTCATCCATTAAAGGATAGGCAGGTCCTTCGGGAGACGCAGGCATAAGCCGGATACCGATGCTATCATAACCCAATTTATGTGCGAGGACGGTCATTTCTGGCGGTGTAAGGGACAAGACAGTAAGGTGAGCGAGCGAAAATGACCGCGACATGGATTGATCTCCCTGGATTTCCGTGGAACCGAAATTGTCTGTGATGATGAACATGCAATGACTCGCCGCATTGAGTCGGCAATTTGATGTGACCGCTTCAATGTTTCAATTACGATGCGTGGCTCGTGCGCGAGGATTGGAAGATAGGTGAGATCGTGCTCGCGGCACCAAGTTCATCGGCAGCTGAGAGAAGCAGCGGACCCAAGGCGAGCATTCGTTCCTCGGGCAAACGGAAATGTGGACCGGCGATGCTGATGACGCCGATGACAGAATGTTTGACATGACGAATGGGTGCCGCCATGGCGGCCATCCCTAGCGTATGTGTCTCAATTGTCACACTGAATCCGCGTTTGCGATCCTCTCGCAAGGCATCCAGCAAAGCCATGGCGGTGGTCGGCGCATTAGGGCCGAAGGTTTCAGGTTGGCCGAACCCCTGTTTGGCGACAAGCCGTAGGGCTTCCTCATCGCTCATGGTCAACAGCCATGCATGACCGCTGGCGGTGCATGAGAGTTGGGCGTCCATTCCCATTTCCGGATCGTAACGTAGACCGCTGCGGGCGCCTTGCGCTTTTGCCACCCAGGTCAGACGCTCTCCATCAATGATGGAGAGACGAACGAGTTCTCCGGTTTCATGGGCCACGCGATCGAGCACCGGCTGGGCGAGATCGACGATGCCGGATGATCCAAGAAATGTCAGGCCGAGAGAAACGAGTTTGGTTGTCAGGGCATAATCAGAACGGTCTCGGACCTGCCGCACATATCCGGCGGTGCTGAGTTCGCCGAGCAGTCGGTGCGCAGCACTGCGCGGCATGTTCAGCCGGTCGGCGATTGTGGCCAGGGGAAGGCCCTCGGCATGGGTCGCGAGAAGCTCGAATATGCCGAGTGTACGGTCCAGAACTCCTGCCATAATAACCTCCTGGAGCTTGATTGACGGAGTGGTGTGAAGCTTTATACAGCGAGAGCGACGGATTGGCTCGTTTGAGCTGCATGCTGGACTGCCAGTGTGGCTTCGAGGCTACGTGTTGCATCCTGGCCCGAGCTCCTTGGAGCCTCGATGCCTTCGATAACGGATCGAAAATGGCGTAACTGTTCCATATACGGATTGCCGTCATGTGGTGCGCAGCGCTCCTGTGTTAACGGCTCGTGCCAGCCTTTGCTGTCGCGATAGCGCCAGAGTTCAAGACGTGGCAGAGTCAGCGAAGCATCCGTTCCCATGAAGAAATGAGTATTGACATCTTGTCTTGGATAAGACGGACTTTCGCCGGATGTCAGATCCCAGCTCCACGGGGCGGTCGCGCTATCTGAAAGAGTGATTGTCCCCAGGGCACCATTGCGGAATTGTATGAGAACGGCAGCGGTATCCTCAACTTCGAAGCCGCGTGCCGCATTCGAGCGCAATGCCTGAAGGCGGTCGATCTCGCCGAAAAGAAAACGCATCAGATCAATCTCATGAATGAGATTGATGAGGATCGGGCCGCCGCCGGGCAAGCGACGCCAGGCCGCTTCGAAATAGGAATCGGGTTTGAGAAAATTGGCCATGACCGTCGCGCTGACAGGCCGTCCGAGCCGTCCCTCGTTGATGAGATCACATGCTTTTCTAAGCAATGGATTGTGTCGACGATGATGCCCGACCATGAGAGGTATCCCGGCCTTATCCGCGGCGGACGTCAAGGCCTGGGCTTCTTCCACGGTGGAAGCGATCGGCTTTTCCACGAGCATGGCGATCCCGCGGGCGATGCAGGCGAGACCGATTTCGAGATGAGTATCATTGGGTGTCGCGATGATAGCGGCATCAAGGGGAACTGCATCGAACATTTCCTCATAATTGCCGAACCAGGCCAGGTTGCGGCTCGTGGCGAAGGATGCAGCTTCTTCTGAGGGATCAGCAATGGCGCTGACGGTCCAATCGGGATGGCGCAATGCAAGATCGGTATGTGCGCGTCCGATAGCTCCGGCTCCGATAATAGCTAAACGCAATTTGGACATGATTTTCCTCCCGCTCCATAATATGGAATTAAATTCAAAATTGGAATATTTTTATGAATTGACTCATGTTCATTTTTGGTCGAAATTCTCAAAAAAGAGGAGTTTGGCGGGAGGAGCGCTTTTGATCGCAATGGGTATTTCGGCAACACTTCCATCTGCACTGACGCGGTACAGCCTTGCAAAGACCAAAGGGGTTTTCCCAACAGGCTTTGCTTTCCTCACCTTCCGCACAAGGGGAGGACTCTCGGCGTGATCGAACATCTCGATGGAGCCACGCGTCTCAATCTCATTATCGGTGATCCGATCGCTCAGGTGAAATCACCTGGTGGAGTCACAGCGCTTCTGCAGGCGAAGGGCAGTAACGCCATCGTCGTTCCGATTCATATTTCGGCGGCAGATCTCGATGCCTTTTTGAAAGGGATGTCGCTGGCGCGAAATCTCGATGGCATCATCGTAACAGTACCGCACAAATTTGCGGCCTATCGTCATTGTTCTACTGTGTCTGATCGAGCGCGCTTCCTGCAAGCTGTGAATGTCATGCGGCGGAATGCCGACGGTTCCTGGCATGGAGATATGTGTGACGGCCAAGGTTTCGTGGCTGCTATCGAAGCTGCCGGGGCGATTCTACCTGGAAAGCGTGCGTTGCTCGTCGGTGCGGGTGGGGCTGGTTCTGCAATTGCTTATGCTCTGGTTTTGGCCGGTGTCGGAGCCTTGGCTATTCATGATGGCGATGACGCTCGCTGTGATGCGTTGATCACTCGGTTGCAGCAGCTCGAGAAGGTCTCCATTTTCCGCGGTTCGGCTGACCCAGCCGGCTTTGATGTGGTTGTGAATGCGACGCCGTCCGGTATGCGTGAGGGCGATCCATATCCGGTGAACGTCAAGCATTTGTCGTCAGAGATGTTTGTCGGTGATGTCGTTACTCTGCCGGCCGTTCCTCCTTTGATCGTGGCCGCGCGCGAAACTGGATGTCAAACGCAAACCGGTTCGGGCATGTTCGAGAAGGTGCGTGACCTTATGGTTGATTTTCTTCTCTACAGGAATCGCGACGAAAACGAGTCTCTACCGCTCACGGGATGAACACGTATTGGGTCTGTCCCGGTTGGCAGTGCTGAATTCGGGCGTATCGCTGCCGACCGGCGACGAAAATACCGAGGATTCAGTTTCGAGTGATGAGATCAGGACCAGACCTGCGTCGGGGCCGGAAAATGTTGCCCGGCCCCGTATGAACGGGGTAGGGCGGAGATCGATTGCGTGAATAACAATAATAACAAGACAAATTAATAGAAAATGGGAGGGAGTATGAGCGCGGTTAATATAGCAACGCCTATAAACGCGCCTTTTCAGGCGACAGTCAAAATCGAGCGCTGGACGGTGCTCCAGTTGTTGGTGACGAGCATCTGTTTTCTCATCAATATGATTGATGGTATGGATGTGATGATCATGTCCTATGTCGCGCCTGCCCTGGCGCATGATTGGGCAATGGGGCCGGAAAATCTTGGCGTCATATTCAGCGCCGGCCTTGGGGGCATGATGATTGGCTGTCTCTTGATAGCGCCTCTTGCGGATCTTGCGGGTCGACGGCCGTTGATTCTCGCGTCTTTGACTATCATGACGATTGGTATGATAGCCAGCGGGTTTGCGTCAACGATAACGGTGCTTTTCATCGCGCGTTTTCTTGTTGGTATTGGAATCGGCGCGGTTCTGGCAAGCATGGCCGCGATTACGGCGGAATATGCGCCGGAACATCATCGTAGTTTCGCGGTAGGATTCGTTCAGGGTGGATATCCACTCGGTGCGGTATTGACAGGCTTGGCATCTGTCTGGGCCATCCCTGCTTTTGGATGGCGGAATGTTCTCCTGGGCGTTGGTATTGGTTCTTGTGTCATCCTTCCGTTCGCTTTTTTTACGCTTCCAGAATCTCTCGACTATCTCCTCAAGCGTCAGCCAAAAGCCGCTTTGCGGAAGATCAACAGAATTCTGGGACGTCTCGGCCAATCGGAAATAATGACCCTCCCACCGAAAGCTCCGCATCACGGACTAAATCCTGGTGTCGACAAATTGTTTAGAGAGGACATGTGGGTTTCTACACTGCTGCTATGGTGTGCGATCGTTGCCGGCTTCATGGTTCTTTATTTCATTATTAGTTGGATTCCCAAGTTGGCGATTGAAGCGGGTCTCGATACTTCCAATGCAATTATTGCGGGTTCTATCTACAATATTGGTGCCTGTGCTGGTACGACTGGGATGGGATGGCTGACCACCCGCTTTAAACTTCAATATCTAACACCAGTATTCATGATTTTGGCAGCCGTTTTCCTTGTCGTCTTTGGCAGCGTCTCCATGCCGGTAAGCATTCTGCTTGGAGTTGCTTTCCTGATTGGAATGACCTTGCAGGGAGGGTTCAATAGTTTCTACCCCCTGGCCGCCAGCCTTTATCCGGCGGAAATCCGATCAACAGGTATTGGTTGGGCCGTTGGTGTCGGTCGTGGCGGGGCGATTCTTGGACCATTGTTGGGTGGCTATTTGCTTTCCATTCATATGCCGCTGCCGACCCTCTTTACTATCTATGCGGCGCCTCTTCTCGTAGCAGGAGCGTTGGGCTTCGTGGTGGCTCGCATACACAATCGTTAGAGTACTTTCTGACGTTTCTTGAAGGCGCCAAGCGAGAGCATTTTCAGATTGCTTCCCTTCCTGAAGCGATTTTATTCAGAACGAAAATGCTCTCGGGATCCTCCTTTAGGAGAGAGAGTCACAAGTCATAAAAGCGGTTCGCCGTCCTCATCAATCGATTGGATTTAGCGTGACGCGTCTGAGCTATCTCAGGCTTTAGATTTCGCGCGAAATCCTGATGGTCAATCCATGTGTATATTGCCAGGTTGATCGGCTGTAGACTCAACTCTCTCCCATCAGCTGAGTTCAGAAGCTTGTAAGCTTGCGACCTAATCGATCTGAATCTACCGGCAAATAAATTCCAAATCGTTTCAATTTGTTATGACAAATACGTGGGATATCAGTTCTCGCGAAATCGGGGCAAGCAACAACAAGGCCTGAGAGGCTTGATGACTATGCGTAAGGCTTTGATTTACACATCAATCGTACTCGGTTGGTTAAACACGATGACAGCTTATGCTAGCGAATGGGAGGATTGGATTTCTCAGCCGGTCATGACTGGGACGTGGGGCGGCGCGAGGACATATTTGCTTGAACGCGGATTTATCTTCCGCGGAGCTTATATTTCCGAAACCGCATGGAATCCCACAGGTGGTAATGCCCCGGGGAGTGTTCGTTACGCTCAAGCCGTTCGTTTTGGCTTTGATATCGACATGAATAAAGCCGTTGGATTCGCGGGCAATCAATTCCATTTCACGCTGGAAGATCGTGTAGGCCGCAGCTTGACGGCGGATAAAATTGGCAATCGTTTTGCCGTGCAGGAAATTTACGGCTTCGGGCAGAATTTCCGTCTTGCGGAAATGTCCTTCGAGCAGGATCTTTTTAGCCGGCGTGTGAATGTCAAAGTTGGCTTTTATTCGCCTGGCAATGAATTTGGCGTGTCTCCCTATTATTGCTATTTTCAGAGTGTCTCCTTTTGTGGCCATGTGCCGAACCTAGCTGCGTCGAGTGGATGGACAAATTATCCAAGTGGCCGTTGGGGCGGGCGCGGAAAATTCTGGCTGATTGATCAATTCTTCTATCTGACGACGGGCGTGTTCCAGGTTAATCCCACTTATAATCAAAAGAATAACGGATTTAAGATGGATTGGTCTGGTACGACGGGCGCTCTTGTACCGGTCGAACTAGGCATTCAGACGGGTCGCGAGAAAAATGGGTTGCCGGGCAATTTCAAGATAGGTGGATATTACGACACATCGCCTGCGACAGATCAGTCCAATCCCACAATCATCCATCAGGGGGGGCGCTATGGTGGATATGTTTCCGTAGATCAGCTCATCTATCGTCCGCCAAGTGGAATAGGTGGATTGACGGCATTTTTTCAATACGGAATGTCCGACCAGACAACTGCACCGATGCCCACGGCATTACAACTTGGGTTTGTTTATGAAGGATTGATTCCCACACGTCCGAAGGATGTACTTGTCTTTGGTGTCACAAGGGGAGAGACGAACAAGTATAAACGGCAGGCAGCGACGACTCGATTTTTTACCCCCCCTTCTGCTGAAGCTGTTTTCGAAATCAACTATGGCTTGCAGGCGACACCATGGTGTATCGTGCGCCCTAATATACAATTTGTACGAAGCCCCGGTGCGTTTTCATTCAAACAGGTTCCGGATGCTTGGGCCGTTGGATTGCAACTTAGATTGACGTTATGAAATTGAAACCCGTAATAGTTCGCCTGAAGGCGATGAATTGTGATTATCTAAAGCACGGATACATTGCGCTAAGGTAAATTTGATATCTGCATACGGATTTTGAGTTGAGTGATGCAGAACGCGTGAAACCGAATCGCTGTAGTTAAAATTTACAAACTTCTCTAGAAAAGTCGAGGCTGCTTTTTTCCGCTTTGGGGGCGAACATGATTTCGATCAAGATCACAACCGTTGTCGTCAGTGTCGGAATGTTTATTCTATCTGCATGCAACGACCCAACGGTAGCAACAAAAGAAAATCTTCACAAAACGCTCGCGGAGTTTTTAGATACGCGATGCTTTTTGGTGGGGCCGCAAGTTTCAGCCTATCCCGTCCACTTATCCGACACCGATGAGTTTGCGCCTTATGATGCTCTTGTGAAGGTGAATCTGCTCAAACGAGGCGAAGATGGCCTTTATGATCTCACAGATAAAGGCAGGAGTCTCGTTCGTTTACCTAATGGCGAGAATGATAAGCTAATGGGATTTTGTGCGTATCATATTGATGTAGGTGAAATTCAAACAATTACCGAAGCGAGAACGGAGGGTAATTATTCGATCCATGACGTAACTTTCAATTATAAGCGAAGAGATGAACCTTGGGCGAGCGACTCTGCTATTCAAGCTGCTTTTAAAAGACAATTCATTCCCGTGGAAGAGGAAGTATGGACCCTTCCCATGATGCTCACAAATGGTGAGTGGGGTTTTATGGATCACCTCTCGGAGAAAAAGGGAAATACTACGACACACTAAACTGTATGATTTAGAATTCAGATGGTGCAATTCTTCCGTTTAGTTGAAGCATTGCGTAACAAAAAAATAAGATAAAACAAGTAACAGTGAGTGTTTGTTACGATCAAGATGATGTTGGTCGACTCCGCGCCATGATCATGTTGTCGAATTCACCGACATGATTTTGGAGATACATTCCGAAGCTTGATACGCCTCTTTTTTCAATGATTGCCGCACTCAATGAGAAGCTCCAATGGTTCCTCGACGAGCGCGGTCCGGCCACCCTAAACGCATTGCCGCGACCTGCGGCATTATATCGAGAGCACCTGGAACGTCGTTATCAACTATTTGCGACACTACCGCAACAGAAAGACGATTTCGACTTCACAGCCGAGGGCTGTGTCGAGGAGCTCGCTGGTGCCAGCGTAGTGAAGCGTCGCCATATATGCTGGTCTCTATGGGCGCTCATTATGTCGCCAGAATCTGCTCCACCATGCTGGATGGGGGGACTCCATAAACAGGTCATCTCGGACAGAAAAGCAGAGTAACCCTATATTCTTGCCAGTCCCCCGGATCGCCCGCGCCAAGCTCACAAAACCGGCATCTAGTTCAGATGGTCGCACACTAGATACGAGACATCCCTGGTCCGTCATACTCGCCTGGCCCCGATATCCCCTAAGATCGAACCGCAATTGATTTAAACACACCTGCGTCCGGAGGTGTCCAGATCCAAAAATCCAATTTTTTATTGTCATTGATTTCGTTCGAAGTGTTGTTCTGAAGCGCCGGTTTAGAGTTCCCTCAAGCATATTGGTTCGCGATTTTGTGCAGAAAGTCCAAGTCATATAAGTATGCGTCCATTTGCATAAATTCGGTACGGTCTTACTCTCCATCATCTGATCTCAGGCAAGGAAGATTGTTTATGTGTCGGTCTCTACGCGTCGAAACTGTGATGCAGATGAAATCCCAGAGATTTGTAAATCGACTACCCTCACTTTAAACATTGTGAACCAGAGCCGATAAACTATGACAAGTGTCAGTGTGAACGAAAAAAACTGCGACGTGCTTGTTATTGGTGCCGGTGCAGGTGGCCTATCAACTGCCATCACCGCAAAAAAGCATGGTCTTGATGTCATTATCATCGAAAAGGAGCCATTCTTCGGTGGCACCATGGCATTTTCGGGTGGCGTATTGTGGATCCCGGGAAATCGCTTCGATAAGAGTTCGTCGGGTGACGCCGGGCGGCAAGCGGCTCGTCTCTATCTCCATAACGAGACAGGCGATCTTTATGATAGCGAGACGGTCGAAGCTTTTCTGGAGCACGGGCCGCGCATGCTCGATTTTTTCGAGCGTGAAACAGAAGTAAAATTCATTCCCACGCTCTATCCAGACTATCATTCCACGAAAGCGGGTGGATCAGAATGCGGGCGCTCGATATTGGCTGCCCCCTATGATGCCACGGAGCTGGGGTCGGAGATTGTACGTTTAAGGCGGCCTCTTGAAACAATCACATTCATCGGCATGATGTTTAATTCATCCAATGCCGATATCAAGCATTTCTTCAATGCCACGCGTTCGCTGACTTCCTTCACATATGTCACCAAGCGCTTGGTTTCTCATCTGAAGGATCTTATACGCTATCGTCGCGGTGTTCAGATCACCAGTGGCAACGCTTTGGCGGCCCGCCTCGCCAAAACGGTGTTCGATTTGGGTATTCCCTTGTTGACTTCCGCTCCGGCAAAAGAGCTCTTGATCGAGGATGGCAAGATTACCGGTGCTGTCGTTGGCTTGTTAGAGGGAGACACTCGGATCACAGCTCGACGCGGAGTAGTACTCGCCTGCGGCGGCTTTCCACATGATCTGCAGCGGATCAAAAAAGCCTATTCTCATGTCGCAAGGGGCGGCGTGCATGTCTCACCAACACCTGAAGCCAATACAGGCGATGGCATCCGCCTTGCCGAAGATGCCGGGGGATGCTGCGAAATTCGTTATCCCAATGCCGCTGCATGGATGCCCGTTTCTCGTGTGCCGAGACGTGATGGTTCTTATGGTGTGTTTCCGCATCTGCTTGATCGCTGCAAGCCGGGTGTCATCGCTGTGAACCGGAAGGGTCAACGCTTCTGCAATGAGGCTAACTCCTATCACGATGTTGGTGCCGCAATCATTGACACCTGCAAGGATGATAAGGAAACGGTAGCTTGGTTGATTTGCGATCATCGCACCATAAGGAAGTATGGGCTCGGCTATGCTAAACCGGCGCCAGTACCCATCAAATATTATGTCAATAGCGGTTATCTTTATCGTGCCGCGACCTTACAGGAACTTGCCGAATCCGCACAAATTGACCCTGACGGACTGGTGGCAACAGTTTCGCGTTTCAATGCTGACGCTATCAGCGGTGAGGATCAGGAATTTGGACGAGGTGCCACGGCGTTCAACCGCTATCTTGCCGATCCCGACCATAAGCCCAACCCTTGCGTCGCGCCTATTCAGCGAGGTCCTTTCTATGCGCTGAAAATCGTCATGGGTGATCTTGGTACTTTTGATGGTCTTGTCACGGATGTTGTTGGCCGAGTGATTGGTGAGGACAAACAACCTATTCCGGGTCTTTACGCGGTAGGCAATGATCGCGCCAGCATGATGGGCGGTAACTATCCCGGTGCTGGAATCACGCTCGGCCCGATCATGACCTTTGGTTATATTACGGCCCGTCATTTGGCCGGATTCAATGATTGCAGGCAATAGTGGACAATGCGCTAATGTTTACATCCAAGCCTATTGTTGACTTGCGGGTCTATACGATCCGCCTACGCAGAATGGCCGAATTCGTCGATATTTTTGATCGGCTAGCCATGCCGGTTCAGCTCAAATATCTGGGACCTCCGCTTGGTATGTACACGAGCGCAGTCGGGCAGCTGAATCAACTCATTCATCTTTGGCAGTTCGACGATATGGGTGCTTTCGAGTCCTGTCATGCTGCGCGTGACAAGGACCCGGATTGGCCAGCCTATCTCAAGGCCACGACCGATCTCATTGTTGCTCAAGAAAACCGGATTATCCGCCGTGTTGACATACCGAGTTTGAAAATGCTTGGCGGCGAGACACCTGACATAGTCAAAAAGGATAGTTGATCATGAGACATGGTTCTCTGGACTGGTTGGGGCTCGAAGACAAAGTTTGCATCATAACCGGCGCAGGTGGTGGAATCGGAACTGCGATGGCAATGCGCTTCGCTGATGCAGGGGCAAAGGTCGTCCTGTTGGATCAGCAAGAACCTAAGGTTCTGAAGGCCGCTGAGGCGGTCAAGCAAAAGACCGGCATTGAACCTGTCGTTCAAGTCTGTGACGTCGCCGATCCGGCGAGTGTAGCCGTAAGCGCAAGAACATGTCTCGAAAAAGTGGGACCTTGCGATCTTCTAATCAATAATGCCGCTTTGTTGAGGCCAGGATCTCTTGAAGAAATTACTTTGTCCGAGTGGAACGCGCTGATTGCGGTCAATCTTACCGGCTATTTTCTCTGCGCTCAAACTTTTGGCCAGCAGATGCGGATCAAATCATCGGGTGCCATGGTGCATATCGCTTCTATTTCCGGCACGCACCCGCAAGGTTTCAGCGGCGCCTATAGCATCAGCAAGGCGGGAGTCGTGATGCTGTCGCGGCAGATCGCGATCGAATGGGGTAAATTTGGCATTCGCAGCAATGTGGTCAGCCCCGGAATGGTCGAAACCGAGATGAGCAGTAAGTTTTATGAAGAACCAGGCGTTCGTGAACGCAGAAGCGCCGTCATCCCCATGGGTCGTATTGGTCAACCTGATGATATCGCTGATGCTGCACTCTTTCTCTCAAGCCGTCGCGCAAATTATATCAGCGGGGAGGAAATCACGGTTGATGGCGGCTACACACGAATGCTCATGAATCTCATACCACGCCCAGGCTATAGCCAAAACTGAATATAGGTTTCGAATAGCTGTGCTTCCATACTCAAGGAGCGCCGCACTATCGGGGCTTGCGAAGCCCCGATAGTCGTTACATGGCTGGAGTAGCATCGAAAAATCTGAGTTGAAACCGGAAGTTTACGCCGATATCTATCTTGATCACGATAATCTTGTGGCATTTGTGCTCCACCCGTTTTTCCGGATTGCGCCATGATGCATAACCAATCTATCCCGCATTTCTTCCTTTATGAAGAGGTGCCGGATGAGGTAGAATTGGACTTCCTTCACGTTGAAGCAATTCATTTGCGTAGTGGTATGCACAATTGGCATATTCATCCGCACGCTCACCCGGAACACGGACAATTCCTCTTTGTTACGAAAGGTCGCGGTATCATTCGTCTCGAGACGGAAGTATGGCAAGCGGTTCCCCTTAGCCTTATCATGATACCGGCTGGTGTCGTCCATTCTATGGAATTTGAACCTCAAACAGATGGGTTCGTCATAACAGCTGCGGATTCCTATATCCGCGAAAGAACGCGCGATGATCCGGCAATGATCGAATTGAAGGATCGGCCCGGCTATTTTTGCCTTGACGCCAATTCTTCTGAGGCTCAACCACTTGCAGATGCATTCCAGTCGGTGGCCAGCGAATTTGTTTGGCATGGCCGGGCGCGCCGTTTCGCTATCATGGCGCATTTCACCCGAATTCTTGTTTCGCTCGAGAGATTGCATCACGCTCTAGCCCAGAACAGTCCGTGGCGCGTACCGAATCGAAACCTCGACATTGTTCATCGTTTTCGTAGGCTCGTTGAAACTTATTTTCGTGAAGACTGCCCTCTTACTTTCTATGCGGAGCAGCTTCATGTGACTCACGCTCGTCTCAACATCGCCTGTCGCGCTATAGCTGGTAAAAGCGCGTCGAAAATTCTTTTTGACCGGATCATCCTCGAAGCAAAACGCAATCTACTTTACACAAGCCTGCCGATTGCTGCAGTCGGACAAGCCGTTGGTCTTGCAGATCCCGCATATTTTTGTCGTTTCTTCACCAAAAGAACAGGCATTTCACCCAGTGAGTTTCGGGAAAATGGCCTTTCTACGTTACAAGAAAAGCAGGAATAAGTGGGGCAGCAAAAACAACTTATTGATTTTATGTATTTATATCTGATACGCTCGCGCCCCGGACAGACGGAGAGTTACCCATCTTCGTGGTAAAAGGCGGGAAAAATAAGCGGGGCCTGAATATCCGAGGATGAAGGCGATTTCACGGACTGTCAGGGATGTGTACGCAAGCTTACGTCTGGCTTCTATTAAGATACGATTATGCAGCAGAGTAATGGCTGAATAACCGAGAACCTCTCGACAGACGAGAGAAAGGTGTCAAGCGGAAAACACCGAATTCCCGCGCATAGGTACTCTTCACCGCTTTTTCGTACGACACGGCATAATGCGCAACATCTGCCTGATCCGCGTAGGGATCAGTGACGACGGCCAGCAATTCCTCGAAAGGCGCGAAATCATCATGCTGGACGGCGGCGGCAATCATCGCCTCGACCCGGTGGTTGCGGGGAATATAGGCCGGATTGGCCTAGCGCATGGCCTCGCGACGCTGCAAGAGATCCTGACCGTTCCGCGCCAGTCTCTGCCGCCAGTCGGCAATCCAGGCGGCGCACTATTTCGATCCTTGAGCACGGCTTTTAAGCCCGCCTCCGCATTTGGCCCACCCGAGGCCCCTCCAAGCGTCCGGAAGGGCAGGGTGAAATTGGCGCCATTGCAGGCCATGACCGCGAACAGGGCCTTGATCTGCGCCTTGTCCTCGCTCCGCATGACGGCGAGATAGGCGGCCTCGAACCGCGCATCGAATGTGCCGATGGCCTCGCGCGTCGTGGCCTGCACCTGTTGTTGCTGGTCAGCATCGATCAAAGGCAGCAAGCAGGGTTTCGGGAAGCTACGCGAGGTTCTATTTGGGGATGGGCGCTTGATTGCTATAGGCGTAGCGGCCGCCGTGATCGATTGAACTGAACATGGTTTCCAGATCATAGACATCCATGAACGGTGTAGGGACTATAATCGATGGTCTCGCCCGCAACGGATATATTGTCCGTATTCATGACGCCATGGATGAAACCGGTGGCCGTCCATTGTGCGACCAGCGCTGCCAGCGTGGGTGTCGTCGGGACGCCAAGGGCTGCCATGGCCTCGCTGACCAGATATTCGCACAAGACAGGCCCCAAAGCGCCGTGCGCCCATCACCCCCGTGCGAATAGGGTTTACACTGGCCCTCTTGATCTGCACATCGCGGCGGATGCTTTGCCGTCACCGAGCTGCGGTACGAAATGGCCGAACTGGTGCCCCGCATAAGCGATGGCGACGGGACTCTCACCCTCCGGCAGGCGATTGCCGGCAAAAATCTCGGCTCCGTCCTCTCCCTGAAGTGCCGTGGCATCAAGATCACTTGCCAGCGCTCTGTTCAGACGGATCAGCCGGACCGGCAAAAGGCCATAGCTGTGTTCAAAGGCAAATCACACCATGGGCCGGGATTTCTCAAGCTGCGGCTCGTTCGGTAACGAATGTGGCAGCCCCCGGTTTCAGGCGCTCCCCACCGTTGCCCAGCTTATCAAATCCGGCGCCACACCTTCAGAAAGTGCCTTCAAACAGAAGAAGGAACAGGCCTGAAATCCATGGTGGTCAGCTAGACCATGATGGAAGCCTCGCCTACGCAACCTAAAAAGGCAGACCCACATAATTTTCGGCAATTGTCGTCGCCGCCGCGGTCGAACTGGTGATGTAATCAAATTCGGCAAGCTGCATGCGGGCCGCGAAATCTCCGGCCTCGTGAAACTGGTGCAGCATGGAGGTCATCCACCAGGAAAAACGCTCGGCTTTCCAGATCCGCGCCAATGCCCGGCTGGAATAATTGTCGATCCCTCCGGCCGATCCTTCGCGATAATATTCGATGAGGCCGGAAGAGAGATAATGCACATCGCTCGCGGCGAGGTTCAGGCCCTTGGCACCGGTCGGCGGCACGATATGCGCTGCATCTCCCGCAAGAAACAATTTTCCGAAACGCAGGGGCTCGGCCACGAAAGAGCGCAGGGGCGCAATGCTTTTCTCCAGCGACGGGCCGGTCACGACGCGCTCCGCCACATCCTCCGGCAGGCGGCGGCGGAATTCGTCGAAGAAACGATCATCCGACCAATCTTCCACTCTATTCGTGAGTGGCACCTGGATGTAATAACGGCTGCGCGTGGTGGAGCGCATGGAGGCCAAAGCGAAACCACGCTCGTGATGGGCGTAAATGAGTTCCTCTGAGGCAGGGGGAACATCGGCGAGCAATCCCAGCCATCCGAAGGGATAGGCGCGCTCAAACTGAGCGATTGCCGCCCCAGCCACCGAGCGCCGGGACACACCGTGGAAGCCATCACAACCAGCGATGAAATCACATTCGATCTCATGCGTGATACCGTCCTTGCGGTAGCTTACACGTGGCCGGCTCCCGTCGAAATCGTGAGGCGTCACATCTTCTGCTTCATAGATCGTCACCGTGCCGATCGCCGCGCGCGCATCCATGAGATCACGCGTCACCTCGGTCTGCCCGTAAACGACCACGGATCGGCCCCCGGTGAGATCCGACAGATTGATACGTTGCGCACGGCCATCAAAGGCGAGGCAGAAACCGTGATGCACCAGCCCTTCCTTCTTGAGACGGTCACTGCAGCCGGCGCGCTCGAGCAGTTCGACGAGGCCCGTTTCCAGCACACCAGCGCGAATACGCGAGAGCACGTAATCCGCACTGCGCGCCTCGAGAATCACGGCATCGATGCCTGCCTTGGCGAGAAGCTGGCCGAGCAGCAGGCCTGATGGCCCCGCGCCGATGATACATACCTGCGTCCGCATCCATTCCTCCTGAAAATGATCTGATTATTTTGCCCAGCCTGTATTTCCTGTCTCTCGCGCAGGCGAATACATTGCCGTTTTATAGGCGCAAGACGCACGACCGCGTGAAACGCAGCCCTTGCTCCAGACGGGCATGAAATGCATTTCGTGTTCTCTAGAATGGACGGCGAAGCCCTTGAAAGGAATGGCAGCATCGTGCACATTTCTGGACAAATCGAACATGACGGACGAAAATGACCCGAAACGTGCCTGCCTATGCCCTTTACGGCGAAGGCCATGACGGCTTTCCCGATGAGCTGCATGTGGAAACGATCACGGCACGAAGTGCCCGCTATGACTGGCACATCCGCTCACATCGTCATGGGAACCTCTATCAGTTCCTGTTCGTCTCGTCGGGAGAAGGCACCGCCTATATCGACGCCGCGACGCATGGGCTGCATCCGGCTATGGCCATTGCCCTGCCGCCGCTGGTTGTGCATGCCTTCGACTTCACGGCCGGAACGGAAGGCTATGTCATCAGCATACCGGCAAATGTCGTGGCGGCTCACGCACCTGCCGAGAGCCACGCCCATGCTGTGTTCACGACACCATTCCTGTTGTCAGCCGCACCTGACGCAGCGGCAGAGCTTGCGACAATCCTGCAATTGGCGCTAGCGGAATCCTCGGGTCATCGGCAGAAACGCTCGGAGGCGCTGACCGCGCTGGCCAGTCTCATTCTGGTCTGGTTCCGGCGCGTCCGAACAGCGGGCAATCCCGAAAGCACCGATCCGGCTGGCTCTGCGATCAGTCTTGTCCAGCGTTTCTCGGCTCAGGTCGAAGAGGATTTCAGGCGTCACCCGAGCCTTGCCGATCACGCGCAAAAACTCGGTGTCAGCGTCGCGCATATGAGCCGTGTCTGTCGTCAGATCACCGGGCGCTCCGCGCAGGCTTTCGTGCAGGACCGTCTGATGCTCGAAGCCCGGCGGCAGCTGGCCTATACGTCGATGAATATAGCGGAGATCGCCTTCGATCTAGGATTTGACGACCCGGCCTATTTTACCCGTTTCTTCACCCGTCACGCGGGTCTCAGCCCGCGTGCCTATCGCTCCGATCCGTTGCAGCGCATCCGGCCTCCGGAATGATCAAATCTTGCGGCGGGAGCATCGTGATAGCATGCCGCAATCACATCACGACAGGGACGTGGAATGCGTCATCTCCAGCACCGGTGGCATTGACATGCTGCCCGGCAAGGGGCCACTCTCGGGACGCAATTTTTTGGCAACCTGCATGGCCTGTTCTCTCAGAACACGCAGAATCCACTGAATGCCCTCGTCGCTACTTCTCATTGCATGCCATTGCGCCTGTTCCAAGGATTTTGGTATCGGATAGGGAAGCGGCAGAATGGAAATAGGTATGAAGCGTGCGAAATATTCCGCATGCATGCGGTGCATGATCGCGATACGCTCCGTTCCGATCAAGGCATAGGGCAGAGCGGAAAAATTGGGAACGATCACATCGACCCGACGCTCGATCCCCTGCTCGGAGAAATAGCTCTCCGAAAACGCCGGCAGCGCATCAATTCCGAAACAGGCGACCGCGTGCCGCGCAGCCAGAAACTGCTTCGCATCGATCCCGTCCCTGTAACTGCTTTCCGACCAGCAGATGACCACAAAATCATCCTCCAGCAGAAACATGTGGGGGTGTTGCGGCAGCAGATATTTCTCCAATGTGATCATCACATCAACCTGACCACGTTCAAGCCGCTCAAATGCAAACCGGTCTGGGCTCATGATTGTGAATGTGACTTGCGGCGCCTCCTGCGAGACCTTGATCAGCATATCGGTGACGAGAATATTCAGGGCATAATCCGATGCCGCGATCGAGAAATTCCGTTGCGCCTCTGCCGGCCGGAACTGCGACGGCGTCGTGATCTTCGATCGAATGAAGGTCAGAGCCTGACGGATCGGTTGCGCGAGTTCTTCCGCTTTGGGCGTGAGAATCATCTGGCGTCCGCATTGGACGAAAAGCTCGTCGCCGAAATATTCACGAAGCCGGTTCAGGGCACCGCTGATCGCCGGTTGGGTCAAATAGAGTTTCTTGGCGACGATGGAAACACTTTTATGCTCGATGAGCGCATCAAGCGCGACAAGAAGGTTAAGATCGAGCTTGTCGAATCTCAAAATGGCCTCCCCAGATTGTCTTGCCGGTACGCGGCATAGAGGGTCTGCCCGTCACGATGACCCGCGATCGGTACGATGCCCTGTTTTTATTGCCTCAGAGAGAACAATATCATTCGTTCCCTCTGACCTTCGGGGAAAATGCCATAGACTTCAGAACAACTCCATCTTTATATCTTCGGCAAAGATACAACCTGCCGTACCACATCATCCGGCCAGGCTGTTCATCTGATTTTCCTTCTGAATTTTCTGTTCCACCAGCCGCCGCGCACGGATGCTCGGTGTATCATTTGTCAGAAGGACGGGCTTGAGAGACCAAAAAGGCGCCCCCGCCATACGCCGCGCGACCGCTTCGATCACCGGCTTGTCCTCGCATTCGAAAGGCCCCCTCAAGGCCTCGACATTCGACGCCGCCAAATCCTCCGCGATGGGGCCCAGAACTCTGGGAAAACTGATCGCATAGAAATAATGTGTACTGGCCGTCGTCTCCGGCGTGAAAAAGTGCGCGGACGGTACGATGATGCCTTCTTCTTTCGGCCGGCCACTAGCGACTGCGCCGGACCAGAGCGCCATCAGCGCGGGCGCGTTCCAGCGGACATCGAGCCAACGGTCTGCAAGCGCGTCATCCGGAATCCGGAAGGCCTGTTTCAGAAAGGCAGGGAGATCATCATTGGCGATGAAACGTTTCGACCAGATAGTCTCACTATCCTGCTGAAATTCGACCCGGGCGCGCCGCACGGCATCGCTCGAAAAAAGCGGATGCAGAAATTCTGTTGAATTCCACTGAGAACTGACCCAGGGAAGCCGAAAATTTCCACCGAGATTTGACCCATGTTTTGACCTCACCCTTGCTGTTTTCAGCGGGGGCAACGGAGTGATCGACATGGCGTTATTGAGCGTCATCCGGCGCTGGCATTTCCGAGAGGGAATGCCGATCCGAGAGATAGAGCGCCGCACAGGCTTGTCGCGCAACACGATCCGCAAATATCTACGTGCGGATACGGTGGAACCGAAGTTCAAGGTTCCTGATCGGCCGAGCAAACTGGATCCTTTTACCGAGAAGTTGTCAGGCTGGCTGAGGATCGAAGCTGGCAAGTCGCGTAAACAAAAGCGAACTGCCAAACAGTTGCACGCCGATCTGATCTCATTGGGTTATCCCGGTTCTTACGGCCGCGTGGCTGCCTTTGTAAGGCAGTGGAAGGCGGACCGTCAGCGCGATGAGCAGACCACAGGCCGCGGCACGTTCGTGCCTTTGGTCTTTTCGCCAGGAGAAGCCTTCCAGTTCGATTGGAGTGAGGATTGGGCCTTGCTCGCCGGCGAGCGTACGAAGTTGCAGGTGGCGCATACCAAGCTTTCACACAGCCGCGCGTTCATCGTGCGCGCTTATCCGCTTCAGACCCATGAGATGCTGTTCGATGCGCTGGCCCAGGCGTTCCGTGTCTTGGGTGGCGTGCCCAAACGCGGAATCTTCGACAATATGCGAACTGCGGTCGATAGGATCGGTTTAGGCAAGGCCCGGCAGGTCAATGCCCGCTTTGCAGCGATGGCCAGCCATTATCTGTTTGATCCCGAGTTCTGCAATCCAGCCTCGGGATGGGAAAAGGGACAAGTCGAGAAGAATGTTCAGGACACAAGGCGCCAGCTCTGGCAGCCGGTCCCCAGCTTCCCTGATCTTGCCGCCCTGAACGTCTGGCTTGAGGAACAGTGCATCGAGCGCTGGGGCCAGATCCAGCATGGTATGCTGCCAGGGACGATCGCCGATGTACATGCCGGGGAAATCGCTAGCCTGATGGCACTGGGGCGCCCCTTCGATGGCTTTGTCGAGCAGACCAAGCGCGTGTCACCGACGTGTCTCGTCCACTTCGAGCGCAATCGCTATAGCGTGCCGGCATCCTTTGCCAACCGGCCAGTCAGCCTGCGGATCTATCCGGAGCGGATCGTTATCGCTGCCGAGGGGCAGATCCTTTGCGAACATGCGCGGATCATCGAACGGTCCCATAATCTACCGGGACGAACCGTCTATGACTGGCGGCACTATCTGACGGTCATCCAACGCAAGCCTGGCGCCTTACGCAATGGCGCGCCCTTCACGGAGATGCCCGATGCATTCCGGCAACTTCAGAGCCACCTCCTCAAGCGGGACGGCGGCGACCGGGAGATGGTTGAGATCCTGGCGCTGGTCCTGCAACACGATGAGCTGGCCGTGCTCTGCGCAGTCGAATTGGCGCTGGAGGCAGGCGTTCCTACCAAGACCCATATCCTCAATCTTTTGCACCGGCTCGTCGACGGCAAGATGGAGAGATCCGCCAGCATTGATGCTCCCCAAAAGCTGATTTTACGCATCGAGCCCAAGGCCAATGTCGAACGCTATGATGCTCTGCGCGGCAAGGAGAGACGTCATGCGCCATGATCCAGCCAGTGCCGCCGTCGTTGTGATGCTGCGCGGCCTCAAGATGTACGGCATGGCCCAGGCCGTCAGCGATCTCAACGAACAAGGTGCACCTGCCTTCGAAACGGCTGTGCCTACCCTCTCCCAGTTGCTCAAAGCTGAGGTCAGCGAACGAGAGGTTCGCTCCATTGCCTATCAGATCAAGGCAGCCCGGTTCCCGGCTTACAAGGATTTGTCCGGGTTCGATTTTGCTGCCAGCGAGGTCAATGAAGCCATGGTCCGTCAGCTTCATCGTGGTGCATTTATCGATGATGCCGACAATGTCGTCTTGATCGGCGGCCCCGGCACAGGCAAGTCGCACATCGCCACGGCCCTTGGCGTCCAGGCCGTCGAACATCATCGTAAAAAGGTCAGGTTCTTCGCCACAGTCGATCTGGTCAACGCTCTCGAGCAGGAAAAGGCCTTGAACAAGGCCGGTCAACTCGCCGAGCGGCTTTTGCGGCTCGATCTGATTATCCTCGACGAATTGGGATATCTGCCGTTCAGTCCGTCAGGCGGTGCGCTTTTGTTCCATCTGCTCAGCAAGCTCTACGAGCACACGAGTATCATCATCACCACGAACCTGAGCTTCAGCGAGTGGGCTGGTGTGTTCGGCGATGCCAAGATGACGACTGCCTTGCTCGATCGGCTCACTCATCACTGCCATATTTTGGAAACCGGTAACGACAGCTTCCGGTTCAAAGCAAGCGTAACTCAGGAAAAATCAAAGAAGCAGAAAACATGACTTGACCAGCCAAACGCAAGCACAGGATAGTTTCAATCCGGGTCACTTCTCGATGAAAATCCCGGGTCAGTTCTCAACAAAAATCAACAAAAGGG
>NZ_JQJH01000023.1 GCF_000745425.1 Beijerinckia mobilis
CGACACCTTCGGTCTCATTCAAGGCTTCGAGCAGCGTTTCCCACAATCCAGCCAGCGTCCAGCGCCGAAACTGGCGATAAACTGATGACCATTTGCCGAAATGCTCGTGCAAATCGCGCCATTGCACGCCCGTGCGGGAAATCCAGAAAATACCATCAAGAACAAGGCGATGGTCCTTCGCGCGTCGCCCGCTATGCGGCCCGCGCCGCGTCACGAACGGCTCAAGACAGGCCCATTCTTCATCCGACATCAGCCCACGAATCAAAGTCGCCTCCTTCTGAAAGCGACTTTGAATCAGAACCTTCGCAACTTGGGAATCCTATTCGTCAACAGGACCTAATGATGTCGGCGGGCTACGAAAGCTTTGGCGCTAATAGCTGCATTATATCATTTTCGTTTTTGTTGAAGTACTCCTTGGCGAAGAACGTGCACAAATCTCTCTCTGTTTGTTCAAGGCTTTTGCCGGTGACCGATGCAATATCTCTACACACATCCTTAAAGATTTTTTTTGAAGTACTACGAAGCTTTTCTCCAACGAGCCCGATCAATTCCTGCAAGAAGTGTTGAGGTAAAACAATTCGATTGTCGCAGAAATGACTACGCAATGCTACTTGTGCATTATTTCGCTCGTCGCACAGATAACTTATTATGCCTTCCTCAGGCGTCCAGGGTAGGTAAGCGATTTTGCTGCCAAGACTATTAATTTTTTCAAGTAGTTTGTGATCTCTATCTTTGGTCAACCTTGGTATTGTTTCATCTTTTACGTCTTTATCAAGTAAGGCAAAGCATTTTGTTTCGCTTGGTAATATTGTATTGTGCCGGGAGAGGAATTGGATTACTTGGTGAAACCCGCCAATGGGGATAATCTGTACTACTGGAAATAAATTTTGGTCAGAAAACTTCTTCTGCATCACAAGTTTTATAAGAGGCTCTGTAATGGCTTTCGCGATTTCATCCTCGACATATAACACTACGTCTGGCGCTCGTTCTTCCCCTAGCGTGATATTTCCAAGCGCGTAAGTGGGAAAGCAACCGGTAATGGAGTTTACAATTCCATTGTCATCCCTTTGCAAAAATATAATTTGTTTTCTGGGTACTCCCTTTATCAAGCTTACGGAATGTGTTGAGAATATAATGGTCAATTCCTTGTCTTTTGCTATATAAACAAGATATTTATATAATTGTATTTGAGCGCGGGGGTGAAGTGCCATTTCTAGCTCATCAATTAATACTAATGAATTATGTTGGCATGCTTGAAGTGATTTAATCAATTTTAAAATACAAAGTTCACCTAGACTAAATTGTTTTTCCGAGTGATATTGATCGGGTTGATGGTTTACTTGAAGCATAAACGCTTCATTGCTGACGCCGGTGGTTAAATTGATTACTTTTAGTTCATTAAATTTATTAGTATCGAAAATTTCGTTGGCTATTTTAATGAGATCTGCATTCGCTTTTTTTACACGCCTCGGTGCGAAATCATCCGGCCGTGGAGTTATTCGATCGGCGTTAGCGCCGATGTAAATTATGTCGGGGTAGCCAAAGTTACTTAATAGATGACTATTGCGGCGAGGCTGTGGTGTCCATCGTGCGCCACGATACGCGTATTCGACTGTGGCTCCTTCAATCTCATAGGTGATGCTCGCTTGCCCATAATCGTCAAGTACTTTAGATTTGAGAGAAGCTGGGAAGTGAAGAGAGAATGCTTGTGAGTTCCCAATTCGCCGTAGGCATGCCAGTAGCGATGTTTTGCCTGCACCGTTCCCGGCGGTTAATAACCAAACCCCTGGTCCAGGTAGATTGAAGTCCAATTGTTTTATATTTCGTAGATTTTTTATATGAATTGTGCCGGGCATTGTAAATACATCTCTAGCTTTGAGCTACATTACCTAGTGAGATTTCACTCATGCTTTAATGGAGATAGGTGTTGCTATTGCATGGTTCACTATAGAGTTTTGTGTATGAAATAGTGAGGTGACAATCTGTCATTGCTTCTCCGAAAATCTATTGGCCTTTTTTGTAAATTATTGTGTGCTGAATCAAAAAAAATTAGAGCAAGGTAACTGTCGTTAAAAGAAATCATGTGGCGCTTGAGGCAACCCAAATACGCGGAGGAATTGGTATCGCCGTACCTCACCCCTCTGCCAGCCGAAGCAACACATGCTTCTTCTTGCCCAGTGACAATTTCGCGCCGGCCTCGATCGCCTCGATCGTTATCAAAGCCTTCTCATCGCTGATCTGTTCATCATTGAGCTTGAGGCCACCGCCTTTGATCTGACGGCGGGCTTCGCCCGTCGAGGCGACGAGGCCGGCCTTGACGAAGGCGGCCAGCACGCCCAGCCCTTCGGCGGGGATTTCATTGGCTTGCAGAATGAGGCTTGGGAGGCTCGCCGCCACCACACCTTCCTCAAAAGTCTGGCGGGCGGTTTCGGCTGCGCGCTCCGCTGCTGCACGGCCATGCACCATGGCTGTGGCTTCCGTCGCGAGGATTTTCTTCGCCTCGTTGATTTCTGCATCCTGCAGCGCCGCGAGCCGGTCGATTTCCTCCATCGGCAATTCGGTGAAGAGCTTCAGGAACCGCGCGACATCGCTATCCTCGCAATTGCGCCAGAATTGCCAATATTCGAAGACCGGCAGCATGGTTTCGCTGAGCCAGATGGCGCCCTTGGCGGTCTTGCCCATTTTGGCGCCGGAGGCGGTAGTGAGCAGCGGTGAGGTCAGGGCGTAGAGCTGCGGCGTGCCCATGCGGCGGCCGAGATCGATGCCGGTGACGATATTGCCCCATTGATCGGAACCGCCCATCTGCAGCACGCAGCCATAACGCCGGTTGAGCTCCACATAATCATAGGCCTGGCAGCACATGTAATTGAATTCGAGGAAGGACAATTCATGCTCGCGTTCGAGCCGCAGCTTGACGGAATCCATCGACAACATGCGGTTGACGGAGAAATGTTTGCCGACATCGCGCAGGAAATCGATGTAATGAAGCTTCGTCAGCCAATCGGCATTATCCGCCATCAAGGCGTCGGTCTTGCCCTCGCCGAATTGCACGAATTGCGCGAAAACCTGTTTGATGCCCTGTTTATTGGCCTCGATCTCTTCGAGCGAGAGGATTTTGCGGCTTTCATCCTTGCCGGAAGGATCGCCGACCCGCGTCGTGCCGCCGCCCATGAGCACGATCGGCTTGCCGCCGGTTTTTTGCAGCCAGCGCAGCATCATGATCTGCACCAGCGAACCCACATGCAGCGATGGCGCTGTGCAATCGAAACCGATATAGGCGGTGAGGTCTCCGCTCTTGGCCTTGGCATCGAGCCCGGCGAGATCGGAACATTGATGCAGATAGCCGCGCTCCGTAAGAATACGGAGAAAATCGGATGTGGGCTGAAAATCCTCGGACACGGCTTTTCCTGCTTCGTAAAGCAAAATGAAACTTTTGCGGTCTAATCCCGGCGGATTGGCCGAGTGGGACGCAAATTCGGGGCAAAATGGACGCGGGCAGCCTTAACGCCCCCTCTGCGGAGGGTCAACGACAAAGGTTTGGGGCTGGAGATGAGGACGGCGGCGGTCTGACCGGCGCGATCGGCCTGATGAGCGGCACCTCTCTCGATGGCATCGACATCGCCTATATCGAAACCGATGGCGAGGCGCGCATCCGGCGCGGACCGCGTGCCTTCACGCCCTATAGTGAAGAGGAACGCGCACTCCTGCGGGCGGCGCTGGAGGATGCCGCGAGCCTGATCGGTTCCGCTGCGGCGCGCATGGAACGGCCGGGCCGCCTCGCCGAGGCGGAAGCCATGCTGAATGCGCGGCATGTGGCGGCGGTCAAGGCCTTTCTCATCAGCAGGCCGATGGCCGGCAAAACAATCGGCCTCATCGGCTTTCACGGCCAGACGGTGCTGCACCGGCCGGAGAGCGGCCTGACCGTGCAATTGGGCGATGGCGCGGCGCTGGCCCGCGCGCTGAACCTGCCGGTCGCCTATGATTTCCGGCAGGCGGATGTGGCGAGTGGCGGGGAGGGCGCGCCGCTTGTCCCAATCTACCATCAGGCGCTGGCGCGCGCGGCGGGCCTCGCGCAACCCCTGCTTGTCATCAATATCGGCGGGGTCGCCAATATCACTTATATTGATGGCGATGCGGAATTGATCGCCTGTGATTGCGGCCCCGGCAATGCGCTGATCGACGATCTGATGCGCGAACGCCAGGGCATCGCCATGGACAAGGATGGGGCAGCCGCCGCGCAGGGCAGGGTCGATGACGAGCGTCTGGCGGATTTGCTGGCGCATCCGTTCTTTCAGGTGCGGCCACCGAAATCGCTCGACCGCAACGCCTTTTCCCGCGCGCCACTCGAAGGGTTGGGCACCGAGGATGCGGCCGCGACCCTCACTGCTTTCACCGCCTCCGGCATTGCCAGCGTTCTGCCATTTCTGCCCCGGATGCCGCAACGGGCGATCGTCTGCGGCGGCGGCGCGCGCAATCCGACGCTGATGGCCATGCTGCGTGATAAACTCGGATGTCCGGTCGAAAGCGCCGACAGTCTCGGCTGGTCGGTCGATGCGATGGAGGCTCAGGCTTTCGCCTATCTCGCCGTGCGCTGCAGGGCACATCTGCCGATCACCTTTCCGCTGACAACGGGAGTGAAGAAACCGCTGGCGGGCGGTGTCATCGCCGAGCCCGCCGTCGCCACCTCCGGCTGAAAATATTCACGAACCGTCTTTCGGATCCACCTCGAAGCGTAGGATGCGCGCCGTCGCCGGATCGAGGTGGCAAAGATAGTGGAAAGCCTTCCACGCGATCGCATGGCCCTTAAGGCGAAAGGATCCTTCGCCCCGCAAAAGCGAGGGGGTTTCGAGGATTTGTGTGTGTGGATCGACATCGCGCAGGAAGAAATGATTGCCGTCGGCACCGAGTCTGGCGAGCACCGGCCTGGCCGCCGGCCGGCATAGAAATTCGGCCACCTGCCAAGCGATGGGTTGTGTCTGGGCAAGCTGGCGCTCGCGTGGATCATGGATACGGGCAATGGCGCGATCGATCGCCTTTTGCTCGGCTGGCGAAAGTGTCTGCGCCGCCGCCGAAGACAGCAATGGGCCGAGGAGAACCAGCGCCGAACACAGTCCGAGGCGACGCAAGGGTCGAGTCTTTGTCATGGCCTGCTCCTCAAACATATGGTGTGGGAAGGGGTAGGGCATCTTTCCAGCCGGGGAAGAAGAAATGCGGATCGTGGCTTCGTGCCGAACCGCGGTGATTCCCGTGATCGACCGGGCCGGCAAACGTTGTCGGTAAGCGTAAGCGTGTCAACAATCCTTCATCGGGCCTTGGTAGAGGCAGGCGACCTGCCGAATGTGGCGGGATATATGGAATCGCCCATGCAGACCGCCCGCCACCCGATCTTTTTCCCGTCTTTCCGCTCCCTGCCTTCCCTGCATTCCACCCTGATGATGGCCTTGCTGGCCGGCACCTCAGGCCAGGTTTTCGCGGAGCCTTTCGCTTTCCAGCCCCCCGTGCCGTTTCTTCCCGGCAATCTCGTCCTGAGCCGCGCCGTCTATGACAATCGCGCGGATAATGTGACGGTTGGAACGATCCTGCCGCCGAATTGCGCAAGCACGCAGGCCGGTTGTAGCGGCGCCAGCGGCGCCACCAATGACGGTACCTATCCCGCCGTCTGGAACAATGTCCTCTATGATTCCGCTTTCGGCATTACGGCGAAAATCTATCTCGACCAGGTGACGCCGCTCGGCCGCACGCTGTCGACGCTGGAAGTGCCGCATGGCGTTTCCCAGAACGGTGCCACGAAAGGTCTCGTGACGAGCTTCAGCTCGAAATCCGAGCTGGCGCTGCATTTGTCTGACGACAAGCACTATCTGACATTCATGGGCTATGCCGCCCCGGTGAATGCGATCGACGCTTCCAATTCGAATACGCCTGCCGCCCCGGATCCGACCAATCCCGATGGTCAGAGTTTCTACCGCGCGGTGGCGCGCGTCGATGCTCTCGGCCAGTTTCGCTTCACCAAAACCAATGCCTATAGCGGCAATAATGGACGCGCGGCCATTCGCGCCGATATGAACGGCAAGCCCGTCTATTTCACGGTCGGCAATGCGGGCAATGGCGCCAATCCGCAGCCGAATGGCGTGATCATCGGCACGGGTGTCCAATGGATTGATGCCGCCACAAGCGAGCAGGATCCCGGAACGCCGACACCGGCCGCGAGCTTCTCGATCACGCAGCTCGGATACAAGGCCGATAAGATCGGCAAGGATGACAATTATCGCGAGCTGACGATCTTCAACAATGTTCTGTATGTGACGAAGGGCAGCGGCGGCAACGGCGTCAATACCGTCTATTTCGTCGATACGACTGGTACCGCCTGCCCGAATGGCATGGGTCTGCCGTCGCCTTCCGCGAAACTGCCGTCGGCACCGCTTTCCTATGACGCATCCACCTTGCAGAGCAAGGGCCTGCCGACCAATATGTGTATCCTTGCGGGCTTCCCCTCGACGCCGAACAAAAGCGCGAAAACGCTCGTCTATCCGCATGCGCTCTGGTTTGCCGACGCCAATACATTGTATGTGGCCGATCAGGGTGATGGCTATACGGATGCCGCCGATCTCTATACCCATGCCGCCGCGCAGACGAGCGCCGGGCTTCAGAAATGGATATTCGACGCTGCTGCCAAGCAATGGACCCTTGCCTATACGCTGCAGGCCGGGCTTGATCTTGGCGTGTCCTATCAGGTCCGTGGCTATCCCGAGGGGACCAATGCCGCGACGGGACTGCCCTGGGCGCCAGCGACGGATGGCTTGCGGAACTTCACCGGACGCGTTGCGCCCGATGGCACTGTGACGCTTTGGGCGGTGACTGCCACCATCAGCGGCAATGGCGATGTGGGGGCCGACCCCAACAAGCTGGTGATGGTCCGCGATATTCTGAAGAACACCAATCCGGCAGTCGCCGCGCGTGAGTCCTTCGTGACTTTGCGCCGAGCCGCCTTTGGCGAGGTGTTGCGCGGCATTGCCTTCACGCCCGGCAGCTGAAACGGCGGCGTGATCGCGCCGCCTTCTCTTACTGAAATGAGATGTTTGAACTTCGAGCGGACGCCATCGGGCGTCCGTTTCGCCTTGGCTATTATTGGCCGGCCGGTTCGGCCCGTGCAGGCGTCGGCAGGCGCGGCGGATTGCCGAGGCGGCGGTCAAGATAGGCCCCAACCTTGCCGATCAAATCCTCGACGCAATTTTCAAAGAAATGATTGGCACCGGGCACGACCTCATGCTCGATGACGATGCCCTTCTGCGTCTTCAGTTTCTCGATGAGGCCCATCACTTCCTTCAGCGGCGCGACGCGATCCTGATCGCCATGGACGAACAGGCCGGAGGAGGGGCAGGGGGCGAGGAAGGAGAAATCAAATCTGTTCGCGGGGGGCGCGATGGAGATGAAGCCTTCGATCTCCGGACGCCGCATCAAAAGCTGCATGCCGATCCATGAGCCGAAGGAGATGCCGGCGATCCAGCAGGCGCGGGCATCGGGATTGATGCTTTGCACCCAGTCGAGCGCGGCGGCGGCATCCGACAATTCGCCCTGGCCATGGTCGAAGCCGCCCTGACTGCGCCCGACGCCGCGAAAATTGAAACGCAACACGGAAAAGCCACGCTCGGCGAAAGCGTAGTAAAGATTATAGACGATCTGATTGTTCATCGTCCCGCCGAATTGAGGATGCGGATGCAGCACGATGGCGATCGGCGCGCCGCGAATGGTCGAGGGATGAAAACGTCCTTCCAGGCGGCCGGCGGGACCGTTGAAGATGACCTCAGGCATTATTGCTCCATATTTCTCGACCGGGCCATAGATGGACCATGCCGCAAGACGCGCTGCGGCAAAACCCTGCCGATCGTCCACGCGGCTATCGATGATGCCGATCAGGCACGAGGCCTGATGTTGACCCGCGGCATTTGCTCGCGGTTTCGCTCACGCTTCATGCCTGATCGCAGGAAGAAGGCTTTGGCGCCATCAATCCATGGTTCTGGCACCAGCGTCGCGAGATCTCTTATCTCCTTGATCACGCTCGTACTCGGATCAAGCTCATTCTCAACCACGCGCGCCTGCCTTGCCCTATCGTCTTAGCTGCATCCTTTTGGCGGGTGCTTGACGCTCAAGGTTTAGAAAGAATAAAATTAGGTTTATCACGATCAAGGAAGTGTCCTGGCCGTAAACGGAAAATCCTGCGATGGACACTCCGGATCGGCAGACACAGAAACCTTTGCGAACGCTTTTAACACAAGCTCATAGCTGAATTGCAAGGTTTTTAGAAAGGGATTTCGAGCCTTGCCGTTTCAAGCCGCTCAAGTCGTCCTTACCAGGGCGGTCATGAGCCAAGTTATCATGTTCAAGCATCATGGCTTCATGGTTGGCAACGGCGGAGAGGGTCTTCGTTTGACGAATTCTTCCGGACGAACCCATTGAGAGACCTTCGATGACGCTCATATATACGAAAACGTGATGAATTGGGCTTATTGGGCTGTGAAGGACAGCTTGGTTACGTGGGGATGGATCGGCAAGATGGATAGGGGAGGCTGCCGGATTTAATGGGGCAGCGGATTTATCTCGACCATAATGCGACCACCGCGCTACGGCCCGGTGCCCGCGCCGCTATGCTGGCCGCTATGGATCTTTGCGGCAATGCGTCCTCGATTCATGCCGAAGGGCGCGCCGCACGGGCTTCGATCGAGGCTGCTCGCGAGGCGCTTGGCCGTTTTGTCGGGACTTTGCCGCGCCGGGTGATTTTCACCTCAGGAGCCACCGAGGCGCTCAATCTGATCCTGCAGCCGGGCCTCAGCCGTTCCGCAAGCTTAACAGTGGATTATGACGTTCTTTTAGTCAGCGGCGGCGAACATGCGAGCGTGCTTTTTGGGCACCGTTTCCCGGCCGGGCACATCGAGACCATTGGTCTTTCCGGCTCCGGGGAACTCGATCTTGAGGCGCTTGCGGCTGCTTTGCACCGTCATGCTGGTCGCCGGATCATGCTGGCCGTTCAGGCGGCCAATAATGAAACCGGGGTCGTGCAGCCGGTCGCCGAGGCTGCGGCTCTGTTGCGGGCAGCATCCGCCGATACGTTCTTCGTCTGCGACGCGGCGCAGGCGGCAGGGAAGATCGCCTGCAATTTCGACGCGCTGCCTGTCGATGCGCTGATTTTTTCTGCACATAAATTCGGCGGTCCGGCAGGGATCGGCGCGCTCTGCCTGCGTGAGGATATTGTGGCGGCCACTCCCTTGTTGCGTGGCGGCGGTCAGGAATTCCGCCAGAGGGCCGGGACGCAGGCCTTGATCGCCATTGCCGGTCTTGCTGGCGCTCTTGCGGAAATGCGGGACCGTTTTGTGGACGAATGCGCGATGTTCGCCAAGCTTCGCGACGCTCTTGAACGGGAGATGCGGGCGATCGTGACGGATCTCCATATTTTCGGGGAGAAGGCGCCGCGCCTGCCAAATACCAGCGCTTTTGCTCTTCCGGGAGTGGAGGCACAGGTCTTGCTTATGTTCTTGGACGTGGAAGGGGTGGCTGTTTCCTCCGGTTCGGCCTGTTCTTCCGGCAAGGTGAAAACATCGCATGTGCTTGAATCCATGTGTGTTGACCCTTCTCTTGCCGGTGGTGGGGTCAGGCTTAGCCTGGGGTGGAATAGTCGGGAAGAAGATTGTCCTTTGATCCTGCAGGCCTTTGAGAAGGCGGCCCGCACGATCAGGGGACGACAGATCAAATCCGCCGCGTAAGATGGAGGCGATCTTGCTTTCATTTTACGGGTGGCAGTCGGGCCGAGCCCGGCGACATGGACAGCGGCCGGGCAAAGCCCGGAAGCGCACGGGTTGATCGGGTCAGACCCGATCACGGGTCTGAACCAGCGGTCCTTGAAACCGCCAAGGTGAGGAGAAGAGCATGGCAGCGGCCAAAGAGACCGTCGAGCAGGTCAAGTCCATCGACGTAAGCGAATATAAATACGGTTTCTTTTCCGATATCGAGTCGGATAAGGCGCCGAAGGGCCTTAATGAGGACATCGTTCGCTTCATCTCGGCGAAAAAGGGCGAGCCTGAATGGCTGACCGAATGGCGTCTTGAAGCCTATCGCCGCTGGCTGACCATGCGCGAGCCTGAATGGGCGCGTGTCAATTTCGCCAAGGTGGATTATCAGGACCTTTATTATTATTCCGCTCCGAAGAGCGCCGCGGGTCCGAAGTCGCTCGACGAAGTCGATCCGGAACTGCTCAAGGTCTATGAAAAGCTCGGCATTCCGCTGAAGGAACAGGCTGCGCTCGCCGGTGTCGTTGCCGGGGAAGGCGAAATGATCGACGACGAAGGCAATATCGTGCCGATTCCGGAGCGCAAGATCGCCGTCGATGCGGTGTTCGACTCCGTCTCCGTCGTGACCACTTTCCGTGATGAGCTGGCCAAGGCGGGTGTCATCTTCTGCCCGATCTCGGAAGCCGTTCACACGCATCCGGAACTGGTTCAGAAATATCTCGGCTCCGTCGTTCCCACGACCGATAATTTCTATGCGACGCTGAATAGCGCGGTGTTCTCCGATGGTTCGTTCGTCTACATCCCGCCGGGCGTGAAATGCCCGATGGAACTGTCGACCTATTTCCGCATCAATGAGCAGAATACGGGTCAGTTCGAGCGGACGCTGATCATTGCCGACAAGGGCTCCTACGTCTCCTATCTTGAAGGCTGCACGGCGCCCAAGCGCGATGAGAACCAGCTGCATGCGGCGGTCGTCGAACTGGTTGCGCTCGACGATGCTGAAATCAAATATTCGACGGTGCAGAACTGGTATCCGGGCGATGCCGACGGCAAGGGCGGTATCTATAATTTCGTGACCAAGCGCGGCGATTGCCGTGGTGCCAATTCGAAGATTTCCTGGACGCAGGTTGAGACCGGTTCCGCCGTCACCTGGAAATATCCGTCCTGCGTGTTGCGTGGTGACAATTCGCGCGGTGAATTCTATTCGATCGCGATTTCGAATGGTCATCAGCAGGTCGATTCCGGCACCAAGATGATCCATCTCGGCAAGAACACGACGAGCCGGATCATTTCCAAGGGTATCTCCGCCGGCCATTCGCAAAATACCTATCGTGGCCAGGTGTCCTCGCATCGCAAGGCGACGGGTGCGCGCAATTTCACCAATTGCGACTCGCTGCTGATCGGCAATACCTGCGGCGCGCATACGGTGCCCTATATCGAATCGCGCAATCCTTCGACGCAATTCGAACATGAGGCTACGACCTCGAAGATCTCGGAAGACCAGCTCTTCTATTGCATGCAGCGTGGCCTTTCCGCCGAGGAAGCAACGGCTTTGATCGTCAATGGCTTCGTTCGTGACGTTCTGCAACAGCTTCCGATGGAATTCGCCGTCGAGGCGCAGAAGCTGATCGCCGTGTCTCTTGAAGGCAGTGTCGGTTAACAGTCTTCTGGGACTCTGAGTTGAAAGCGGATTTCGCGATCCGCTTGTCGCTCGGGTACTGCCCACATGAACGGAAAGCCGGATGGATCCATGTATGGGGCATCCGGTGGCGCCACACCTTCTGCTTGCCGGGCTGTTCTGCAGTCTGGCTTCAAGCAGGAAGAACCTCCCGAAGACGCTTCGGGAACCAAGGCGCGTTGAGTTCAGGGGTTTATCGTTCCTTTACTGATCGCCGGCCATGGACGGCAAAAGCGCGTAGGCTTTGGCGCGGGCTTAGCGCGCATGGCTTTTGGCTGCCCGCGCTTCATCGCAAGGCGATGAGCGGGTCCCTTTATGGAATTTTTAACGAGGGTCATCATGCTCGAAGTCAAGAATCTCAATGTTTCCATCGGCGACCGCAAGATCCTGAATGATTTCTGCATCACCGTGAAGGATGGGGAAGTCGCGGCCATCATGGGCCCGAACGGCACGGGCAAATCGACTCTGTCCTATGTGATGTCCGGCCGCCCCGGCTATACGGTCGAATCCGGTGAAGTGCTGCTCAATGGCGTCAATCTGCTCGATTTCGAGCCCAATGAGCGCGCCGCCAAGGGCCTGTTCCTGGCTTTCCAATATCCGCTGGAAATCCCCGGCGTTGCGACCATGACCTTTCTCAAGGCCGCTCTGAACGCCCAGCGCAAATATCGCGGCGAGCCGGAGCTTTCGACGCCTGAACTGATGAAGAAGGTCAATGCGGCAGCCTCCAAGCTCGGCATCAAGTCCGATATGATGAAGCGCGCGCTCAACGTCGGCTTCTCCGGCGGTGAAAAGAAGCGTATGGACATTCTCCAGATGGCGCTGCTCGAGCCTTCCTTCGGCATTCTCGATGAGACCGATTCCGGCCTCGACATTGACGCTTTGCGCATCGTGTCGGAAGGCGTGAATTCGCTGCGTGATCCGAAGCGCGGCTTCCTCGTCATCACCCATTACCAGCGTCTCCTCGACTATATCGTTCCCGATACCGTGCATGTCATGGCCGGTGGCCGCATCGTTCGCACGGGTGGCAAAGAGCTGGCCCTGGAACTCGAGAAGAGTGGCTACGCCGAATATCTCGGCGAAGAAAAGGCCGCGTGAAGATCGAAGCCAGAGGAGCCGTGCCCATGAGCGCTCAAATCATCCCATCGAGAACGCCGGCCGAGACGACGCTCGTCGAGAGCTTCGGGGCCGTCAAGGCGAGCCTGCCCGGATCGGCGGATGTCGCCAAGCTGCGGGAAGACAATTTCGCCGCTTTCGTCGAAGCCGGCCTGCCGCATCGCCGCGTCGAAGCCTGGCACTATACTGACCTGCGCACCATCATGCGCGAGGCTCTGCCTCTCGCCGCAGCGCCTTCGCCAGCCGCGCTTGAAGGTTTGAAGAAAGACGTCGCCGCTTTGCCGTTGCACGGTACCAAGCTGGTCATCGTCGACGGTGCCTTCGTGCCTGAATTGTCCGATAAGGCTCCGGAAGGCGTGACGATCTCGTCGCTCGCCACGGTTCTTTCCAGCGGCAAGCCGGATCTTCTCACTCTGCTCGCCGGTCAAGGCATGGGTGCGGGGGATGCCATCGTCGCGCTCAATGCAGCGATGATGCAGGATGGCATTGTGATCGAGGTGGCGCCCGGTGCTGTCGTTGCCGAGCCTTTGAACCTGATCTATGCCACTGCATCGGCCACACCGGTCGCGCGGTTCTCGCGTTCGCTTGTTTCCGTCGGCGCGAAAGCTTCGGTTGCGATCGCGGAATCGAGCCTCGGTGAGGGCGGTCGCACCGGCCAGACCAACGGCTGCCTGATTTTCTCGGTGGAGGACGAGGCCAAGGTCACTCACACCTCGCTTCTCACGGGCAGCGTGGCGGGGAGCATCCGCCTCGAAACCTTCATGGTGAGCCTCGGCGCGCGCGTGAAATTCGACAGTTTCGCCTTGATCTCCGGGCAAGGCCTGACACGGCGGCAGATTTTCCTGCGTTTCAATGGCGAGGAAAGCGAATCCACTATGCGCGGTGCTTCCCTGCTGCGTGGACGCGAATATGCCGACACCACTTTGTTCGCTGAACATCTCGCACCGTCTTGCGTCGGCCGCGAAATCTTCAAATATATCCTCGATGACGAAGCTGTTGGTGTTTTTCAGGGCAAGATTCACGTCGCGCCCGAAGCGCAGCAGACGGATGGCCGGATGCTCAGCAAGGCCTTATTGCTGACGGATGGCGTCGTCATGAATAATAAGCCGGAGCTGGAAATCTTCGCCGACGATGTCGCCTGCGCCCATGGCGCGACCTGCGGCGGCCTGAGCGAAGAGCAGATTTTCTATCTCCAGGCGCGCGGTCTTCCCTACAAGGAAGCGGAAGCCCTGTTGCTCGAAGCCTTCGCGGCGGAACTCGTCGACGAGCTTGAAGATGAAAAGACCGCCGAGACCTTGCGCGGCGAGATCAGCAGCTGGCTCGCCGCCCGCGTGGTCAAATGATCAGGCTGGTGCAAAGATCAGGTTGGTGAAAGCGTGATCATTTATGCCCAGGGCATGAATGGTGGCGAGTGAAACGGGGTCCGGCAGAATCGTCTCGGTTCTCGCCGGATCTTGATGATGAAGTTGAAAGATAGACCGGATGCGATAGACCTGGCCCGGATATTGCCCGTCAAGGGCAGGCCAGCAGCCAGGCATGGAGTTAGGCATGAACAAGCACATAGCTGCGCAAGCGCCATGGGATGTGAATCTGATCCGTCAGGATTTTCCGATTCTGTCCATGGAAGTCTACGGCAAGCCGCTGGTCTATCTGGACAATGCCGCCTCGGCGCAAAAGCCGAAGGAGGTCGTGGATCGCATGGTGCATGCGACCTATCATGAATATGCCAATGTGCATCGTGGCTTGCATTTTCTCGCCAATGCCGCGACCGATGCCTTCGAAGCGGCGCGCGAAAGCGTGCGTTCGTTTCTGAACGCTGAAACGGTCAACGAAATCATCTTCACCAAATCGGCGACGGAAGCGATCAATCTCGTCGCTTCCTCCTTCGGTCAGGCGTTCATTCAAGAGGGCGATGAAATCGTTCTCTCGATCATGGAACACCATGCCAATATCGTCCCCTGGCATTTCCTGCGCGAACGCAAGGGCGCCGTGCTGAAATGGGTGGATGTCGACGACGACGGCAATTTCCTGATGGAGGAATTCGAGAAGGCTTTGTCGCCGAAGACGAAGATCGTCGCCATGACGCATATGTCGAATATGCTCGGCACGATCACGCCGGTGAAGGAAGTCATCAAGATCGCTCATGAGCGCGGTATTCCGGTACTGATCGACGGATCGCAGGGCGCCGTGCATCTCGAGGTCGATGTGCGTGATCTCGATGCCGATTTTTACGTCGTCACCGGCCATAAGCTTTATGGGCCGACCGGCATCGGCGCCGTCTATGGCAAGAAGGAATGGCTGGAAAAACTGCCGCCCTTCCTCGGTGGTGGCGAAATGATCAATGAAGTGACGCGCGAGCGGGTTACCTATAACGAGCCGCCGCATCGGTTCGAGGCCGGCACGCCGCCGATCATCCAGGCGATCGGCCTCGGTGCCGCCGTGGATTACATGCAGAAGCTCGGCCGCAACCGCATTCATGCGCATGAAATGGCGTTGAGCGATTATGCGCATGAACGCCTGTCGAAGATCAATTCCCTGAATATCATTGGCCGCGCCAAGGGCAAGGGCGCGATCATTTCCTTTGAAATGAAGGGGGCGCATGCGCATGACGTCGCGACGATCATCGATCGTTCGGGCGTTGCGGTGCGCGCAGGCACGCATTGTGCTCAGCCCCTCCTTGCCCGTTTCGGTGTGACATCGACCTGCCGTGCTTCTTTCGCGGCCTATAATACTTTCGAGGAAGTCGACAAACTCGCCGAAGCTTTGATCCGGGCCGAAGGCCTTTTCGCTTGAGAGATGAGGAATTTGTCATGTCCGAATCGCAAACCGCCGAAGTCCAGGAAGTCCAGCCGAACGAGCCCCAGTGGATTTTCGCGTCCGATATTTCCCAGAATGAGCGGATCCGTTACACCAACGATATCGTTGCGGCCTTCAAGACGGTCTTCGATCCAGAAATTCCCTGCGATGTCTATGAGCTTGGCCTGATCTATAAGGTCGATATCGATGAGAATCGCCTGATCCGTGTGGAAATGACCTTGACGGCTCCCGGTTGTCCGGTGGCGGGCGAAATCACCCGCAATATCGAGACGGCGATTGGTACTGTTCCCGGCACGCTTGGCGTCATCGTCAACATCGTCTTTGAGCCGGCTTGGGATCAAGGCCGCATGTCGGACGAAGCGCGGATTTCGCTGGATATGTTCTGATCCGGATGAGATGTGAGCCTGCCTGGAAGCCTCCCGGCGGCTCGCGTTCTCCTCTTGTCCACTCTCCCGTTGTCGGAAAATCCGCAGAAAATCCGTCTGGGATTTCATTCTTGTGGGTGCGTCGAACCCGGGCGGCGTTCGGATGCCTCCGAATGGGTTTTCTGGAAAATATAGGTCTTTCCAGGAATTTGGAGTCGCATTGCGATTTTGATTCCTGGCATAAACCTCCTCAACTCAGCGAATGTTTCGCTCGAGCAGAGGTTTGATGGCACTGCTTTGGCCTCAATGGCCTCCCGATTGGCTTGATCGGACCCTATATAGGGGCCGGCTCCTAGCGAGGGACTTGCGATGACATCTGCCTTTTCCATTCTGACATTGACCGACACAGCGGCGGAACGCGCCAGGGATATTCTGGCCATGCCGGGAAACGCCGATAAGATTTTAAAGATCGGCGTGAAGAATGGTGGCTGTGCCGGGATGAATTATACGCTGGACCTCGTCGACGAACCGGCATCCGGCGCCGAGCTCATTGAAGACAAGGGTGTGCGCATCACCATTGCTCCCGAGGATCTGTTGTTCCTGCTTGGCACGGAAATGGATTTTACCGCGGATACGATCGGATCGAGTTTCTCCTTCCACAATCCCAATCAGACCGGCTCCTGCTCCTGCGGCCATTCGGTCTCGATCACGCCGCATGCGCCGGTGGAAGCCGGTGCCTGATTCCTCATGGTGCGGTTGACCTGCGTGCCGTTTGCGCACGCTATGGTGCGGTCTTGTTTGCCTGTTCCTTTATCGCTTCTGACGGAAGACCTGCTGCTATCCTTTCGATCATGAACGGGTAGAAGGGATTTGAGGACATGCGCAAAAGATTGTCCAGGCTGACGATCAATGTGCCTCTTTCTCCACGAGGCGCGACGGCACCGAGATTAACGCCAAAATTCTCTTTGCCATCTGGTTGCAAGCCATAAAGCGCATCCGTCACGGGAAAGGGGATGGCGACATGCGACAAAGAGAAGACACCCGGCGGAAACGAAAGCCCGAGCGGATTTGTCTTTGAATCAATCGCTCCGGGCTCGGTCACGACCGCGGCAACCTCGCTTGTGGATTCGTCTGTATTGGTGATGATCGTCATGCGGAACCGGCGAGGCGGCGGAGGCAGCAGCCTCGCCAATGCCGATTCCGATGTCGTGCGTAGCATCTGCCCGAATTTGGCAGTCCGATTGATGTCAAAGAGGACAAGTTCGCTGCCATTCTCCGGTAGCTGTGCATAGAAGGAGGTAATGATCGCCCGCGTCGAGACGGTTGAATCGACGATGGATTGGAAGGTCAGGACCGGCGGCAGCGCCTTGAGCCTTCCATCCCGCGCCAGCCGGTCGATCTGCCCTTGAACGGCCTGCGTGAACTGGAAGGACTGTCGCGCGCCATTGACCGGGAAAGAATTATATTTGAACGGGTTGAATTCCGGCACGATGCCGAGCCAGGCGGCCTTGGCGAAGGCAGGCAGAATGGCGGGCCAGCCGGCGATTCCGGCAAAACGGGCAAACCGTGTGATCCCGATCATGGGTGTGAACAGAACCAGCCGCGTCGGTGCTCTCAAGGTTGGAGTCTCGATGGCATCGAGGGCATATTTCAGGGCGAGCGTGCCACCGTTCGAGAAACCGACGAGATGCAGAGGCCGATCAGGACCGATACGTTGGACCGCCTCGCGCACGGCGAGCCGTGTCGCCGCGAGCCAATCCTCCCAGCGGATATCGGTGAGACCGGCGGGGACGGTGCCATGCCCAGGCAGACGGATGCCGATCGCGATAAAGCCATGGTCGCGATAAAAGCGGGCGATATGGCGCAGACTATAGGGGGAATCGGTCAGCCCGTGCAGGAAAACGGCGGCGCCGACGGCTTCGCCATCTGGCTCGAGTATGTAGGAGCGGTTCCAGTCGGTCGCAAAATGCCCGGGAAAAACCGGGCTGCCCTCGAAATAGCGATTATACGGCACGCGATCGCTCCGCGGTAGCCGCTCGGTGACATTGTGCTGAACGTCGCGAAAGAGAACATCTTCCGCCGCGCGATAATCGGCGAAACGCGCCGTCTCCATCGTTTCTGCAGAGAGTTCCTGCGGGATGAATTCATGCCAGGGTTCGAGCGGATCGCCGCGCTGTGTGTCGTAAATGCGTATGCCGAGGAAAGTGGCAAGGCTGACGCCGACGAGAATGACGCCCCATCGCGCCGCTTTGATGAATCGGAAACGCACTATTTCATGACCTTGAGTTGATGAGATACGGGTTCTACACGATCGCTTGAAAAGGGGCAGGAATTTTCTAAAGGCGACCGCGCCGGACGGCTCCAATGGATTGAAAAGACTTCGGCCATTGCATGAGGCTCCGGATGAGCCCACCTTTGTGTGAACTTTACCTTCCGCTCACGGTTTTGCCAAAACAGCGACAAGGTTTGTGAAAGGGATCATGATGGCGAGGGCGTATAGGCTGATGCAACAAGCACTTTCATTGGAAGATCACCCGCTCGATCGGCCTTCCGAGCGATGTTTCCCGTCTCGCAAGGGGAGAAAATTTTTCCCTAGGATAGCCCGGACCGCTCGGTGTGACACTCTGGCGGTGATCCGTCTTCTGTGTATTGTATCTCTGTATAGCTACGGGCTGCCCGCCTTGGCACAGCAGAATGCGGCTGGTACGGGTGGTGTCAATGGCGGTACGGGCTTTGCCGCAGGAAGTGGGATTGGTGGCCATGGTGGTGGCGCAGGCTATGGCGCGGGTACCTTTGGCAGAAATCAAGTGGGCGGGAGCAACAGTTTCGGAGGATTTCGGGGCGGAGGTTGGGGCGCGCGCGTCTATGGATGGGGTGGCTCGAACGGCGGCTGGAACAATCGTATCTTCGACAATAACGCCGCGCGCCCCTATTATAATGGCCGCCGAGGCGGGCAGGGCTATTGGTAGGCTGTTTTTGATCCGTATGTGTCATCACGGACTCATGGTATCGCATTCGTGAAATGATAGATGCACGCCTCACCTCCGTTTCGAGTTCTTAACAAAACGCCGCAAGTACCATGAAGCAGATGATAGTGGCTGCGAGGAAGGTGAAAGTGATGGAGGTCGACGTGTGATGCACTATCATTCGCAAAGCGTAGTCAACAAACCGTTTTGTCGGGCGCTCTACAGCGATATAGCGTTGAAAGTGGTTAAAGTAGTTACTGATCTCAAGAATTGGCTATAATCGATGAGCGACGCCATGGGGACGTTAGCTTCCGAGTTCGATGTAGATGTGAGTCTTGCGACTCGCCTTTTGGCCAGTCAGTATCCTGAATTATCCACGCTTGAAATTAGGAAAGTTGGTTCCGGTTGGGATAACTGGATATTTCGACTAGGAAGCACTTTGGCGTTGCGTTTTCCTAGGCGAAATGTAGCAGGGATCGCAATTAGAAACGAGCAGATTTGGTTGCCACTGTTGGAAAAGCGATTACCTCTTCAAATACCCACCCCAATTAAAGTTGGACAGCCTGATGGGGAGTATCCGTGGTATTGGAGTGTCATTCAGTGGCTTGATGGTGAAACCGCTGACATCGTTTTTCTGGATCAAAATCAAGGTCAAGTGCTTGGAAGCTTTTTTGAAGCACTTCATAGGGCAGCACCTGCGAACGCACCAAAGAATCCCTTTAGAGGAGGATCACTTTTTGAGCGAGAAAATCTATTCCTGAAGAGGATTACGACACTCATTCAAAAAAATGAGCCTGTGATCGAAGATATAATGTCGATTTGGCATAATGGGTTATCTGTTCCTATCGACGTGCCGTCTACATGGATTCACGGTGATCTGCATCCATTAAATGTTTTAGCGACAAATGGTACGATCACGTCCATTATTGACTGGGGCGATATGGGCCAAGGTGATCGTGCTGCGGATTTGGCTGCAATTTGGATGTTATTTCCTGATCGAGCAATGCGCCAAAGTTCAATTGCGGAATGCGCATCTGTAACGGAGGCAACTTGGAGAAGGGCTAAAGCTTGGGCTGTATTCTATGCGGTACTGTTTAAGACTGCTGGCCTATCCGGAGATCAACGCATGGCGAGAATAGCAGAGGGGATATTTAGGAATCTACTTGAGGATACTTATTCATAATCGCCAACCATCAGTGGAACGAGCCGAAAAGAGCAAGCACACTTAGGGCCTCTAAGAGCCTGATTCAACATTGGTGACGGCGGGTTCATGCCCTTGCGATGCGTCGAGCGTATAGCTGAACGGACGCGATGACAAAGTCCTTTGCTAGGCGTCGATTTCGGTTTAGCCAAGCCAGCGTGCGCTCGACGACCCAACGGCGTGGTAGCACCTTGAAGCCCTTGGCGGCGTCGGATCGCTTGATGATCTCGATGGTCCACTTGCCAATCCGGCGCAGCGCGTCCCTGAGCTTATCACCGGCATAACCTCCATCCGCGAACACATGGCGCAGCCAAGGGAAACGCCTGATGATTTCGGCGAGCACCAATGGCGCGCCGTCACGATCCTGAATGTCAGCGGCGTGCACGATGGCGTGGACCAGATTGCCATCGGTGTCGGTTAGGATGTGGCGCTTGCGCCCCTTGATCTTCTTGCCGGCATCGTAGCCACAGGGACCGCTGCTCTCCGTCGTCTTCACGCTCTGGCTATCGATGACACCCGCGCTGGGCGAAGCCTCCCGCCCTTCTGTTTCCTGAGTCATCATCAGCATGACATGGTTGATCGTCAGCCAAAGGCCATTGTCGCGCCATAGATAGAACCAGCGCTGGACCGTGGATACGGGCGGAAAACAAGGCGGCAGCATCCGCCATGGCAGACCTCCGCGCAGCAGGAACAGGATCGCTTCCACGACGCGCCGCAACGGCCATTTACGGGGGCGTCCTACTTGCGATGCTGCCGGAAGCAATGGCTCCAGCAACGCCCATTCCGCATCCGTCAAATCGCTTGGCAAAGCCAGCCCGCTTCGCGCATGAAGGGCGCGAGTGGTGTCAGTCCACATCGTTGAATCCATGGTAGTTTTTGGCGAAACCCCTGAATCAACGACAGGCCATGCCGTCAAGCTAACCTGCTGATACCACTCAACTTAATTTCGGATCAGGCTCTAACAAAACTCGTCAAATACTCTAAACAGATGATAGTGACGGTGAAAATGGTGAATGCGCGATAAAAGTTAGTGTATCATATACTATCATCGGTCAAATCTGGTTGCCAAATAGTTTTGTTAGGCATTCTTAGTATATCTCATTGATATTTTGAGTGTTTTCTGATAAGAGCGAAATGCTTCGCTATTTCATTTCCATGAAAATGCTCTGATTTTTCGAGTAGAGCGCTTCCGGATGTATCTGAAACACGCTAGCCGAGGGTCTTCGCATATTCGGCTTCCTTGAAGCCGACCAACAGTTGATCGCCGATTTCCAGCACCGGCCTTTTGATCATGGACGGCTGAGCCAGCATCAGACCGATTGCCTTTTGAGTATCGAGATCCTGTTTCTCTGTCTCAGGCAGCTTGCGGAAGGTTGTCCCCGCGCGATTCAGCAGCTTTTCCCATCCAACAATCTCGGCCCAATGTTCGAGCCGGCCGCGATCGATGCCTTTGGCCTTGTAGTCGTGGAAGTCATATAAAATTTGATGCCCGTCGAGCCAGGTGCGAGCCTTCTTCATCGTATCGCAGCTTTTGATCCCGTAAATGATTGTGACTTTTTCCATCGAGGCCTCGTCGTCGGTTCGTGTGGCTATTTGCAGGCCATACACGCAAGATGAACAAGGATTTGGCTCAAGGAGACTGTCCGGGCGATCCCGAAATGACGAAGCCGCATCCCTATTTCCGTTTCAGATAGCGGTCGATGAGGCGATTGGCGAGTGCCATTCGCCGGGTCGCAGCCTCGCGTTCGGCAGGTGGGTAATGATCGGGATGATGCTTTTTGGCGAAATCACGGCGGATACGGTGCAGGTCGGCGGCACATAAATCCCCCCTGAGCTGAAGTTCTTTCAAGACCCATTCCGTTTCCGAGACACCGTCATCGATGCTCATGCGGACGTGGGTTGCGGTCCATCCGCTGGAAGAGCTTTCGTTCCGCGAACGCAATGTCTCCTCGAAGATTTTCTGAAAATTGGAGACGTGCGCATCGGAACGCGCAGAAGATTGAGAATCTCGAGATTGGTTGTCTTGAGATGGGTTTTTTGGGGATCGCGGGGCGGATTTTTGCGATCCCTGATCCGGATTTTGCGGTGCTTTATCGCGAGACGATTCCTGAAAGGGTTTTTGGCTCGCTTCATGGGCTTGCACGGCGTCGCGATAGGCATTTGCCCAACCGATATCCATTGGCTGGGTGAGGGGCGCGAATAATTGGTTGACCCAGCTTTTCCAAAGGCCCGGTGACCGGTCGGCCGGGAAGCGGTCGTAGGCTGTTGGATCCTCAAGCGGACGATCCTCAAGGGCGTGATCATCAAGAGAAGGCCTGTCGGCGGAAATTGCAATGGGGGCAGAGTCTTTGGATGGAGCTCTGCCCGACGCCATCGCGGTGCGGCTGCCGATTTCCTGCATCGAAGATGGATGTCCCGAAGCGGGAAGGCTGGCATGATCAATACTGTCGAGCACGCTTGTGAAATCGCTCTCGGCAGAGGGTTTCGTCGAACGCATGGCGGGAAAACCGATCGGGTCAAGCGGGCCTCTCTCCTCTCAGGAATGAAAGTCCCGGATTTCTCGCCGAGTTTCCCCCAATCTCTTTGCCGGCGGCTTAAATCGATTTGCTCGATTTTACTCTCTCAAGGCTTCCTGGAGCTTATGGCTTCGAGCCGCAAAAGATTCATTCTGCCGCGACGCCAGTGCCGATGGGGCAGGACACGCCGGTTCCCCCTAGCCCGCAATAGCCGTCGGGGTTCTTGGCCAGATATTGCTGGTGATAGTCTTCCGCGTAATAAAACATTGGCGCATCGCGGATTTCTGTGGTGATCGGGCCAAAGCCTGCCGCTCTCAGAACGGGTTCGAAGGCCGTTTTCGCGGCTTCCGCGGCTTTGCGCTGCGCTGCATCGAAAACATAGATGCCGGAACGATATTGTGTGCCGATATCGTTGCCTTGCCGATAGCCCTGTGTCGGATCATGGCTTTCGAAGAAGATTTTGAGGAGATCGGCATAAGTCACGCGTTTCGGATCATAGACGACGAGAACGACTTCATTATGCCCCGTCTTGCCGGTGCAGACTTCCTCATAGGTCGGATTGGGCGTAAAGCCGCCGGCATAGCCAACCGCCGTGGAATAGATTCCTTCGCCAATCTGCCAGAACCGTCTTTCCGCGCCCCAGAAACAACCGAGACCGAAAAGCGCCGTTTCCAAGCCTGCGGGAAAAGGCGGATGCAAAGGGTGTCCATTGACGAAATGGGTGGTGGCCGTCGCGATGGGCTCCGGCCGTCCGGGCAAAGCCTCCGCCTCGCTCGGCATCGTTACCTTCTTGTGAAACCACATGAAAGTTTCTCCTCGTTAGAGCGTTTCGGATTGAGCCGGCCACGCTCCACTCAAAAAATCAAAGTATTTTCAAAACAATCGAGTCGCGATGCGATCTCCCGCATCCATGCTGCTTGACATGGGTGCACAAACGAAAAACCGCCATCGTGACACGCGCCAGCCATGGCTATTATCGCGCCGGCTGTAACGATTGAAATACAATTTCGGCAGCGTGACTGTCGAATGATCGTTTTCTTTAGAGGGTGGAGGCTTTTTATCCGGGCTGGTGCGGGCACCCATTTGCTTTTGGCCGAGGAGACTCCTATATAAGAAATCTCCCTTTCTTGGCTGGCATCGTTTGGGCACGAGCCGCGCGCTTGGCTGCTGGAGCAGCCGCGTGCCTGGAGCGTGACAGCGATTGTTTCCGGAACGGCCTGGATGTGTTCCGGATTGGTGCTGCGACAAATGATCCTGGACCTGATACGTCCAGGGGGGTGAAGTCCGGAAGCAGCCTGAATGCAGGGGCATCAGGGATCGGCGCGAGCTCGACTGAAGGAGCGTCTTGCGGATTGCTCCGGCTCCCGGCAGACTTGAAGGGAACGGACGGATCGACATTCTTTCCTGGTCCGGGACGGGAATGGTTCAAGGAGTATGTCATGAGCAATGCGCCGTTGATGCCGAAAGCCACCGCCGTCTGGCTCGTGGAAAACACCTCGCTGACATTCGACCAGATCGCCGATTTCTGTAAATTGCACCCGTTGGAGGTCAAGGGGATCGCCGATGGTGAAGTCGCCTCCGGTATCAAGGGCCACGATCCGATCACCTCGGGGCAATTGACCCGCGAGGAAATCGCCCTTTCGGAAAAAAATTCGAACAGGCCGTTGCAACTTGCTCAGTCGAAAGTCCGGCTGCCGGAGATAAAGCGCCGTGGCGCGCGTTATACGCCGCTGTCGCGCCGGCAGGACCGGCCCAATGCCATTTTATGGCTCGTGCGCAATCATCCTGAATTGAAGGATGCGCAGATCATGCGTCTCGTTGGCACGACGAAAACCACCCTGCAGGCGATCCGCAACCGCACGCATTGGAATTCCGCTGCCCTGACGCCGACGGATCCGGTGACGCTCGGCCTTTGCACTCAGATGGATCTCGATCTCGAAGTCGCTCGTGCCGCCAAGAACCAGCCTTTGGTCCAGGATCATGGTCAGACCCTGATGCCTGCCGAGCTCACAACAGCGTATGATGTCGAGGAAGAGGATGTTTTCGGCTCTTCGGAAGGTCATCGGCCGGCAGAAGACAATGAAGAGACCGTCAATCTCGATTCCGTCTTCGCCAAGCTGAAGGATTACAAGGCCGAGGAATGATTTTCCTCTGACGAGCCTGCTGAAGCGCGCCGATAGATGTTGGAAGGCATTCCTCTGGGTTTGACGAGGAGCCTTCGATGGAAGCGGAGAGGACCGGATCCGGTGGCGCGGGAAGGTCACGATTAATATCGTGTCTCAATGAGAATGAGGCATTGAGACCCGCTCATTGAAACATAGCCCCTGCGACTGCAGGCGGCTGCTTCCCGCAGAATCTTCCTTGATCCCATCAAGTTGGGATCAAGAAGACGTGGTACGAGAGAGACAAGCCTCGCGAAAGGACCATGGTTTAGGAAAGCGGAAGCCGGGGAAGCGACATCTGCATCATTGCAGGCGATGCCGCACTCCCATTTTCGCCCCGAAAAACCTTTTGCCGTGACCGGACGAAGGGACAGACCATGGTCGCCGCTTTTTTTGTGTGTTCCTTCCCGGGAAGGAACACTTTCTCGTTGGCTATTTTTCGCTCTTTGGCCGTTTTTCTTCGTGACGTCGCCTTCGAGTGCATCGGATTTGTCCGGAAACGCTCCAGTCAAAAAAATCAGGGTCTTTTCAAACTACTACAATCCCGAGGCGATTCAACGTCGTCGGAAGGTGCTTTAGGGGCTCCGATCAAGGGCCATTTGAGGCATCCATTGCGCTGCATGTTATCGCATACAGCCGCCGCGTCGGGCGGAATGCTGCTGCTCGTTTGTCTCGCGGACCCGCCGCTTCTTGCTGCCGATCTCGATGCCATGCCCCGCACGCATCCGCGCCCGCCACAGACCGCACAGGGACCATTGCTTGATCCGAACTGCCGGATCATCCCGCAGCCGCAGCTTGATCTTTATGGCTATGTCCGGTTTTTCAGGCCGACCATTGTCTGTTTCTCCCGCGGCCTGCTTGCCGATTCCTTCCAGCGCTGGTGAAAAGGTTTTACGCTCCGTTTGCCGCAAGCATGGGTGGTTGGAGAGGCCATCGGAGTGGAGACCTTCGATCTGGTGACAAAAGCGCCTCGCACGACGCATTCCGTTCTTGTGCGAGGTCGCATGATTGCCTGATGCAGGGTCGCAAATGATCAATCAGGCTCAGAAGTGATCGGCATTATGCGTCGCCTCATCCGGCGGAATTTCATACTGTTTCAGAAAGGGAATCTGGGACAGTGTGAACAGAAAGGCGAGGATCATCGTCCCGGGAAATTTGAAGGCGACCCAGACGTCGGTACTTTGTGTGCGCCAGATGAACTCGTTCAATAAAGCCATGCCGAGGAAGAACAGGCCCCAGCGCAATGTCAACAGGCGCCAGCCTTTCTCGCTCAGGTCGAGCGCCTGATCGAGCATGATCGGCAGAAGCGGTTTGCCGAACAACAATCCTCCCAGCAGCGCCGCCGCAAAACCCACATAAAGGATGGTCGGTTTGATCTTGATGAAACTTGGATCATGCCAATAGAGCGTGAGTGCCCCGAAAACGATGACGAGGATCGCCGTTACGAGAGGCATGATAGGGAGGCGGCGCGTCACGCCATAGGAGATGAACAGGGTCACAAGGACGGTGGGCATCAGGATAAGGGTGGCGGTGAATAAGCCCGCATTTTCGCCCGTTGCCTGCTCCGCCGAGAGAAATGGCGCGACCAAGGGCCGGAAAAGGGCCGGCCGTGCATTGGCGAAGAAGAACAGCAGCAGTGGTCCCATTTCCAAAAGCAGTTTGAGCCAGGGATTGAGCGGTGCCTTGGCTTGTTCCTTCACGATTGTCTCCTCGGCATTGCATAGCCTCTTTGAATGGTGGGGAACACTCGAATGTCCATTGTCGGTAAAAAGGCTCGAAAGCACAGGTAAAACCTGTTTGGCGACGATCTTGCCTCAATCCTGGGGGGTGCAACCGGTCGACGATTGATCATGCGTCGACAGTGCCGCGATGAACTGTGCATCTGTTTGCGGAAAACATTCTATGCGTTTCCAAGAACAGCGATATTGCCTGCGCGTAGGCTTTATCGAGTGTCACCCTAAATCAATTCCTGGCGGGCGTGTTTCATCAGGATTTGGCCTCGCGACTTCTGGCTGGCGGCTTCCCGCAGGACTTCATTGATCCCAACAGGTTTGGATCAATGAGACTTGATATAAGAGCATAGAGAACCAGGGAAGATGGTTTCGTGCCGGCGATTGAAAGGGAAAAGATCGACGAGACGATGCCGATTGACCTTCGGGAGGGTGCGACAAAGGCATTTTCGCCCGGTTAGCAGATTCATTTCGAATAGAAGCGCGGTTTGGAACCATCTGCCGGATCGCTGCAATCTTGATCAATTGGTGAATAAAGGTCCTGGAGCGGGTCTTTATGCTGGCGGATGGCTCAACGGGACAGATTCTGGAAGGATGGCGCAGAATGAAGCTGGAACTTGAATTTTCTCCGCCCGAGGGCGAAATACCCTCGACAATACGTATCATTTTGAATCCCGTCGGCGAATCGCCGACGAGTGGGTTGCCGCTGGTGACCACTAATTGCAAAAGCCTCGACGAGATTGAAAATCAGGTCCAGGCCATCGAGAAACAATTAGGCAAGATCCGCAAGGAAGCGGGCAAGTTCTTCGCGTCTTCAGCAAAATGAAGGCGGATCGGCCTGACGGTTCGCCCCTCGGCCGATCCATATGCACTTCCCTGTGAGTTGCTCCTGTGCGCCTTAATCGTTGGCGACGGTCCGCGTGTCGTAGGCAGCCCCTTCGAGCGATTTGAAGACGACGATGCTGTCAAGCCCGCTGCGAATGGCTTCCAGCGCATCCCGCACATAGCCAAGCGCCTCTTCGCTCAGATTTTTGTCGAGATGTTCTTCAATCGCCTCGCTGCATTCGGTCGTCAACGCGCCGATCTGCTTGACGACCTCTTCTAAAGCGGCCGGCAGGTCGCGGCGGCCTTCGGCAGCCCGCACGATCGTATCGCTTAACCGCTCGAGATTGCGGGTCTGCTCCTGCAGCGCCTTTGTGATCTCTGCCTCGCGTTCTTCGCTCATTTTTTCACCCTCTTCGACACGGGCGGCCGCATCACGCGCCGCAAATCAATTGACCCATCCGACGACCGGCGCCATCAAGTTCTGTCCAATACCAAATTTCGATGCGTCTGACTCCTTGAGAGTCGGGCTCCGAGATATGGTCCCCGCGATTTTCGGGCGGAGGCTTCCCGCCGGATCTCATTGATTCATTAATCCCCAGGGGGCGGGTTCAATGAGACCTGGAATGCCCTGGAGCGAATGTGGAGCAGGTTCAGGATTCATCCTGAGCGCTCTATAGAACCAAGGAGGTGGTAAAGCCAGTAGGGATCGGGTCCGGTCAGCCAGGAGCAAATGGCGCGCCGATCCACTGGGTTGCGGCAAGCCGGTACAAATTGTTCAAGGACAGGCTTTTTGGGAGAGCCTCCATTTTTTGGACAGGAAAAGCCATGAAATACGGCTGCGAACACTGGGGCGGCATCCTGAAGAATCAGTTTATTGTTGTTCTTCATCGTCCTACCGTTGAACTGCCTCCCTGGCTTATCCGCCACTCAAATTTCGGAGCGATCGTCCTTGTTCGCGGCACGCAAACGTATTCTCGTCACCGGCGGAGGAGGTTTCCTCGGGTCACATCTCAGCAGGTTGCTTCTGTCCCAGGGGCATGAAGTCCTTTGCGTCGACAATTTCTTCACTGGGCGGCGGCGCAACATCCATGATCTAATGGATCATGAGAATTTCGAGATGTTGCGTCACGACGTGACCTTTCCACTCTATGTCGAAGTCGATGCAATCTATAATCTCGCTTGTCCAGCTTCGCCCATTCATTACCAGTTCGACCCGGTCCAGACGACCAAGACCAGTGTCGTTGGTGCGATCAATATGCTTGGCCTCGCCAAACGGCTCAGGATTCCGATCCTGCAATCCTCGACGTCGGAAGTCTATGGCGATCCGACCGAACATCCTCAGACGGAAGCCTATTGGGGGAATGTGAATCCGATCGGCAACCGATCCTGTTACGATGAAGGCAAGCGCTGCGCGGAAACTTTGTTCTTCGATTATCATCGGCAACATAAACTGTCGATCAAGGTGGCGCGCATCTTCAACACTTACGGTCCGGCAATGCGTCCGGACGATGGCCGTGTGGTGTCAAATTTCATCTGTCAGGCATTGGTCGGACAGGATATCACTGTTTATGGGCAGGGAACGCAGACACGCTCATTCTGTTATGTGAGCGATCTGATCGACGGCCTCGTGAGATTGATGAATACGCCACCGCAGATTACCGGGCCGATCAATATCGGCAATCCGAACGAATTCACCATCCGCAGACTGGCAGAAACAATCATTGCCATGACAGGGTCGAAATCCAGGATCGTCGAGAAGCCCTTGCCTTCCGATGATCCACGGCAGAGACAGCCGGATATCACGCTCGCGAAAGAATTGCTCGGCTGGCGTCCGGCGATCGAGCTTGAAGAGGGGCTGATGCATACAATCGCTTATTTCGATACGCTGCTTTCCGAGGAGGGAAAGTCGATCATTCCCGATAATGCCTGATGGCTCATGGCTAATCCTGTCCGTCCCGTATCATTTGTTTCATGTTATCGACGGGACGGGCATGCGCGCGAGGACAATTTCTATCTGCAGTTTATACTGCTTTATCGTTTTGCTGATGCCTGAGGGCCTGTTTCATACGGAACGCATGGTGTCTGCTTTCGATAGGCCGGCAAAATCCGAGTGAATTTGATAAGGACGCTCTTCCAGAGGGGTAGGTCTGTCTCTTCCTTTGCATGCACATTGCTGATCATCAAAAGATGGTCGATGGATGTCTGGAGCGTCAAGAGAAGTGTCTTGTATTGCTGGTCGGACCAGAACAGCCCTCTGAAATAGTCGTGCTGGTTCTGGGCATGTTCGAGAAGCAGCCGCAGGGCGTCAAGGGAGCGCTCCCCCTGACTATTGAGTTCAAAGGTTCGGATATGGTTGAGGGGGATCCGGGCTGCAAATCCATTGCGGCCATGGATGCGATAGGCTGCAAGAGGAATATCGATGATCGCGCTGCCGCAAAGGCCGTTGACGCCGTAGCAGAAGAAGGCGTCGAGAGAATAGCGCAGTTTCTGCAAACCGGGAGTGTCTTTCCAGAAAGACAGGGCATCGCGCCGGAACATGACGGCCGATGTGGCGGACCATGCCCATTTCGTATCCCATGGTTCTACCAGATAGATATGTTCAAGAAGATCCTTCGGTGCCGAATAGGGCAACGGGATGAGATTGCTGGTTGATGTCCGGGGATGAAACCGGCGGTCGGGATTGCTTACGACGAATGTGCTGAGCGGCAGTGATGTGCTGCCCATTAATGTATTGCCGCCGATCTGCAACATGTCGGCGCAGGTGAAGCCGACCGGAAAACGGAGTGACAAATGAGTATGGACATGGCTTACGATGGCATGGGGGAGCAGGATGTCATCGGCATCAAGGAAAACAATGAAGGAGCCGGTGGCTCGCGCCAGCCCATCAAGCGCCGCGGCGCTCTGACCGCCATTCTCTGTTCGTTTTATGATGATGAGGTGGTTATGAGCGGATGCAAGTTTGTCGAGAACGAGGTGGCTATCATCCGTTGATTTATCATCGACGATAATGATTTCAATATGGCTATAGGTCTGCGCGACAACGGAATCGACGCAACTTTCCAGATAGCGCGCGTAATTATAGTTGGAAATGATGATGCTGACGCGAGGGAGGTCGAATTGGGCAGTCACATTGTTTTCTAAGGCGTGCAACGTCGTCTTATTCATGCCCTCACCAAATTTAATTGTTCCTGAAAATAAATATAAGGAGACTTTCTATAACACATCTGAAATGCGGTGACAAAACCGCCGAAATTAAGAGGGTATTTTTGGCGGAGAGTATAATTTTCTGAAAAATTTAACTTTATAGAAACACCTATTTGAAGGAAATCGTTACGTAGTTCAACATGCTTGGATGGAACGCGGCCTTGGCTTTATCTGTCAGGATAGCTATTGCCGCTGGATATATCGCGGTTTCGTCACCGGCGCGGAGTGTCTTTCTGGCTTAAGTCTCGCCCGCTCGTCCTCTTTTCCTCTGAAAAACGACGAAGGTCGCGCCACCTGAGGGTTAAGCCTTCCGGCGGTGACGACCCGATAGGTGGGGAACGTCTCTCCTGGAACCTCATAGATTGCCAGGGGCATGGTCAATGAGGCTTAATACTGGATGGGACGATTGGCTCAGGCTGGGGGATCTTAAGCTTTGCTTTTGCCAGCATTTTCGCTCGTTATTCAGACGAGTTTGGCCTCCTTGATCCGGAGAGCGGCTTTATCGGAATAATGTTTCCACAATCCGTCGAAAACTCCGCCTTTAGGATTGCCGGTCACTCCGGCCCAATGACAAAAATAGATTTTACGGCCCCATTCGTCCAGCGGCAATCCGTTCTGATCGAAAGTGACATTCTTTGCTTCATGATAGCTTTCGCCAGAGACACCTTCGACCCGCTCATGGACGGGAATGATCTTTAGACGTTTGCGATGGGTGACGAAATTTGTCAGGGGCTGGGCGTAGAGACCACCGCGCTGACGGACACGATGAAACACATTTTCATCCTGCTGCATCGCGTCGTAGAAATCCTGAATCGTCAGGATTTTGTTTGAAGTGACGAAGAAGCCGTCATTGAACAAGGTGACGTCGCGAAGATAATCATACTCATTCTGGTGCTTGTTGTAGACATATTCATGTGTCCGCTCGATCACCAGAAAATCGGTTTTGCCTGGATCGAGGAGCCCAAGAACGTCGCGTAGATCGCGAAACAGAATGATATCGGCATCGAGGTGAATGACTTCGTCGAGCGGGATCGCGAGACTGAGAAGCTTGCGCAAGCGGTTACGCTTGACGATACCCCAAGGATAAAGCCGCTTTGCCAGCGCATCGAGTTCCTTGTTGTCGACATCGACAATCGTGACGCCGTAAAGCTCCGCTACCTTGCGGGTCATGGACATATTGTCGTCATAGGGAATGAGATAGATCGGCAAGGTGGCGTTGGTGGCTTGCCAGCTTTCCAGAAAGGCGAGCAGCCAGTGCATCACTTTATCATTGGCGACGATGGCGATGCCGCTGGATTTGGCCTTCTCGGCCTCCATCAGGGGAGAAGGGGCGGTCATAGCATGCTGCATTCGATCGAGGCTCATGAGGCTCTTCGCGGGCTCCGGGAATAGAAGGCTGGTCTGGCCGCGATCTACGACGAAAGCAAGGCTTTCCTTTGCCGTAGGGCGAATAAATTCCGTAAATCCATGCTGGTGCCGCGCGATCTTTGATCCGGATGAGGTTTCTTCGTCTTAACCCTTGTTGCTGTGCTTTATGATTTGCTCAAGGGGACAGAGCGATTACCCGGCGGCGGGGCAATTCCGGCCCCGCTCCTTAGGATCATCGGCGAGGAGGGAGCGCCGGCCGGCCGGCCGGCCGCCTCAAATCTCCGGACACTTGTCGCGGAACAGTGCTTTCATCCTCTATCGATATTTTGCCGCACTTTTACCCATCACGCGGATGTAGAGAGCGGGCAGAACCAGCAAGGTGAGCAAAGTAGAAGAGACCAGGCCTCCGATCACGACGGTGGCCAAGGGCCGTTCGACTTCGGCGCCGGCATTCGTCGAAAAGGCCATGGGGAAAAAGCCAAGGCTTGCGACCAGGGCAGTCGCCATGACCGGCCGGAAACGCTCTTTTGCGGCCGTGATGGCGGCCACTTTCGCATTCTTCGATATTTTGAGGATCTGTTGCGTGTAACTGATCAGCACGACACCATTGAGGATCGCGACGCCAAAAAGGGCGATAAAGCCAATCCCGGCCGAAATGCTGAAGGGCAGGTCTCGCAAGACGAGGGCGAAGATGCCCCCTGTCGCCGCAATCGGCAAATTGATGAAAACAAGAAGGGCGAGACGCACGGATCCCAGCGCCACAATGAGCAGGCCGAAAATCAGCGCAAGGGCGATCGGAACGACAATTTCGAGGCGTTGCATGGCGGATTGCAGATTCCTGAATTCTCCATTCCAACTCAGATGATATCCGGCAGGCATTGGAACCGCCTTCTTGACGATTTTCATCGCCTCTTCGACGAAGGAGCCGAGATCACGTCCACGGACATTGGCTTGCACAATCATTCGTCGTTGAATTCTGTGACGACTGATGAGCGGAGGACCGTCTTCCACGCTTATCCGGGCGACCTGGGACAAGAGGACCATGCCACCATCCATGCGCTTGACGCGCAGATGGGAAATCTGATCGACCGACTTCCTCGCTTCCGGTTCGAGCCTGACCTGCGTGCTGATCAGCGCATTGTTCACAATCACCGGCTTGCCCACATGGCCTCCTATTGCCCCGACAACGTCGAGCACATCCTGCAGGCGTATGTTGAGGCGGGCCGCGGTCTGACGGTCGATGTCAATATGCAGGAACGGCACGGCGCCGCTTCCCAATGCAGCGACATCGGCGGCGCCGGGAATCGTATTCAAGGTTGCTACAATCTTGTTCCCAAGGGCTTGGAGCACCGAAAGATCATTGCCGTAAATCGATATTGCGATTTGGCTTCGGACGCCTGATTGAAGATCATCCATACGCATTTGAATTGGCTGGCTCCACGAATAAAGCGCATTGGGGACCTGCTGGCGGATAGCCTTGTCGAAGACCGTTACCAATTCCTCCTGGCTCGAGGCGGTCTTCCATTCCGACATATCATTCAAAAAAATAAATGTGTCCGTGACGTTCGTGCCTTGAGGGTCTGTCGGTATCGCCGAGGAGCCCGTATTGCTCACGACCGTGCGTACCTCCGGAAACCGCTTTAACGTCTGTTCGATAAGCTGCGCCGATTGCAGAGAGGTTGTGAGCGATGCACTCGGCAGCCGCGTTGATGTGACGACCAGTGCACCTTCCTGAAGCTGCGGGATGAATTCGCCGCCGAGCTTCGTCGCGAGAAAAAGCGATATCAGGAAAATGCCGAATGTGCCGGTGAGCAGGATTTTGAAATGACCTTCGCACCAGAAAAGGACGGGGTTGTAACCGCGTCGCAAGACACGGATGAACCAGGTATCCTCGTGCGATTTGCTGTAGGGAAGGGCTAGCCCGGTCAAGAGCGGTACCCAGATGATGGCATAGATCAAAGAGGCCAGAAGGGCGATGATGATCGTCTGCGCCATCGGCCTGAACATTTTGCCTTCAATGCCTGACAAAGTCAGGATAGGGAGATAGACCATCATAATAACGAGTATGGCGAAGCTCACAGGGCGGGTGACCTGGCATACGGATGCGACGACCAATTCTCTGAAATGTTTGTTCTCTTGGTGACCCATGCGTGCCATAGTGTTTTCAACGATGACGAGAGAGCCGTCAACGATCATGCCGAAATCAATCGCTCCAAGACTAAGGAGATTGGCGGATATGCCGAGATAATGCATACCTACCATGGCGCAGACGAGCGAGAAGGGAATGACCGATGCGATGACCAGTGATGCGCGCCAGTCACCAATGACGATGATGAGTACAAAGATGACCAGACCGGCGCCAATCAGCAGATTTTCCTTGATGGTGTCGATCGTTTTTCCGGTCAATGTGCTGCGCGTATAATAGGTTTCCAAAGTAACGCCGGCGGGTAGGGATTTATTGATTTCCGGCAGAGCCTGTTTGACAGCGGCTATCGTTTCGCCGGAATTGGCGCCTTGCAGCATCAAAACGACACCGCTGACGATTTCTCCATTCCCATCGCGTGTCATGGCACCGAGCCGGGTGCGCGGAGCCTGCGTGATCTTCCCGACATCGCGCAGGTAAAGAGCTGTTCCGTTGGGTCCGGGACGGATGAAGATCGCGCCGAAATCATCGAGGTTCCGCACGAGGCCGCGTGCAGCGATAATTTGTTGCTCTGAGAAATGCTCGATCCAGGCGCCACCTGAAGCGCCATTATTTTCGTCAACCGCGCGAAAAACATCGCCGACCGACAAATTGAAGGCGTTCAGCCGCATGGGATCGAGATAGACGGCAAAGGTCTCCTCCGCGCCTCCATTGACGTTAACATCCGCGACACCAGGCACGAGCTTCAATTGCGGCACGACGACCCAGTTCATGATCCGATTGAGATCCATGAGTGATTGATTCACCCCATGGATTTGAATCTGCATGATTTCTCCGAGACCCGTCGCGAGAGGTCCCATGGTTACCGAAAGGCCCGGCACGGCAATATTGTCTTTTGCCTGCTGGATACGCTGTTGAACAAGAGTACGGTCGAGATTGATGTCGGTATCATCGGCGAATTGCACGTAGACAACTGAGATACCTGATCGAGAGATCGAGCGGAGATCGATCATCCCTGGAATGCCAGCCATGCTCACTTCGATTGGAAATGTTATGAGCTTTTCCACTTCCTCTGTGGCAAGTCCGGGTACGACGACGGACACCATCACCTGTTTGGGCGAAACATCCGGAACCGATTCGACGGGAAGACGTGTTATATCGGCAATCCCGAAAAGCATCAGAACGGTGAGAATTCCCAGGATAACGGAGCGATTGCTTTGCAGAAAAGATAGAAATTGATACACTCTAATCGCTCCTTGAACCGTCGGCGAGCAGCATCACCGATTTCAAGGTAAATCCGCCTTGAGAAACGATCTTGTCTCCGTCGTTCAGCCCTTTCAGAATGATGGTCTGTCCATTGCTTTCGATCCCCTTCTGGACGGATCGCGCTTCGAAGTGATCGCTGGCCTTCTGGACGAAAACAATATCGCGATCATTAATTCTCTGGATCGCTTCAGATGGAACAAGCTTGCCGCGAATCTTTCTCGTTGTCTTGAAACGCGTTTCCAGCATCATACCCGGCTTCAAAAAATTATGGTCGTTCGAAATACGGCTTCGAATACGGACCAGTCCGGTCTTCGGGTTGACGACACCGTCGATTGTATCGACGAACGAGGGAATCCATTTGTTGTTGCCAGGAAAGGCGCTCGATTGTTCGCAGCCCGGAGACAGAAGGACCGCGTCCGACGGCGGGACTTCCGAGACGATCCAGACGGAGGATAGATTGACGATCGTCGCGACATCCTGTCCGGCGGTCAAATCGGCGTCCGAGGATGTGTTTATGGCGAGCACGGTTCCCTCGACGGGAGACAGGATGCGTGAGGTCTGAAGCTGATCGCCTTGCTCCGTTATTGTATAGAATTCCTTGACCCGGTTTTCTGTATTCGTGACGTCCGCTTCCCGCATCGCAACCGTGTTAGTGGCTTCCTGAAGAAGGGCATAACGCTTGCGTTCCTCGCCGCGCGAGAGCGCATGGCCAGCCAGTTGTTTGGCGCGCTGATAGGCTATTTCCGCCTCGTTTTTCGCCGCCTGGGCAGCCACGAGAGCCGCCCGGGCCTGAATGGCCTGTATATGTGCGACACGCAATGAGTCATTCCGATATTCCAGAAGAACCTCGCCTTTTTCGACTCTTGCGCCTGGGGTCAGATTGATGTGAAGGACTTTGCCCGAGCCGACGGAACGAAGCCGTATGGTCTGCGTCTCATCGGCTAGAACGTAAGATAAGGCGGGAATTTCCAGTGAAAGTGTCCCTTCCTTGACGATGCTCGCCTGGAGGTTGGTGTTTTTCTGAGCATCGATGTTGAGTTTGACGAATTCATTACCGGGTTCAGCTTGAGAACTCCGAACCGCCCGTCCGTCTTCAGCTGCGAGGGTGCTGCAGATCGATGACAAAAGACAGTTCAGGGACATTGCCGCCCCGAAAATGACAATAGCGAATGAATTGGCATATCGTGATGGCGACATCATTAAATCCGCCCTGCTGAGATGAAAAAGCGAATGACAGAGGCATGCAGCTCGACCTCGGCTTGCGCCAGTGCGAGCTTGGCATTGAATGCGCTCTGATGAGCCCGTAAGACTTCTATCAATGACGATTCGTTCAGTTTCCAGGAGTTTTCGATATCATCGGCCCGTTTCGTCAATGCCGCGACAGCGGTTTTCGTATTCGTCAATGTGGCTGCAGCGGCCTTCTGCCGGGCGGTGACTCGTGCATATTCGATCCGCACCATCCGGCGAACCAATTGCTCTTCCTTTTCCGCCGCCGTGAGTTTGTCTATCGCAGCTGTTTTCAACGGGACATTTTGTGCGTCGCTTGGAAGAGCCATATTGAATGTGATGGCGGTACGTGTATCCCAGGGGCTACCGAATTGAATATCGCGGATTGCTGCGATGCCGATCTGTGGATTCGGCATGAATGATTTTTCCGCGAGGTGCAGACGGTCACGCGCGTTGATAACGGATAGATGCGCGGCGAGCACGCGGGGGTCCTGATCCGGCTGCAAATGGGTTCCCTTTATTTGCGATTGTCGCAATGTCCGGAGATTATATGACCCCAGATCAGGGACTTGCGGGCCACCGAGAATTTCGCTGAGGGATGCCAGCGCGACGATTTTCTCCTCGTCGGCCATTTTCAATTGCGTATCTGCGGTGGCGACTTCCGCATCAATCGCGTTCTGATCAGTCGATGGCGCTTCTCCGGCCTGCACTTTTTTAGCGATTGTCCGTGCGAGGCTTTTTATCGTGCTCAACTGGTCGCCCGCAAATTCCTGTTTACGCTGTGCCAGAAAAACAGTTCCCGCGATATCGAGCAGTTTGACTGCCAGAGACATATGTTCGACATGAAGCCGCTCTTGCAGCGCCTCAGATTCGGTTTGCGCAACCTGCACAGTTGCCTCACTCTGACCGGGAAGCCATAAGGGAACGGAAATGGCGCCCTGCCAGGTTGCATAGCCTTGGTGGCTCCCCACATATTTGTCACTGTAATAATCACCGCTCAAAATAGGGCCCGACGGGAATAGCGACTGCGCTGCGTCGGCACGGGCGGCTGCCGAATGTTTGTTTGCCAGAAGGTCGATCCGGACAGGGTCTCTTTTCCAGGCAAGTTTCAATGCGTCGACAAATGAGACTTCCGCCGCACGGCTAGATCCGTGTGTGGCAATCAAGACCAAGAGGACGCAAATGATCGATGGCTTCAACAGAGCGATTTTGAGGAGGGACGATATCACGGCAGAAATCAATTCTTGGCTTTGGCATTTTGCATCATCGATTGCTTCCATGATATTTTATTAATCATCAAGCGACAGTTGATCGGAAGAAGGTGTATCGGCAATGGCCTTGTTGTAGGCATAGCGTATGTCGCCGGCCATCATGGTGGGGTGTCCCATTGCAAATGGCGATAATGTTTTCCATGATCTTCCGACCAATCTCCCGCGGTGATAGAGGGAAATAAAGATCTGACCGCGGTTCTGCGGAGGCGGTGAACGCTTAATCGTCACAATTGCCAGATACGAGGCGTGCTTTGGATCTTTAGACGTTATTGCCCCGGTAATATTTGGACATGCGAGGGTTTGCCTGACGATCGTCGCGATTTCGCCGCTGGAATGACCATAATAGGAACTGTGGACTTCAACATGCGCATGACATATTCGGCCGGGAGACGCGGCTTTGGCGTCCGGCATGGCCCACAGCGGAGAGACAGGCACGATCATTTGGCAAAGGGCTGTCAGAAAACACCCAAGGCGCGCGCCTCGTAATGATCGTGGAAAAGGGTTTCGTCGAAAAGATTTATATGAAAATTGTGTGTCGCGGATTGAACGTATAAAAATCGGTCGATGGGATGACAAAGCCAACAAATTGCTTGTGTCCTTGGCGTTTGAAACGGACGGCAGTCTCGATGACGTCGCGGGAGCAATGAGATTGCACATGAATCTCTCTTGGAAAATGCGAGGTGACATGTGAAAAATCGGGGCTTCCTGATCATCGTGATGAGAATGCGGGGAGCCGTATGATGGGCTTATACGTCAGATGGAGCGAGGGCCGGCAGTCAGGTTTCGCGGTGCCACGTGTCGGGAAAATCCTGACTTGCATGCTTCGTGCAGCTTTTTCGTCATGCCGACGCTGCTTTGTTGATATTGAAAGGCTCTTGAGGAGTTGGTCGAGATCGGGCGTTTGCGCCGTGTTTGTGAAGTGTGGCCGAAGGTTGGCGAGAAGGGAAACGGCGACGCCAGCGGTTTTATGATGCGTCGAGGGAGACTTGAACCAATAGAAATACCAACGAAATGGAGAGCGCTTTTCGCGATGCCTTTACGATTCCAAAGATTCATTAGACAAAAATCGCAGGATGTGGGGCCGCTATCGAGTCCCTTTTCCCTGGCATCGATGGCGCGCGCGCAAACAAAACATTCATTGATTCCGTTGCTGATGTCGGCGTCGATACCTGTGCTTCTTTTTGCCGGTTGGATTGCCTATGGATCTGCGCAGCAGCAGCGCAAGGCCGTGCTCGATAAAGCGAGTGCAACGGCTGAGCTCGTGGGTGAGCGCATCATGGGTGATATCGAGACGCAGGTACAAATGGCTGCAACTTTGGCTTTATCGCCTTCTCTTGATCAGCCCGATCTTTCTGCTTTCTATCATGTTGCCAAAAGGATCGCCTTAGCACTTCCGCTTTGGGAATCGATCGAGCTTGATGATCTTGATGGATTACAGCTCATGAACACGATCCGGCCACTCAACAGCCAGTTGGGAGAGACTGGCGATAGGCAAAGTCTGGATCAGGTCATACAATCTCATCGGCCTGTCGTCGGAGGCGTTGGCGAAATCGGAAGGATATCGGGCCGACGCCTCATCAAGATCCGGGTTCCCGTTATTCGTGATGGTCACATACGGTACGTTCTGACAGTTGCTCTTGCTGAAGATGCCGTCGCAAAGATTCTGCATGACACAGGTGTACCCGAAGGTTGGGTTGGCGCCGTTTTTGACAAACAGGGTCATCTCATCGCGAGAACGACCAATGAGGAGCAGACTTTCATAAAGATGGCGGATCTCGCCATGCGTCACGCCATGGCGCAATCGACCGGCGGGCCTCAATTAGAAAAGCCGCCGGCAGACGTTGATATTGATACAGTCTTCAAGACAATGCCGGGAGCGGGCGATTGGACTGTCCACCTCGCGATTCCAAGCGCAGTGTTAAATGGGCCGGTGCGGCGTGCCGTCATCGCAGTCGCGGGAGGAGTGGTAACCAGCTTGTTTCTAGCGGTGGGTCTCGCAGTCCTGGTATCCACTGATATTGCAAGAAAGAGACGCCAACAGGAGCTTTACGCAGCTGCGGCGCTCAAAGTCAGCGAGGAGCGGGGGGCGCTGGCCATCGACGCTGCTGAACTTGGAACTTGGCGGTGGGATTTTGGCCAAAATAAATTGGCAGGATCACCACGGTGCCGGCTTCTGCTCGGCTTACAGCGTTCCTTGAAACTGAGGGAAACCTTATCGGCGGAACGGTTCCTTGCTCTTGTTGACCGCGATGATCGGGCGCGAGTCCTGGAAGCCGCCGAAGCGTGTTTTCGGGACGATCGCGCCTTTGAAGTCGAGTTTCGCGTGGCAGGTCCGGATGGGAGCTTCCGCTGGTTGCGCGCGCGGGGCAGGACGGTGTTGCGGGATCAAGATGTGATTTTTGGCGTCCTCGCCGATGTCACCTCAGAGAAATATGCGGAGGCGGACCGATTGAAATTGTTACGACGTCTGGCTGAAGCCCAGGAGGAAGTGCAGGCGCGGATTGCGCGGGAGTTACATGATCAGGTCGGGCAGACAGTCACAGGATTATCACTTGGCCTCAAAGGGCTTGAGCGTGCCTTAAATTATGGTGAAGGCTGGGAGCAGGACAAACTGCATGATCTGGTTCATTCCCTCCAGCTCATGACAGCCGAAATTGGTCGTGATATTCATAGTGTTGCCGTCAATCTCCGGCCGACATCCCTCGATGATCTCGGTCTCTATCGCGCGCTTTCCGCTTATGTGACCGAATGGAGCCAGCGGTATGATGTTTCAGTCGATTTTCAGGCTATTGGCGCTATCGGAGACGGCTTTGGACGGGAAGTGGACACGGTCATCTACCGTGTCTTGCAAGAAGCTCTCACCAATATCCTCAAGCATGCCGCGGCCAAAGTCGTCGGTATCATTTTGGAAAGACGTGAGCGGGAAATCAGATTGCTCATCGAGGATGACGGATCCGGTTTCGATCCTCGCCAGTTGAATCGTATTTTCAATCGCGATGATATGGTGAGAAGACGCAGTCTCGGCCTTTCGGGTATGCAAGAGCGATTGATGCTTATCGGCGGTGTGTTACAAGTCGAATCCTCTCCCGGACAGGGAGCAACGCTGTTCATCCGGATACCAATTCCTCAATCCACGGGTAATTCCAGCCTTGGCATGGGTAGTAATCGTGAATCGGAAACAGTCTAGGATCATTGCTCTTCTACGAGAAGATATTGAATTATTCCCCGCCTCAGCAGACATTACGGAATGATATGAAGTCGAACAATCGTATCAGAGTTGTATTGGCAGATGATCACCCTGTCGTGCTTGCCGGTATTCGTGCATTGTTGCAAGCCGTCCCAGATATAGAATTGATCGGTGAGGTGGCGGATGGCGCGGAGGCTTTGACATTAATCGAGACACAAAAGCCGGATGTCGCCATACTCGATATTTCCATGCCGGGCCTCAACGGAATTGAGCTGTCGCGTCGTCTCAGTGAAACATGTCCCACCGTAAAAATCATTGCTTTGACTGTTCATGAGGACCGTGCTTATGTGAAGCCGTTGATCCAGGCAGGTGCTCAAGGATATCTTTTGAAGAGATCGGCTGCCGAAGACCTTATACGTGCCGTGAACGCTGTCGCTGCTGGTGGAATGTATCTAGACCCGGCAATCGTCAGCAATGCACTCTCAGGTGGTGAATTGTCGTCTGTCACTCCAACACCCGACGTCACTCTTAGCCCTCGAGAGGAAGATGTTCTCAAGGCAATAGCACAGGGTTTCAGTAATAAGGAGATCGCCGCTTCTTTGCAGCTTAGCACGAAGACGATCGAAACTTACAAGGCACGTGCCGCCGACAAGCTCAATCTGAAATCGAGAGCGGAAATCGTCCGTTATGGTGTTGCGAAAGGATGGCTGGCGTCTGGCGAAGAAAAATGACGATATCAAACACAGGGCTGCTCTATGTGTCCGTAGCGGTATCACGGCATTGCATTTTTTCCCGGGCTGATCGAGGCGAGTGCATCCATAATTCCAGAAATGTATGCCCATTGCGGCCTGGGAGCATTAGTGTATGCCTAGTCCTGTTTCCAGGACTGCGCGAATGTCTCCAGGGCCGAACCGATTTCGTCGGCAATCGCTGGTGCGCTGGTCAAGCAGGGAAAAAATTTCACGACAGAGGGGGCTATGGTTGATGTGCTGTGGCACAGGACATTCTTTTGGAACAGACCCTTCTGGATGCATGAGGCTGCGCAGGGATTTCTCAACCCCAATGCGGCAATGCCACCGCGAACCCAGGCGATGCGGTAGAAATCAGGAAATTGCTCGGCGAGTAATGTGAAACGCGCCTGGACGGCCGCTTCCAGGCGAGCGACATTTGCAGAAAGATCCGACCGCCGGGCGATCTCCAGCACCTTCATGGCGAGTCTCGCAGCGATAGGGCTTCCTGCCAGGCTCGCCATATAACCCCAATGATTTTCATTGAGACAGCGGTCATAAATGTCCTGTCTCGCGATCAAGGCGCCGACGGGATAATAGCCGCCGCCGAGCCCCTTACCGGCAATGAGAATGTCCGGCTCGATCCCGGCGGATGACCCCATCCACAGCCCGCCTGATCGGCCAAGCCCGGTTCGCGTCTCGTCGAGAATGAGCAGCGCTCCGCGCTGATCGCAAAGGTGCCGGATGCCTTGCAGAAATTCTGCGGACGCGGGTTCGAATGTCTCATAATTCATCGGTTCGAGGATGATTGCCGCGCAGGTCTCGTCCAGGCCTTGTTCAATGCCGCCGATATCGCCATAGTCGGGAAAGAAGAGGCTGCTATCCCGTGGCAAGGAATAGTGGTCGACCAGTCCTTCTTCGATGGAACCCGTCGCCAAAGCACCGAAACCGCTGTGGCCATGATATCCGTGACGGAAGGCCAGCACTTTCTTGCGGCCGGTGACACGAAACGACCACATGATGGCGGCATCGACGGCGTCGGACGCGCTCAACGTCAGAAGCGATCGGCAGTCCGTTATGGGCGCGTCCAATTCATTGAGGGCATCCTGGAATGCGAGGGCCTCCGCGGTCGGCATGGTCCACATGCCGGCATCGAGCGTTTCGAGACTATCGATAAGGCATTGTCTGATTTCCGGATTGCAATGGCCGAGAGAATGGACCCCGCCACAATTGCCGCAATCGAGAATCCGTTTTGTGTTCTCCACATTCCACAAATAGGAGCCTTCACGCCGTCCAACGACGAATGCGCTTCCGGGCTCGCTTTGCAGATTGGCCAGAAAGCGCCAGTGACGCTGACGATAGGCGTTCACGATGTCTTGCGACTTCATCGATCCGGTCCCGGATGGGCGATGATCGCCCGGGAAAATGGGTGTTGGCGCACTCGTTCTATCATGTGCAAGAGAGATATGCTTTTCCTGATTGAATATCGTTGTTTTGTTTATTCTCTTTTTGTTATTCCATGGCGGCGGCTTTGAGGATACAGACCATGACCGCCGACGCAGGTTTCGTTGTGGCATTGCGGATGACATGGGGACGATCACAGCGATAGCGCAGCGTTTCTCCCGCTTTGACGCGCTCGACGACGCCGCCGACCTCGATATCGAGTTCCCCTTCATTCACCGACACGCTCTCGACCGAGCCGCGTTGATGGGCCTCAGATTCCAGAATACCGCCCGGATCCGCGGCGAACTCATACCATTGCAGCCATTCGACGGTCTTGATCCAGCCGATGATCGCCAATCGGCATTTTCCGTCATCGGAAACGAGAATGGGCGTATCGCCCTTGGAGGTCTTTTCGAGGAAAGGTTCTTCCTCGGTCGCCTGTAAAACACGCTCGATCGACACATCGAGCGCCTGCGAAAGCCGCCAGATGGTCGCAAGCGTCGGGTTGGTCTCATTACGTTCGATCTGGCTGATGATTGATTTCGCGACGCCTGATTGCTCGGATAATTCCGACAGCGAAAGATTATAAGCCTTGCGCAGGCGCTGCACAGTCTTGCCGAGCTGGCTCGACAGGGCGGCAGCACCAGCCTCCAGAACCTTTACCTTGTCGCGTCCCTCGATTCCCATGAAGCTTCGGCCCTTCCACTGCGGCACTGGGCTGAAAGACTAACCGATTTTGTTTGGAATATCGAACGAAACTTCTTGTAGACTTTCACGAAGCGGGATGGCTGAGCAAACCTTCATCGATACTGGCTGATTTGATGAGGGCAAAAACCTTCGGTCCGTTTTGCAGGTTCATATCTTCGACGGCCTGCCGCGTCACCGTCACCGCGAGGCGATCGCGTCCCTCGAGCGTGACCAGGACGCGCGCAAAAGGCCCCTTGTTCTCGATTGACGAGACGGTGCCGGAAAGGATTGCGCGGATGCCGAGGGGCCGCAAGCTTCCGTCGAGAGAACGACGGCTGTTTCTGCAATGGCGACCCTGACTTGACCGGAGAGTTCGACCGCGCCGCCGATCCATATCTGGCCGGCAGGATGCTGGAGCTCTGTCATCTCATGGACGGGATCGTGGCGCAGGACCTCGGCGGTCACGACGGATACGCTGTCGAAACGGTCTTCCAGCGAGGCGGAATCGGTAAAGACCTCGTCCGGCGTGCCGATCATTTTGACTTGGCCAGCGTCCAGCATCACGACGCGGGAGGCGAGGCGAATGACTTCCTCGATCGAATGGGAAACATAGATGATCGGGCGGCCGTAAAGCAGATTTCGCCGAACGCTGAGAGGCGGAAAGAGATTTGAATCCTGGAAGACGACACCGATGTGGCGCTGGTGCGGCGGCAGGAAAATCTTCTGCGCCGTATCGACGAGCACATTGCCGTCGAGGCGGATGAGCCTCTCGTCTGGCTTCAGGAGGCCCGTGATGAGGTTGAGCGTGATGGATTTGTCGCAGCCGGAGCGACCGAACAATGCGGTGAGACCCTGTCCGCATCCGAAGGCAACTTTGGGCTTGAGCGTCTCGACCGCGAGACCGGCGTCGACTTCTATCATTTGACCCCCGACACACGCTGTTCCGCGAGACGCTGAATGATTTCCGAGGAAACCAGCGCGATGAGAGCGATAATCATGGCGATCATGGTAAGCCGCATGGCTCCTTCGTCCCAGTCGGGAACCTGCGTGAATGTATAGATTGCAGCCGAAATGGTCTGGGTCTCTCCCGGAATATTGGACACGAAGGTGATGGTGGCGCCAAATTCACCGAAGGCGTTTCCTAAAGAAACAAGAGTCATTTTATTTGCATAGGATCGCGAAGCGATCCTATGCAAATCAAGAAAGTGCAGGGGGCAAGCGATAGACCGGAAAATCGTCAGGCGAAAGGCTCAATACAATCGTCGTTTACGATCAAGCAGGAACTTTATGAAGGTGTGGAGCCTCGTGGCGCCTTCATTACGAACGTAATGCAATGATCAAACGGGGTTGAGGACGCCACTCTTTTTTAATCTGTGCAGTTTTCAAAACATTGGAACACGTACAGATAATGGAATCCGTGGAAATCTTTTGTTGTTTCCTCGTCGTCTGCCCGTTGGCTTTATCAATCAGTTGTCCAATCGTGAAGGATACCACCGGCGTCACCTAAATGAAGGCGGCTTCCGGATTCAGAAGAATCGCCGTCGCTCTTCACGGGGAGTGCGTGCGACTTGTCCTTCTGCGTTATCGAGCTATGCTTTGCTCATGAAGCTCAAAGGATTTTTCCTCCACAATCGGTGAGTCGAACAAAAGGTTGATCTGCCGTTTCAACCCAGCGCGACGGTCATTGGTCATGTAGACTTGTCGGGCGAGATCAACGAAACGGGCGCCGAAATCGCCCTTCGTTTCATGTTGTCGTAAGGCGTCTTCAATCTCCCATAAAGCGAGATTGATGGCCTTGAGTTCGGTTTCCAAAGGCGCAAGTCGGATGTTTGAGAAACCATATTCGCGTTTCAACGCGCGGAGCAGGCTGAGTTCGTAATGAATATGCGCCAGTTTCCCGCTTTCGCGGATTTTCTCCGCCTTGATTTCAAGAATGGTAATCTTGTCGATGAGTTCGCCGATCCCGCTTGGAATGGCGAGGGCCTGTGCAATGTTTGATGATTTAGAAGATGGTGCGCCGAAGCTCGGTAATTCGGAGATCGACGGTTCGGAGGGATAGGGAATCGCGGCCGGAGATTGCCTGAATGCGAAAAGCTCTGTGACGGCTTGCGCAATGGCTTCAACGACATCACCCCATTCTCCATTTTGTGTCTGGCGAAACAGACGCATGGTGGGATACCAGGGGCAATCGTCGCGATACATCAGCCAACGCCAGTCGGGAATCTGTTTCAGAGCGACGAATACGGGACGACCGAGTGCGCCAGCCAAATGGGCGATCGATGTATCCGATGTGACGACAAGGTCGAGTGTTTCCATCACTGCTGCACAGTCAAGGAATGCGTCGTCGGTAGCGTCGAAATCCGGTCCGAGATCTTCGAGCCAATCCGGCAAGCCTTGCAATTCCTGCCCGATGGGAAGAGGATCCTTCATCAGGTTTATCAACCGGACATTGGGCAGGGATGCGAGCGGCAGGAAATCCGAAGGGGCAAGGCTGCGCCGCAGATTGATACGCCGGTTGCCTTGCCAGCAGATTCCGATTCGCAGGCCCGCTTCACCAATGATCTTGGCCCATTTGGCGATGCGGTCCGGTTCAGCCTTCAAATATGGCACAGAAGCGGGAATCGTGGCGAGCCGGGTGTTGAATGCCAGGGGCAGACTCATCAACGGGATTTGCAACGCAAAGTCATTGTCTGATTCGATGTGCCCGGTTAGACGCACCGAGCCCGGCAGGGTCGAGAGTAAACGGTGCATCGATTTGCGTGCCAGGATCGTGACCTCTGCACCCGCCTCGGAAAGGAGAGGCAGATAACGCGAAAACTGAATAAGATCACCGAGCCCCTGTTCGTCGAAGACAATAATTTTCTGGCCATGAAGAGGGGCGCCATCCCATTGCGGCAGGGTGGAGTGGTAGATTCTATTGGGTGCGTTCGAGCGGTTCCATCGGCTTTCGTAATCGGTGAAACCTTCGGCGAACCGGCCTTCTAGCAAGAGAACGCCCGCGCGATTGTTGCGCGCGTCTGCGAAATCTGGCCTGATCTCCAAGGCCTGATCGAAACAAGCGAGAGCCTCGGCTAGCCGTCCCTGCTCCTTCATGGCGACTCCGAGACCTGACAGGGCCTCGGGATAACGTGGCTTCAAGACCAGCGCCTGCTCGTAGTCGGCAATCGCTTCTGGCAGTCGGCCGAGCTCTTGCCGCAAATTGGCCCTGTTCAGAAAGACCTCCGGCAGCAGCGGATTGAGCGCCGCTGCGCGGTCGAGAGTTTCGGTCGCTTCATCATGGCGGGCGAGCCGGTGCAGAACGGCGCCGCGAATACTGAGTGCCCGGGCATGATTCGGCTCGTGTTTCAGAGCTTCATCGCAGGAATGAAGGGCTTCCTCGAACCTTTCCAGCCCGAGCAGCACATTGGCGCGATTGGTGAGCGCGGGGAGAAAATGCGGTTTGACTTTCAGGGCTTCCCGATAGGAGAGAAGCGCTTCCGACAGATGCCCCAATTCGTGCAGAATATTGCCGCGGTTACACCAAGCCTCGCAATAGGATGGTTCCAGGGCCAGCGCCGCATCATAAGCTTCGAGCGCCTCCTGCGATCGTCCAAGCCCTTGCAAAGCAATGCCTTTATTATAAAGCGCCTGCGGATAATTGGTCCGCAGTTCAAGCGCCTTGTCATAGCAGGCGATGGCTTCCTCGAAGCGGACGAGTTTTTGGAGGACGTTGCCACGATTGAGCTCGGTCTCGGGATCCGGAGGGCCGAGCCGCACTGCATTTTCATAGGAATGCAGTGCCTCGTCGAACCGCCCAAGTTTCTGCAGGACAGATCCCATGTTGAACAGATTGATGCTGTCGTCCGGGCGATGACGTGCGATTTGTTCAAAACAGGCGAGAGCCTCATCGAACCGGCCGAACCGCTCCAGCAGCGCGCCCCGATTGGTCAAAGCCTCACAATAATCAGGACGCAGACGCAGAGCTTCCTCGTAAGCTGCCAACGCCTCCTTCATCTGCCCGAGACTTTGCCTGATGACGCCGATGCTGAAGAGGACCTCCACATCCTGTGGGCGCAGCCGCAAAAGTTTTTCGAAAACGCCCAAAGCATCCTGCGGGCGTCCGAGCTTCTGCAGAATGATTGCCTTGGCACCCAGCGCTTCCGGATAGTCTGGTCTTAAGACCAGCGCGCGTTCGAACCAGTCGAGTGCGTCGCGCGGATCCTCGGCATTGAAGCAGATAAGACCGAAGACATAACAACCGACATCACTATGCGATGCGAGATGAGCATAGGGGGTGATATGCGCAATCGCCTGTTGTGGAGTACCTTCCTTCAAGAGACGGAAAGCCTCCGCTACCGCCGCCTGCAGCAGGGATTTGTCGCGCGATTCATTCCGATCATGCGCCTGCGGATAAATGCGTTCTTGAGATCTTTTGCCGGTCATTACTTCATGCTCGAGACCGCTTCAGCGGCAAGGGGGTTCGGCCGATGGCGGCCGGCGGATCCGGTGAGGAGGAGTTCCACAAACCGGCTCGCCGCGGGGCATCGGGCCCTGCATGATCCTATTGAAGCCGACCAAACTTTCCTGAGCCTGACCTGATGGCAATTGCTCCCGCGCATAGAGCTGCCGACATTGGATGAAGCAATCGTGTGCGAGGCTTTTGCCGGATGTGAGCGTGTCACCTGGCGCGCTTGTGGAAGCCATTCATCCGTGCTACGGCCACGCCGCAGGAGACGAGTCATGGCTGAAGGCAACGCAACGCAAGATCAAGCCCCCGCAATCAATGCGATGGTGCAATATACGAAGGATTTCTCCTTCGAGAATCCCAATGCGCCGCGCTCGCTGGGCCCCCAGGAAAAAGCGCCCAACATCGCCATTCAGGTGCATGTCAATGCACAGCAAGTGGCGGAGACGGATTTCGAGGTCAATCTCGTCCTCGAAGGATCGGCGGGCGAAGGGCCGAACACGCTCTTCAAATTCGAACTCGATTATGCGGGCATGTTCCGTCTGCACAATATAGCGCCGAATGACATGCATCCGGTGGTGATGATCGAATGTCCGCGGCTTCTCTTTCCTTTCGCGCGGCAGATCATTGCGGAAGCGGTGCGCGGTGGTGGATTTCCGCCCCTTTATATCGACCCGATCGATTTCGCGGCTCTTTACCGCAAGCGGCTCGAAGAGGTTGCGGCGAACGCTCCCGAATTGAAATCCTGACTGGTCTGATTGCAAGGATTGCGTCGGTGTTTGCGCCTACCGGGTGCATTCTCTCGGGTCGCTGTTGAAGGGGTGCGGATGGAACTCTCCTCCGCGCCCTTTTCGTTGTTCAGAGGTTGTTTTCAAAAGGTGCCTTCACAAGGCTCTTTGCGTTTGAACTGAACGTCCGGGCGGTGGTGGCCTGTCAATCAAGAAGCCCTTAGGCGCTACGGCGCTTGCGGCCGAAGAGGCTCCAGCCGCGCTTCCTGGATTGCTTCTCGTTTTCCATTTCCTCGATCGCCTTTTCCATTTCCGCAGCAGCAGCTACTGCCTTCTCGGCTTCTGCAACTGCCGTAACCGCCTTCTCGGCTTCTGCCACGGCCTTCTCGCGCTGATCGGTCAGAAGATGGGTGACCTGTGTATCTTTCTTCCGGCGTTCCTCCTCGGAACTGTCGAGACGGCGGCGCAAATCCGAAATCGTGTCTTCGGCGCTGCGGCGCTCGCGGCTACGTTCCTCGACTTCCTTGTCGCGCTCGCGGCGCATTTCCTCCAATTCGCGGCGCACCGCTTCGAACCGCCAGCGCTGGTGCGCGTCGGCCAGTGCGTCGGAGCCGGATATCGAATCGCCATCCCCGTCTGCATCAATGCCGTTGAATGCCTGCATCTCGTCAGGCTCGGAGGACAATTCACTCAAGGGGAGGGGCGGGAAAACCCTGAACAATTCGGCCGGCTCGATGATGAGGCGTCCGTTGATGTCCTTCTGCGCTGAAAATCTTCCGTCCTTGACTGCTCTCGTGATGGTTGATTTGTCCACACCCGTCAGTCTGGCGGCTTCGGCCGCGCTAATGGCGGTGCTGGTGCGCGTCATTGCGATCTCTCCTTGGCGGTTGCGCTCGAACCGAAGTGCATCAAGCCAGGAATTTGGTAAATAAATCCTTTAACACTGGTGCTGAAACGCTCATTCCCCGTTGCGCAATGCGGGCACCGACCGCTGTGTTTCTTCATTGGCTATTAAAGGCAGGGGAAAGCTGCGACCCGATAGCCAGGCGAAACGCGTCTTACGCCGGGGTTTCCTGTGATTCGGCGAGATAGACGGACCACAGGGCTTTATCGCCCAGCTTGGCGACGAATGCCTGATGCGCTTCCCGTTCCTGTTGCGACAGCAGGCTTGCGAGTGGAGCAGGGCGTTGCGTCAGATGTACCCCCGCACCGTCATCCCGCTGGCTCACCACTGCTGCTTCGAAGGTCAAGGCGACCTGGCGTCCTCCTAAGAGCTCGACATAGACGTCGGCGAGGATTTCCGCGTCAAGCAGAGCCCCATGCTTGGTGCGCCGTGAATTATCGATGCCATATCTTTGGCAAAGCGCATCGAGACTGTTCGATGCACCGGGATAACGCCTGCGAGCGAGCGAAAGCGTATCGACGACGCGTTCGAGATCAAGTGGATCGAGGCCGAGCAAGGCCAATTCCGCATTGAGGAAGCGCATGTCGAAGGCGGCATTATGCGCCACGAGTTTCGCATCCCCTATGAACTTGAGAAAATCCTGCGCGATATCCGCGAAAAGCGGCTTTCCGGCCAGAAATTCAGCGGTAATGCCATGCACTTTGACCGCGTCAGCGGGAATATCCCGCTGCGGGTCGATATAGACGTGATAGGTCTGTCCGGTCGGCACGGAGTGGAGGAGTTCGACGCAGCCGATTTCGATGATGCGATGCCCTTCCGCGGGATCGAGACCAGTGGTTTCCGTATCGAGAATTATTTCCCGCATGAAGTCTGCATCCTGTTCAATAATCTGGATTAGCCAAGGACCATTCGCCATTTATTCGGGGAAGGGGTGGGCTGCCTATGCCTTGCCTGAAATCTTGCCGCCAAAGCCTACAGCCGCGCGCAGAACGTCGGCGACCTGCCGCTCGGCGGCAGGAAAGCCCCGGCTTGTATCGATCAGGAAATGCGCGCGCAGGCGCTTCTCGGCATCGGGCATCTGCTTCGCTAGAATGATCGCCAGCTTTTCTTCCGTCATGCCGTCTCGGGCGGCGACCCGTGCCCTCTGGACTTCGGCCGGAGCCGTGACGAGGACCACGGCATCGACTTCCCGATCGGCGCCGATTTCCATCAGAAGCGGAATGTCGAGGATGACGAGCCTGCGGCCCTCGCTGCGGGCACGTGCGAGAAAGGTTTCTCTTTCCCGCGCGACGAGCGGATGAATGATCTCCTCCAGCCGTCGCATGGCCTCTGCATTGCCGAAGACTTGCGCGCCGAGTCTGGTGCGGTCGATCCCCTGCGAGGTGGTCACGCCCGGGAAAGCCGCTTCCACCAGGGGAACGGCATCGCCGCGATAGAGTGCATGCACGGTCGCATCGGCATCATGAACGGGAATTCCGGCCCTGCGGAACATCTGTGCGGTGGCTGATTTGCCCATGCCGATCGAGCCAGTGAGGCCGAGAACGATCATTCTTCCGTCCCGATTCGCGCGCCATCCGAAGCGGGCTTTCCAAGGGGGGCGGAAAGCGGCCGTTTCGGTCAGGCTGCCAGATTTCAGTCAGAAGGCTATAGCATCGAACCGAAAAAGGAACGCCGCTGTTTGAACGACAAAGGATGCCTTCATAAAACAGCGAGTATCGTCAACCTTCGTGCAAGGGGAGGGCGATGTTGAAGGTTGATCCTTCACCGAGCGTCGAATCAATGCCGAGCCGGCCATGGTGGCGTGCGAGAATATGTTTGACGATGGCAAGGCCGAGGCCGGTGCCGCCTTTTTCCCGGCTCTGGCGATTGTCGACCCGGTAGAACCGCTCGGTCAGGCGCGGAAGATGTTCGGCGGCTATGCCGGGGCCGAAATCGCGCACACTCAATATAGCATTGTGGCCCTTGCTACCGAGCGTGACATGAATTTCGGGCTTGAAGTGTTCGGCGACCGGCGTGCCATATTTGATGGCATTCTCGACGAGATTCTCGACGATGCGTGCCAATTCGTCGTAATCGCCGCGGACGACGACGGAACCGGGGGCGTTGATGACTAGGGTGACGTTGTTATCCTGTGCCATCGGCGTCAGCGATTCGACGATGTGGCGGAGAACGAGGGCAAGATCGACGGGTGCCTGGGGGCGGATATGCAGGTTCTGCTCGATGCGTGACAGCGACAGGAGATCATCGATCAGCCGCGCCATGCGGCGGGCTTGATCCCTCATGATGCCGAGAAAGCGAATGCGCGCGGATTCATCATCCCGGGCCGGACCCTGAAGGGTTTCGATGAAGCCGAGCAGCGAGGAAAGCGGCGTCCGCAATTCATGGCTGGCGTTGGCGATAAAATCGGCGCGCATGCGTTCAACCCGGCGGGCTTCGCTGAGGTCGTGCAGATTGACGATGATCGAGCCTTCGAGCCCGCGGGCGGCAATGGGCGCAGCATGCACTTCGAAAACCCGTTCGACCGGCAGCCGCTCGATCCAGGTGGCGCTCTGTCTTGTTCCCGTGGCGCGCACCCGTTTGACTGTATCGAGGACATCGGGCGCGCGCAGCACACGGGCGAGAAGATCGCCGGGCCGCAGGGCCGGAAAAAGCGTGAGAGCGGCGCGATTGACACAGATGATGCGATCCGCCGAGCCAAGAGCGATGGTTGCTTCAGGGAGGGCTTCGATGAGGCTCTCGATAAGCGTCTTGTCGCGGGCTCTCAGATCGTCCTGCGTCGTGGTCACTGGCGTCCCGTTTCTCCCGTCGGTCATATCGGACGGTTGGACCGGCAAGAGTCGGCTGGCCGTCTTGGTGATTTCTCGCAAGGGCGCATCTCGAAGGAAGAACGATCCGATGTCAATCAGGAAATCGCATTCTTGACGAGTGAGGTCCGGATCGAACGAATCGTTGCATAGAAGTGTTGGAGGCCGTGGGAACGATTCCAATATAACCCACTACCGGCTAGCTGTCATTTAATAGAATTACTGATCGATAGAAATTGCTCAATTATAAACTGTTTTTCAAAGTATCAATTCGCAATTCTCGGGGCTGTTGCGCAAGGATGCTTAAGCAACAGCCGAATGGGACGTTTCTGAATGATCCGAAATGTCCGAAAGCATTTTCAAGTGGAGCATGTGCGGAAATATCCAAACATGCTCCAGTCTCGCTCGGCCGTTTTCACGGCATGAAATCCTGATGCTCCTTATGCAACGGGATTTGGGTCAAACCTTGGCGTCCTCGTTGCGGCTCATGGCTTCGCGCAGAGTTTTCCACCGGCGAAAGATTTCATGGGCTCCGAGAAGAGCAAGGGCCAGTACGAATGGCACCAGATAATAGATGATGCGGAACAAAAGCAGTGAGGCGAGCAAGGCTTCCTGCGATGTCGCTGGAATCGCTTTCAGCAAAGTTGCCTCGAAGACTCCGATTCCCCCGGGAGCATTGGAGGCGATGCCGAGAATACAGGCGAAGACATAAGTACCGGCGAAGGTCAGGAAATCTACAGTGCGGTGGTCGGGCAGGAGCGAGTAAAGCACCCCGGCGGCGGCGCAGAGATCGCAGACACCGAGTACCACCTGGGCCAGGGTGAGACGGAGCCCAGGCAATTGTAGCCGGAAGCCTTGCAGACGAACCTGGCGCTGGCGCAGGCTGACCCATACCAGATAGGCGCCGAGCGTCAGAAGAATCGCTAGCCCGATCAAGAAGTTGATCTCGCTGGCGAGATGATTGATGGCGCTGATTTCGGTGCTGCGGAAGAGGAGCGCGAAGCCGATCACGAGGATCATGCCGAGCCAGAAGGTGATGCCGGCAATAACGGTCAGGCTGGCCACGCGGCCGGGTCCGAGGCCGGTCTGCGAATACAGCCAGTAGCGGACGGTTCCCGCTGTAATCAGGGGAAAGCCCAGCGTGAAGGAAATGGCGTAGGAGGTGAAGGAGGCGAGCGCCGTCGTTTTATAGGGAACATGCAGGTTTAATTGCCGTAGGGCGATCGCGTCATAACCGGTCAGAGCCAGATAGGAGAGGCTGGTAAAAAACGCCGCGGCGGTGATCTGTTCGGCACTTTTCGCGGCGATGGCCGTGCGCAGATCGGCGAGATTGATGCCTGACAGCGCATGGACCAGCACGAAGACCGAAAAAGCCGCCAGAAGAATGCTGAATCCAATGGCCAGCCAATGGCCGAATTTCCGCAAGGGGGAATTCACTTCAGGCAGCGGCAGATCATCGGGAACAGCGACCGAAACGGCGTTGACGCTTCCATCCGTGTCGAAACTCCGGCGCGCCACTATAGCGCTCTCACCGTTCAAATCCTCGGGCCGCGGCTTCTGGGAATGGTCTCCATGGGGATTATGGGCCTGCCACGAGCGCTGGCTTTTGGTCGATCTAGGCATGGGCGAGGCTGAGCGCCGAAGCTTGTGGGCGTCGCGCCGTGATCTGTGATCCAAGGTCTTTCCTTGCGAATGCGAGCGTTGGAGATCGATCACGCCCCTTATGGTGTGCCTGTGCGACTGTAGCAAGACAGAGTCATGGAAAGGTTTTGTATAAGGTGTATTTTGGCAACATCTTTTCGTGCCGAAAAGAAGAGTGCGCCCTTCCCAGGGGGCGATGTTGCGGCTATGTAGGACGCGCTTGTGAGGATGATGAAAATGCACCGTGCTGGACGACATCCCGGCCCGGCGCTTTTCTTCGTCCTCTCGCAGGCAGGCAAATGCTTCCCCCAGTGCCCGACGGTCCGGGTGCGGAGTGCGGGCCTGCTCAAGTCGGAAACGCATCGGTCCCGAAAGGACGATGTTTCAGGATCAAGACGCATAGCAATGCGGCAGAAAGGATGATCGATGTCGATTACCCCGGAGCGCAAGACCGCGCTCGTGAAGGAATATGCGCTGAAGGAAGGCGATACAGGCTCGCCCGAAGTGCAGGTGGCAATCCTGACCGAACGGATCGCCAATTTGACGGAACATTTCAAAACCCACGTCAAGGATAACCATTCCCGCCGCGGGCTTTTGAAGCTCGTTTCGCAGCGTCGTCAGCTTCTTGATTATGTGAAGAAGCGCGACGAACCGCGTTACAAGGCCCTGATTGAACGGCTCGGCATCCGCCGCTAATTTTCAGGGATCGGACGGCGGGTCTCCCGGTGATGCTGAAAGAAGCCGCTGTCACAAGGGGAGCAGTTCTCGGATTGTTCCCCTTATAAAAATTCTCGTATTTGCAAAGGCTTTGGAGCGCCGTACGTTTCTCCGCTTTGCGAAAATTGTCTCGCTACCTGCGGTTGAGTCTTTCCCACGGATAATTCTTCGTCGGTGCTCCTGTCAGGCACATTGGGAGAGGCTTTGGTAAAGACACGCGCGCTTTGACGCGATCCATCGGCGATCTGGCCGAAATGTCCGGGTGCCGCTCCCCATGGGCACTGCTCCCAAGGGACATGATCGGATGCGCGATCATGTTGATTGGCCCGGACATTTTCGTGCTGGCGAGTGGTGCGTTGCCAGAGGCTATCACCTTATCTTTTGGGCTGCCGATATCTATCTTAATGAATGCATCGGAATTTCCCGAAATAGACTAAATTAGTGCCAGAGGCGGCCGGATTGCGGATAGCTGGCGCTTTTCGGCAGGCCAGTCGCGCGGCTCGGTCTCGCCGCTGCAAAGCAAATCTCGCCGTCGCGCGGGGAGATTTCCGGCCGTCTCATTGTGGCCGGTATGAAACAGCCGGACGGCAGGGGCCGCCCGGTTGACGATATCAGGATCAATCCGCCGGGGCAGGATCGCCAGGCGCTGCCGCCATATATCTCCTGCGGTAGCGTCTCGCCGTCTTGCTCGCGGCTTTCTTCCTGATCGAATCGTCCAAAACCAACCAGATTCATTAGAAAGATGCTTTATGTTTGAGATTCATCGCGAGGAAATCGACTGGGCCGGGCGCAAGCTCGTTTTGGAAACCGGCAAGATCGCGCGCCAGGCGGATGGCGCCATTTTCGCGAGCTATGGCGAAACCACCGTTCTGGCGACGGTCGTCTCGGCCAAATCCGCCAAGCCCGGGATCGATTTCTTTCCGCTGACCGTCAATTATCAGGAAAAGGCTTTTGCTGCGGGCCGTATCCCCGGTGGTTATTTCAAGCGGGAGGGACGCCCGTCCGAACGCGAGACCCTGGTTTCGCGCCTGATCGACCGGCCGATCCGCCCCCTGTTTCCGGATGGTTACCGCAACGAGACCCAGGTCATCGTGACGGTGCTCGCCCATGATCTCGAGAATGATCCCGATATTCTCTCGATGGTCGCGACTTCGGCTGCCCTCACCCTTTCCGGCGTCCCCTTCATGGGGCCGGTGGGTGCCGCCCGCGTCGCCTATGTCAATGGTGAATACAAGATCAATCCGGTCCTCGACGAATTGAAGGATACGGCGCTTGATCTCGTCGTTGCCGGCACCAGCGATGCGGTGTTGATGGTCGAATCGGAAGCGAAGGAATTGTCCGAGGACGTCATGCTCGGCGCTGTCATGGCCGGGCATGCTTCGTTCCAGCCGGTTATCGACGCGATCATCCGCCTCGCCGAAAAGGCCGCGAAGGAGCCGCGCGACCTGATCGTGCCCGACAAGAGCGATGTCGTGGCGGCGGTGCTGGCGATCGCGGAAAACGATCTGCGCGAGGCTTATAAAATCACCCAGAAGCAGGATCGCTATGCGGCGGTCGATGCGGTGAAGGACAAGGTTTTCGCGGCGCTCGTTCCGGCCGAGGGTGAGGCGAAATTCTCGAAGGAGTTCGTCGGCGAAGTGTTTCACGACCTGCAGGCCAAGGTCGTGCGCTGGAACATTCTCGACAATGGCATCCGCATCGACGGACGCGACGTGAAAACCGTGCGGCCGATTTTGGCTGAAGTCGGTATCCTGCCGCGGGCGCATGGATCGGCGCTGTTCACCCGTGGCGAGACGCAGGCTCTGGTCGTGGCGACGCTCGGTACCGGCGAGGACGAGCAATTGATCGACAATCTGGAAGGCACCTATCGGGAGCGCTTCCTGCTGCATTATAATTTTCCGCCCTATTCGGTCGGCGAGGCGGGCCGTATCGGCTCGCCGGGCCGCCGCGAGATCGGCCATGGCAAGCTCGCCTGGCGCGCGATCCATCCGATGCTGCCGACGCCGGCGGAATTTCCCTATACGATCCGCGTCGTCTCGGAAATCACCGAATCCAATGGTTCCTCCTCCATGGCGACGGTCTGCGGCTCCTCGCTGGCACTCATGGATGCCGGCGTGCCGCTGAAACGGCCGACCGCCGGTATCGCCATGGGTCTGATCCTCGAAGGGACGCGTTATGCCGTCCTCTCCGACATTCTTGGCGATGAGGACCATCTGGGCGATATGGATTTCAAGGTCGCGGGCACCGAGGAAGGCATTACCTCGCTGCAGATGGACATCAAGATCACCGGCATTAATGAGGAGATCATGCGCGTCGCCCTGGCGCAGGCGCGCGAAGGCCGTCTCCATATCCTCGGCGAAATGGCCAAAGCGATCACCGGCGCGCGCGCCGAACTCGGCGAATTCGCGCCGCGGATCGAGACCCTGCGGATTCCGACGGAAAAGATCCGCGAGGTCATCGGCACCGGCGGCAAGGTCATCCGCGAGATCTGCGAAAAGACCGGCGCCAAGATCAATATCGAGGACGATGGTACTGTGAAGGTCGCTTCGAGCGACGGCAATTCGATCAAGGCGGCGATCAACTGGATCAAGTCGATCGCGACCGATCCGGAAATCGGTCATATTTACGATGGTACCGTGGTCAAGGTTGTTGATTTCGGCGCCTTCGTGAATTTCTTCGGCTCGAAGGACGGCTTGGTCCATATTTCGCAGCTGGCCAAGGGCCGGGTCGCCAAGAGCTCCGATGTCGTCAAAGAAGGCGACAAGGTAAAAGTAAAGCTTCTCGGTTTCGACGATCGTGGCAAGGTGCGCTTGTCGATGCGGCTCGTCGATCAGGAAACCGGCGAGGACCTCGAGGGCAAGGAGCCGCCGCAAGCGGAAGCCGGGGAATAAGAGCCCTGTCACTTCGGCTGAAACCGGCCGCGTTCGTCAGAACGCGGCCTTTTTGTTGATGAGAGGGGAGGGCGAGGGAAATGACAAGCGCGGTGAAGCTGGAAAGTCCCGACGAAATCGCCGCCCGGATTGAGACCCTGTTCGCGGCAGCAGAGGATCATGCGGGCGGGATGGCAGGTTTCGCCGCTGCTTTCGCGCCCCTGACCGATCATGAGCGCCTCATCTGGCGGGAGGCGCTCGTCGCCTCTCTCGGCGATCAGCTGGCGGCCCGGCCACAGATGTTGGGCGACTGGATGAAGAGCCTGCTGCTTTATGGGCCGGAGCTCGGCCGTGCGGCGGATGGAATACGCCTGCTCGATGGCGGCCGGGAACCTGGTCTTGAGGCTTTCGAAGACAGGCTCGGGCGCCTGCTCGCCTCCCATCTCGCCATTCTTGCGCCGCAGGACCGCGCCCGCTGTTTCGCTGAAGCTCTTGAAGGGCTTGCGGGAGGGAAAGAAGATATTTCTCTCGCCTGCGCCATTTTCAGGAGTTTGAGTGCGGAAGGTGGGGAAGAAGCCGTGTCGGATCGGCGCGAGGATTGTTTCGGCACAGCCACGCAGGCGCTGCGTGATTCTCTTTATGGCCGCATCCAAGGGCTTGTGCGATCGGGCGCGATCTGGTCGCAGGCTTCGCCAGCGACGTTGCTCTGGTTCTGGTTCAGTTGCGGGCAGGAACAGGAAGTCTATCAGTTCACGCAAAAGGCCATGCGCGACCCAGCCTTTGCCGCTCGTTTATTCGCCGTGCCGGTCGACCGTCTCCTGAGTGATGGAGCCGTCCACGAGGTCGTACTTGCCCGGCGCTGGTCGAAGCTTCTCGATCTGCATAGGCTGGAGAAACCGGCGCTTGATGCGGCGCTGCAAGGAGCGACACGGGATATCAGAAAAAGCGCCCGCCGGTTTCTGGACGCTTTCGCCAATGGGAAAAGCGATCTCTATCGTTAAATTGCCTGAATGGATGTGGATTGTTCGCGATTTGAGCAAGAGCGATCGCCAATGTCATGCGATGGCAACGATATGAGGGACAAAGCGCGCCATGACGACCGTCTATGATTTCACCATGCGTGATATCTCTGGCAAGGATGTTCCGCTCATCTCCTTTGCCGGCAAGGTGCTGCTGATCGTCAATGTGGCGAGCAAATGCGGTTTCACGCCGCAATATCGAGCATTGGAGCGGCTCCAGGAAATCTATGCAGACCGTGGTTTCTCGGTCTTGGCTTTTCCCTGCAATCAGTTTGGTGGTCAGGAACCCGGCAGTGAGAGTGAAATCGCCGCTTTCTGTGAGCGGACTTATGGGGTCACCTTTCCGCTCTTCGCCAAGATCAATGTGAACGGTCCGGCCGCTCATCCGCTGTTTCAATGGCTCAAGGCACAGGCGCCGGGCTTTCTTGGCACCCGTGCAATCAAATGGAATTTCACGAAATTCCTCATAGATCGGAGCGGCAGGCCGGTCGCCCGACACGCTCCAATGACAAGGCCGGAAGTGCTGGCGGCGACAATTGAACAATTGCTGGCGAACATCGCGTGATCAGCATCCGCGGTGATCTTCATTGCCTGAAGTATTACCCATTGGTGTAACCGCGTTTGAATGGTGCTGTTCGCGCAAGATTGGCACCTTAATATAAAGCGCGAAGGTGATTGATTGCGTGCGCACCCGTTAGGCGTGAGATTGTCGGGTCAATCACTTCATAATTTGAAAGAATTGTTTTTCCTGGTCATGGCAGCTCCATTTGCGGTGCGGCCTTGCCGCTGGATCGTTCCAACCTTCCCAGATCCATTGATCTGGGAACTGGGCGAGAATTACGTGAAAATTGCGTGAAAATTGATTGTCATGAAAACATATACAATCATTGTATTCCTATTAACTGCTTTCGCTTTGTTAGCCTGTTCCCGAAAGGATCAGCCAAAGCCCGGTCATGTTCTATCCCTGACGGGAATTTGCACCGCTCTCATTGTCGAAGAAGCAAGGGGGCCGGACACTTGTAATGGAACTCTGGTCTATTCGGACTCTCCCAATGGGGAGCGGGTGTTTCGGTTTCCTCTCAAAAAAGGCTTTTCCATTTCCTTCTTTGGGGATCGGAATAAGATCCGATCCGATGGTAACGCAAAGGTTCAGCCTGTAGAGTCCCTGCTTGCCGCACCCGATGCAGATCGCTCCGCCCATGGCGCCATCCATGCAGTCGGGGAATGTCTCTATTCGGACGAAGACGAGGATCATTCGTTCGTGCGTTGTTCCGCGACGACGAAGATCGGCCTTTTCAGCGTCGATTTCCTGATCGGCAAGGAATCACCTCGTATCAATTGATCTGCTCCGCGATGATCTCTTGCAATGCTGCGCATCGACAGGAAAGCCTTGCCTGCTTTCCTGCCCGGTGGTGAAAGGATGAGACCTGAGCAAAGTCAAAAAGCAACGAACGAAGCTTACGGCGTCATGTCTGAACAGTCTGGCGACGGGCCTCTGCGGCGGCTGGTTTCATCGCGCCTCTTTTTCGGCCTCTGGCAGAATGCTCATGAACGCGAGGGGCATCATCCTGAGGAATGAGGCTGGACGGCGCGCGTTTTTCGCCGCGCACAGGGTTTTTGAAATGCGTGGCTCTGTGCATTTTGCCCACAGCCAACGGCACGTCCCGATCCTGTGGGTGCCTGAATGAAAGCTACCATTTCATCAACTTGGAGGGGCAACGAATTGAATGGCCGTTATCCCAAGATAAAATGGCCTCCCGGAAGGGATTCGAACCCCTGACCTACGGTTTAGGAAACCGTTGCTCTATCCTGCTGAGCTACCGGGAGGTGAACTTGACAGCACTGATCGACTTCCTACCATAAATCTGCGATCGGACCAATGGCGCGGCGGTGATTTGCCGGCTCAAACTGGCCCTGTTGCATGGATTTCGTTTCTCGACCGGTGACAGGCCGGAAATGCTCCCCTCAAAAGATCAGTGCATTTTTCAACGCAATGGAGTCGTGAAGCGGTTCAAGCTTATCGGAAAATGCTCCAGCTTTCTCTTCTCTTTTGGAGCGGCCCTCTGGAGTTTGCTGCTTTCGGCACAGCCGGGATTGACCGGCACGCCTGTATCCTGTCCCATGGAGGGCGGACGCCGCGGAATCGTGACCTCTGTCAATGAGCGGCTCGAAGTGACCCTGGAGGATGGAACCCTGCTCGCGATCGCCGGAATCGAGCCACCTCGTGTCTTTGCCGGGCAATCCGGCTCTGCCAGAAAGGCCGATGCTGAACCTGATGCAGCAGAGCGGCTGCGTGGCTGGCTTTTCGGGCGGGAGATCCATTTCACGCAGGCAGGCGAGCAGCATGATCGATGGGGACGCTGGCCGGCCTTTCTTTTCGCACCGGCAGGCGAGACCATGGTGCCCGTGGGGGAGGCGCTGCTCGACGCCGGCCTTGCGCGTTACGTTCCCGGAGAGAGCGTGCATCCCTGCCATGCCCGTATGCTCGGCGCGGAGGAGGCTGCCCGAAGGAGCGGGCTTGGTATTTGGCGCGATCCATATTATGCCATAATCTCGGAAGGAGAACGGCGGACATTTGCTGATAAGTCCGGTACGTTCGTGCTCGTCGAAGGCGAGGTCACACGTATCGCGTCTTCCGCGACGCGGACACGGCTCTATCTCGGCAGGAATCGGTCGCAAATTGTTACGATCACGATTTTACGGCGTGATATCAAGATGTTCGAAGCTACGGGAATGACGATGAGCCGTTTGCTGGGACAGACCTTGCGAGTCAGGGGATTGCTCGACACGACCTATGGTCCGGAGATCATCCTGGCGCGTCCCGACGCGCTTGAAATGCTGGGCGGCGTTTCCGTCAACCCCGATTCGCGGCACTGATGCGGCCCCATGCGGATCTCGCCTTTCTCTTCCGCGTACAGGTCCGCTCCCGTTTCAGCGTGGGAAAATTTCCGTTTTAATTGTTCCCGCGCCGGTCCTTGCTTTTCGAATGCTGGGGAGCGGGGCTCCCGGCTGCCGGGAGCGAATGGGCGTGATGGTTTCCTTGGCCTCATTCTACTCGGCAGTCTATCGGGATGCCTTGCCGCTTGCACGCAAACGCCGCAGCCAGCACCGACCGCAGAAATTGTGCCAGCGACTGTTCCGGTTGCCGCGCCACGCACGGTCGCGCCCGAATCGCCGGTTTCCGCCGAACACAAAAGAATGGTCGCGCTGTTCGATGGCGAATATCACCATGCGACTGCCGAGCATTATCTCAACGATATTCTGGTGAAACTGGCACGGGTCGGCGCTGCCTCGGAGCCGAATCTTCCCTATCGCGTGACCTTGTTGAATTCGCCGACGGTCAACGCCTTCGCGCTGCCGCCGAATGATCTCTATGTGACCCGTGGCCTTCTCGCCCTGGCTAATGACGCTTCCGAGGTCGCGGCCGTGATGGCGCATGAAATCGCCCATATCACCGCGCGCCATGCGATGCAGCGGGCCGAGGAGGAACGCCGCGCCGCGGTCATCAGCAAGGCAGCGGCGATTGTCCAGAACAAGCAGCGCGGCGAAGAGGTCGAGGCGACAGCGCGGCGCACGCTGGCGCGTTTCTCCCGCCAGCAGGAACTCGATGCCGATCAGGCCGGCATCAGATTTACCGCCAAGGCGGGTTATGATCCCTATGGCGCCGCGCGTTTCCTCAATGCGCTCGGCCGCTCCGCCGAGTTGCGCAATTCGCTGATCGGCCAGGGAACTGGCAATGAGCGGCCAGATATTCTGGCGACGCATCCCTCGACGCCCGAGCGGATCGATCAGGCGATCGCGGCGGCACGGCAGATCGGCGCGCCGGGCATCGGCACGACGGCGCGCAATTCCTATCTTTCCGCTATTCAAGGCGTGATGTTTGGAGATGACCCGGCCAATGGTGCGATTCGCGGCCTGAAATTCATCCATCCGAGGCTTGGGTTCGCTTTTGTCGCACCGGAAAATTTCGTGCTTGAGAATTCAGCCCAGGCGGTGCTCGGCGTTGCTGCCGGCGGCAATGAGGCTCTGCGCCTCGATAGTGTGAAATTGCCCTCGGCCACTTTGCTTGAAAAATATGCCGCGTCTGGCTGGATCGACGGGCTCATTGCCTCGTCGATGACGTCCACGGTCGTTGGAGATATGCCAGCGCTGCTCGCCAAGGCGGAGGCCGGCGAATGGCGGTTCCGCATCGCCATCATCCGTTTTGATGCGAATCAGGTCTATCGCTTCATCTTCGCGGCGCGGACGATAACCGATGATGTCGAAGAGCGTTTTCGCACCTCGATCGATTCTTTTCATAAAATCACGCCCGAAGAGGCGCGGGGCGTCAAGCCGCTGCATCTCGAGATCGTTGTCGCTGGTGCTGAGGACACTTCTGAAAGCCTAGCCAAGCGCATGGTCGTGCCTAACCGGCCGCTGGATTATTTCCTGCTGATCAATGGTCGCGAGAGCGAGACGCCGCTGCGGCCTGGCGAGCGCTACAAGATCGTGGTGGAATAGGCGCCTCGCCACCACCTCACCACCCAGCCCAGGTGACGCTTGAATGCCGCGCGTTGGTCCACCGAGCCTGTTGCCTCGCGGCGCACTTGCGGGGCTGGCCGTCACAGATCCGCCGGCATTGCCCAATCTGTCAGCTTTTACCTGGTCTCGATGAGCATGGCTCATCGAGACTGCTCCGCCGTGACTGTGGGGCGGTGGTTACCTGCCGGAATGATCCGGATCAGGTAACATTCGTCTATATGCGGCTTCGCCGTTACTTTTCCGGTTCCGGCGGGGCGTCGGGATGGCGCGGCGGCCCCATTAGCGCCGGCTGGAACAGGATCGCCGCCGCGAGCGTGCAAATCAGCGAAATGGCGAGCAATTTGCCCATGCTCGACGTGCCGGGATGGCTCGAGAGCCACAGGCTGCCGAAGGCGATGGCCGTGGTCATTGCGCTGAAGAAGACCGCCCGCGTCAGGCTCGATTGCAGGAGATGGGTGGTGCCCGCCCGCCAGGCCATGACGAAATAGATTTTGAACGCGACGCCAAGGCCGAGCAGCAGCGGCAAGGCGATAATATTGGCGAAATTCAGCGGAATGCCAAGCAGCACCGTCAGTTCGAGCGTCACGACGCCGGCGAGCAGGAGCGGCACAAGGGTCATGAGGACATCGCTGACGCGCCGCAGCACGACCCAAAGCAGGATGGCGATGGATAAAAGCGCCAGAGTGCCGGCCTGAATGAAGGCATTAACGACGGTTTTACCGGATTCCTGCACGGCGATCGGCTCGCCGGTCGCGTCGGGGACGATGGCTTCAACCTGTTTCGCGAAGCGCGTCAGGTTCTGATTGTCGTTCGGGTCGCCCTTCGGCGCGACCTCGATGAGCGCCGTGCCGTTGACCGCGATCCACAGGCGCTTGAGATCGGTTGGAATCGTCGCGATACTAACTTCCTTTGCCTGCAGGGATTGGCGCAACAGGCCGAGCATAGTCTTAAGACTAGGCAGCAAGACCTGCCGGGCTCTTTCCCGCGCCTGCGGATCTGCATCGGCAAGGGCGGTGAGAAGCTTGGCGAAGGTGCGGGCCGCATCGGCGCCCTTGCCTTGCGTATCGCCCGCGGTCGAGACGAAAGCCGCCGCCGCCTTGCGCAGGCCGGCGACGTCCTCGGCATCGGTCGGTGGATCGATGGTCCGGCTGGGGTCGAGCACGGGACCGAGTTGCGCCGCCACCTTTTCGATGAGCGGCAGCTTTTCCGCCTGATCCTCGGGAATGAGGCTTTCAATCGTCGTGACGCGAGCGACATCGGGCAGAGCCCGCAACTTCTCGACCAGAGGACCTGCCTTTTCGAGCGAAGGCGCAAGGACGGTGATCGTCGTTGTGTCCGTATCGGGATTGCGCATCAGATCGAGGAGGGTGGCGACCGATTCGACCTTTGGACTGCGCAGATTGATGGGATTGAAGTCGAATTTGACGCGTGTGAGGAGCGGTGTGCCAGCGAGCGCGACCCCGAGCGTGCCGAAAATAACGAGATAGCGGTGATGTTCGAGGAATTCGTCGACCGGGGCGAGAAAACGATAGCCGACCGGGAGCTTTTCCGGCGGCGGATTGACGATGGACAGAAGCGCCGGCAAGACCGTGATCGATGAGAAGAAGGCGATGAACATGCCGGTGCCGGCGATGAGGCCGAGCTCGGAGACGCCGCGATAATCGGTCGGCAGGAAGGAATAGAAGCCTGCCGCTGTGGCGATTGCCGCGAGCGAAAGCGGACGCGAGACCCGGATCGCCGCCTTGGTCAGCGCCTTGTTGAAATCCGGTTCGTCAAAGCGCTCGGCGCGGTAGCGGACGCTGAACTGAATGCCGAAATCGACGCCGATACCGACAAACAGCACAGCAAAGGCGACTGAAATGAGATTGAGCGCTCCGACCATCATCAAGCCGACGGCGGCGGTGACGATCAGACCCGTCGTGACGGAAAGGGCGACGGCGAAAACGATTCGATAGGATTGAACAGCCCGCCAAATGATGAAAAGCACGAGCAAAGCGGTGAGCGCGCTGTTCAGGGCAAGCCCTTCCTTGACCGTGGCGAATTCCTCATCGGCCAGCGGCACAGGCCCCGTCAGCCGGACGGTGACGCCCCGGTCGGGTGTGAAGCCGAGATCGCGGGCGGTCTGGCGGATGAATTCGGAGGGCTCCTCACCAGGCATCAAATTGGTGTAGTCGAGGATCGGCCGGGCCAGGATGAAACGCCGCAATTCGCGCGGATCCGGTGCCTCCCCACTGACGAGGCTTCTCCAGGAAAAGAAGACAGGTTTGTCTGCCAGGACCTTTTCAAGCACCGGATTGAGGGCGAGAAGCGGCCGGCTGAAATCGTCGAAAGTGCCGGCCTCCGAGCGCACGCCCTTGTTGATGAAGCTCATCGAATCGGCAATGCCGCGCAGACTTGGATCAACGCTGAGATTGGCGAGGAAGGGCTGTGCCTGAGCAAGACCTGTCAGCGTTTCCTTGAGGGCGTTGACAGGCTGGAACAACAATGCGGCGTGATTGAAATAATCACCGCCGTCCGGCCGCACGACATATTGAAAGAGCCGGCTGTTGTCCTTCATTCTCGCTGTCAGCTGCGTCGCCGCCATTTCACCGAGTTCCGGCGTTTTGGCATCGATGACCACGACGATCTGGTCACTGCGTTCCGGGAAGGTCTTGTCGACTCGCAGCAGATTCTGGCGCCAGGCGAGGCTAGGCGAAATAAAATCGGCCGTATTGGTGTTGATCGCGAAATGGGCGGCGACATAATAGCCTGCGGCCACGGTGATCGCCGCCGAAATGAAAACAACCGGCCAGGCGAGATGGCTGCAGGTCAGCACGAGCCAGACGACCATCCGGGTGATCGGCCCCTGAGAGGAGGGGGGAGAGTCCTGGCCTTCAGGTGCTTGCGGTGTGATCATCGGGTCTTATCGCCAATCGGGGTCATGGGAAAAAGGACCGCGGGGCGGGGCGCCGCGGTTTGGGCTGAAGCGATGCTTTCCATGTGGGAAACATCGACCATCATTTGGAACGGCAGCGGCTTGATTGGCCGGAGCCGACGCGAAGAAAACGGAAATATCCAATGGTTCGTGAGCGCTATCAAGGGCAGTATCAAGCGACCGTTGGTTCCTGCCCCCAAATTCCGCCTTTTCAAGGCCGAAAACGAAATTTCGGCGTGAAATTTCAATGTTTCAATTTGCTTGGATGAAATCTAGGCCGAGGAAAGGTGCAAGCACTGATCGGCCTTTGCATGACCGCTGACCTCGCACCCTGTTTTAATGAGGAGACGCAAGGGGCGGCGGCGGATGCGTCCACCACAACGGGCGGGGCTATCCCTGAGGCGGGGCCCTGGGGCAAAATTGGGGGCGAAATAGGCATGCGCGACGGGTGTCCCCCTCGTGGCTCCACGCGACGACATTGACGGGCGCACCATTCCCGCGCCTGGAACCCCCCGGGTGGGACGTTCCTTGCCAAGACCGGACGAGGCCTGAACCTGGCGGGGAGGGAAGGGACGATTCTGCTTAGCCAGCTTGGGGTGGCAAGACAAGCCATAAGTTCAATTCTGCTGATGGCGCAGGATTTCAGCTTGACATGAAACTGTCGTCTTGAAGAGCCGTCCCGGCTTATCTCCACGCCATCGCACTAAAGCTGACTTTAATAATGTGAATCCTCCCAGGCACGTGATTCCACTGGAGATCACGCTCTGCCACAATTTGCAAAGCAATGTGATGGCTTTTCCAGGCCTGGGGCAGGGATCCTTGACGCCGAAAAGCTGTGAATCTGCTAGAGGGGAGCTATAAATGGTTCCTTGCGGGCGGAACCGGGCGTTTTACGCACGAAAGAGTGCTCGCCGGACGGCGCGGTTCAAACGACGACCCTGCAGCCGATCCAGACGCTTGGATGTCATTTAGAGATCTTTTTTGAGATCAATTTGGGAGTCCGGACACTATCCGCGCCTTATTCCGAAGCCGCCGATAGCGTTTAGCCCGCGGCCCTTTTATCCCGAGACCCTTCTGTCCCAAGACCGTTCATTCGAGGAGTCACCGTTGGGAATTCCGTTTCTGCAAATGGTGCAGGTCGGCGCCTATGTCGCGCGCCAGCATATTATGGGACGCAAGCGTTATCCGCTGGTTCTCATGCTCGAACCCCTGTTTCGGTGCAATCTTGCCTGCGCCGGCTGTGGCAAGATCGATTATCCCGATGAAATTCTGAACCAGCGTCTATCGACTGAGGAATGCCTCTCGGCCGTGGATGAATGCGGCGCGCCCGTCGTCGTGCTCGCCGGCGGCGAGCCGCTGATGCATCATGATCTGCCCGCCATTGTCGAAGGCACACTTGCCAAAGGCAAATATGTCACCGTCTGCACCAATGCCCTGTTGCTGGACAAGCAGATCGACCGCTTCAAGCCGCACCGCCGATTCAACTGGTCGATTCATCTCGATGGCGATGCCGGCATGCACGACCATTCGGTCTGCCTCGATGGTGTCTATGATCGCGCCGTTGCGGCCCTGAAGAATGCTCAGGCGCGTGGTTTCCGGGTGACGATCAATTGCACCTTGTTCAACAATGCCGATCCGGAGCGCGTCGCGGCCTTTTTCGACAAGATGAAGGCTTTGGGAATCGAGGGCATCACCGTCTCGCCGGGCTATGCCTATGAGCGCGCTCCCGATCAGCAGCATTTCCTGAACCGTTCGCGCACGAAGCAATTGTTTCGCGATATTTTCGCGTGCGGGCGGAACGGAAAGGCCTGGCCGTTCTTCCAGTCACCGCTGTTCCTTGATTTTCTTGCCGGCAATCGCACCTATCAATGCACGCCCTGGGGCAATCCGGCGCGCACCGTCTTCGGCTGGCAGCGCCCCTGCTATCTGCTCGGTGAAGGCTATGCGCCGACCTTCAAGGCGTTGATGGAAGAAACCGACTGGGACGCCTATGGCACTGGCCGCTATGAAAAATGCGCCGATTGCATGGTTCACAGCGGTTTCGAGGCGAGCTCCGTGCGTGATTCCTTCGAGCGGCCCTGGCAATTGCTCGGCATTCTGCTCAAGGGATTCCGCACCAAGGGGCCGATGGCGCCGGAAATCGCGCTGACCTCACAGCGGCCCGCCGACTACGTCTTTTCCCGACACGTCGAAGAGAAACTCGCCGAACTCGCCCGCGAGAGCGCTCCGCGCGAGCATCTGCCGGCTGCGGAATAGGCTGGCGAAAGCCTTGCGCGCATCGAGCGCGGTCCGCATCAGATCAACGATCTGTGCGGGATCGCGCGCGAGGGAGGCGAGCACGGCGCCAATGGCGACACCGCCATCCGGCCGCATGCCGGCGACGGCCGCCGGTGGCAAGCTGCGTTCGGCGGGATCAGCGACGACCCGCAGCGCCGCGAAGGGAATGCCTGCCTGCCGTGCCGCATAAGCGGCAATATGCGATTCCATATCAACCGCCGCGGCGCCCGTGAACCGATGCAGCGCCTGGCGCGCGGCAGGTGTCGCCACCGGCGCGTCGACGCCCGCCAGCGTGACGATCGGCGCACCGCCGATGCCATCATCGAGTTCCTGCGCGAGCCGTTGCGCCCAGGCTTCATCGGCGGTCAAACGTTCCCCGCTTGCCGTCACAATCGCCTCGCTGACGAGAATCGTGCCAGGAAGGACACCCGGTGCAAGACCGCCGGCGACACCGAAACTGAGGATCGCTGCCGCGTCCCGCGCGGCCTCCTCGAGCGTGGTGTGCAATCGCGCCGCATCGCCGCCGCCGATGATGACACTGATTCCGGTGCCGGCCGCGATTTTCGCTTCCGCCTGCATTCCGGTAACGACGAGCAACCCGCCGCTTGGCCGTTGGCTTGCCGGTTCTTTTGGCCGTCTTTCCTGCGTTGCGCCGCTCACGTCACATTCCCATCAGCACGGAGGGATGATTGCCTTTGTGGAGATTGCGGAACCGCGCCATGGCCCAAAGCGGGAAGAATTTCGAATAGCCGTGGTAGCGTAGATAGAAGACGCGCGGAAAACCCGTCGCGGTGAAGCGTTTCTCCTGCCAGAATCCATCCTCCCCCTGCGTGCTCGTGAGATAGGCGATACCACGGGTGACGGCGGGATTGTCGCGCTCGCCGACAGCCATCAGGCCGAGCACTGCCCAGGCGGTCTGCGACGCCGTGCTCGGCGCTTTTTGATAGCCGGAATAATCAAGCGCATAGCTTTCGGCATCTTCGCCCCAGCCGCCGTCCTCGTTCTGGATGGATTCGAGCCAGGCGACCGCCTTGCGTATGGCCGGTGTGTCATGGGCAATGCCAACGACATTCATGGCGCAGAGCACCGACCAGGTGCCATAGATATAGTTCATGCCCCAGCGGCCGTACCAGCTCCCGTCCCGTTCCTGCTCGGCGAACAGATAATCCGTGGCGCGGCGCAGCACCTCGCTGTTTTCCAGCCGGTCGCCGAGCTGCGCCAGCATGGAAATGCAGCGAGCTGTCACGTCGGAGGTCGGTGGATCGAGCAGGGCGCCATGGTCGGAAAAGGGGATGGCGTTCAGATATTCGCGATCATTATCGGCGTCGAAGGCGCCGAAGCCGCCATTCTTGCTCTGCAGGCCGATGATCCATTCCCGCGCGCGGGCAATGGAAGCGCCGAAGCTATCGGCGTCGATCGACGGCCAGCGGTCGAAGGCGCGGTCCATGGCCATGACGACGACGGATGTATCATCCACATCGGGATAATAGGCATTGCCATATTGGAATGCCCAGCCGCCGGGCCGCACACCGGGCCGCTGCCAGGCCCAGTCGCCTGCGACATCGGTCACCTGCAGCGGTTTCAGCCAGGCGAGCGCGGCTTTGACAGAATCGAAGGTAGATTCCTCGGCTCCATCCGCCTCCATGATGGCATGGCTTGCAAGCGCTGTGTCCCAGACCGGCGAGACGCAGGGTTGGACATAGGCGTAATCGTCGTGAATGACGACGAGCTTGTCGATCGCCTTCAGGATCATCTGGATGCGCGGATCGTCGATGGGCATGCCGATGGAAAGATACATCAACGCCGAATAGGCCATGGCCGGATAAATGGCGCCGAGCCCGTCCTCGCCATTCAGCCTCTTGGTGACGAAAGCCACCGCCGCATCAATCGCTTTTTGACGCGACTTACGCGGGAAATAGGGCTCGGTGACCTGCAAAACCTTGTCGATCCCGGCGAAGATCGTAGTCCAGGGAAAGCTTTTGCCGGGGCTGCCTGGCCAATGACGCACGTCTTGCGGCGGCACGAGGAAGAGCTCGTCGATGGAAAGGGTGCAGCCCGGGGCGGCTTTCGGCTTTAGTGCATGCACGACCATCATGGGCACGAGCACGGTGCGGCCCCAATAGGAAATTTTCGCGATATGGAACGGAAACCAGTCGGGCAGCAGCATGATCTCGACCGGCATGACAGGCACGCCATGCCAGGGGACGAGGCTGAACAAAGCGAGCAGGGACCGCGTGAAGACATTGGTGGCGGCGGCGCCGCCATGGGCGAGAATGGCCGCGCGTGCCCGTTGCATATGCGGCATGTCCGGCGTGTCGCCGATCATCTTCAGAGCGCAATAGGCTTTGACGCTGCTCGAAATATTATAGGTGCCATCCTGCACCAGCGCCCAGCCGTCGTGTTCCGCCGATTGTTGCGCGCGCAGGTAGACCCCAATCTTCTCCGCGAGGCCTGACGGCAAGGCGCGGCCGATGAATTGATTGAACAGAATATATTCGCAGGGAATCGAGACATCGGCCTCGAGTTCGAAGACGAAATGGCCATCGGCTTTCTGCTGGCCAAGCAAGGCCTTACGGGCGCGGCCTATGGCTGCATCGAGGAGGGCCGCGTCCGGCATTTCCATTGGGTCGCTTTGGGTGAGAGCAGCCGACTGAGGCAATTCCGCGATCCCTTTTCTGTGGATTGTCACGTGGAAAGAACGACTTGCGCCGCAGCGTCGCCGGAGCGTATGGCACCTTCGATGGTTGCCGGCAATCCCGTCCTCGTCCAGTCGCCGGCGAGAATGAGATTGGGCCAGGCAGTGCGGGCCGTGGGACGCAGGGCATTCTCCGCCGGAGTCGCGGCGAAGGTCGCCCGTTTTTCCTTGAGAATCTGCCAGGGCGGCAAGGGAATCGTGGTGCCAGGCGCCGCGAGTCGTGTCGCTTTTGCCACTTCCGACCAGATTCGTTCGGCGAGCGCCTCGCGCGGCTCGTCGAGCAGATGATCGGCACCGCTGATCGTGACCGCGAGCCGTTCGGGAAAGGCGAACAGCCATTCGCTGGTGGCATTGACGAGGCCGAGAATCGGCGGCTGGCCCTGTGGTGGCGCTATCTTGAAATGCGCATTGACGATGGCGGTAAACCGCTGCGGCGCGACGAGGCCCGGCACCAGCTCCTGCGCCACCGGCGCGGGCACGGCGAGCACCAGACTATCCTGCGGGCGGAGCGCCATGCGCGCATCGCCGAATTCGAGGCCCGTGACGCGTCCCTCTTCGAAACGGATCGCGCGCAGCCGGTGGTCGAGACAGAGCGCCACGCCGCGCTTGCCGAGCACGGAGAGAGCCGGCTCGATGAAGGCCGCCGCAAGCGTCGGATGGGCGATCATCGGCCGGCAGGCGCTGCCCCCTTTCGCCAGGGTCTCGCGGATGACGGCGGCGGCGAGCGCGCTCGAACCCTCCGGCGGATCGATATTGAGCGCGGCGAGCAGAAACGGCCGCCACAGCCTTTGATAGAGCGGTCCCTTCTCGGAGAGCAGCGCGCCGATCGGTTGGTCCTGGCGCGCGATGAGCAATTTCATGAGGCCGAGATAATCGGCGGGG
>NZ_JQJH01000024.1 GCF_000745425.1 Beijerinckia mobilis
GCGTCGCTTGCAGCATGGATCTTTGTGCTCATTCCGCCGCGTGAGCGGCCAAGACCCTGGGCATTCGGCCCCCTTTTGCCCGGCGGGCACCCGTCGCGTGCTGATGCGCCCGCACGATGGTGGAATCGATCATCAGCCATTCAATGTCGGCTTCGCGGGCAAGTGCCTCAAACATGGCATCGAGAACACCCATCTCGATCCAGCGATAATAGCGCCTCTTCACCGTCGCGTAGTCGCCAAGCCGCTCGGGAAGATCTCGCCAGCGCCCACCTGAGCGGGCCATCCAAAGCAACGCATTGAGGAACTTGCGGTTGTCCGTGCGAGGTCCGCGTTTGCCCCTTACCGCCGCCTAGGACCAGTGGCGTCAGGCGCTCCCACTGGTCATCGCGCAGTTCATTACAGTCCATCGCTGATCTTTCAAAAATCAGCGTTGAATCTGATTTGCGCCTCTCTGGGAATCCCCAAATATTAAATCGTCACTACCGCCTAGCGATGACAAGGGCTGTCTGACTGCTCACGAAGGCGAGCCCGATCATGCCGGTTGCGGACTACGAAAGCATGATTGCGAGCACGCCGTCCAAGGTCGCACTGGAAGAAATTCCGGCGATCGTCGGTCGACGAGTGGGTTGCGGAAGACGAGTCGCATAGTGACTCCCAAATGCCAAGGCCCATGCCGCGAATATCACTAAAGAGATGTACGGCAACGCATGATCTCGACGATGACTCTGGCGTATTGGTGTAATCCGCCGTGGCGTTGAGGGGCGAAGTCGTGAAAACTATATGGGTCACTTCGAAACAGGACGTAAGATACGCCCGAGCGTTAGCGAAAACTGCATGCCGAGAATGGCGGTCTCAAAAGCCGATAAACAATATACAAAATACAAACGCCTGCTCGCCAAAGGCGGGCAGGCGCTGGGGTGCATAAAAGAAACGGAAAGCCGTTTAATTCAGGCGCGCGGCGATCACGTTGCGCAGATCGTGATGATGCAGATCGGACAGGGCGCAGCTGAGTTCCTGCACGAGTTCTTCATGATCACGGATATCCGGACCAAAGATCTCCTCAATGCTCAGGAAGGCTCGGGCGAGCTTTGTATGATCCTCTCCGGCGGTGGTACACAGGTCACGGAGTTCGATCGTCAGCGGATCGTTGAGTTCGACCTTGGTGCCTGACGTATCCTCGAGGGCGAACCAGCGGATCCAGGCGGCGATCGCCAGAACGGCGCAAGGCGAGGGCCGGCCGGCCTTGAGATTTTCCCGCAGCGGATCAAGGATGCGCATGGCGAGCTTTTCCGAACCATTGCGCCCGATCCGTCCGACATCATGCTGCAGGGCCGGATTGCGCCAGCGCTGCACGAGCAGCTTGGCGTAGCGGCTCGGATCCGGAGCGGTCGCCGACAGGGTCGGGGCCTGTTCCTCCAGCATGAAGCGCATGGCGAAATCGACCATCAGAGGATCATTGGCGACCTCGGCGATGGTCGCGTGACCGGCCAGCCCGCCCAGATAGGCGAGGACCATATGGGTGCCGTTGAGCATACGCAATTTGGCTTCTTCCCAGGGGGTCACGCTGCTCACGATCTGAGCTCCGCCAGCTTCCCACAGGGGCCTTTCGCCCTCGAAATCCTCGATCACCCATTGCAGATAGGGTTCGGCGCTAACGGGCGCTGCGTCGAGAACGCCCAGAACATCCTGGGCCATGCGCAGATCATCCTCGGTTGTCACCGGGACGATCCGGTCGACCATCGTATTAGGGAATTGTACGTTGCGTTCGATCCAATTGGCTAGTTGATCATCCTTGAGCGCAGCACAATCGATGACGGCCTGACGGACCGTGTCGCCATTGGCACTGAGATTGTCGCAGCTGAGAATGACCGGCGGTTCCTGACCCGCCTTGCGCACGGCGTCGAGACCCTGCATCAAGGTTCCGATCGTCGTCACTGGCCGTTCGGCCGAGAGATCGTTCTGAATCTCGGGGTCATCGGCGAGCAGCCGGCCACTCGAAGGCTCCAGCGAATAGCCGCCCGCGGTGACGGTCATGGTGACGATCTTGGTGGTCGGGTCAGCAAGACGTTCGACGAGCCCACGCTCATCGGCCGGGGCATAAAAAGCCTCACTCAAACTGCCGACGATTTCAGCCTTCGTGCCGGTTGCGTCGCGCTCTAGGACCGTAAACAGGCCATCCTGCTGTTCGAGCGCATCCGGGGTCGTGGGGCGACGAAGGCTTGCCGAGGCGATACCCCAGGAAAGTCCCTTCTTGCCTTCCGCCTCGATCGCGCGTTGCGTGATCACGGCCTGATGAGCGCGGTGGAAGGCGCCACAGCCGAGATGCAAAATGCCACTCTTGAGGTGGGTAACATCAAATCCCGGCCGGCGAACGCTTTTCGGCACCATATCAAGGACGGCGGAGGAAAGCTGAGGCTGTTCGCTGCCCGCATCAATCATGTCGGGTAGATCGATGGTGGTAGCATTGAGCGGTTTTATGCCTAGAGGGGATTGCAAGAAGGTCACGAAAAACTCCTGGTGGACGCGCGAGGAGTGGTCTCTCCTGATTGGACTCGACTCGTCATTGACGTCGTACGGACAAAAACCTGTCCGCGGGTTTGGTCACATCACTGTTGAAGAATGTAAGGGAGGTCACAGGCCGAGGGCAACCCCTGGCCATGTGTAAATATGTCGCACAATCAGAAATGCGTTATTTTGTTATTGACATGTGAAAAACGAAAACGGGTAGCGATTCGAATTGAGCAAATCACCAATTTTTGGGCAAAAAATCACATAAATGCCGCCATTACCGCCGAAACGCGAACTGCAGCATACGAATTTGTGAATTAAAAAAAGTACAAGTGCGGTAATTTCAGCACATCTCACAAAAATTTTTTTCTAAAATTCTCGCGTTCTTGTGCTGGTCCGGGCCATGCTTTAGTGGCCGCTCGAATTTGGACCAATAGTCGTCGTGGAAATTTACACGAGCCAAAACTTCACATAAGACCAAATCAGATCAATGTGACTCCGCATGATTTGGTTCTGGGTGGATTTGGCGTTCGCAAAAGCGGCCGGCGAGTTTCGAGCAGAACCTCATGGGTCACGATCGGCCGGGATCAAGGCGAGCCGCGATATGGTTCAGGCGATCTCGTGCCGATATTATATATATGAAACTGTGGATGATGCGGACTTTGCCGCTTCAAATCCTTTCACTGCATCGGGTGCATCCGGAAACCGGGTTTGCCTCGATGCTTTAGCCACCTGCGAAGATGTCGAGGCTGTGCCTCGCCAGCTTTGCGGTCATTCAGGAAAGTTTGCAGAATATGCGCGCCGAAGCCGAAGCGCTCGTCGAAACGATCAAGCAATCCTTGGGATTGCTGAGGAGGCATCTTTGACGTCGATACATCGACGCGCCGCCTCGCGGAACTCAATGCAAAAGTAGAAAATCCCGATCTCTGGAATGATGCCGAAGCCGCGCAGAAGATCATGCGCGAGCGTACCGAGCTCGAAGAGCGTCTCGGGTCGCTCAAACAATTCGAAACCGAACTCGATGATGCGGCGACGCTGATCGAGCTGGCCGAGGCTGAAGGGGATGAAAGTGTCGAAAAGGAAGGGATCGAACAGCTCAAATCCTTGAAGACCGAAGCCGAGCGGCGTCAGATCGAGGCGCTTTTGTCGGGTGAGGTTGATGCCAATGACACTTATATAGAAGTGCATTCCGGTGCCGGTGGCACGGAAAGCTGCGATTGGGCGCGCATGCTGTTTCGCATGTATGCCCGATGGGCAGAACGGCATAAGTTCAAGGTCGAGATCATCGAAGAGACTGCGGGAGATGAGGCTGGCATCAAATCCGCCACGCTGCTCGTCAAGGGTCACAATGCACATGGCTGGGCGAAAACCGAATCCGGCGTCCATCGGCTGGTGCGCATCTCGCCTTTCGACTCCAATGCCAGGCGGCATACGAGCTTCGCTTCCGTCTGGGTCTATCCGGTGATCGATGACAAGATCGAGATTGATGTGAAGGAAAGCGACTGCCGGATCGATACTTATCGATCTTCGGGCGCTGGCGGCCAGCACATCAATACGACCGATTCCGCAGTGCGTATCACCCATATTCCCTCAGGCATTGTCGTTGCCTGTCAGGGCGAGCGTTCCCAACACAAGAACCGGGCGACAGCCTGGAACATGCTGCGGGCACGCCTTTATGAAAAGGAACTCGAGCGCCGTGAGGCCGAGGCCAATGCCACGGAGGCGACGAAGACCGATATCGGTTGGGGGCACCAGATCCGCTCTTACGTTCTCCAGCCTTATCAGCTCGTCAAGGATTTGCGTACGGGCGTGACATCCGGCACACCGGATGAAGTGCTCGATGGTGACCTTGACCTCTTCATGGAGGCGGCTCTCGCTCAAAAGGTAAATGGCGGAGGGCCGGTCGTCGTCGACGATGTCGAATGATGAGATCATTTGCCGGGCCTCATGCCATACGGCCCGGTAATTCTCTGTGCTGTCACGGATGCGATCGCCATAAACACGATACCCTGTCGCTACCGGCCGGAGGCGTCGCGTTGTCCGGAAAGCGGTTGCTGACAGTTGATCCACAAGCCATTCTGCGCAATGCGCTAAACCAGGTTGAGGCCCATGTTGGCGAAACGGGAACGAATCTTCAATATTCCCCCCGTGGTTCTCACGCTGCTTGTCATTTTCTTCGCCATTCAGGCGATCATGGACTGGCTTTCGCCTGAAAACATGCTCCTTGTGGTGCGGTCCTTCGCCTTCGTGCCGGGCCGTCTCACTTTTGCTATTGATCCAGACCGGATCACGGCTGTTTTGAATGCGCTCGCCCGCGAGGATGAATTCAAGATGCAGGCGGCCTTGTTCTTTTTGGGCAATGGCGAACCGCATTATTGGAGCGTTCTGACTTATGCCTTCCTGCATGGCGGGTGGATGCATGTCGGCATGAATGGTCTCTGGTTTGGGGCCTTTGGCTCGGCGGTGGCGCGTCGTTTCGGATCTCGTCGTTTTCTGCTTTTCTGCGCTGGCGGGGCCGTCGCCGGTGCCTTCATGCATTATCTGACGCATATGGCCGATCTTCAGCCGGTGGTCGGTGCTTCGGCCGTGGTCTCCGCGACAATGGCCGCAGCCATCCGGTTTGTCTTTCAGCCTGGCGCACCGCTCGGACGCAGCCTCGGCTTCATCGACAGCCGGGATGAGGATTTGTACAGGCAACCGGCCTTGCCGCTCCGTGCCATTTTTTCCGATCAGCAGGCGCTGACTTTTCTCACCTTCTGGTTCCTGTCGAATTTCCTGTTCGGTGTTTTACCGGGCTCCTTTGGAGTGACCGATGCGACCGTCGCCTGGGAGGCGCATATCGGCGGCTTTCTGTTCGGGCTCGTCGCCTTTCGCTGGTTCGACCGCGCCAATGGGTAAAGGCCTCCGTGCGTGAAAGCGCGCATTCGCGGCTAAGATGCTGAAACGTCGCGGAGGGCAACATTGCCCGTAAATCACCCATTACTCGTCGTACCGTTTCGTTGTCGTCTGCAACAGACGTTGCCTACCGGAGTCAAGCGACACGGCCCGACGGTGCGGAAGGGCCGCCTTGCGTCAGGCGCATTCTTTCAGGGTGAAGGGAGGGAAGAAACATACGCCCATCCTTCAGAATGAAATCCCAGAGTTTGCTCGTCGCTGTGCTGAGTGTCCGGTTGGCGTGACGGACGATGAACCATTGCCGGATGATTGGCAAGCCATCGACGTCAAGAACCACGAGACGTCCATCTGCTACTTCCGCCTCGACTGTATGCGCGGAAATCAACGTCAATCCTAAACCCGCCATTACCGCCTGTTTGATCGTTTCATTCGAGCCGATTTCCACTTTCACCCGCGGCGGCTGGATAATGATTCCATCAAAGAAATATTCGAAGATACTGCGCGATCCGGATCCTTCCTCCCGCACCAGGAAGCTTTCGTTGGCGAGATCGGTTCGTTTGAGGCAGCGTTTGTGTGCGAGCGGATGATCGGGGGGCGCCACGAGCACCTGCGGATGCGGACCAATCATCCCGCTGTGGACGGGAAAATCGAGCGGAGGGCGCCCCATCAGGGCGATGTCAATCGCATAATCGCGCAGGGCGGTGATTGTCTCTGACCGGTTGCCGACAATGATCGATAATTCGATGTCCGTATGTTCTCGCATGAAAGCTGCGAGCAGTCGCGGAGCAAAATATTTGGCGGTGGAAACGACGCCGATCGTGACATGACTGAGGCCCATGTCGCGATGTGCGCTCAATGAATTGTTGAGCTCCGTCAATAATTGCTCGATGCGGGTGGCGACATTCACGACTTCCTGTCCGGCTGCATTCACCCGCAACCGACCACTCGTACGATCGAACAATGGGACGCCGGCATCTTCCTCGAGAAGCTTGATGCGGGCCGTCAGGGCCGCCGCAGTGACGCCTAGCTCGTCGGCTGCAGCCACGATGGTGCTGAATTTCGAGACGGCCTTGATGGTAGTGAGCTGCTTGAGCGTCAGCCGCTGCATGATATTTTCCTCCCCTAATAGTTGTATATCTGGCTTTGCACTAGTTTTGAGATCGTCAAGACTCAATTTTTTTGAGTTCATCCTCAATATTATTCATTTTTATTTTAGCCGAACTTCCGCGACAGTGCATCAACGAAACAAAACACATAGGGCGGAAATGCTGCGGAGTGCTCGAACCCCGGATCTGCAAAATTATTTGGATCAAGCGAGTGTGGCCGCTCCGGATCTGCGCGGCGCTGCCAGGATTATCGCCGCAATTGCGGCGAGCGCGGCCGAACTCGCTGATCTCATTGCCCTTGGTGGGCTCGCCGGCAAGCTTGGCGCGCAGAAGGGCAGTGCCAATCAGGATGGAGACATTCAGAAAGAGCTGGATGTCGTTGCCAATGATGTTTTCGTGAGTGCGCTGCAACAAGCTGGCGCCGGCGTGGTCGTCTCCGAGGAACTGCGTGATCCGCTTGTTCTCAACAGCGATGGCGTATTGGCCATCGCGATCGATCCGCTTGATGGCTCGTCCAATATCGATGCGAATGTCTCGATCGGTACGATCTTTTCGATCATGCCCATGCTGCCTGCGGCGGCTGATCTCAGAATGCATTTTCTGCAGCCAGGCCATCAGCAACTCGCCAGCGGGTTTGTGATCTACGGCCCGCAAACGTCGATCGTCTTCACGCTGGGCTCAGGGACCACGGTCTTCACGCTCGACCGTAAGGAAGGGCAATTCCGTCAAGCGGTTGAACATGTCTCCATTCCGCGGGATTCCGTGGAATATGCCATCAATGCTTCCAATACACGGCATTGGAGCGATGCGATTCAGGCTTTCATCAATGCCTGTGTGAAGGGCACTGAAGGTCCCTTGAAGCGCAATCATAATATGCGCTGGATCGCTTCTCTGGTGGCTGATTGTTATCGCATCCTGATGCGTGGCGGTTTGTTTCTTTATCCCGCCGACCAGCGCACCGGCTATGGCGAAGGCCGGCTACGGCTCCTTTATGAAGCCAACCCGATCGCCTTCCTCGTCGAACAGGCAGGTGGCAAGGCGACAAACTGTCGCCAGCGCATACTTGACGTCATACCGACTGACATTCATGGGCGTGTCCCGCTCGTCCTGGGTTCGGCGGATCAAGTGGATCTCGTCCAGCGTTATCATGCAGATCCGCAATTCTATGCAGAACAGGCACCGCTTTTCGGCAAACGCGGTCTCATCCGGAACTGAGGGCAAAGACCATGTCCGCGAGACATCCGATCATTTCCGTGACCGGCTCATCAGGGGCTGGCACAACTTCGGTGCGCAAAACATTCGAGCAGATCTTCCGCCGCGAGAAGGTCGGCGCGGCCTATATCGAAGGGGATGCCTTCCATCGCTACGATCGCCTCGAAATGCGTAAGCGCATGGCCGAGGAGGAGGCGAAAGGCAATTTCAATTTCAGCCACTTCGGGCCAGAAGCCAATCTTCTCGAGGAGCTCGAGTCGGTCTTCCGCACCTACAGCGAAACCGGCCTCGCCAAGACGCGCCATTATGTGCATGATCTCGTCGAGGGCGACCAGTACAAATGTCCTCCAGGTACATTCACCGAATGGGAAGCGCTGCCCGAAGGGAGCGAAATTCTCTTCTATGAAGGTCTGCATGGCGCGGTCGTGACCGAGAAGGTCAATACGGCGCAATATGGCGATCTCAAGATCGGTGTCGTTCCCGTCATCAACCTCGAATGGATCCAGAAGATCCATCGTGACCGCTCGGCGCGTGGCTATTCAATGGAAGCGGTCATGGATACGATCCTGCGCCGTATGCCAGATTATATTCACTATATCTGTCCGCAATTCACCGAGACGGATATCAACTTCCAGCGTGTTCCGCTGGTGGATACATCAAATCCGTTCACCGCGCGTTGGATTCCGACGGCGGATGAATCGATGGTCATTATCCGGTTCCGTAACCCGCGTGGCATCGACTTTCCCTATCTGCATTCGATGATCCGCGACAGCTTCATGTCGCGCGCCAATTCGATTGTCATTCCGGGAAGCAAGCTCGATCTCGCAATGCAACTGATCCTGACACCCTACATCATGCAGCTCTGCGAGCGGCGCCGGCGCATCATCTGACGGAGACAGACATGAACATGCTTGCCAAGGTCGAACAATCCGTCACCCATGCGCAGATGGCTAATGCTTTGCGTGTGCTTGCCATGGATGCGGTGGAAAAAGCCAAATCCGGCCATCCCGGAATGCCGATGGGCATGGCCGATGTCGCGACAATCCTCTTCACGCGTTTCATGAAATTCGATCCGGCCGATCCCACGTGGCCCGACCGCGACCGTTTCATCCTGTCGGCTGGCCATGGGTCCATGCTGCTCTATGGCCTGTTGCATCTCCTCGGCTATGGCGACGTGACGCGGGCGGAACTCGAACGTTTCCGCCAGCTCGATTCAAAGACGCCGGGTCATCCTGAATATGGCCACACACAGGGCGTCGAGACGACGACGGGACCGCTCGGTCAGGGGATTGCCACGGCGGTTGGCATGGCGCTCGCCGAACGGATGCAGGCTGCCCGCTACGGCGCTGATATCATCGATCATTATACTTATGTCATCGCCGGAGATGGATGCCTGATGGAAGGCATCAGCCAGGAGGCGATTGCGCTCGCAGGACATCTCCGTCTCTCCAAGCTCATTGTCTTCTGGGATGATAATGGCATCACCATCGACGGTCATATCGGGCTTTCCGATTCAACCGATCAGCTCAAGCGTTTCGAGGCGTGCGGCTGGGCCGCAAGCCGGATCGATGGCCATGATCCCGAAGCGATCGCTGCCGCAATCGAAGACGCGCGGCGGTCCGACCGTCCGGTTCTGATTGCCTGCAAGACGACCATCGGTTTCGGTGCACCGACCAAGGCCGGCACCCATCATGTTCATGGCGCCCCCCTTGGGGCTGAAGAGATCGCCGCCGCGCGGAACAATTTCGGCTGGAAGGAGCCGCCCTTCGAGCTACCTGCTTCTGTTGCCTCCGCCTGGGTGGAAGCAGGGCGCGCGGCGGCGCGGCACCATCGCGCCTGGAGCGAACGCCTGACGGCCTTGAATCCGGAGAAGCGTGCACGTTTCGAAAAGGATCTCGCTGGTCATGCCGAACCGGCCGTTCGCGACGCGGTTCTGGCCTTCATCGGGCAGGCGCGAGAGGCGGGTAAGCCCCAGGCGACGCGCGTCTCCTCACAGAAAGTGCTTGACCTTCTGGCGGAAGCTCAACCGAATTTGATTGGTGGTTCGGCGGATCTCACGGGATCCAATAATACACTTGCCGTCGGCATGAAGCCGATTACGGCGGAAGATTTTTCGGGCCGCTACATTCATTACGGCATACGCGAACACGGCATGGCGGCGGCCATGAATGGCATCGCCCTGCACGGCGGTTTCATTCCCTATGGCGGCACCTTCCTCGTCTTCGCCGATTACAGCCGGCCGGCGATCCGTCTCGCCGCCTTGATGGGTAAGCGTGTTATCCATGTGTTGACCCATGATTCGATCGGGCTCGGCGAGGATGGACCGACGCATCAGCCGGTCGAACATCTTGCCGCCCTGCGCGCCATTCCCAACCTGCTGGTCTTCCGCCCGGCGGATGCTGTGGAGACGGCGGAAGCCTGGGAAATCGCTATAGAGACTGAAACCGGCCCTTCCGCTTTGTGTCTCACGCGCCAGAACCTGCCGATCGTGCGCACCGAAACCGCACAGGACAATCTCTCCCGCCGTGGCGGATATGTTTTGCGCCCTGTCGAGGGGAGAGCCGATGTCACATTATTCGCGACGGGTTCCGAGGTCTCCCTGGCCGTCGAGGCGGCGGAGCGGCTTGTGCAGGACGGCATCAAGGCAGTTGTGGTTTCCATGCCGTGCCTCGAATTGTTTGCCGCACAGCCACTCGACTATCGCCGGGACATCCTCGGCACGGCGCCCCGTATCGCCATCGAGGCGGCGCTAAGGCAGGGCTGGGATGTGGTGCTGCGGCCGGAAGACGATTTCATCGGCATGACCTCCTTCGGCGCCAGCGCGCCGGCTTCCGATCTCTACAAGAAATTCGGCATCACCGTCGATGCCATCATCGAGACTGTGCGCGGCCGCCTCGCAGCCGCCTCTCACTGAGAGACCAGATCATGGCACGTATCACGTTAAGACAACTCCTCGACCATGCGGCGGAACATGATTACGGCGTCCCCGCTTTCAACATCAACAATATGGAGCAGGGGCTCGCGATCCTTGAAGCCGCCGCGGCGGTCGATGCGCCGGTTATCATCCAGGCAAGCCGTGGCGCCCGCGCCTATGCCAATGACATCATGCTTGCGAAAATGATCGAGGCGCTGACGGAAATGTATCCGCAGATCCCAATCTGCATGCATCAGGACCATGGCAATAATGAAGCGACCTGCCTGACCGCCATCCAGCATGGGTTCACCTCGGTGATGATGGATGGTTCGCTCGAGGCCAACGCCAAGACGCCTGCTTCTTACGAATATAATGTCGCCATCACCGGCAAGGTGGTCGAGGCGGCCCATGCGGTTGGCGCTTCTGTCGAGGGCGAACTCGGTGTTCTGGGCTCCCTCGAACATGGCACCGGTGAGCAGGAGGACGGCCATGGCGCCGAAGGCAAGCTCAGCCTCGATCAATTGCTGACGGATCCGGATCAGGCCGTCGATTTCGTGACACGGACCAATGTCGACGCGCTTGCCATCGCTATCGGCACCTCGCATGGGGCCTATAAATTCACCCGCAAGCCCGACGGCGAAATCCTGTCGATGAAAGTTGTCGAGGCGATCCATGAGCGCCTGCCCAACATCCATCTCGTGATGCATGGCTCATCATCCGTGCCGCAGGATTTGCAGGAATTGTTCAATGCCAATGGCGGCGCCATGCCGCAGACCTATGGCGTGCCGGTGGAAGAGATCGTACGCGGTATCCGCCACGGTGTGCGCAAGGTCAATATCGATACCGATTGCCGCCTTGCCATGACCGCCGAATTCCGTCGCGTCGCCGAGACCAACAAGGCGGAATTTGATCCGCGCAAATTCCTGAAACCCGCGATGGACAGTATGCGCAAGCTTTGCCAGCAGCGTTTCGAGGAATTCGGAACCGCCGGAAACGCTTCGAAGATCAAGGTTTTGCCGATGGCAGCCATGGCCCGGCGCTATGCCTCGAAAGAATTGAATCACCGGCTTGGCGCCAGTCAGGCTCAACAAACCGTTGCCGCATAAGGAGGAAATCATGAACGCGATCGACAAGAATGTGAAAGCGGCGGAGGGAGAGCGCAGCCGGTATTCGGCAGGCGTGATGGAATATAGGAAGATGGGCTATTGGCAGCCCGATTACGAGCCGAAGGATACGGATGTCATTGCCTGCTTCCGCGTGACACCGCAGGATGGCGTCGATCCGATCGAGGCTTCGGCCGCCGTTGCCGGTGAATCCTCGACGGCGACCTGGACGGTGGTTTGGACCGATCGACTGACGGCTTGCGAGAAATATCGCGCCAAATGTTATCGCGTCGATCCGGTGCCGAATTCGCCCAATTCCTATTTCGCCTTCATTGCCTATGATCTCGATCTTTTCGAGCCGGGCTCCATCGCCAATCTGTCGGCCTCGATCATTGGTAATGTGTTCGGCTTCAAGCCCCTGAAGGCGTTGCGGCTCGAGGATATGCGGCTTCCCGTCGCTTATGTGAAGACCTTTCAGGGACCGGCGACGGGCATTGTCGTTGAACGCGAGCGTCTCGACAAATTCGGCCGTCCGCTGCTCGGAGCCACGGTGAAGCCGAAGCTCGGCCTCTCTGGCCGCAATTACGGCCGCGTTGTCTATGAGGCGCTGAAGGGTGGTCTCGATTTCACCAAGGATGACGAGAACATCAATTCGCAGCCCTTCATGCATTGGCGCGAGCGTTTCCTCTATTGCATGGAGGCGGTGAAACGGGCGGAAGCGGCGACGGGCGAGATCAAGGGCACCTATCTCAACGTCACTGCGGCGACGATGGAAGACATGTATGAGCGCGCCGAATTCGCCAAGCAACTCGGCTCGACCATCGTCATGATCGATCTCGTGATCGGCTACACTGCGATCCAGTCGATGGCCAAATGGGCGCGCAAGAACGACATGATCCTGCATCTGCATCGGGCTGGCCATTCGACCTATACACGCCAGAAGACGCATGGCGTTTCCTTCCGCGTCATTGCCAAATGGATGCGTCTTGCTGGGGTCGATCACATTCATGCGGGCACTGTCGTCGGCAAGCTCGAGGGTGATCCGAATACGACGCGCGGCTATTACGATATCTGCCGCGAGGACGTGAATCCGCAGAACCTCGAGCATGGCATTTTCTTCGATCAGCAATGGGCCTCGCTGAACAAGCTGATGCCGGTCGCCTCCGGCGGCATTCATGCCGGCCAGATGCACCAATTGCTCGACCTGCTTGGTGAGGATGTCGTCCTGCAATTCGGCGGTGGCACGATCGGCCATCCGATGGGCATTGCCGCCGGTGCGACTGCCAATCGCGTGGCGCTTGAGGCGATGATCTTTGCCCGCAACAGCGGCCGCGACACGCTGGCCGAAGGGCAGCAGATTCTGGAAGACGCCGCGAAGAGCTGCACGCCGCTGAAACAGGCGCTCGATACCTGGAAGGACATCACCTTCAACTATGCCTCGACTGATACGCCGGATTTCGTTCCGACCGCGACGGTCTCGGCCTGACGCCATTGCCAGCGCCGGCTCCCGCCTGATTGGTCCCCCGGTTGGACCGCGAGCGGGAGCCGCACAGACACACGGAGACAGACAATGCGCCTGACACAAGGTTGTTTTTCTTTCCTTCCCGATCTCACCGACGATCAGATCCGCACACAGGTGCAATATTGCATCGACAAAGGCTGGGCGGTGAATATCGAATTCACAGACGATCCGCATCCCCGTAACACATACTGGGAAATGTGGGATCTGCCGATGTTCGATATTTCCGACGCGGCAGCAGTCATGCTGGAGCTCGACGCCTGCCGCAAGGCTTATGGCGATCGCCATTACATTCGCATTTCGGGCTTCGATTCCTCGCATGGCTGGGAGAGCGTGCGGATCTCCTTCCTTGTCGGTCGCCCCAAGGAAGAGCCTGGTTTCCGTGTCGCGCGCCAGGAAGTCGATGGGCGCAACATCCGTTACACGGTGGAATCCTATGCGACGATGAAGCCGGAAGGCCAGCGTTACGAGGCCTGAGCCTCGTTGCTTGCTGACGGCTTTTTGAAACGGCCTTCGGGCGGCGTCTCTGCGGGAGGGCTGCCGCCCGGTGACCCGGTGTGAAACATCCGGTGGAGAACGATCATGGAAGCCAGCGATAGTATGATGTCCGTTTCATCAGGCAATGTCACTGAAACGGTCGATCTGCGCCGGGAGCTGGAAGAAACGCGGATCGAGGAGGTGCTTGACCAGCTCGATCGTGAATTGGTGGGCCTTGCGCCGGTCAAAGCGCGTATCCGTCAGATCGCCGCTTTGCTGCTGGTGGATCGCGTGCGGCGGCGCATGGGTCTCGCAGCAGAGACCCCCACATTGCATATGAGCTTCACCGGCAATCCCGGCACCGGCAAGACTACGGTTGCCCAGCGTATGGCCGATATTTTGTTCAAGCTTGGCTATGTGCGCAAGGGCCATCTGGTCTCGGTGACGCGCGATGATCTCGTCGGTCAATATATCGGCCATACGGCGCCGAAGACCAAGGAGATTCTCAAGAAAGCCATGGGCGGCGTACTGTTTATCGACGAAGCCTATTATCTCTACCGGCAGGAAAACGAGCGCGATTACGGCCAGGAGGCAATCGAAATTCTGCTTCAGGTCATGGAAAATCAGCGCGAGGATCTCGTCGTGATCCTCGCGGGTTACGCGGATCGCATGGATCAATTCTTCCGCTCGAATCCGGGTTTCCGCTCGCGGATCGCGCATCACATCGATTTCCCCGATTATACGGATGGGGAATTGATGCACATCGCCGCAACCATGCTCGAGGCTCAGAATTACCGCTTCAGCCCGGCTGGAGCGGAGGCTTTTGCGGCCTATATCGGCCTGCGGCGTCAGCAGCCGCATTTTTCCAATGCGCGGTCGATCCGTAATGCTCTGGATCGCATCAGGCTGCGGCATGCCAATCGTTTGTTCGCCACCAAGGAGCCGGTCTCGCTCGACAGCCTGATGACGATCGAGAAAGAGGATGTTTTGGCGAGCCGCGTGTTTCAGGGCGGTCTGCTCATCAAGGAGGCGTGATGAATTCCCTTGTGATAGCTCCATCGATCCTCTCGGCGGATTTCGCGAAACTCGGCGAGGAAGTGCGTGCCATTGCCGCTGCCGGCGCCGATTGGGTGCATGTCGATGTCATGGACGGCCATTTCGTGCCCAATATCACCATCGGCCCAGCCGTCGTCGCGGCGCTGCGTCCGCATACGTCGATCCTTTTCGACGTGCATCTCATGATTGCCCCCTGCGATCCTTTTCTCGCGGCTTTCGCGGACGCGGGCGCCGACCTCATCTCGATCCATGTCGAGACTGGCCCGCACCTGCACCGCTCATTGCAGGCGATCAAGGCGCTTGGTAAACAGGCGGGTGTCGTACTCAATCCAGCGACGCCGATCGACACGGTCGCACATGTGCTCGATCTGATCGACCTCGTCCTGGTGATGTCGGTCAATCCAGGTTTTGGCGGACAGGCTTTTATTCCGGCGGCGATCGACAAGGTCGCGGGACTGAAACGTATGATTGGCGAGAGGCCGATCCGCATTGAGGTCGATGGCGGCATCAATCCCGAAACCGCCAGGCAGGTTGTCGAGGCTGGCGCCGATACGCTGGTCGCGGGTTCTGCCGTGTTCAAGGGCGGTCCGGAACGCTACAGACAGAATATCGAGGCGATCCGCGCCGGAGCGAACGGAAGCCAGCGTAATGCCGCTTGAGGCCCTCATTTTCGATGTCGATGGCACGCTCGCCGAGACGGAAGAACTGCACCGCGCAGCCTTCAACGCCACTTTCGGGACCTTCTGGCTCGATTGGCATTGGGATGAGGCGCTTTATCGGGAATTGTTGAAGGTTACCGGAGGCAAGGAGCGGATCCGCCATTATATCGAAGGCTGGAACCCGGCCGGGGCGACCATGGCCCTTGCGCGCCTCGGTGATATTCATGCGGAGAAGAACGCGCATTATGCGTCCTTCATGGAGAAGAAACAGGTCATTGCACGGCCGGGAGTTCTACGGCTGATCCGTGAAGCCCGCGCCAGAAAAATCACCCTGGCGATCGCGACGACGACATCGCTTCCCAATGTCGAGGCGTTGCTTAAGTCGCTTCTCGGGCCGGCTAGCCTCTCCTGGTTCAGGGTGATCGGAGCCGGGGATCAGGTCAAGGCCAAGAAACCGGCACCCGACGTTTACAATCATGTTTTGACCGCGCTTGGCTGTCCGGCCGCCCATTGCATCGCGTTCGAAGATTCACGCAACGGAATCGAGGCGGCCCGGCAGGCGGGTGTCACAATTGTGGCGACGCCGAGCTTCTATTCCGACCAGGAAGATTTCAGTGGCGCCACGACGGTCTTGAGCGATCTCGGAGAGCCCGGCAAACCGTTCAGGCATCTCGGTGGTGCAGCCTTGCCGAAGTCCTATGTCGATATCGACAGTCTGGAACAGCTTCTCGCATTGGCCTGCCTGGCATGAGACATACTTGTTCCTGCTTTACTTTGACAGAAGAACCGCCGTGCGTGGACCCCCGCCGGTCTTGATGCGTGCGACCGACGTCTCTTCATGCAAATCAATGACGGAAACATCGCCCGACATCCAGTTCATGACATAGGCTTTTTCTTCTGCATGACCCGCCGCTCGTGCCAGTGCTATTCCTTCCGGATAGCGGCCGACCTTGATCGTGGTCTTGATTGCGAGTGTCTGCGTATCGACGACAGTCAGCGCGCCCATATGCTGGTTGACGACGAGCAGCTCCCGGCCGTCCCGGGTGACAGCGAGCCCATAGGGCATGCCGCCGGTCTTCACCTCCGCCCGCACCCTCCGGGTCGCCGTATCGATGACGCTGACGGTGCCGCTTCTGACATTGGCCGCATAGAGCGTCTTGTCATCGGGAGCGAGCGCAAGCGCGAAGGGACCCTTGCCGACCTTGATGGTCGCAATCAGCGAGAAGTCTTTCGTTTCGACCACGGCGGCGGTGTCTGTCTCCTGGCTGGCGACATAGAGAAAGCGCCCTTGTCGGTCGGCGACGATAGCAGCCGGAGAGGCACCGACCGTGACGCGCGCCAGCTCCTTGCGCGCGATCGGATCGTAGCGGATCAATTGCGCGCTGGCCCAATCGCCATAGACCAGTTCACCGCCCGGGAGATGCAGGATGCCGAATGGCGCACCGCCGACGGAGATGGTCTGCACAGGTTCCACATTGGCGAGGGTGATGATCGACAATTGGCCCGTCTCGGGATGTGTCACGAAGAGCTGTCCGGAGGATACGTCCGCGGTGATACCGACGGGTCCTTTTGTCAAGCCGATTTCGCGGCGGATCCGGTCTTCTACCGGGTCGATAATGAGAAGACGGCTTTTCTCCTGATCGACGACCGGGATGAGATCGGCGGCGCATACGCGTTCCAGTGGCCTCGAGAGGGCCAACAGAAAGAGCGGAAGGACGAGGATCCTATTGATAGGATTCGCCCGGGTCACGACTTATGCTCGGCCTTGGATTTCAGGCTTTCGAGACCGGTCTTGAAGAAGGTGCTCACGGCCTTGACGGCGGCTTCGTCGTTCAGATTTTCGGGCGGGAAATTGCCGGTATCGCCGCGATAAAGGCGGCCAAACCATTCGACGGTGCTGCCGCCGTTTTCTCCGGGCTCGACCTTGATCGTTGCCGAATAGAAGCTGACCGGCAGGGCTTCGAGATTGCCTTCATCGAGACGGTAGCTATAGGTCATATTCGCCGGATCATATTCATCGAGATCTTCAGTGATCGTGGCGCCTCCCTTGAGGGTGAGCTTGCGTGTGGCACCGACTGTATTGCCTTCCGGCGATTCACTCGCGGACACTTCCGAATTCCATTTGGCAACATCACCAAAATTGGCGATGAGTGCCCAAACGGCCTTTGGATCGGCTGTGACGGAGATTTTTTCCTCAACTTTTTGCGGCGTCGGACCATGGGCGGTGGCGGGCTGTGCGGTCAGGAATGCGAGCGCCAGAAATGTGAAGGCGGCGACGGAAGTTTTCATGAGGATATTGCTCCGAATGTTTGTGAACGAGCCGGCGCGTACGGCGCCATACCCTCGCGGCCACGACCAATGGGATAAGGCCATAGACTGCGAGAAGACAAAGGAGGGCGAGGCCATTGACGATGGCACTCATATTTTTGGGATGTCCCATTTCCTGAAGATGGAGGGTGTCTTCGAGTGAGGCCGTCAATGTGGGTTCATTCGTCAGCCGCGCATAGGAAAGTCCGGTTTTTGCAGCCAGTTCCGTGAGATAGGGCTCGCGGACCGAGGACAGATGTTCATTTCCCTTCGGCATGGCAGCGCCGAAGGGTGCATTGCGCGCTTGATAGCCTTCGCGCTTTTCGGCGTCGGGAGGTGGCGCCCCAAAGCGGTTTTCCTGCTGGACATCCTCCATTTTGTAAAAGCCGATCTCGCGCCCGTTTTCGTCATATTTCGGAATGGGGGAGAGCCCCGATGCTCCCGTGCCGAGGATCAGCCCCTTGACCTTGCTGATGTCGCCCCGAAATTCCGGCGCGCCCGTCGCCGGCAATGGCGGCGCCTCCTGTCCGTCTGTTGCGAACAGGAGATCCGTATGCAGCTCCGCCGCCATGTCGATCGCCTGATAAAGGCCCGAGGCTATATGACTGTCACCCTCCCAGGCCATACGCCAATCGAGCGCATTGATGGCTTTATCGACCGCCTCGAAGGAGGCACAGGCATCGATCGGCTCGAACAGAAGAAACGGCCGCCGTTCGGTGAAGATGGCGAGGGCGATACGCGCGGGGCAAGGTAGATGCGGCAGAGCGGCGCGCAGATCGGCTTTGACGGCTTCCAGTCGGCTCATCGGCTGCCCGTTGCGCATGTAGTCGCGTGTATTCATACTGCCGGTGATATCGACGACGACGAGAAGATCGACCCCTTTCGAAGGCTTGCCGGGTGAGGGCAGCAGCAGACCAATGACGAGGAACAGCGCGGCGGCTAGCAGGAGCCAGAAGCGAACATCCGTCATTCCCTTGAACCGAAACCCGGACGGTCTCGGCGAAGATGCATGATCGTTCATGGCAAACCTTTCGGCTTGCCGGGCAGATCGGTCCATAATTCTTTGGGTTTCGCCACCATTTCGTCGCCAAGGGTCTTTTCGTAACCCGGAAAATCCCGGATGAGGCGCATTGCGACGTCGAGATTGTATCGGGCATCCCAGAATTCCGGGTCGATGCCGAGAGAGCGGCGATAACCGGCGCGCGCGAGATTGACGAGGGGTTCGGCCTGATCGATCCGCGTATTCTCGATGAAGTCAAACGCCTTTCGCAGTCGCGCATTTGCCAGATTGTATTGCGCTGCGGTGAGCAGCGGCGTATCGGCGCCGTGATCGAGCTTGTCGACGAGCGATTGCGCTTCATCCAATTTGTTATGTGTCATCAGGAATTGCGCGCGGGCGAAGAGCACCTCTGGCATGGCATGATCGGCGATGGTGATGTCATGTCCGGAGAGCAGGGTGTCAATGAGCTGATTGTCCGCATTGTGGCTTATGAGCGCCTGGCCGAAAAAGATGAGTGCGCCGAGGGAGACGGCGAGCAGAGTAGCGAGGAGAATGGGTCGCGCCGGCCGCATAAACGACAGCAACGTCATCGCTTTATCACGAACGGGCATGGTCGCTTTCCTTCCCGTCCCGCTTTATCGTCCCTTTGCCCTTTCCGCCGAGGGCTGCTGGATGCGCGAGAACCGGGTTAATCGACGGTGACATGCCCGTCTCGATGGCCTTGGCAAGCAGCAGTAGACAGATCGCGCCAAGGCTGACGCCAACGGCGATCGGGGTCAGATCATATGACGCCACGCGCTCCTCGTAGGTAATCGGCCGCGTCTCCAGCCTGCTGATTTCGGCGACGGCTTCCTCGACGGCATCGGGATTTTCGACCTCGAAAGCCCTGTAGGGAATGCCCAGTTTCTTGAAGAAACGATCCAGGTGGCGTTCCGGCATGGACTGGGATGTGTCCTCGCCGGGTGCCGGAGGCGTCGTAATACCATTGGCATTGGCCGCGCGCAGAAACAGCCAGTAAAGATGAACCGGCGTGCGGGTGAAGCCGGCCATCAGTTTGTCCTGCACTTCATGGCTGATGACGGCTGCTCCATCGGAAACCAGCAGGATGGCGCGCGAGGGCTGGACGGATTCCCGTTCCAATGCGCTCAGCGCCATCGCAAGACCTCTGCCGATATCCGTATAATCGAGTCCGGGACGATCGATGGAGGCGACAGCGGCGAGGACCGCATCCGTATGATCCGTCATCGGCAGCACAGCGATGGGAGCGGTGGAAAAAGCGACGACGCCGAAACGGTCGTGGAGACGATGCCGCACGTAATCTTCCAGCACATGACGTGCAGCACCGGCCTTGGAAATTTCATCACCCCTGGGAGTATGCCCGGCGAATGTCTCGTTCATGCTTCCGCTGCGATCGATGAGCAAAATCGTCTCGGCACCTTGTCCGATACGCTTGACTGCCCCGCCGCCACTATAGGGGCCAGCCAATGCGACAATGACAGATCCGATTGCCAGCGCGGCGATGGCGGGCAGAGCCCATTCCAGGAGTCGTGAAAGATCATCGCGTGGCAATCCCTCGGTCGAGGGATATGCATGCGCGCGCAGAATATCCGTGAAGAAAGGCAGGATGGCGAGTGGCAACAGCCAAAGAAACAGGGGAGATTGAAAACCGCCGTTCATTCCGCTGCTCTTTCGATCGTGGCGAGTTGCCGGCTGAAGGCAAGCAGGGAATCTGGTGGCAAAATGGTTTGTGCACCACGTTCGTCGCTGGCGAAAAAGGCACGATGCGATGAGGCGAAGAAACGGGCGAAGCTTTCCGCTTCCTTTTTGTAGGCCGGATGCTGAACGAGAAAACTGGCGATGTCTTCCGAGAACAATCGGCGGCCAGCTTTCATATCGATGGCCCGGTGCATGGCCAGCAGCGCATTTCTGAAACGGTCTCCGGGAATGCTATTGTCGTCATGCCCGATGTGTCTGTGCACAAGTCTTGCGGCCTGAGAGAAGGGTCGGCTCGGGCGATGATGAAACGGCCACCAGCCGCGCTCGAAAGCGAGCCCAGTCAGCGATAGCAAGGCAAGAACGCCACTGATGATGACGCCGAGACGATCATTCCGCTGGTCGATATGCGGCGGCGGCGTGTCGGGGCGCAGGAGGTCTTGCGGATCATTGAACGCCGGTTGTACTTCCCGCAAGGGAGAGACGTTGAAGCCCCATGGCGGCACCTGCGCCTGCGCCAAAGCCGCGCCGGAGTGGAAGGTCAGTGTCAGCCCGGGCACGGTCAATTGCCGCGTATCGAGCGTATCGTAGAAATTCTGATAGGTGAGATGCAGCCGCCATTTGCCCGAAGCCGGGCTTCCCTCGACGGAGAGACGGCGCAAATCCAGCCAATAGGTGATGGGACCCGGGCGCGGAAGCGAGGCGCGTTGCAGGTCCCAGCCTTTTTCTGCCGTGATGGTGATGTCGAAATTGAGAAGATCGCCAAGAAAATAGCCGAAGGGACGCGGGGCCTGCCGCTCGATGGAGAGGATTTGGGCCTTGGCGGTCGCGCCGCACAGGATGAAGGCGACAAGAAGCAGACGCAGGACCGGCATTACGTCTCCATGAGTTGCTGGGAGACGGCATCAATATCGAGGCGGTCGGTGACATAGACGGGGGCTTGTCTGTGCCGCAGGAAAAGGCGGTGCAGGGCGTCTTTGCGTTCCGTGGCGGCGTCGATCAGCTTTTTGCGCAAGGAGGGACGCAGAAACAGGAGGCGCTCGGCGCCTGTTTCGAGATCGCGCAGTTTCATCAAGCCCCAGGACGGTAGATTGTTGTGCTCCGCTGTATCCTCGATGACGATCGGTACGATGTCATGCCGCCCAAGATCCTCAAGTAGACGGTCCGTAAAGGCGAGGGGGAAACGGAAATCTGACAGCAAAAAGACGAGTTTCGCGTGTCCGGCAAGGTAGGGGAGGGCCTCGCGCAAGCCAGAAGCATTGGCTCCAGCCGAAGGAACGCGGTCGAATTTATCAATGATGAGCGTTTCGAGGCCCGGCCGTCGCGATGGCTTTATGGTGAAATCCTCATGAATCTTTGTATCCGCGCCAAGCATGCCGAAAGCATCGCCGTAACGATAGGCCGCGCGCGCAAGCGCGATACAGAGATCCCTTACCAATTCCTGCCTTGAAGCCCAGCCCTGATAAGCCATGGATGCCGACAGATCGACCAGCGCATAGACATCGACAGCACATTTCGGCGTGAAACGCCGGACATGGATATCTCCGAATGGATCGCGCAAGGTCGCGCGCAAATCGATCCTGCGCGTCTCGGGATGGCGCGAAAAGGGGACGTGGTCGCGGAACAGTCCTGTGCTGCCAGACATTGCTCCGCGATGAAAACCCGGTTTCGTCGTATGCAGCAATTGACGGACGCGGTAGGCCAGAAGTGCTTCCTCGTTCATGCGGGTCTCTGCTCCAGGCATCACGGCGCGGGGACAGTTGCGAGAACGGCGCGGCACAGAGCGCGAGACAAATTCTCCTGCCGCATTTCATAAATCGGATCGAAAAAGACGCGATGACCCACCGTCTCGAAGAAAACCTCGCGTATATCTTCCGGCAGCAGAATGTCGCGGCCTTGCAGAAAGGCGCGTACACGCGCAGCCTTTACGAGAAAGGCCAAGCCGCGTGGGCTGCCTCCACCCTGAACAAGCCGTTCCATATCGACGTTTTCGATCTCGATGCCATGGTCGGCGGGACGTGTCAGGGCATCCCACAGCGTGACGACATAATGTTGCAGTGTTGGGCTCGTATAGACTTGATCCTGAATTGCCCGCGCGACATCATCGAGTAAACGGTAATCGACTGTCGCCGCGCGTGTTGACTCGATCAGCCGGTCGGTATCATGAAAACGTGTATCGAAGATCAATTGCCGCCGGATCTCGGGATCCTCCGGCGCCTCAATATGGACCTCCATGAAGAAGCGATCACGGGCCGCCGCAGGAAGCTCGAATGTTTCTTCCCGTTCGACGCGATTGCGATCGGCGAAAACCTGGACGAATGGAAAGCTATAGTCGCGGTCGAACGCGAACAGGCTGCGCTCCGCCATCAGACGCAGGAGCATGGCATGGACCTGAGGCCGTGCCCGGTTGATTTCATTGAAGAAGAAGATTGAAAGCGTCTCACCGTGCCGCAGCAGAGGGCCTGGATCGACACGCGGCTGACCCTGGGCGTTGAGATAGCTGTTATAGATCAGATCGGAGGGCATCAGATCGCTTGTGCCTTCGATCCGCTCGAAAGCGCCGCCGATGGCATGGGAGAAAGCGCGCAGCAAAGTGGTTTTGCCAGTACCGACATCACCTTCCAGAAGCACATGGCCGCGCGCGAAAATAGCGATGGTGATGAATTCGATCGCCCGTTCCTGACCGAGAATGATGCTGCCGATCTGATGTTGCAACGCTTTTGCCGCGTCGCGCCATGACGAGAGATCGAATGAGGGCGTATTAAAGGACACGGCGCTCATGAGGGATCTTCCTGTCCGGGAGGTCGCGGCTGCGGCCGCAGGCTGGAGCCTTGGAGGGCTTCGAGATGTTTCCGAAATGCACCATCAAGACAGGATTGAGCATCCTCACTCTCATGGAATCGCGGAACGATTTCCTCGGAAAGCGAAATGCTCTGGAGTATGATCGGATGATTCCGAACGGCTCTATTGATATTCGGCCACCTGTAAAAGCTGCTAGGATAGAATCGTGAATGTGACGCATGATCACATAATCATGCGTCAATATTCACAGTCAGAACAGGCCGACGAATGACTGATAATACTGCTGCAGCACTCTCATACTGCGAAAGCCGGCGTCGAAAATCAGTCGGTCAGCTTATTCACTTCATAGACGAAATTGCCCGTTTTCTTGAAAGCGTCAACGCGCTTCTTGTTGCGATCTTCCATGGCGGCGATGGAGATGCTCTGTTTGGCGAGCTCCTTCGGGCTATGCCGGGGGTCGAATTTCGTACCCGCGATCTTGGCGGGGAAACCCGGTTTCGGTTCCCAGCAATTGCCCGGCGCGACGCAGGTTTGGCCATCATAAGCAGAGGCTTGCGTGGAGATAGCGGTGAGCCCGCCACCGATGATGCAGGAAAGTGTAACAACGCCGGCAATTTTCTTGAGCATGATTTCCTCCCGATCACTGATTGTTCCGAGGGGTGACTGTGCCCCAGGGACATTCGGCATGGTTCTCCATGACGAATAGGATGAAATAGGACGACGGTGTAAATTGCCTCGCTGTTGCCTTAGCGCAAGCACATGCCGCCCTTCATTGGATGTTGAATCAGATTATTGGAACGATATTATTTGTCATTCTGTGTCGTGACGGAGCGTCCGGAGCAGAGGCCTGGCGCATTCTCGGGGATCTCGGCCTCATGCGGATTGTATGACGAAAAACTGGCCTTTTCCTGATCCGTCAGCCATGGCGCATCGTCGACGCCATCCTTGTAAAGATGACGGACCCAGGCCATGACCTGCAGAATTTCATCCAGAGACAAATTTCCGTATTGCGGACCCATTTGCGCCTGGGCTCCGCCGAAAATCGTCTCGAACAGACCCTGATCGGTCATGTTCTTCGGATAGGTCCAGTAATTATCATTGAGACCGGGACCAATCTTGCCTTCGGCGAGATGGCCGTGACATCCTGAACATGCGGTCAGAAAGATTTCCGACCCGGTGCGGAGACAGCTTTTGTCTGAATTGTAAGGATTATGGCCGGTCGCCAGAAATTTCTTGACGCCTTCCGTATCGCGACCCTCGGGGAGCGCGTCGGAAAGATCGAGCGGCTGACCCGTTACCGTGTTGCGGAGGTCGAGAGTCGTCGTTTGCGTCAAGGCCGCGGCGCTGATCGCGGTCGCAAAGAAACCAAAACTCACGCTTCTCAGGAAATTCTTTTTATTCATCGTATGTCCAGACCACTTGTCCCAAATTTTACCGCAGGATTGTCGCATGTCTCTCAGGTGCCTTTGTGGATGACCGGCACGCCTTCATCCGTGAGGATTTTGAGGATTTGAGGCCTGGCCTTTTCAAGCCCGGCGTTGACGGCTTGCAGGAGAACATTGTCATCCTTGCGGATACCTATGGATTGATCATATTGAAACGCCATAGGGGAGCCATCGCTGCGCAAGACGTCTTCCTTGATGACAGCCATGCGCAAGGGGGTTGTGGAATTCTTTATGTAGCGGCCGACCTCGGGGGCGAAGGCAACGGCGATATCGGCATTGCCCATCACGACTTCGCTAACGAGCCGCGCAGGTGGAATTTGCGTATATTGATTGCGTGGAGACCGGAAATTAACCAGTGAATAGAGATAGGCCATGTTGTCTTCATATTTGCCGATCTCTTTCAGCATGACTTCTCCCGGAGAGCCGAAGGATACGGCGATATGTCCGGTTTTCAGCAGACGTTGATCGTGCCATGAATCGACATCGAGATCTTGGTCCGCCCGCGAGATGAAGACATAGCTCGAACGATAATAAGGGAGGCTTGTCTGCACACGCTGATCGCCACTGTCGATGCCAATGACGACATCGCAGGCTTTTTTGTCGAGATAATCGCGAACAAGATAGATCGCCGGCTTTTCTGACCAGACGAAGACTGGCTTGCGATCCATGGCAGCGGCCAGTGCAACCGCGATACGGTTTTCAAAGCCGGTCCCATCTTTCATGGAATAGGGTGGTTCATTCTGGGCGGCGCAGATTTTAAGCTCGTCTTGCGGGACTTCAGCCAGCGCTTGACCACCCAGGGTCACGAAGATCAGACCGTTGAAAAAACTCTTGAATAACCGGCGATGACCGCGCATGGCTTCGGCTCCTTGGCTTATCGCGTCCTCTCGTGCAATGCTTTGCCCCGAATCACCATCAAAGTTCATGGTGTGATGGCGTTGGAGCGGTGCATCGAGGGACGAATGTCGTTCCCTCATCCTGCTTCACCCGTGCCTGCCGTTCTCTGCCGCAGGACGACGGTGCGGATTTTCTTGATTTTTTCTGAACAGGACGTTTCGTCGATTGCCGCGTGGCGCGGGCATGGGTCTGTGCCACGTGGCAATTGTGCTTGAGATTATTATTTTGAGATTATTATTTATTGGCGGCGAATTCGCCGACTGTCAGGTCATCAAAGGGTCCCTTGCCATCGAGCGAGAAGACCATGACGCCGCCACCCATCTGTGTGTAATGGGCGAGTTTTTTGAAGGCACCGACCGCACCGAGACCGGCCGTCGGATCCTGGAGGTCGAAGACGAGACCGACGCCCGGCCATCCGCCAACGCCATAATTGATGGCGACGAATTGTGTGCCTTTATGAGTATAGGTGATCGGATAACCGATGACGCCGGAAGGAAGCTTGAATTTCCACAGAAGTTCGCCGGTATCGCTGTCACGTGCCTTGATGTAGCCGTCAAGCGTTCCGTAGAAGACGAGATTTCCGGCGGTCGCCAGCGTGCCGCCCCATACGGCGAAACGCTCCATCTTCTCCCATTTGAAATTGCCGGTGATGGCATTATAGGCCTTGATCTGGCCTAGACCCTCGAAGTTCTGGCGGTCGCCTTTGGGGCCTGGATACATATTCAGTGTCGCACCGACGAAGAATTGTCCGGCGCGATAGGGCAGCATGAAGGGCTCCCAATCCATACAGATATGGTTGATGCCCATGAAGAACAATTGTCTCTTCGGATCGTAAGAATCATGGCCCTGGTTGTGGTAGCCCATGGCCGAGGGGCAGACATCCCGCGCGAGATGATCCATCCGCGTGCCGAATTCGGGATCGCGCACAGGCGTGCCGGATTTCAGATCGACTTTCTTGAACACATTGACGGTGTCGTCAATCTTGTTGGCCGATACGAGATCGCCATTGGTACGGTCTAGCGTATAGACGATGCCGTTGCGATCCGGATGCGTCAGCAGCTTACGCATCTTGCCGCTCGCATCTTTCTGGTCGGACAGCATCATGACGTTGACACCGGCATAATCCCATTCGTCATGCGGAGTCTTCTGATAGCCGAATTTGGCTTCGCCCGTATCGACGTCGCGGCCGAAAATGGTCATTGTCCATTTGTTGTCGCCTGGACGCATGGTTTCGTTCCAGGGCGCGGGATTGCCTGTGCCGAAATAGACGAGATTGGTACCGGGATCAAAGGCATACCAGCCCCAGTTGGTGCCGCCACCGATCTTCCAGGCGTCGCCTTCCCAGGTGGCGAGGCCGAGGCCCTTCTGGCCATAATGGGCGTTCTTGATGTTGAAATCCTTGGCGAGCAGCAGATCCTCATCGGGACCGGTCGCATAAGCACGCCATTTCTGCTCGCCGGTGCGGACATCATATGCGGTTACGTAGCCGCGCACGCCGAGTTCCGCGCCGGAGGAGCCGACGAGAACGACATCCTTGACGACATAGGGGGCAACCGTCAGAGTCGAGCCGACCTTGATGTCGGAATTTTCCATTTTCCAGAAGGTTTCGCCCGTATTCGCATTCAGGGCGACAATATGACCATCAAGCAAAGTCTTGAGAACCAGCGGTGGCGTTTTGTTGTCACCCGGCCAATAAGCGAGGCCACGATTGACGACATCGCAGCATGCAACGGCACGCGCCGCGGGATTTTGCTTGGGTTTGTCTTCCCAGAGAATCGTGCCGGGATCGTCGAGATCAAGTGCGAATGTGGTGTTGGGGAATGGCGCGGAGATGAACATCTTGCCATCGACAACTAATGGCGCACCCTCGTGTCCATTGAGCACACCGGTGGAAAACGACCAGGCCGCCTTGAGGTTTTTGACATTATCACGGTTGATCTGCGTCAACTGGCTGTAATTGTCGGAATTATAATTTTTTCCGGGCATTACCCAATTGTCGTCACTTTGCGACAATTGGTTCAACTTATCGTTCGCTTGGGCGGGGCTGCCCCATCCACCTTGGAGAACAAGGATTAATGCGGCCGCCGATGCCGCTGCGGACAATTTCTTCATAGCCGTCCTTCTCGTTCCTGCCCTGTGTGGCTCCAGATTTTTTGCGACTTCCGCACTGGATACCATATTCATATTCGATGTTTGTGCGTCGATTGCAATCAGCCTTTATGCGTATCCATATACTTGTTGTTTTGAATACATCTAAAAGACTGAATGGAAAATTTCCCGCATCGGCGGGAATTTTGAGAATGTTCAGCAAGTTGGGGATAAAGACCGGTGATACAAGATCGGCCGGGCCATGGATATGACAGTGACGCATCTGTCATATCCATGGCACATACGATTTTACCAAGAAGACTTGCCGAAGGAGAAGTTAATTTGTTTATATGCTCACAACTTGTCGTGAGGAATTTTTTCCCGTCGGTGTGGTTCATTCATATACGAGCGATCGCAATGATGTAACCGTACACTCTATGACTCTAGCAGGCGTTTGCCATGCCAGCGCAGATGGTCTTCCATAAAGGTCGAGATGAAATAATAGCTGTGATCATATCCAGGCTGCAGGCGTAGCGTCAGAGGGATTCCAGCTTTTTCACATGCCGCCTTTAGCAGTTCGGGCCGCAATTGCTGTTGGAGAAACTGGTCCGCCTCGCCCTGATCGACGAGAAGGTCACGTATCCGTGCGCCGTCCTCGATGAGTGCGACGGCATCGTGTTTGCGCCAGAGTGTCTTGTCGGCGCCAAGATAGCCCCCGAGCGCTTTCTCTCCCCAGGGAACCTGACCGGGCGCAACAATTGGCGCGAAAGCGGAAACAGACCGGAACCGTTCCGGATAGGTGAGGGCGATGGTCAGGGCACCATGGCCACCCATTGAGTGGCCGGTAATCGACTGCCGTCCGGTATCAATCGGAAAATGCTCGGCGACGAGCGCGGGCAGTTCCTGGGTGATATAGTTCCACATGTGATAATTGCGGGCAAAGGGCTCTTGCGTCGCGTTGACATAAAAACCCGCGCCGAGGCCGAAATCGTAGGCGCCTGCGGGATCATCGGGAACGCCTTCGCCGCGTGGCGAGGTGTCCGGCGCGACGAAGATCAGGCCAAGTTCGGCACAGACCCGGCGAAACTCGCCTTTTTCCGTGACATTGGCATGTGTGCAGGTCAATCCGGAAAGATACCAGACCACGGGCAGCCGGCTTCCCTGCGCATGCGCGGGAACGAAGACGGAAAAAGTCATATCCGTCTTCGTGGAACTTGAAGCGTGGCGATAGACGCCCTGTGTGCCCCCAAAGCTCCGATTTTCCGAAACGGTCTCAAGACTCATGTGGATCCCTGCTGAATAGATGCCGATCGTCCAATGCCAGGAAAGCGATTGTTCAGGCAGATTTGAGTGTTCCCGAATTTCCCGATTGTTGATGCGGAAAATTCGGAAACTTCGCGGGCTGGGGAGAAGGAGCCGGGGCCGAAACGGGAAATGTTCGGATCTCCGGCTCCAGCTCTTTTGCTAGCCCGGATTAGTCGGCGGTGAAGCTGTAGACGGCAAGCTTGTTGCCGTCGAGGTCGCGTACATAGCCGGCATAGGCATTCGGCGCCCAACCACGTTCGCCAACTGCACCTTCATCCTTGGCGCCAAGGGCGAGGGCCGCCTCATGGAAGGCCTTGACGGCGGTGCGATTGGGGGCGCGGAAGCTCACGGTGACACCGTTGCCGACCGTTGCCGGTTGCCCATTCGCGGGCTTGAGCACGAAAAATGAGGGTGAGCCGTTCTCGCCCCAGATCGAGCCGTTATCGCCGAGATCGGCCGAGCGCGTATAGCCCAAGGTTCCGAGCACCTTGTCGTAAAATTCGCGGGCTTTGCCGAGATCATTGGTGCCGACCGTCACATGTGTGAAAATAGTCATGTCTACTCCCTTTAAACTACGCGCAGACGATGCCGCGTCGTTTCGTCAATCCTGGCACTGCCGCCGGAATTGCATTTCTGAAAATGTTGCCGGAACGGGATGCGATGGTTCGTATCCGTTCGACCTTAGGAAACCGGGCAATGGGCAGGAAGATGCATCACACAACAAAACAACGTGAATGATTCCTACTCGCGCCACGGTGCAACAGGTGATCTGCCGAGACCTTGTAAAGCGCGATATGCGTGGTCAGCCAGAGCGGGATGATGGGAAGGGGCTATAACGGAATCTTCGGTTTCGTCTTGACGATTGCGTGGCCCGGACCGTTCCTGACAGGGATCCGTTCTCTTGTCGGCGTCCGGTGCAAAGCTACGCCTTGTGGCGGCCCTGCGAGAGGGATTTCGACCGCATTTTGCTCGCGCATCCAGGCTCAAGGGACCGGCATCCAGGGAGCCGGCACCGACTTCTCTCATTGTCGCTTCCACCCACCATTAATTTTTTCTATTGTGCTTCATGGATTGATCGACAAAAAGGGCGTGTCGTGCAATTCATTATTGCCGTATAGGGATAATGGAATGAGCCGTTGGGATGGCATTGACGAATTCGTTGCGGTCGCGATGACCGGCAGTTTTGCGCGTGCCGCCAAGGCTCTGGACGTCTCGACATCTCACGTCAGCCGGGTGATTGCCCGCCTTGAAAGCGAATTGCAGGCCCAGGTTTTTCTCCGCACGACGCGCGCCGTCACGCTGACAGAAACCGGGCGGGCGCTGGCGGATCAGTTTCAACGGATCATTCATGAACGTGATGAAGCCTTTGCCATGGTCTTGGGCGGCGGTGAGCCTCAGGGCGAGTTGCGACTGACCTGTTCCAGCGCCATGGGCGAACGTTTCGTGGCACCGATCGTGCGCCGCTATGCGCAGGAAAATCCCAAGCTTTCGGTGACGATCGATCTGACCAATCGTGTCGTCGATCTCGTCTCCGAAGGTTATGATCTCGCGATCCGAACGGGCCAGCTTGCGGATTCACGGCTCATCGGATCGCGCATCGCCTATCGCCGGCTTTATCTTTGCGCGGCCCCCACCTATCTCGATCGCGTCGGACGACCGCAGACACTTGCCGATATCGCTGACCATGAATGTCTGATCGGCACTGTCTCCACATGGCATTTTCATGTTGATGGGAGCGACCAGGTGTTCCGTCCCAAGGGGCGTTGGCGCTCGAATAGCGGCATCGCAATCGTCGATGCGGCGGTCGCCGGCATGGGCCTGTGTCAATTGCCGGAATTTTATGTGCTGCCGCACATTGCCTCCGGCGCCCTTGAAGTCGTGCTTGACGACATGCGGGCGAGTGACGAACCGATCTGGGCCGTTTATCCGCAACGCCGTTTTCTTTTGCCGAAGGTCCGCTGTCTTGTCGCCCGGCTACGCGCTGAATTAGGGCCTGCGCTGAATTCCTGCGATGAGGTTGAGCCGGACGAAGACCTCGCTCTCCCGCCGGAGGTCGAGGCTTGATTCCTGTCCTTCTCCCCGTTGCCGGCCGCAGGCCGGCATAGTCACGATCGAGATTCGGCGGCGGGCCGGCATAGTCGCATCTCATATCGGGGGTTAGGCCGGTACATTCGCAGCTTCCTGGCTCTCCTCGAATATTTTCACGAGTTGGCGTGCCTCGCTGAATAGGGCTGCCGTCAATGGGATCATCGGATCGTCGGCGGAGACGACCAGCCCGATTGAATGCTGGACGACAGGATCGACGAGCGGGATAGAGACGAGGCCAGGGACATTGCCGAGCATGTTCGCGAGCTTGCTCGACATGATGCTGGTCCACGCTCCGGTTTGTAGATGTGTCATGAGTACGGTGAGGGAATCGGTTTCCAGCACGACCTTGTCGGGGGAGCGGTCGGTGCCCAGCAATTCGTCGATGATACGGCGATTCTGCATATTGGGTGACAACAGGCACAAGGGCAGGGACGCAGCCTCGTGCCAGGAGATCTCGCTGCGTTTGCTCGTCTCCGAGACAGAGGCTACGACGAGGCGATAATCCTCCCGGTAAAGCGGCAGGCTTTTGACGCGGCCGAGAGGCTCGTGATCGAGATAGGTGATCCCTGCCTCGATCTCTACTGCCGCGATCATTTCGCGTATCTGTGTTGATGCACGTCCGAGCACGGTAAAGCGGACATGGGGATGGCGTGCGCGGAACGGTGTCGTCAGCGCGGCGACGATCGGCAGGGCGGTGGGGATGGCCGCAATCCGCACGTGGCCTGTGAGGCCGCTGCGCAAACCCTGAATCTCGCGGCGCATGGCGCGCGTGTCGGCGACAATGCGGCGTGCCCAATCAAGGACGCGTTCACCTTCAGCGGTGAAGCCCTGGAAACGCGAGGCGCGGTTGACGAGACGAACACCCAAAATATCTTCGAGTTGTTTGATCGCCGCCGACAATGTGGGTTGTGTGACACCGCAAGCCTCGGCGGCATGGCCGAAATGGCCCTCGCGTGCAAGGGCGAGAAGAAATTCCAGTTTATCGATCACTGAACCGAATAGCCTCCCGTTGCCATTTCACCTCTTGCGGGTGAATTGCCGTGTTTGCGGCTTCCCATCAAAGTGCATTCTTCCTCACGAAAATGGAACAGGTTTTTGAATGAATGCGTCGGCGCCTTTCGTGTGAATGCATGGCGTTTCACTCCCTTTGAGACTGCCGCTCCACAGGCTGTTCCATGAGCCTTGTTGCGGCGGGAAGGGGGATGGCAGCGGCGAGGTTTTCTCCGCCGGTTCCGCTCCGTCGAAGGTCCCATAGTCCCTCATTGGGCTCCGAGGAGCGTCAAAGCTCCTTGTATTTTATAAACATATGAAAATAATATTGAATTTTAGATCATTCAATCGGGATAATGCTGTTTAATAGATAAATTAGTATATAGCAAGACTATATTGATAGAAATGTTCTATTGCAACACGAAACATCATTATTGATTGCCTATTGCTTGACGGACCATATTTCTTTCAACGCGTCCCTGGCGTGATTGGCGGGGAAGCTCGCGCTACGCCGGTTCTCCGTTTGGTTCGGGCAGCTCTTGAAACATAAGCGTTTTCAATCCATTTCGTATTGGTGTCCCGGAGAACCATCCTCTCGCAAGGATAATCAAAAGCAGGGACAAGCATTGAGAGGAAACCCTGATGGCGATTTACGAACCATGGGATGAAGCTCTGGCCGAAGCCATCGTCGAGCGACACAAGGATCGGGAAGGCGCCACCCTGCCGATCTTTCATGCGCTTCAGGAGGTGTTCGGTTGCGTTCCGGCTGAAGCCGTGCCGATGGTCGCCAGGGCTTTGAATTTGTCGCGCGCCGAAGTGCACGGCGTTCTGACCTTTTATTCGGATTTCCGGCAAGAGCCGCCCGGCCGGCACATCCTTAAACTGTGTCGCGCCGAGGCTTGTCAGGCGGCTGGCGGCGATGCGCTTGCAGAGGATCTCCAGCAACGGCTGGGTATCCGGCTTGGCGAAACGACTGCCGATCATCTCATGACCGCCGAACCGGTGTTTTGCCTCGGCCTTTGTGCGGTCGCGCCATCAGCGATGCTCGATGAACGTCCCGTTGGGCGGCTTGATGCAGCCAAGCTGGAAGCACTCGTCGCGGAGGCGCGCTCATGAATGCGCGTTGCTATATTTCTTGCGATGCGGCGTCGATCGCCATCGGAGCGGACGATGTTGCCGAAGCCCTGATGCGGGAGGCTGCGACGTGCAGCCTTCTGGTCGAGATCGTCCGGACCGGCTCGCGCGGGCTCTTCTGGCTGGAGCCGATGATCGAGGTCGAGACGGCCGAGGGCCGGATTGCTTATGGCCCGGTGACGGCGCAGGATCTTCCGGGCCTCATCGTGGCCGGCATGCTGGAGGGCAAGGCGCATCCTCTGCGTTTGGGTGAACCGGAGAAAATTCCTTATCTCGCGAAACAGCAGCGGCTTACCTTTGCGCGCTGCGGCGTTATCGATCCGCGTTCGCTCGATGCCTATTTCGCGCATGGCGGTTACCGTGGTCTGGCCCGTGCGATTGCGCTTGGCGCCGCCGCGACCGTCGAGGAAGTCGTTGAATCCGGTCTGCGGGGCAGGGGCGGCGCGGGTTTCCCGACAGGCATCAAATGGCGGACGGTCGCGCAGACACCACCCGGCCGAAAATATATCGTCTGCAACGCCGATGAAGGCGATAGCGGGACTTTTTCCGATCGCATGATCATGGAGGGGGATCCCTTCAGCGTGATCGAGGGCATGACAATCGCCGGGCTCGCCGTCGGTGCGACCTATGGTTATGTCTATATGCGATCCGAATATCCGCATGCCACGCAGACGATGAATGCGGCGATCAAGGCCGCGCGTCAGGCAGGTTTGCTCGGACCGGACCTTATGGGATCCGGCAACGCCTTTGATATGGAAGTGCGGGTCGGTGCCGGCGCCTATGTATGTGGTGAAGAAACGGCACTTCTTGAAAGTCTCGAAGGCAAGCGTGGCCTCGTCCGCGCAAAGCCGCCGCTGCCGGCGCATGTCGGGCTTTTCGGCTGTCCCACTGTCATCAACAACGTCATGTCGCTGGCCACCGTCCCGTTCATTCTGGCGGAAGGGGCGGCGACCTACAAGGATTACGGCATGGGCCGCTCGCGCGGGACAATGCCGATCCAGCTTGCTGGCAATGTCCGCCATGGCGGCCTTGTCGAAGTGGCGTTCGGTGTCACGCTCGGGGAACTCGTCGAAGGCTTCGGTGGCGGAACACGCAGCGGCCGGCCGGTGCGGGCGGTGCAGGTCGGCGGCCCCCTCGGCGCCTATTTCCCGGTGGAGCTTTTCGACACGCCCTTCGATTATGAGGCGTTTGCCGCCCGTGGCGGGCTTATCGGCCATGGCGGGATCGTCGTCTTTGACGACACGGTCGATATGCTGAAACAGGCGCATTTTGCGATGGAATTTTGCGCCCATGAGAGTTGCGGCAAATGCACACCTTGCCGCATCGGCTCGACACGCGGGCAGGAAACCCTCGACAAGATCCGTCATGGCGTCGCGGTCGAAGAGAATCTCTCCCTCATCGAGGATCTCTGCGAGACGATGAAGCTCGGCTCGCTTTGCGCGCTCGGCGGTTTCACACCCTATCCGGTGATGAGTGCGTTGACGCATTTCAGGGATGATTTCACGCCCGCCCCGATGCGTGAGGCGGCGGAATGAGCCTGATGACGGCCGAACTGTGGAGGAACCGCGGTTCGGCCGTTCTCACGTAAGGGCAAAAAGTTTCAAACGGCGGGCCGCGACGGACGGCCCGCATTATGGACCGCTCTTGGGACCGCACGGGGACACTCTTGGGACCATTCTGGCGCGTCCGGGAACCATTCGAGGAGACGCCAGCATGTCGCTTATCCAGGAGATCGATTACGGTACGCCGCCTTCCAAATCCGAACGTCAGGTGACGCTGACCATCGATGGGACGGAGATCAGCGTTCCGGAAGGCACATCGATCATGCGTGCGGCCATGGAAATGGGGACGCAGATCCCCAAGCTCTGCGCTACTGATTCCCTTGCGAGTTTCGGCTCCTGCCGGCTCTGTCTCGTCGAGATCGAAGGCCGGGCTGGAACACCTGCTTCCTGCACGACTCCCGTTGCGGCCGGCATGGTCGTGCATACGCAAACGGAACGCCTGGCCCGTCTGCGCAAGGGCGTCATGGAATTATATATCTCGGACCATCCGCTCGATTGTCTGACCTGTTCGGCGAATGGCGATTGTGAATTGCAGGATATGGCCGGTGCCGTCGGCCTGCGCGAAGTGCGTTACGGCATGGAGGGCAGCAATCATTTCGCCAAGGATTCGGATCTGCGCCTGCCGAAGGATGAGTCGAATCCCTATTTCACTTACGATCCTTCGAAATGTATCGTCTGCAACCGCTGTGTGCGTGCCTGCGAGGAAGTGCAGGGCACTTTCGCTCTGACCATTTCCGGGCGTGGTTTCGAAAGCCGCGTGTCGCCGGGGATGAACGAGCCCTTCCTCCAATCTGAATGCGTCTCCTGCGGCGCCTGCGTTCAGGCCTGCCCGACCGCGACCCTGAACGAGAAATCGGTCATTGAAATCGGCACGCCGGAACATTCTCTCGTCACGACCTGCGCCTATTGCGGCGTCGGCTGCTCCTTCAAGGCCGAAATGCGCGGCAATACACTCGTACGGATGGTGCCTTGGAAAGAGGGCAAGGCCAATGAGGGCCATTCCTGCGTCAAGGGCCGTTTCGCCTATGGCTATGCGACGCATGAGGACCGTATTACCAAGCCGATGATTCGCGCCAGCATTGAGGATCCGTGGCGTGAGGTGAGCTGGAGCGAGGCAATTGACTATGCTGCCTCCGAATTCAAGCGCATACAGGCGAAATACGGACGCGACGCGATCGGCGGCATCACCTCGTCCCGCTGCACCAATGAAGAAACCTATCTCGTCCAGAAATTGATTCGCGCCGGCTTCGGTACTAATAATGTCGATACCTGCGCACGCGTGTGTCATTCGCCGACCGGCTATGGTCTCAAGATGACGTTCGGCACCTCGGCTGGCACGCAGGATTTCGCTTCTGTCGATGAAAGCGATGTCATTTTCGTGATTGGCGCCAATCCGACCGATGGCCATCCGGTCTTTGGTGCGCGCATGAAGAAGCGGCTGCGGCAGGGCGCGCGTCTGATCGTCGCCGATCCGCGCCGCATCGATCTCGTGCGATCGCCGCATATCAAGGCGGATTATCATCTTCCGCTCAGGCCCGGTTCCAACGTCGCTTTCATCAATGCCCTGGCGCATGTCATCGTCACCGAAGGATTGGTCAATGAAGCCTTCGTACGGGAACGGTGCGATTGGGCGGAATTTGAAGCCTGGGCACGATTCATCGCCGATGACCGTCATTCACCGGAATCCGTCGAGTCCATTACTGGGGTTCCGGCCGCAGAGATGCGGGGGGCGGCGCGGCTCTATGCGACCGGCGGGCGCGCGGCGATCTATTACGGTCTCGGCGTGACCGAACATAGCCAAGGCTCGACCATGGTCATGGGCATGGCCAATCTCGCCATGGCGACCGGCAATATCGGTTACCGCGGCGTCGGTGTGAATCCGCTGCGTGGACAGAACAACGTCCAGGGCTCCTGCGACATGGGGTCTTTCCCGCATGAGTTTCCTGGCTACCGCCATGTCTCGGACGATTCGACCCGCGCGGTTTTCGAGGCACTCTGGGGCCGGCATCTGTCTGCGGAGCCCGGCCTGCGCATTCCCAACATGCTCGATGAAGCGGTCGGCGGACGCTTCAAGGGTCTGTATATCCAGGGTGAGGACATCGCCCAATCCGATCCGGATGTGCAGCATGTGACGGCGGGTCTTGCCGCCATGGAATGTGTCGTCATCCAAGATATATTCATGAACGAGACGGCGAAATATGCGCATGTCTTCCTTCCGGGTTCTTCCTTCCTCGAAAAGGACGGAACCTTCACCAATGCGGAACGGCGTATCAACCGTGTTCGCAAGGTCATGCCGCCGCTCGCCGGTTATGCTGACTGGGAAGTCACGATGATGCTGGCGGAAGCCTTCGGCTATCCGATGCATTACAAACATCCGGGCGAGATCATGGATGAAATCGCCGCGACGACACCTTCCTTCGCCGACGTCTCTTACGCCAAGCTTGACGAGATGGGCTCGGTGCAATGGCCCTGCAACGAAAACGCTCCGCTTGGCACGCCGATCATGCATGTGGGCAAGTTCGTGCGTGGCAAGGGGCAGTTCATGCTGACGGAATTCGTCGAGACCGACGAACGCACGTCGCGTAAATTTCCGCTGATCCTCACAACCGGTCGGATTCTCGCGCATTATAATGTCGGCGCTCAGACGCGGCGGACTCCGAATACCGCTTGGCATCCGGAAGACGTCCTCGAAATCCATCCTTTCGATGCCGAGAGCCGCGGTCTCACGGATGGCGATCTTGTCGCCATCGAGAGCCGCGTCGGCATGGTCACGCTGCATGCGAAGATCTCTGATCGTATGCAGCCCGGCGTGGTCTATACGACGTTCCATCATCCGATGAGCGGCGCCAATGTGATCACAACGGATTATTCGGATTGGGCGACCAATTGTCCTGAATATAAGGTTACTGCCGTGCAAGTTCGAAAGACCAATAGGCCGAGTGAATGGCAGGAAAGGTTCGTCGAACATCACGAGAAATCGACCCGTATTCTCGAGAGTGCAGTGACCGAAGCGGCGGAGTAGACTATGTCTAGCAAGAATGAAACGCTGATTCGCATGGCTAATCAGATTGCGACCTTCTTCCGTCCCTATTCCCGGGAAGAGGCCGTGAAGGGCATTCGAAGCCATATTGAAGCCTTTTGGTCACCGACCATGCGGCGCGATCTCTGCATATTGATTGCGAAAGACCCGGACGGGCTCGATGCTATCGTGATTGAGGCGGTGCCCTGCGAGATCGAGAACCACGAGAACGCGTGAGAGGGCGGCAGCATCGTCTTGTCACGGATCGTCTTGCGGATGTTTCGGCAAGACCTCTTCTTGCAGTCTCGGTTCGGGCCAAGCGTTAAACCGCCTCGGGCTTGAGCTGAGACGGCAGTGATGATGCGTGTCTGCTTCACGTGTCGATGGAAAGCACTCTGGTCTTGGGATCAGTGCGCAATATCAGGCGGGCTTCCAGGCCCACCTTCATGAGATCTGGCACAATGACTGATCCGCTCATCGATCCGTTTCGCCGGCGGATCAGCTATCTTCGCGTCTCCGTCACGGATCGCTGTGACATGCGTTGCCTTTATTGCATGGCGGAAGACATGGTGTTTCTGCCACGTTCCGAAGTCCTTTCGCTTGAGGAACTGGAACGGCTGTGCAAGGGCTTCATTGCGACCGGTGTGCGCCGTCTGCGGATCACCGGCGGTGAACCGCTCCTGCGGCGGGGTATCGACGATTTTCTGTCCGCGCTCGGATCCTGGATCGGCCGTGCCGAAGGGCCGGGGCTCGACGAATTGACGCTCACCACCAATGGCAGCCAGCTTGCGCTTCATGCCGATGCCTTGGCCGCAGCAGGGATCAAGCGGATCAACGTCAGTCTCGATACACTTGATCCGGCGCGTTTTTCCACCATCACGCGGACTGGTAAATTGCAGGCGACTCTCGACGGCATCACGGCCGCGCGGGAGTCGGGCCTTGCCGTGCGTGTCAATACGGTCGCCATGCGCGAGGTCAACGAGGATGAATTCGACGATTTGATTGCCTGGTGCGGGGCGATTGGCGCTGATCTCTGTCTCATCGAGACCATGCCCATGGGTGAAGTCGGTGAGAACCGTGTGGATCGTTATTTGCCGCTGTCCCTTGTTCGTAGCCGTCTTGCCCACCGTTGGACGCTGGAAGAAACCCGGTATGAAACGGGTGGTCCCGCGCGTTATGTTCATGTGCGTGAAACCGGCCGCCGTCTCGGTTTTATCACACCTATGACCCATGGTTTCTGCGAAAGCTGCAACCGCGTGAGAATGACCTGCACGGGCAAGCTTTATCTGTGCCTGGGACACGAGGATTATGTCGATCTGAAACAGGTCTTGCGGAGTGGTACGGATGAGACCCGCTTGATCGAGGCCATTCGTGCGGCGATCGGCATTAAGCCTAAGGGGCATGAATTCGATCTTGTCTCCACATCCGGGACTGCGGGAAATCCGGCGCGCCACATGAGCATCACTGGTGGGTAAGGATGTAGCGCCTTCGATGTGACGTATCTTCATTCGGGATGCGGCGCCACCTGATGCCAGACCTTGATCTTTAGGCTTTTTGCCGCGCAAATTCGGAGGAAAGGCGAGTTTCTTGGCCCCTTTTCAACGCTTTCGGTTGAGTTTAGAAAAGTTCTTGCATCGCAGCAGAAATCGCGTAGTCTCAAACGTATTCACAAGGACCCGGTGAAATTCCGGGTGGCTCTTCTGGCCGCCGATCCGCCAGACATCGCTAAACCATATCGACTAATGGTGACGGCCAAGAGGCCGGGTAATTCCCATCACGCGACGTCGACAGCTCTTGCTACTGGTTTTCCGATCCGTTCACGGTTCATAACGTGAAAATAACACGCTGAAATCGCTTCAGCCATTTTACTTGCGACAATTTATTTAGGCTGCAATTCCATCAGGAATTGGCCGCTCTATCATGCAGTAGCACGAGAGTTCATTATTGAGGGCGTTTCGATCTTTGATTGGGCAGCGACATCATTAGTTGCAATGGTATTGCTACAATTCATTGATTTCGATGCAATATAATTCTCACACAAACTACCGTTTTTTGGGCTTCTTTGGTCTTTTTATCGTCGCCGGTATCACTTTGTTCTGGGTGATGCTGTGTGGACTCAGATCTGTTCATTCGCTGCCGGCGCCGCCCCTGTCAGCGACATCCTGTATTGATGAAAAATTCAAATATCTGGCGGAGCGGGAGATCGACAATGTCGATTTTCTGGCCATCGGATCTTCGGTGACATGGCGAAACCTTGATCTAACGCCCTTCGTTTCAACCCGTATCGCCAGCGATCCTTTAAACGCGGCACCTTGCTATCTCAACTTCCACCAGACAGCGTTTTTAGGAGAATTTCTTCTCGACCATTTGAAACATGTCAAGACGGTGATGACGATTGTGGCACCGCGAGATTTCGAACAATGTTCGCAAGGCGATGGTGCCTTTTTCGATAAAGACCAGGCGGCGTCCTATGTGTTTGGCCATGGGTCTCCATTTCTCATTTATGCGACAAATTTCCGGCCGTTGCCCTTTTTCAAGGATGCTATAGCCATTGCGCGCAGGCGCTCAGACATCGCCGTGCCGGGCGGTTCTGTCGTCATGGGACCTTACGGCTCCGGCCCGATCGAAGGCCATATCGATGAGACGATTGATTGGCCTCCTCCCGCTATCCTCGATAAAGAATGTTTTCGCGCCCTCACCCTATTCGAACAGTTCCTCAAGGCGCGTGGAATAGAATTTGTCGTCGTTCGCTTCCCAACCCGTCCGAGCCTGAGGCCGCAAGGCGATCCTCAACGAGAGCTCGAGGACAATTTCGACCGGCAATTGCGGGAGTCACTCCACGCCGAGACGACGAAGCTCATTCCCGGTCGAACGCTTCTCAATGATCGCGCTGTCTATTTCGACAACGTGCATTTCAGCTGGCATGGCGCGCAAGCGTTCTCGGCGGCTCTCGCCGCTCAGATACAAGCCATGACAGAATCAATGAAACATCAGGGAGGGATGTAGGTGGATCGCGTCGCTTCGCGATCGCCTATGCCTGCTCCCGCACAAGCGGTTTCTTTTTAAGTGTATGGAATTTATTGCAGAATCGAATTTTTGTTTTCTGCTCCAGGCTGCAGGATGGAGGGAAATCGTGCTTTTCAATTCATTCAAATTTATTCTGATCTTTCTGCCGGTCACGCTCATCGGTTATTTTCTCTGTGCGCGGATCAACAGGACGCTTGCCTATATCTTTTTGAGCGCGGCCTCTTTCGCTTTCTATAGCGCCTGGAGTTTCGCTTACGGCGTACTGCTCGTCGTACAGCTCACAGCCAATTACCTCATAGGCTATCGCCTGGGAATTTGGCGCGATTCCGATTCCCGTGCTGCCAGGACATTATTGACAACCGCCATCGTCATGAATTTGGGGCTCCTCGGCTATTTCAAATATACAAACTTTTTCTTGTCGACATTGGGAAACATCCTCGACGTTCGTTTTGTCACCCTGAACATCATTTTGCCCCTGGCGATTTCCTTCCATACGTTCCAACAGATCGCCTTTCTGGTCGATGAATATCGCGGCAAAGCGGCTCGCTACACTTATCTGGAATATCTTCTTTTTGTTCTGTTCTTTCCGCAATTGATCGCCGGCCCTATCGTTCATCATTGGCAGTTGATTCCACAGTTTCAGAAATCGGCCATGCGGTTCGATCCTGGCTATTTCGCCACCGGACTGACATTCTTCGTGTTCGGCCTTGCCAAGAAAGTCCTCGTGGCGGATCAATTGTCTGGCATCGCTGATCCGGTCTTTGACGGTGCTCTTGCCGAGACCCCTGGATTCATCGCCGCGTGGATCGGCACGATGGCCTTCGGATTAGGGCTCTATTTCGATTTTTCCGGCTATTCGGATATGGCGATCGGCCTCGCGCGAATGTTTGGCATCAATCTGCCCTATAATTTCAACTCGCCTTACCAAAGCACGTCCATCATCGATTTCTGGAACCGCTGGCATATAACGCTTTCGCACTGGCTGCGTGATTATCTGTATATTCCGCTCGGCGGCAATCGATGCGGAAGGATCCGCCGATATGTCAATCTGATAGCGACGATGCTGCTCGGTGGTCTTTGGCATGGCGCGTCCTGGAACTTTGTCGTTTGGGGCGGGTTGCATGGCTTCTATCTGATCATCAATCACTTCTGGCGAAATCTGAGAGGGCATGATGCGCATGTCCAATCCCGCTTTCCCGCAATCAATTGGCTGATCACGCTACTGGCCGTAAGCGGCGCATGGGTGTTCTTCCGCAGTCCCACATTCGCGCATTCATTGATTGTTCTTAAGGCTATGGTGGGTCAGACATATCTTGCTGGCGTCCCGCTGGTTCCGATACCCAATTCCAGCCTGGCTCTTCTCATCCTCGCCGGTCTTATCGCATTCACTTTGCCGAACTCACAAACCATCGTCGATGGGTTGGCGCAGATAACACCGGTCAGGATCGTTCTGCGCTGGCGTCCCAGCCCGCTCTGGGCCGGGGGGCTCGCCGTTCTCGCCCTATTTGCCGCGACGCGGTTCAATATCGTGCGTGAGTTTGTTTATTTTCAGTTTTGAAGGACTATGTGGGGGACATAGGATATTGTGGGAGCGTTTCCGGATTTATCCCAAACATTCCGGATGTGAAAAATTGCAGGGTCCTGATTACGAGCTGGCGAATAAGGCCGCTGTTTCTTTTGGGCTGGTCGTCAGCAAAATGACGAGCCTTTGCCCATATGCGCCTGTATATCGGATTCAGGATGACGAATGGGATATAGTTATAAAGAGGACTGGATATCCGAGATCATCCGCTCAAGTCATCGCCGACTGGCTTCACACGTTAAGAGCACGGAACATAAAGATTGTTGCACCCTTGAGTCAATTTGCACCGAACCCTCGTGTGATACAGGATTCCGATGTTTGGTCTTGGGTCATCTATCCGTTTGTAGATGGTCATTCATATACAGCTAGCAGAGATGAGCTCAGACAAGCGGGGCGTCTGCTTGGACAAATACACTTAGAAGGTGAAAATCTCGGCCGTGACATGTTAACCATCAATGAGCTTCCTATACCCAGCAAAACAAAGGTCGCAGCGAATTTACAAAAATGCGCTGACAACATCGATCGTTGGTGTCCGGAAATTCTAGGCCAGTTCACTGCGAAAGTGGCTAATATCACTGGTGAAATCTACGATACTTTTAGAGATCGCAGATTGGCTTTGCCACTATCAGCTTGCTGTTGGGATTTCAAAGCCTCCAATCTAATTTTCTCTGACGTCGGCGTACCTACGCTAATCGACCCAGATCACGCTGGAAGAATCCCTAGATTGTATGATACGGCTTGTGCAGTGCTTTTGTTTCATTGCGATCTGAACTCATCGCCAGGCACATTGTGGACTCGATCTCAATGGCGTGATTTTTATGAAGGTTACTTTGAAATTTTGGCTTGGATGCAACAGGAATACGCAAACTGGATATTTGTCCTCAAAGCCGCATGGCTAGACGAAGCTTTGTGGCTTTTGGCACATTTTACGGAGGGGTGGCAGCGGGAGGGCGAGCGAACATACCTCAGAGAGCTAGCAATGGTGGATTTTGATATATACACCTTAGGTTAGAGTATCGAGGCTGCCAGCCCATCGGGAGTGGCGTATCCGGCGCAAATAGGGGCGCGATTTCGGCCAAATGGGCGTCGAGAAGACCTGTTTGACCATGCAAATATCAGCAGCCGGACAGCGGTAACAAATCCTCTTGTTAGGTGCTCTTTATCGGAGTGTTTCCGGATATATCCGAGACGCTTTAAGCGAGATCGAAAAATCCCTTTGCCGTATCTTTTTGGCTGTTGCCGAACTGGCCGGATTGTCGCTTCCATGCCCGAGCATAGGCGCCATCAGCAGCCAGAAGCTCCGCATGAGTCCCCTGTTCGACGATCCTGCCGTGATCGAGCACGATCAGACGGTCCATTTGGGCGATGGTCGAAAGCCTGTGGGCAATGGCGATCACGGTCCGTCCCTGCATCAGGGCGGTGAGCTGTTCCTGAATCGCCGCTTCGATTTCGGAATCGAGAGCCGATGTTGCTTCATCGAGAATGAGAATTGGCGCATTTTTGAGGATCACCCGGGCGATGGCGATCCGCTGGCGTTGTCCGCCGGATAATTTGACGCCGCGTTCCCCGACCTGCGCCTCGAAACCGCGGCGGCCTTGGTGATCCTCCAGCCTTTCGATGAACTCGAGCGCATGTGCCTGCTCCGCCGCCGCGCGGATTTCTTCTTCCGTCGCACTCGGCCGCCCATAACGAATATTGTCGCGGATCGAGCGATGCAACAGCGACGTATCCTGTGTCACCATGGCGATATGGGCGCGCAAGCTCTCCTGTGTGACTTCGGCGATATCCTGCCCGTCGATGAGGATACGTCCAGATTCCACATTGAAGAAGTGCAGGAGCAGATTGACCAACGTGGATTTGCCGGCGCCGGAATGGCCGATGAGGCCGATTTTCTCGCCTCCGCGGATGGAGAGATCGAGATCATGCAGGACGCCGCGCTGCGTGCCATAGCCAAAGGTGACATGATCGAAACGGATCGCGCCTTCGCCAACCCGCAGTTTTCTCGCTTCGGGAGAATCGGACATCTGGCGCGGTACGGCGACGGAGCGCATGCCCTCCTGCACCGCGCCGACTGCCTCGAAAATGGTGGTGACGCTCTGGGAGATCCACCAGGCCTGATTGGTGACCTGCCAGACAAGCGGCAGCGCCGTCGCCACGATGCCAAGCGAAATCATGTCGTTTGTCCAGAGGGCGAGGGTGGTCGCGCCCATGGCGGTGATCAGGCTCGCATTCAGCAAGGACAGGAGCAGGCCGAAGATCGTATTCAGCCGCTGCTGCGCACGGAAGGCGCGTGTGTGGTCGTCGACCGCCTCGCGGATAAAAAGATCTTCCTCGCGGGCGCGGGCAAAGAGTTTGACCGTCAGAATATTGGTGTAACTGTCAACGACGCGGCCGGTGAGGGCGGAGCGTGCATCCGAATTGGCGCGCGAGCGATCGCGCATGCGCGGTACGAAGGCCCATAGCAATAAAAAGAAGAGAACGAACCAGAGGGCGAGCGGCAAGGCGAGCAGTATGCTTTGCGTGCTCAACATCAACAAGGCGCTGGTACCGAAGACAATAACCCGCCAGAGCGTATCGACTGAGGAGACGATTGTTTCTCTCAGCGATGCGCCGGTCTGGACCACGCGGCTCGCGATCCGCCCGGCGAAATCGTTCTGAAAGAAAGCCCAGCTTTGGCGCACGACATGCCAGTGGTTCTGCCAGCGCGTGAGATTGGTGAGGCCGGGCGTCAGGATCTGGTTGGCGACGAGACCATGCATGAAAAAGACGGCGGGCCGCACAAAAAGCACGACCACCAGAATGAGGGTAAGCTCGCGCCCATGGGATGACCACAGCCTGTGCGGCTCGGTATCACCGACCATGCTGATGACGCGCCCGAGAAAATAGGGCAATGCGAGATCGACAAGCCCGACCATGCAGCTCGTCGCAAACAGCATGAAGACGAACGCTTTGACCTGTTTCGCGAAATGCCAATAGAAGCCAGTCAGGCTTTGCGGCGGAGCGGCATCGGGGGCGATTTTGGTCGGCTGCAGGAGATTTTCAAGAAGATGAAGCATGGAATATCTGGCGCCGGAGGGTTCGAGGGCGCCTGTTGCCTGAGCGCATCCTGATGGAAGAAAGGTCTTGTCTTGATGTCATTCCCGGTGATTACCGGGATGTTGAGGCATGGTTCGTTCCAATGATGACGCCGATGATGGGGCCGATTGGACGCCATTGGTCGTCGCGGTTGAGGGCTGGCGCATAGAGGCTGGAAATGGAGCCATCGAGGAACAGGGCATCGGGGCAATGAAGAATGTCCCGAAACAGACTCGCGAAGCGGAAGAAAGTGACCGGCTCCTCGGAAATGGCAAAGATCACTTCATGGTTGTTTCTGACGCCGACGCCGTTGCGGATCTTCTGCGAGGTCCCCGTCATCGCGATCTTCGGATGCAATTGATTGTCGGTGACGAGCAAGGGGCCGGACTGGGTCGCATAATCCGGCTTGAGACCGGATTGCAGAAAGTGGCCGGTTTCCATGACTCCGGCGGTGCCATAACGGCTGAAATAGAAAACCCCGTTGGGTTTCATGTGGAAATTGCCTGGCCCGTTGCGCATGTTCGCCGAATGCAGCAGATGTCCTTCCTGAATATAAAGCCCGACGGGTGTGAGATCCTCGTGGAACATGCCGGCGTTCATGGCGAATTCCAGCCTTTCGCCGCGCGGCTGCAAACCGGCGCGCAGGGCGCTGAACCCTCCATAGGCTTGTCCGTCCGGCTGTTGCCAGAAAAGACGCAGATCGCTCTTGCGGCTGTCGAAACGGCAGATCGTAAAGTTCAAACCCTCATCGGAAAGGGATGAGCAGGGCTCGGCTTGTGCCGGGTGCAGACCGAAACAATAGGAAATGGCAAGCAGAAGGAGCAAGATCCGCAAGGCCGGCGCAATGTGTTTAGTGAAATTAAACATCCGAACTGACCAATTTGTTTCTTTCAGTTTGACTAAACGCAACGGAGAGATACATTGGCACCATGAAACTCGGCGAATGGCTGGAGCGCAATCAACTCACTCGGTCGGAGTTCGCCCGAAAGATCGGCCTTTCCAAAGGCTCGATTTCACAAATGTGCAACCAGCACAAGCCCTGGCTCTCCCGCGAAACGGCGGAATTGATTCTACGCGCGACGGAAGGTGCCGTCACGCCGAACGATTTTCTCGATTCCGGGCTCTTCTTCTCGCCTTCACTCGTTGATCCTGAACATTCCCGCGCAAGCCCAGACATTTGCCGCGCAAGCAAGGAGCGCTTCATCATGCGTTACTCGGTCGCTCAAGCCATCGAAGCCATCGGCAAGGGCGAGCTGGTCATCGTCACCGATGACGATGATCGTGAAAATGAAGGGGATCTCATCTGCGCCGCCGCATTATGCACGCCGGAGAAGATGGCTTTCATCATTCGCCATTGCTGTGGCATCGTCTGCGCCCCGCTCACCAACGAGGAAGCCCGCAGGCTGCATCTCGCGCCGATGGTCGCCGCCAATGATGCGCCGCATGGAACCGCCTTCACCGTCTCGGTCGATGGCAAACATGGCCTGACGACGGGCATTTCCGCGGAACAGCGCTCCAATACGGTGCGGGCGCTTGCAAACGGCAATATGGGCGCCAATGATTTCGTGCGGCCCGGGCATATTTTCCCCTTGATCGCGCGGGAGGGCGGTGTGCTCATGCGGTCGGGCCATACCGAAGCGGCGGTCGATCTCTGCCGGCTTGCCGGCCTGCCGCCGGTCGGCGTCATTTGCGAATTGACCAATGATGATGGCACTGTCATGGCCGGGGCCCAGATCGAGGCTTTCGCTGTCCAACATGGGCTGAAACGGATTTCCGTCGCTGATCTCATCGCCTACCGGCAGGAGCGCGAGAAACTGGTCGAGCGTGTCGCGACCTTCACCGTCGAGGGGATCTGCGGACCGCTTACCGGCTATGCCTTTCGCACCCCGTATGACAGCGTGCAGCATTTTGCTTTCGTGCAAGGGGAGATCGGAGATGGCCGGGATATGCCGGCGCGTCTGCATCGCGTCGATATCATTGCCGATGTGATTGCCGGTGGCGTGACCATTCATCGGATCCTGTCGAAATTCCATGACGAAGGGCGTGGTGTGCTCATCCTTCTGCGGGATGGGACTGCCGGTGTCCCCGCGCAGATTGCCGGGGCGGACAAGATGGATTCCGAAGCGCAACGGACCAGGGAATGGCGCGAGGTGGGGCTTGGTGCGCAGATCCTGCGGGATCTCGGCATCAGCTCGATCAGGCTTTGCGCTTCGAAGCCGATGACCTATGTTGGCCTTTCCGGCTTTGGAATCGAGATTGTTACGACGGAAGGGCTGGAATAATCCAGCCGCCGGGGAAAGTTCGTGTCTGTGTTGCGCCGTCCATCTTTTTCCTCGGTGGCTCTCACAATCGCCTTCTGGGGTCTGGTCTGCGTAACATTCCTGCTTCTTGGTCTTGCTGTCTGGTATCAATTCTCCGGATTACGGCGCTGGCTCACTTTGGTGCTTCTCGGATGCTGTGGCATTGCCTTGCTCCTCCTGCAGCAGCGCGAGCATGACCGCCTTGCCTGGCTTGGGCTTGCCCTGGTTGCTATTGCGGCCTGGGCATGGTGGGGGTCGATCAAGCCGTCCAATGATCGTGAATGGGCGCTCGACGTCGCGCATGGCGTGACGGCGGAAATCGATGGAGACAGGCTCGTCCTGCATAATGTGCGGAATTTCGATTGGCGCTCGGAGACCGATTTCACACCGCGTTGGGAAACGCGGATCTATTCGCTCGATGCGTTGAAATCCGTCGATCTTATCAGCTCCGTCTGGTCGAATCCGGCTATCGCCCATACGCTCATCAGTTTCGGCTTCGATGATGGCCGCTTTCTCGTCTTCTCGGCGGAAATTCGCCGTAAGAAAGGCGAGGCATTTTCCGAGATTGGCGGCTTTTTCAAGAAGTTCGAGCTTGTTCTTATCGCCGCCGACGAACGCGATATTCTGCGGCTACGCACCAATATAAGGCGCGAGACGGTTTCCCTTTATCGGCTTGATCTGACGACACGGCAGCGCCGCGCCTTGCTCTTGTCCTTCCTCGACATGGGCAATGCACTGGCGCGGGAGCCGCAATTCTACCAGACGGTCACTACCAATTGCACGACCGTGATCTTCAAACTGGCGCGGCTGATCGAGCCGGGCACACCGCTCGACTGGCGTATTCTGCTCTCGGGCTATCTGCCGGATTATCTCTATGATCACGGCATCATTGAGCATGATTTGCCGCTCGCGGCGGTTCGGCGCGAGGCGGTGATCAGCGAACGAGGACAGGCCGCCGGGACATCGCCGGATTTTTCTGCGCGCATCCGGGCTGCCGTGCCCTGAAGCGGTGTCTCACCGTGTGTCCCGCGATAGAGAGGGCGCTCACGCCCCCATTAGTGTCAGCACATGGACCGCGACGGAACGCGCAAGGGATTCAAGATCATAACCGCCTTCGAGGATCGAGACGATGCGCCCGTTGGCGTGACGCTCGGCGAGTTCCATGATCTTTGCGGTCACCCACAGGTAATCAGGCTCGACGAGATTGAGATTTCCCATGGGGTCGAGGCGATGGCTGTCGAAGCCTGAGGAGATCACGATGAAATCCGGATGGAAGGTATCGACCGCTGGCAGGATGCGGTTTTCCATCGCCTCCCGGAAGGCAACGCCGTCATCGCCGGCTTTGAGCGGCGCATTGACGATATTGTTGAACTCGCCGGTTTCACTGGCAGCGCCCGTGCCGGGAAATAGCGGCATTTCATGCGTGGAGGCATAAAGAACGCTGGCGTCGGACCAGAAAATATCCTGGGTTCCGTTGCCGTGATGGACATCGAAATCAATGATGGCGACGCGCTCGGCACCATGGACGGCTTGCGCGTGACGGGCAGCGATGGCCGGTGTGTTGAAGAAGCAGAAGCCCATGGGCGTCTCCTTCTCCGCATGATGACCGGGAGGACGGGCGGCCAGAAAGGCATTTTTCGCATCGCCGCGCATGACTTCATTAACGGCGGCAGTCGTACCACCCACGGCATGGGCGATGGCTTCCCAACTGCCGGGACTGAGGATCGTGTCGGGCGCTATTTCGACATAGCCTTCCGCCGGACAAGCCTTCTGAATCGCGTCGACATAGGCTTCTGGATGCACGCGTAAAATGGCTTGGCGGTCATTTCCCGGCGCCAGCGCGCGATGCAGCATTTGAAAACGTTCATGCTCCAGCATCTGGTCGATGACGCGAATCCGGTCGGCGCGTTCGGGATGGCCGGGGCCGGTGTCATGGCCGGCGCTGGCGGGGTGACTGAGGAACAAGGTTGTCACAAGCGATCCATAAGCGAAACAGGGTTGGTCCGGATGGAGAACTGGCGTGAAGCATAGGTCGAGCCATCCGCAATCGGATAGTCATTAGGGTCTGCCGAAAGATCCGCGTGGGACGTCACTCTGTTCACGGCGATGCCGCAGGTGCGCAGGGGTTCTTGTCCTCGTGCCGGATGACCCAAAGGGTCGGCAGGATCTTAATTCATCCACGCCTCGCAAATCGCAACCGGTCATCAGGGACGAAAGGCCGCCGCCTTGCGATCGCGCGGCCAAATATTGATGCATGATAGACATCAACACTTGGAATAAAATTACGATAAACGCAGGATTGGCGTCATGCAACTCGCGATTATAGCCCGAAGGTTCCTTTCGGGTGGGACGGGTCGAACGAAGTCCGGGACGCGAGGATGCGAGATTTCGGCATGGCTCCGTCACCGATCGTCACCTCGACGATTTCCGGCGGCCGGTTGAACCGGACGGGCACGAAGGAGGTGCCGAGCCCGCCTGAAACGATCATGTGGTGGCCATCTCGAACGACGTGGCCGTACATCATTTCGGGTGGCAGATTGAGTTTGCTATGGGCAGCAATTCCCGGAAGATTGATCTGTCCCCCATGGGTGTGACCGGCTAGGGTGAGCGCAATGCGATGCCCGGATAATTGGGCGCGGGGGTTGATGATCCGGGCGAAAATATGCGGCTCATGCGCGAGGAGAAGAACGGGTGCCTCGTCGTGAATCTGGGCGAGCGTGCCGGGCAGATCCTCGGGGCCGCGTTTCCATCTGTGATGGTCGTCGAAATAGCCTGTCTGGTCGCCGAGACCCGCGATCCAGAACGCCTGATTATCCTTTTCGAGCCGTAGGGATTCGTTCTCGAGAAGTTTGATCGGTGTATGGACCAGGGCGCGGCGGATCGATTCCCCTTTGTCTCCTCGCATCGAGGGCAGGGGGCCGTGCAATAAATCATGATTGCCGAGTACGGCATAGGTTCCCAAAGGCGCGTGCAGAATGGAGAGCGCCTCCGCCCATTGTTCGGGCCATACGGGCAAGCTTGCGACATGATTGCCGCCGTTGAAATCACCGAGAATGAAAATGATGTCGGGGGCCAGAGCATTGGTCGCCTCGGCGATCAGACGCACACGGGCCGGAGACATCCACGGTTCGCAGGCATGAATATCGGAAAGGATGGCCGCTCGCAGAGTCAGGTCCGAGGGCCAATGCGGAAGCGTTAGGCCATATTGTGTAATATCGAGTCTGAGGCCCGCTTCGACCACTGTCGAATAGGTGCCGACCCCCGCCGTTGCAAGGATGCAGGTGCCAGCCCCCTGGAGAAAATGCCGACGGGTGATCAGAGCCATGGCAATCGTTGTCGCCTCGTAAAAAGAAAAACCAATGCGATTGTTGGCATCCGCTCGAACGGATGGACAGGCCGGACCTGTCGGAATGAGACGAAACCTTTGTTGCCTTTGCTTTGCAGACTTGACCATGCAAAACGAAAGCCCGACTAGAGCATTTTTGATTTCTGTAGAACTGCTTCGCGATGAGAACAGCTTGAAAATACTTTAATTTTTTAACTGGAGCGTTTCCGGATAAAGCCGAAATGCTCTAGCGTTGCTCCGTACAAGCACGGTCAATCCTGCCTGCCGTTTTCATATAGGCTGTTTCGGAACGATTTGCTTGGAATGTTGTCTATTTGAAGAAGAATACCGCGCGACTCGTCATATTTGAAGATGTGCGGTCACTTTTGCGTGAATCGCATCGAATGGTTTCGAAATGCTTCAGGGGAGGGAAATATTTAGAGCTGCTCTGATGTGAAATCGGATGGATTGTCGAAGGACTCTGCTTTCAATCAAGTACGGGCGGGAAATCCAAAAGAAGCATGCCGCTTTTGTATTCATTGTACTTGATTCGCTGCGATGGAACTATTGGTCGTCGATGGTTTTGGCCGCAGAAAACCGAATGGATCTCGTCGCGACGAAATTTTGGTGCGAGTGCTGCTTGTATACATGAACGCGTTGATGAGCGCCACGCCGTTTCCCGGATCCTCCAGCAGCACACAAAGCGGGCTGAAACAGGGTGCAATGTTTCAAACACTCTCTCCTTGGAGAAATAAGCAGGTACGATGGCCATGCACGTGATCTGCGATGCACGTGCATGCACCAAGCTTCAATGCTTATGGTTTTTGTGCGGCTTCGCCTCGTCGAAATGCTGGGCACATTCAGGCGATAGATTTGAGACATGCGCTTTCATACAGGTAGTCACTTTATCGACATCCGGCACGAATTCACTGCACAGTCGGACGGCATCGGCCTGACAGGCTTCCTGTTCATCCTGCGTGTAGTCTTGGGCGAAGGCACCGCCTGCAGGGAGCAGGATAAGCATACAGGTAAGAAGCAATCCATGGCGCATCGGCAAAGTCCCCTTGCTCGCTTCCCGAATCCGGAAAGCCTCTTCAAGAATGGTTTGGGTGGAATGTCTCCATTCCCCCGCGTGGAAGTGAAAGCAGAATCAGAAGGATCGAAACACCAGACATTTTGGCGTGGCGGCATTTCGATTCATCTCTCGCAGTTTGGCTCCAGGACAGGTTCAGACATATGTGGCAAAGACGCAAGATCCGGGGCATCTCCGAAAATTGCGCCGGTCATGCCAAAGGTCTTGCCACAGGCAGGCTTGAGACAATGACCGATTTCTCGACCAGTTCAAAGTTCAGCCAGACCTTGTCGACAAGGATTTGACGAAATGCGACGGGAAGGCATTTTTATCGCGGGTGCGTAATCGACCGGCCAATGAAGAAAAAAATCATTGGGGACGATGATTTCACGGAAACTATTGGTTCTTGCCGTAGATCCATTCCGGATGATGCTTTTCTATCCAATCGAGAATCGCATCCAAAGTCCGGCGTAGAGCCGGCACATCTTCGATAAGAAGCAAAAGTCCAAGCGGCAGCATCCAGAGGCCAAGGATCGGCAGAAAGGCCAGCAAGCCCCCGAGCATCAATAGAAGGCTAACGGCAAGGCGTTGCCAGCGCTGTGACGGATCCCGCAATTTCGTGACCATGTCGCGCAGACGGGCAGGAAGCCGGCTGATCAGCCTTTCGAGCCGGCGATCTCGATGGTCTTGAGCGGACCCGCCTGCGGGACTCTTTATGGTGCCGTGACCCCTGGCCTCAGCGCCTTGCGGTTTAGGCATCGGATGTCTTTCATCATTTCGTGCCGTGAATATTTGGCGAAATGAACGCTTGAGCATGCCGTAGGTTGCAGGTGGAGCCGCCTTATTGCCCATGATCGCAGGGATGCTCTTCTTCTCTCCAACGAGGTGATTGCATCTGCACCTGGCTACCCAGCGGTGCAGAAATCATAACGTCGCCAGATGGTTACGTGTATCCAGAGATCGACAATTCGTCGAATTCCTTATCGATCGTATGTGTTTGTCCTATCAGAGTGTACTGATGCGATGTGGGAGGATCACCCGCGCGTGCAAACTGGCAACGGACTGGTCGCTTGGACGACCAGTCCCCGGTGTCGGGTTGAATTCGACGCATTCAATTTTTGCAGCGGCGGATCACTCGTTTAGACCCAGCGCACGACATGTTTGTCTCTGTCAGGATTATTTTGCGAGGGCTTTAAGCCCGGCCGCATAGATCCCTTCGACCGTTTCCTTGGCCTTGGCGTCAGGCGCGCCAGCTGCCTTGTAGTGGCCAGACCAGTGGATTATCGACCCCTTTCCATGAGGTTCAACGCTGATGGTCGATTCATAATCCGTGACAGGTAGGGGACCAGATTTTATCTTATAGGTGTAGCTGTGCTTCTCGTCGCTCCACTTGACAAGATCTTCGACGATCGTGCCGCCGCCTTTCAAGGATAGTGTACGCTCCTTGCCATCGCTTGAAAGTTCGCATTTTTCGATGGCTGGATGCCAGTTACCGATTCCGCAGAAGTCTCCGATCTTTTTCCAGACATCGGCAACCGACTCTGACGTCGAAATTTTGTCTGAAGATTCCAGAGCCGAGGCAGGTAAAGCCGATGCGTAAACGGTCATTGTGCAGATGATTGCTGCAGAAAAACTCTTTTTCATCCATGTCCTCCCTTTTTGGATCGGTATATTTCCGATGCGCATTTCTTCATAGCCGATTCGAAGCTGAAAGCGAAAGCGGGTAATGTGAAGTAAATGTTATTAGGGAATCAGGTGTCTAAATTGATTGAGCTTATACGCTTGTCTCATGATTAAACTTGTCTTGGTCCAAGTGTCTGGCTCTGTAACATCCCGATAACATGCGTCGAAAGTTGGTTTGAGTTTCATGAAGTCGCTTCTCGCCTCATGCCGACGAAGATCATTGACTGCGTTGTCCAGGCCGCCCCAGGTCGGACCAAATGGGAAGGTGTAATGTTGGCTTGACGCCAAACTTCCGCGATCCCAACGGGTTGGGATTGACAGGACTCACTATATGTTCTGCGTAATCAACTGAATATAAAGAGACTTAAACTCGATACGGGAGAGTCGCGCTCACCCGCCATATTGTATTGCCAACATCGTCGGCAACGAGCAATTGACCGCGTTTGTCGATCAGAACACCGACGGGACGTCCCATCGCTTGCCCTTTCTTGTTCAGAAATCCTGTAAGAATCTCCTCAGGGGACCCCGAAGGATGACCGGATTTGAAAGGAATGAAGATCACACGATAACCAGCACGCGGTTTACGGTTCCAGGAGCCATGCTGGCCGATGATCGCGCCGTCTTCAAAGCCTTTCCCCAAGCCCGTCTGATGTACAAAGGTCAGGCCGAGTGAGGCCGTATGCGAGCCGAGTGCGTAATCGGGCTTGATGGCCTTCATTACGAGATCGGGGCTTTGGGGGGTGACGCGTGTGTCCACGATCTGCCCCCAATAACTATAGGGCCAGCCGTAAAAACCACCTTCCTTTACTGAGGTGAGATAATCGGGCACCAGATCATTGCCGAGTTCGTCGCGTTCGTTGACGGCGACCCATAGAGTACCGGTCTCGGGATTCCAGTCCATGCCGACCGGATTTCGCAAACCCGACGCGAATAGCCTTGATGTGCCCATGCGCGGATCGATCTCGAGGATGGCGGCGCGGTTTTCTTCCTCTTCCATACCGTTTTCGCCAATATTCGAATTTGACCCGACGCCGACATAGAGCTTCGACCCGTCTTCATTGGCGAGGAGACTCTTGGTCCAATGATGATTACGACCGGACGGCAGATCCGCAACCTTGATGCCTCTTGCTTCGATTCGTATGGCGTCAGCCCGATAGGGAAAGCGCATCAACGCGTCTGCATTGGCGACATAGAGTTCGTCACCGATGAGCGCCATACCGAAGGGCGAAAGGAGATTGTCGAGAAAAATGGAACGTATCTCGGCCGTTCCGTCGCCATCGGCATCGCGGAGCAAAGTGATCCGGTTGGCACTTGGCTGATGCGATCCCGCGCGTTTCATGATGAGTGTTTCGATCCAGCCGGATAATCCTCTGCTCAGGCCACGTGGTTTCGGCGGGGCGTCGCTTTCGGCGACGAGAATATCCCCATTTGGCAGGGCATAGAGCCAACGCGGATGGGAAAGATCTGTCGCGAAGGCTGAAACCTCGAAATTTTCCGCAGGTCTTGGCTTTTTTCCATCCGGCCAGCCAATAGCCTCAGCGATATTGACCCTTGGAAGCCATGACGTTTTCGGAAGGGGAAGTACCGGGTCGGAGCCATATTGGGCATTTTCCGACAGGGTCGACGGGCGTTCACGGATGGCTAAAGCCAGGCAAAGCGAGCCGAGACCCGCCGCGGCGAGCAAGGCTTGAAGATGATATCGGCTCATTCACGAAGCTCCTTTCGACAGCCATTCGAGAGATGGGATTGTCGAAACTCACTCATGCGAACCCGTGGAGAAATCGTTGGTTCAGTTCTGATGGGGATCTTCGTGGTCGGCGGGTACGTTGCTCACCACTGCGATCGAATCTCGCGCCGCTATAAACGAAACAAAGCCCAGCAGAAAAACTCTGCTGGGCTTTGCCGGAAATTCTGGTCTGAGACCTAGCCAGTGACGTTGTCGTTTCACGTCCTGGCCAGGAAAAATTTTCAGCCGCGCTTAGTGGGCCGTGGCCTTGATGCCATCGATCCCCTGTTTGATCAGTTTCTGACCAAAAGCACCTTTGGTTTCGTCTTTCAGGAGGATTTCCGCAGCAGCGGTCGCGGCATCGGCGGCAACCGCCTTGACCTGCGCCAGCGCCTGCGCTTCGGCATTGGCGATCTTGTTCTCCGCCTGCTGGGTCCGGCGCTGCACGAATTCCGTCAGACGCTCATGCGCTTCCTTGGCAAGCAATTCAGCTTCAGCACGGGCCTGTGCGACGAGGGCTTCGGCTTCGGCTTCCGCGTCAGCCCGGCGCTTCTCGAAGGAGGCGAGCAGGGCGGCAGCTTCCTCGCGCAGGCGGACGGCTTCGGCGAGCTCGTTACGGATCCGTTCGGCACGGTGATCAAGTGCCGCATTAATCTTCGTATGCACACCAAGATAGAGCAGGATGCCGACAAAGATCAAAAATCCCAGCGCGACGTAAAATTCTTCGTTTATTTCCATCTCGCTAATCCTGCTCGCTTCCTGGCTTTCGCGTTCCGGTGCCACGGAATGTTCGGCCCGGTGCGTTCCTCTGGTTCAAAAACGATGCGGTCTCTCGCATCCAATTCTCTGGAAATAAGGGCGGAAACCCATTCCGCCCCATGAAGCCTCTCTTCGCTTATGCCTTGGCTTTCAGCGCGGCGGTGAGCTTCTTTGTGTCAGGCGCCTTGCCGACAAATTGCTGGAAGATCGCGCCGGCGGCTTCCTGCGCGATGGCCGTGACATTGCTCATCGCACTGGCCTTCATTTCGGCAATGCGGGTCTCGGCCGCGTCCAGCTTGGCGGCGAGTTCAGATTCGACCTGTTTCTGACGGGCGTCGGATTCGGCGCGCAGCTTGGCCTGATTTTCCTGCGCGAGCGCGACAGCCTTGGCTTTGGCCTCGGCGATCGTCTTTTCCTGCAAGGCTGCGGCTTCCTTGGCTTGCGCATGGAGCGCTATCGCTTCCTGCATGTCGGTCCGCAGCTTTTCCTTGCGGTTGTGCAGGATACCGCCGATGCGCGGCAAGGCGAGGCGCGACATCAGGAAGTAGAGGAGAAGGAAAGAGATACCGAGCCAGAAGAAAAGTGGCACAAAGTTCGATGAGTCAAAGGGCGGAAACGCTTCTTTGTGCACCTCTTGGCGCACTTCGGCCATCATGGCCGCATCTGCGGCTTCGCTTGCTTGTTCGGCGCTCTGTGCCATGGCGATATCCTGAAATCCCGAAAATGGCTTTATGCATCTGATGCATTGTGCATCGCTTGCCGGATCGCCGATAGGCAGGAACGGCAGAGCGTAAGGAACATCCGGGAGCCTCTATGGGGCTCCCGGATGGGAAAACCTAATCAGATCACGAAGAGGAGCAGAATCGCGACGAGGAAGGAGAAAATCCCCAGACCTTCGGCGAGAGCCGCACCGATGAACGCGCGACCGAACTGGGCGTCGGAAGCAGTCGGGTTACGCAGCGCGCCCGAGAGGAAGCTGGCGAAGATGATCGCCACGCCGATGGCGGCGGCGCCCATGCCGATGACGGTAATGCCCGCGCCGATGTATTTTGCTGCCAGGGGATCCATTGAAAACTCCTAAGGGTAGAGGAAAGGGCGACTTTTTGTTGTTGCAGATCTTTATTCAGTGGCCCGGGTGAACCGCGTCATTGAGATAGACGCAGGTAAGGATGGTGAACACATAGGCTTGCAGGAAAGCCACCAGCAGTTCGAAAGCGAGGAAGATAACGACCATCAGCAGCGGCAGCGGAGCCACGATCGTGAAGAACGACCCGGCCGCGAGCAGACCGGCGACGAAGCCACCCATGACGACCAGGGTGATGTGACCGGCGAGCATGTTGGCGAAAAGACGAATGGAGAGGCTGATCGGCCGGGAGATGAAGGAAATCACCTCGATCAGGATCATGAAGGGCAGGAGGATCGGAGAGACACCGGAAGGAGCGAACAGGCCGAAGAAATGGCTGCCGTGCTTGATGATGCCGTAGATGACGACCGTTCCAATGACGATCATCGCGAGGCCGAAGGTGACGGCGAGCTGGCTGGTGACCGTGAAGGTATAAGGAATGATACCGATCAGATTCGCCAGAAAGACGAACATGAAGATCGAAAAGACGAAGGGGAAGAACCGCATGCCCTCACGGCCGGAAGAAAGCTCGAGGGTTGAGGCGATGAACTCGTAGGTGACCTCCGCGATCGACTGCAGCCGGCCAGGTACCATCTTGTGATTAAAGCTGCCGATCAGCATCAACAATGTCGCGACGGCGACGATGACGAGCATGAAAACGGAAGCATTGGTAAAGGAGACGTCGGCGCCGAGGAAATGCAGCGGCACGATCCGATCGACATGAAATTGATGAATGGGATCAATCGGGTGTGCTGTCGCCATCTCTAAGTCCTCATTCGAGCGCACGATCCCGGGCGGCCGTGCCTGTCCGGGACAAGGTAAGATTCAACACTTGCGGCCCATCTCGACAAAGTGAAGAGGGCCTATTCTGGACATTGGGATCCTGCGACCCCATATTCACAAAAGGCGATCACGCGATCCCTTTGGCGATGCCATGCGATAGACATTCCAAAAAGCCGCGGCAACCCCGAAACCTAGAAACACGATGAGTAGAATCGGCGACGTGCCGAACCACTTGTCGAATTGCCAACCAATGGCGCCGCCAACAATGACTGCGGCAACAAATTCGGTCAGCACACGGAAGCCGAGCGACATGGCCAAGCTCATGGAGCGCTGGGCCTTTTCCACCCGTTTCTCATCGGTTTGGGCGCTTTCTGCATCAGTCGACTGAGCATTGAGCGCGTGGGAGAGGCTTTGCAGCCTTGCGCGCAGGGCTTCGTCCTTGTCGGCATCCTGGCCAAATTCATGGCCGTCATCCTGACCTTGCAACGGCTCCTCCCCACCTTCCAAATCCTGAAAGATCTATAGAACTGCCCGCTGCAAAAAGCGAGAAGAGCTATTTGGGAGCCGCGCAAAGAAACAAATGACTGCAAACCTTTGCGAGCGTGCGGACCATATGAGGCGATGATTTCCCTGTCAAGATTTAGCCTCAACCGACAATTGATCGTTGCGCATGCGTATGAATATGCCCGGGGTTTGCGGGAGACCGGTTCAGGAGGATGTTTCTTCCGGAGGTTTGATATGGCTAAAACCCCGATAGAGCGCGAGATCGTAGAGAATCTTCAAGCCTCCGGCCAAAAAGATCGGTGCGTTGACGAGTGGTGCTATTGTCAATAGGCCGCCTGCCAGAGAGGGGGCGAGGCCGGAGCCGAGCGAGCGGACAGTCGCGGTAATACCGTTCGCCGCCGAATATTCGGAAGGGACGACGACCGCCATCACATAGGATTGGCGCGTCGGTACATCCATTTGTGAAATCAGATGGCGGACAAGCAAAAGGCCGGCTGCAAGCGTAAAATTCGGCATCAGTGGCACCGCCATCAGCATCAGATTGGATGGCAGATGCGTGAAGACCATGGTGTTGACGAGGCCGATCCGTTTGGCCAGCGGCACGGCGGCAAGAGCCGAAATGCCTGAGAGAATATTGGTGGCGAAAAAGACGCTGCCCAGGGCGAAATTCGAGGCTCCGAACTTCAGATAGAACCAATAGGCCATGATGCTCTGGACGATGAATCCGCCGGCAAAGGCATCGAGCGCGAAGAGGGCACTAAGGCGCAGGACGATGGAACGCGATTGATGGAGTCCGGTCCAATTGGCGATGAAACCGCGATTCGTCACTGCGGCTGTCTTGATTTCGACCGCTTCGCTCAGCCATCCGGAAAGAAAAGCGAGAATAAAACCTGCGCCAGCATAAAATACGAAGAGATATTCATAGCTTGCAAGCGCCGGGATGCCGCTTTTCTGCAACAGGCCGGATAACGTCCCTCCTGTCAGGGCACCGAGCGCCGTGGCGCTGAAACCGGCGACATTATACCAGGCGATATAATGGGTGCGTTGCGCGGGCTCCACGATATGAGCGAGCGCAGCCTGTTCAACGGCGAGGAACGGACCGACCTCGTTGCCGGCCGGACTGATGACGCCAATGGTCATTGCCAGGGTGAGCAGCCAGAAATTGCCCGTAAGAAGAACGGCGAGCCCGGCGAAGGCCATCAAAAGACCGCTGATCATCAATGTGCGGCGTCGTCCCCAGCGATCGGCGCGTGTGGTCAGTAAAAGCGAAATGGCCGAATCGCCGATCAGCGTCAGGCTCAACAGCCAGCCGACCTGGCCGGTGTCGAATCCCCGTTCTGTCAGGAAAAAGACGAGGATGACGGAAACGAGGCCGAACGCGAAAAGACGCAGGCCGCGTGTACAGAACAGAACGAAAATATCACGCATGGAAATCACTATGCCGGCCATTAACAGCACGATGCTTTGTCGGCACCGCAGGGATTGGGTTAATAGATCGAAACGGGGAACGATTCGTTTTTCGCCTGTCCGGCGAGGTCATTGCAAGCAGGATCCCGCCTTGCAACAGTCCAAGGCCCGAAAATCTCATGATGAGGATCGCTGCGGCGGCTGGAGGTGAAACGGCATGGTGATGCGGCGTCACTTTGCGGAACGCGCTTATGTCTCCATGATGGGATTGGGGTTCAGTTCCGGTATTCCTTTCCTGCTGGTCTATGTGACGCAATCGGCTTGGTTGTCCGATGCCAAGGTGCCGATCGCCATTCTCGGCCTGATGAGCGAATTGACGCTCGCCTATAAATTCAAGTTTCTCTGGGCGCCGTTTCTCGACCGTTACGATGCGCCGCTCTTCAGTCGCCTCCTGGGACGTCGGCGCGGTTGGATCGTGACCTCCCAGCTTGGCGTGATACTGGCGCTCGTGGGGGTGGCTTTTGGCGATCCAGCTCTATGGTTGTCCTGGACCATCCTGTTTTCGCTTGCGCTCGGATTTGCCGGCGCGACGCAGGACGTTGTCATTGACGGCTGGCGTATCACGGCAACGCCGCCGGAAAAGCAGGCGCCGATGTCATCCTTCGCGGAAGTCGGCTGGCGTGTCGGTAATCTCGTTTCCGGCGCCGGTGCGCTCTTTCTCGCGGATGGTTTTGGTTGGCGCGCCGCCTATTTGTGTATGTCTGCGATGATGATTCCGGGTATGATCGCGGCGTTTCTTGCGCCGGAACCGGACACGGATAAAATCCAACCTAAGGATGTGGATCATCCGGGCCTTGTAGCCACGATCGTGGAGCCGATCAGGGAGCTCATGACGCGGCTTGGCGCTGGTGGCACCAATGCCGGCATTCCGGTTTTATTGCTCGTCGCGGGCTTCCGGATGCCGGGATATATTTCGAGCGCGATGGCCATGCCGCTCTTCAAAAGCCTGCATTATTCCAATTCCGACATTGCGACCGTGACGAAACTCTTCGGTTTCTGGGTGGCGCTGGGCGGCACTTTTTTCGCCAGCTTCGTTATCAAGCGCCTTGGCCTGATGCCGACCCTGCTTCTCGGCACCATCTTCGCGTCTGCGTCCCATTTGAGCCTTGCCTGGCTCGCCGTTCATGGAGACCATGGCGGTGGCGAGTTCTGGCTGTTCGCCACAGCAGTCAGCATCGACGATTTTGCTTACGCATTCGCCTCAATCGTCCTCATCACTTTCATGTCGCTGTTGAGTGCGCCCAAACATGCGGCGAGCCAATATGCACTGCTGACATCCCTTTGTGCCTTGCCCGGCAGTCTGGTCGCAGGTGCATCGGGCTTCATCGTCGAGCGTCTGGGGTTTGGCTGGTTTTTCGTCTCCACATCGCTGATTGGTCTGCCCGTTGCGGTTTTGTGCTGGTATGTGTGGCACATGCATCGAACCGAGAAAGTGCGAGTGGTTGGTTAAAAGGGATGGCGGGTTTCAGAAAGGAAGTTCCGCCACCGGAGGATGTGATTTCCCGCGAAGAGCTTCCTTTCCTCGATAGGAACGGACTGAAGGCGAGGCTCAATTCGCTTTCGTACCGGTTGTCTGATCGCCTTCCGAAACGGGCACCATATCGGCGTCGGTAAGGGTGTTCAGGAAAGCGATGATATCATCCATCTCGGCCTCGGTCAGAGCCGGATTGTCACCCTGCTTGCGATCAAACGGCGCGTCGACGACATCGACATTGCCTTTGTATGCGGCAGGCAGATCATTGTAAAGTTCGATGGAGCCATCAACGCGTTTGGGATACCAGTTGGCGGGATTGGTTTCACGCTCGACATAGAAGCGCAGGACATCCTTGAGCGAATGAAACACGCCATTGTGGAAGAAGACTTTGCGCGTCGCGACATTGCGCAGGGTGGGTGTCTTGAACAGGCCGCAATAAGGTTTGACGTCGGTGAAATCCTTGCGTAGCGGTCCGCACAGGCCGAGATCGTAGAAAGCCGCATCGGCATTCGCCGCAATATCCTTGTTGCGCGGAGCACCCAGGGCCTCGAACTGATAATCAGTAAAGGCCGGGCGGAAATTGCCGTCACGTGAGGGCTGGTCGATGTGACACGACGCGCAATTGCCCTTCTTGGGATCCTCGAACAGTTTCAGACCGCGCATTTCGGCTTCGGAAAGCGTCGTCTTATGTGCGAGATAGGCGTCATATTTGCTGTTGTAGGGATGAAAGCTTGGCTCTTCGATCTGGTAACGCACAAAAGCGAAGAGTATTTCGTTCAGGGCGAGATCGGGTTGCTTGAAAACGAGGGGGCCGAACAAAGTCTTGAAATCTTCCGCATAGGGCGCTGCGCGCACCTTGCGCAAAATTTCGACTGTATCATGATTATCCATTTCATTGGGGTCGAGGAGGGGGCCTAGCGCCTGTCCCTGCATTGTATCCGCGCGGCCGTCCCAATCGAGACCCCCTTGCGGAATATTGGCTTCCGCCGCGGCGCGGTTGGCATTGGTCTTATCGGCTTTGGCGACGGAAGCGACTTTTGCATCGCTTGAAGGGGCTGCGGGCGGCTGCAGAGCGTCATTGTCGGGGATGGCGGGATTGGGCCCGATCGTAAAATTCGGCGTATGACGAAGATAGCGCAGCGATGGCACTGCACGGAAACCCATTCTCATCAGATCCGGACCGCCATGTTGCACGGCCATATCATTGCCCGGCGCATAGGCATGGGCCGGGTCATGGCAAGTCGCGCAAGCAATCCGGCCGGAACTCGAAAGCGAGGTATCGAAGAACATCTTGCGTCCGAGTTCCGCGACCGCGGAAAGTTCAGCCGCCTGATCGTGCTTTTCCTCGGAGTCGGCTTTTCCTGGCGCAAGAACGAGCGTGTGGCCGAGACAAAGGGAAATGGCGAGGAAGGAAGGCCGCCATCCCCTAAAATTTGTCGATATGGTTTTCATGATCGCGCTCTAACAAATGACAATGAGCTGAAACCGGATGACCGGCTTCAGCTCGTGTAGGTATTCGGCTTTCCATCCGGCTTGGATACGACCCATTGACCACGCTGCATGTGATCAATGGGCTGCAGCCGAAAGACCCAGGGAATCGCGGGGTCGACCCTTTGAGCGATGCTCAGAGGATTTGATTAGTCCCGGGTGCCCTTGTTGGCATCGAGGAAGACACGGAAAATGCGCTTGTGGCTGAAATCGAACATATTTTCGATCGTGCCGGCCTTGGCGTCGAACGAACCCTGGCCGATTTGCTCACCCTTCAGCCAATTGTCTTCGATGAAACGCAGGATGGAGCTTTGGTCGGTCAGCGTATGATCGACGTAATTTTCCTTGGCATAGGGAGAGACGACCAGGAGCGGCTGGCGGGTGCCGTAACCGCAGCGGCCGTTTACCGGCTTGCCGTTGATGCCGTTGAGGGCATTGGAAGGAACGACGCCGGCAGTCAGCGTCGAGCCGATCGGGCCGCAGAGCTGCGTTCCGAGGAAGTAATCCTGCGCTGAGGTCGACGGATTGACGACATGATGGGTGTGATCATACCAACCGTCGGAATCGTCATAGGCGATGACGACGGCCGTGCTGTCCCATTCCTCGGTTTTTTGCAGCATGTTGATCACGTTTACGACGAAGGTCTGTTCATCGAGCGGATCGGAATAGCCCGGATGCGCGTCCTGGTAGGCGGGGGCCTTCAGGAAGCTGACGGCCGGCATGTTATGCGCCTTCACCGCGAGGGTGAAATCATCCGTGTCGTATTGATGGTTGGCACCGCCATCATTCGACGTGCCGATGACGCCGACGGAAGACGGACGGGTATGATTGGGGTTACGCGTGGAAGCGTAATATTGGAATGGCTGATGGTGCGGAATGTAATCAGTACCATTTGCGCCAATGATGGGGGAATAGGTGCTGCGGCTGCAGCCCGTCGTGCCGTTGGCATTGGTCTTGGTCAGATCGAAGCCGCCTTCGAACCAGCCCCAGGTGATGTTACGCTCGTTCAGAAGATCACCGATATTGCGACCCTTCATCTCGACCTTGGTGCCGCTCGAGCAGGCGTCGAGATAGGGATCGAGGTCACCATAAAGGGTGAACCCGCCCTGGCCGTCATCCACGAGATTGTGGACCGGGCTGGTAACCACCGTGCCATCCGAGGTGTAGCCGATGGCGCCGTTGGTCTGGCCCGAAATCAGGTTGATGGCGCCGGGCGTCGAGGGGCCGAAGTTCGTGCTGTAGGAATTGTCGTTGAGCGCGAAGTTCTGCGCATAGTTCCACAGAGCGGTGACGGTGTTGCCGTCATAATAGCCCATGACGAGGCCGGTCGTGTCGAAGACGCCGGTGCCGCCTGTTCCGGCCGTGCCGGTGTAAAGCGGAAACAGATCCATCTTGCCGCCGTCGAACGCCGCCTGTTCCGGCCCGTAGGCATGATTCTGGTCAGCCGTATGCGCCTGCGTGCGGTCGAGACGAAACGGATTGGCCGCGCCGGCACCGTTCGCCGTATTCAGATTGGGATTCTGTGTCAGCAGCTCCTTGGTTAAGCCATTGATCTTCGGCGTACCAGGGCGGGGGAGGAAGAAGGGCTCACCCTTCGGGTTCGTCGCATTCGGATAGGTACCGAAATAGTGGTCGAAAGAAATATTTTCACCGAAGATGACGACGAGATGCTTGATTGGCGTCGCGGTCTTTCCGTCATGGCCCTGGCCGGGCAGCGGCGGCAGGCTCGGCGGGTTCGGCAGTTCGAAGGCCGGCGCGGAAAGGGCGATCGTCGAAACGAGATTGGTGGAAGACAGAGCGAACAGACAGGCCGCTGCCGTCCGCAGTTTGGGATTGCGCATGATCAAATCCGGCTGGTAGGGATACAAAGATGAGTGTACGAAGACGGAATGACAATACGCAGTCATGAAACTGCGCATTGTAGAAGCATTTCAATCTTTGCTGGACGATTGGCTTCTAGCCATTCCGCATGACGCTTTAGTGAATGTCGGCCGGATACGGATGAGTGGTGCCTAGTGTGGCAAGTATGTTCACGGCGAGTTGAAGATAAAACTTTATTTATACTTTTACGCTTTTCCGCGAGCAGGGAAGCATTGATTGTTACGGATGCTCGGCATCGGCGTTTTTCGCTGTAATGTTCACAGACAAAAGATCACGCATCAATATATAGAGATATTCTATAATATACAGCGGTTTTGAGAAGTAACCAAAAATATCATTATAGTGGAGGGAGCGAGGTATTGCCTTGACGGAGTGTTGTAGAACGTCTGGAGGCGATATCTGAGAATGCAAGGATGCATCCTTCGGTGAATTCTCGTCACAACTATTTTGCTAGGTCCTGTTGACGAATGCGTGCATCCAGAGGCGAATAGCGGCGATATGAACGAAGCCAAGGTAGCTTTCGGCGGTTTTATCGTATCGGGTCGCGAGGCGGCGTGAGTTTTTGAGCTTGTTGAAGCACCGCTCGATGCGATTGCGCAGGGCGTAGATGTAATCGTCGACGGGGATTTGCGTTTTCCGGTTTTTCCGGGTCGGGATGATGGTGGCCGCGCCTTTTGTTTCCATTGTCTCGCGAATATGGTCGCTGTCATAGCCGCGATCGGCCAGAAGCACCTTCGGCTCCGGCCCTTCGGCTTCGATCAGCGGATCGAAGCCTGAATAGTCCGAAACCTCGCCGCCGGAGAGCGTAGCCGCTA
>NZ_JQJH01000025.1 GCF_000745425.1 Beijerinckia mobilis
TTCGTCGTGACCAATGATGCTGGCGCTGGCTTCTCGCGTCGCCTGGCCGGCCGTGTCGAGACTGGCCGTCACACGGTCAGCGATCCCGGTATGGGGCTTGCCGACGCGTTTTAAGCGCAACCGGATCAAGTCTTTCAACGATCGAGCAGAGCGCCCTTAGGGGCGCTCTTTACCGGCAAATATTCGAGTGTATATCCTTCGACCATGAGAGTGCGACGACGAACGACGATTCCGTGACGATGTCCAATGTTGCACCGTCCAAAAAGCCGCCCCGATCTCCGTTAACAAAAATTTGAATACAGGCGGGACTTCTGTTTACGTTTTTTTATATAACTGATCGGTCGTAGTTACGGATCATACTGTCATTTTACTATCATTTTTATTACGAATGATTGTCATCATCGCTGATTATACGCAGCTAGCATTGTCATTCGACCTTCACTCCCTGCCTGGTGAGATTCATCCGGCGGCGATCACAGGTACGAAACCACTGGCAATCGCGCGCAGCCATCGTGCCGTATCCGTCACCGTCCTTTTCGAGTGGCCGTAGCCCAGCCCGTGTGAATGCACGGAGATGGGATTTCACCGTGGCTGGCTGAACGCCCGCATCGTGGCGGTCCAGGCAAGTCGCCGGGCCTCACATTCCTTCAGCATGTCAGTAGGCGCGTGGTGCGAATTGCGCGCCGGCAATATTTCGTTGTCTCAAGAAAGGTGGATACAGACTGTGACTACACGTAGACAATTTCTTTCAGGTGCCGCCACCGGCGGTCTCGCCGCGACGACTCTGGCGACCTTTCCGGAAAGCATCCGCCGCGCATTGGCCATTCCCGCCTTCAACGAGACCGGCACCATCAAGGACGTCAAGCACGTCGTCATTATGATGCAGGAAAACCGCGCCTTCGACCATTATTTTGGTACGCTCAAGGGCGTGCGCGGTTTCGGCGATCGTTTCACCATTCCGCTTCCCGACGGCCGCAAGGTTTGGGAACAGACCGATGCCAATGGCAATGTCGTGTTGCCCTACCATCTTGACGAAACCCAGGGCAATGCCCAGCGCGCCAGCGGCACGCCGCACACCTGGATCGATACGCATAATGCATGGGATGGCGGTCGCCTTTCGCAATGGCCGCGCTACAAGAACACCACCTCGATGGGTTATTTCGAGCGGGCCGAGCTTCCGTTCCAGTTCGCTCTGGCGGAAGCTTTTACGATCTGTGATGATTATCACTGCGCTATTCACACAGGCACTCATGCCAATCGTTCGTTCCACGTGACCGGTACCAATGGTCCGACGGGTGCCGGCGTGGCTTTCGTGAACAATACGAGCTGGTATTCGGTCGGTCCTTCCACGGCGGGCTTCCAGTGGAAGACCTATGCCGAGCGTCTGGAAGAAGCCGGCGTGAGCTGGCTCGTCTATGAGAACATCCCCAACCACTACGGTTGTAACCCGCTTCTCGGCTTCGTTCAGTACCGTAAGGCCAACGAGGCTTTACCTGCTGCTCGCCAGGTAAAGTCATCCGGGAGCTACGGCGATCAGCCGGCTTATTCGCCGGCCGATGCCATCGGCGACCCTCTCGTAAAGGGTTATGGCAATACGTTGCCGGCAGCCAGCCAAGCCGATTTCGATGCCGGTAATTTCGTTGACGCTTTCCGCAACGACGTCAAGAACGGTCGCTTGCCGGAAGTTTCCTGGATCATCCCGCCGAGTACCTATTCGGAACATCCCGGACCATCGAGCCCCGTGCAGGGCGCCTGGTATGTCCAGCAGATTCTTGACGCGCTTACTGCCGTGCCAGAGGTCTGGAGCAAGACCGTGTTCATCGTCAATTTCGACGAGAACGACGGTTATTTCGACCACGTCCCGTCGTCATCGGCTCCGTCTCCCCGCGGTGACGGCACCTATGCCGGCAAGACCACGCTGAACAGCGACGATCTGAGCTACGAATATTACAACCATCCGATCCCTCCCGGTCTTGATCCCAGCACACAGCCTTCGAGCGGTCCGGATGGGAATGTATATGGTCCAGGCATGCGTGTGCCGATGTATGTGATCTCTCCCTGGAGCCGCGGCGGCTGGGTCAATTCACAGACTTTCGACCACACCTCGGTCCTGCGTTTCCTCGAGGCGCGCTTTGGTATCAAGGAACCCAATATCGCTCCGTTCCGTCGGGTCGTGAATGGTGATCTCACCAGTGCTTTCAACTTCGCCTTCCCGAACAACGAGCAGCTCCCCACACTTGCGGGCGGCAAGACCAAGGCCGAGGCCGATGCGCTGCGTGCGGCGCAGCAGGCCCTGCCGCAGATCACGCCTGCTGCCGATCGTGGCCTGCCGGTGCAGGTAACGGGTGTTCGGCCCTCGCGTTCTCTGCCTTATGCGCTGCATGCCTCGGCCTGCGTCGAGCCGGCGAAAAATGCCGTCAAGCTGCTGTTCGCCAATACCGGCTATGCCGGTGCGGTGTTCCATGTCTATGACAAGCTGAACCTCACCAACCTCCCACAGCGCTATGCGGTGGAACCCGGAAAGGTGCTTGAGGACGAATGGACGGTGTCGTCAGAAGGCGCCTATGACCTCTGGGTGCTCGGCCCGAACGGTTTCCACCGCTCCTTCAAGGGGAATATTTCCGTTGCCAAGGCGGGCTATTCGGCTAATCCGGAAATCACTTCCGGCTATGATGCCGTGCGTGGCGGGCTTTATATGCAGATCCGCAACGGTGGCGGCAGTGCGGCACATCTGACGGTGAAGTCGAACAAGATCTATGAATCGCTCGTCGGCTTCAGTTGCCCGGTTCCTGTGTTCAAGCCGATGGCTTCTGGGTTTGCCCCGATCCCGCTCGTCGCTCCGCTTCCTGATTTCGTTCCGGCGCATCCCCTGAGCCCGGTCCCCACGACCTCCTGGCAGGTGGCGGTCCCGGCTCACCGGCGGGTTGAGCTTTTCTGGGATCTGGGCGCCAACGGCTGCTGGTACGATTTCGTCGTGACCAATGACGCTGACGTGGGCTTCTCCCGTCGCCTGGCCGGCCGTGTCGAGACTGGCCGTCACACGGTCAGCGATCCCGGTATGGGTCTCGCCGACGCGTTCTAAGGTCTGTTTTGAAGGCTTTAGCCGTCGCTCTTGAATCAGTTAGGGCATTTTCGAATTCATCGAAAATGCCCTAACACTTTTTTATTGGATCGGGGCAAAGCCTCGGCTGCGGAATCGCATCCTTTGCACGGTCCTCGTTGATCGCAACGGGTCATGATCAACGCGATTTGCTACCAGAGAGCTAGCTTGAGACCTTCACGACTGCATCGAATCTATCCGATGGGCGTCTGCGGGCCGCATTCAATCCCGCAGCGATGGCAGAGGAAGCGTCTTTTCGATCCGCACGGCTTCCAGTTCGATCCCCGGAATATTGAAGAAGGCGAGAATTGAGGGCGCGATCTGGGTGGTGAAGACGGGAGCGTCGACGGTTTTGCCTTTGAGACCCGGCGCACTGACCAAGAGCCCGACATGGCGATCATCATCGGCCACGCCGCCGTGCTCGGCCAGTTTGGTACCGGACGTATAGACCACACCCTTCTGCGACACGACGAAGAAATCAGGCGTACGGTCGTCCGTCGCCGGATCGCGATAGATCTTCTTCAGCTCCTCACGGCCGAGGATGGTCTCGATGCCAAGCGCGCTTGAAGCGGCCTTGAGATCGGCCTTGGTTTTTTCCAGGGCTTCCTCTGTGCGCTTGCTGGGATCGAGCCAGATCAGCGAGGCGTCGTCGGCAATATTGAATCCGTAACCATCATTGGCCAGCACGGTGGAATAAGTATCCTTGATCGCACGGCGCTTGGCGAGGTTAATCGGAGACTGGCCATGCTTCGCGCTGATGATGATGGCCGTATCGTCGTAACGATTGTAGGTCTTCAACGCCGTTACAATCTTGCCGATCGAATCGTCGATGAAAGCGAGTTGCAGGCTCAGCGCATTGCCGGGGGTACCGACCGCATCTGTGTAGCCGCCAACCAGATCGGCATCATCACCATAACCTGCGGTGGCGAGCTTCTGGCCAACACTCACGGCCTGGAAGTTCATGCCGAACACGGCCGGGACATAGCCGACATAAGTGCCGACGCTGTTTTTTGCCTGGATTTGATTGATGACGGCTGTCACCTTGATGCTATCGTAGAGACGCACACCACTGAAGCTTGAGGTGTAATCCTTGCCGGACGGAGCGCCCGGCAGCTGCGAATTGATTTCCGGTGTATACAGATCTTCAATTCCCTTGCCGGAAGGGCCATTGAGAATTTCGTAGGCAGGATGTTTATCGGACCAGGCTGTATGGAGGCTATGGGCGCGCAGCACTTCGAAAATCGTGTTCACGCGAATGAACTGATGCGGATAGACGATTGTGCATTTGCCATTGACGAAAGTCATGGGCAGATTTGCCGGATCAATTTGCGACAATGCGTCCCCGAGCGTGCCGCCGCCAGTCACATCGGCGAGGCTTTTATCGAGATTTTCGGCAAAGGTCGTCTCGGCTCCGGGAGTGCCGGCGCAGTTGGAGCTAGGCGCGAAGAAGGTCCGATCATAGCTGTCGTCATAAAACACGCCCGCCGAAAATGGCGTGCCGCCGGTGACCTGGGCGACCATGCCCGGAAAACTGTCGGATGGAGCGGTGGTGAGGGCATTCGAATAAGTCGTGCCGCGCTTGGCCAAAGCGGCAAGGGCTCCATTGGGATGGTTTTTGATCCAGAGCCGCAGATCGACCTCATGCATGCCGTCCACGCTGATCAGCAGGACATGTTTCAAATGATTGCCCAATTGACCCTTTAACGGATCCGGCAATTCATTTGCCCCACCGGCCGTAGAAACGCTTAACAAGGCAACACTTGCCATAAAAAAACGCCGGAATGGCATCATATTAAATTCTCCCTTAAGAATTCACGCAATGGTGAATCCGTTTTTCTTAAATGAGCGAACATTGCAGGGAGATGACGTTCTAGTAAGACTTTAAGGATATTATAATATAATTTAATATTCTGCTTTAAAACTCGCCTTAATATTATTGAGTGTAGAATTTATTATTGTTGTTATTCCAATAATGATAAAGCGCAGTTTACCAAAAGGGATGCAGCCTCGGGCAGTTGGTATCCGCGTGCGGAGCGGCGATCGATAGTCTTGTCTGAATATCTCCGGAGCAGGCGGCCGAATATCTTCGGACGCCCAATTCAAAAACTTAGCGGTTATGCCCTCAGGTGACGGCATAACAGCGGATCCCGCTGCCGGCGACGACCGAACGGCCTGAATCATCCTCGAAAATTCTAATATCGCGGAAACGAACTCGACCCCCAAGACGCTGGAAGAGCGAATTTGCGATGAGCCAGACGCCGACAATCCTTGTCGGTACCTCATTGCTGATCGCTTTGCGATAATCGGCAGCTATAGGCCGGGTCTCGTCTTTCCACTTGCCAAGTTTTTCCGTGCCCGTTTCGACGATCCAATGAGTCTCACGATCGCACCACCACGTGAGGGGACAAGCGAAATGATAGCCCGTTGGCAGTTCCTTGCTCCAGAGATAGGTTATATCCAACTCATTATCGAATTCGACTGCCACGCTGATATAGTCATGCGTCAATGCCAGATCCTCTGGCAATTCAGAGGGGAGCTTCTCCACCAGCCATGACCAGGATAGTCTGGTTTGCTCATTCAGTGGAATGTCGAGAGCCGTCTGGAGAATACAGCAATCGCCATCATGTGTATCGACCAGAATGTCGGTGCCGGTGCCAGAGAAGATGTTCACCTCCCCGAACATATTCATGAATGTCCAATGATCGGGCGGTGTCACTTTGGTCGGAGGGGCGTCCGTGAGTTTGATTGAATAACCAATGCCACCGCCTAAAGCTGTTCTGGCGCCCGGAATCACGGCGCCATCGGTCCCGTCCCACCAGGACAGCGCCTTGCAGAACGTCTCGATCTCCCCGTCAGCCCAAGCCTCAAAGACGGTTTCCGCCTCGAAAACGATCTTCCGGATAGGACCATTTCCGCCGATCCGAACCCAGAGCGAATATTTGGGCTGAATGATGACAGCGTGATCCTGGTCAAGGATATTGGCACCACTCGAACTTACACTGAAATGTTGCCCCTTCGTGACCAGATATCCCGTGCGGGTCCATTCCGTTTCTCCCCCGGTCAGGATAGTGTCACCTGATGGCACGGGCACGATTTCATTGAAGATGCGCGACGCCGCCGAGCGTTGCTGGCTGTCCCATCGCGCCATTGTTTCTTGTTTCACGGCCTCATGGTCGATTTCCGTCATGGCACTTCCTTCCCGATTTTTGCCTCCCTCGGCACCGTGTGCAGAGCATCTCATCACCCGAGCGCAAGAGAAACAGTTGATTTTCTCGCTGTTTAGTGGCCTTATGCAATTATCGCCACGATCGGAGTAATAACATTATTACCACGAACGTGGCAATATCAATTTTCTTGCTCATACCAGGCGTCCTTGATCCCAACATGGTGGGATCAAGGAAAACTCGGAGGAAAGCTGCCGCCCCGCCGTCGCGGGGACCATGTTTCGATGCGCAAGTCTCAATGAGTCATTCTCATCGAGACTTGGTGTTATTGCTGTCGGAGACCCTATCCAGCTTATGGCCAGACCCGTTGACCCAGAACTGAAAGCCGCATTACTTGCAAAGATCGTCACCTATATTTGGGAACACGGCATAGCGGATTTCTCGTTACGTCCGCTTGCCGTTGCCATCGGATCGAGCCCGCGCAATATCGCCTATCATTTTGGCTCGCGAGAGGATCTTTTGTGTGTGATCTTCAATACGATCAGGGAGCGGATGTATGAAGATTTCCGCGGGATCCAGCAGGATGCTGCCTCGGTTGAGGATGCTCTGCGCAAGCTCTGGGCCTGGACGTCCGCTCAGGAAAACCGCAAACTTCTGAAACTTCTCTACGAGATCTTTGGCACCTCGGTGAACCATCCGGACCGGTTTGACGGCTATGCGAGATGGGTGGCCACCGAGCGTTTGAAATTCATTGGCATCATCCTGGCCCGGTTCGGCATCGTTGATAATGAAGAGCAGGAGCTTGCGACGCTCATCATGATCATCTTCCATGGCGCCACCCTCGACTTGACGGCGACCGATGATGTTGCACGCATCGAACGCGTCATCCTCCGATGCATTGAGAGCGTCAAATCCTTCAGGACGATCTGATGTTCGACCGTGTCTGGGAGAGATCGAGGGACCTGTCGTCTCTTCATCTGTCAGCGAAAGATATCGTTTCAAGCGCCGACGCCAGATCGGCCATCCGATCATAAGAATGTCATCAACGCGGAGAAACGGGGAATTGTTTATGCCTTGCCGGCAGCCGCAAGGATCTCAAGCGGATGGTGAGAAACTAGCAAGAGTAAATTCAAGACCCATTTGAATGGTTTGTTCTCTGCGTCGAGCGAGCCGTCGGATCTTTGTGAAATTGTCTGGGTCCGAGAGCGTCGAAGGCAAATTCGATTTGCTAGCCATGCGCAACATATACGGCCCACCGCACTTTTATATGCCGATATGTTCGACAGAGACAGAGACAGAGACTGAAGCGGCTGGCATTGCCAATAATTATTGGAAGAGGCTCAAAACGCTGAAATGCCTCATGTCCGACGCATATATGCGAGGTGTTTTTGTGGAGCGCTTCGGACGGATCCGAAACGCTCCACGTTTTGCTTCACATTGGATGAAACCGCGCAACCCTCAGAAAATCTGGCGGAAGCAGTAGAACAAGAAGGCCGACAAAGCCATTGCGCAAGGCAGGGTCAGCACCCAAGCAAGAGCGATGTTGCGAAGCGTTCCAAGCTGCACACCAGAGCCATTCGCTGCCATCGTGCCAGCGACGCCTGAGGAGAGCACGTGGGTCGTCGAGACGGGAAGGCCATAATTGTCCGCCGCGAAAATTGTTCCCATGGCGACGAGTTCGGCGGCGGCGCCCTGGCCATAGGTCAGATGCGTTTTACCGATCTTTTCACCCACAGTCACAACGATCCGCTTCCAGCCGACCATCGTACCGAGACCAAGCGCGATTGCGACGGCGATCTTCACCCACGGCGGGATGAATTTTGTCGCCGAGTCGAGCTCCTTCTTGTAGGCGGCAAGCGCGGCGCGATCAGCCATGGTCAGCTCGGCTGCTTTATCCTTGGCGAGAATGCGCAAGGCTTCTGATGCGAGATACATGTCATTACGTGTATTACCAGCGTCCGCGGCAGGAATATCGGCAATCGTGCCATAGGTGGAGACCTGATGCGAGATCTGCTGGATCAGAACGGCGAGGGAAGGAAAAGTTCCTTCGTTGATTTCATGCTGCGTCAGATAGAGTGTCACAGCGGGGCGTGGATCACCGATGATGGCATAGCCACTTCCTTTTGTCTTGACGACTGCCGCTGCGGCATCTGAAGCCTCTGTGAAGGCTGCAATATGGCTTTCCGGCAAGGTCCTGTTCAAGGCATAGGCTGTAGGCACGGTGCCGATCAGGATGAGCATGATCAGGCCCATACCCTTTTGGCCGTCATTCGATCCATGCGCGAAGGAGACGCCGGTGCAGGTCAGGATCAGCAATCCGCGAATCCAGAGCGGCGGCTTGTTGTTGCCTTTCGGCTCGCTGTATAGCTCCGGCTTACGGATAAGGAAGCGCATCAGGAGGAGCAGGAGCGCGGAACAGACAAAACCGACGATCGGCGAAAATAAAAGCGCGTAACCGACTTCTGTTGCCTTGCCCCAGTCGACACCGGAGGTGCCGTCACGCCCGCGCATGAGGGCATTGGCGATGCCGACACCGATGATGGAGCCGATGAGCGTATGCGAGCTCGAAGCGGGCAGGCCAAACCACCAGGTTCCCAGATTCCAGATGATCGCCGCGATGAGCATGGCGAAGACCATGGCGAAGCCTGCTTCCGAGCCGACCTGCAGGATCAACTCGACCGGCAGAAGCGAAACGATGCCGAAGGCGACCGCACCACTGGAGAACAACACGCCGAGGAAGTTGAAGAAGCCGGACCAGACAACGGCTATCTGCGGCTTGAGTGAGCGGGTGTAGATGACCGTTGCAACCGCGTTGGCAGTATCGTGGAAACCGTTGACGAATTCAAAGCCAAGCGCAATGAAAAGAGCGACACCCAGCAACAGGAACGGCAAGAGGCTCTGAACGGTCGTTCCGGTCTTGGAGACATCCAAATAAATACTATATGCTGTAAAAAATAAACCTAACGCTATTGTCAAAACCAAGCCAATGAGTGTACGAGTACCCATCGGCTCGTCGAGCGACGGATGTTCAGGTTGCTCATTCTCTTGATAGTAAGATTCAGCAGATACATCAACCATGATTGCCCCCTCTTTGGGAGCAGGCTTTAGTCATTGGCCGTGACGCTTATATGACAGCCTGTATCATTGCTTGACGCTCTCCGAAAAACACATGGCCATTCACTTCATTTGCTGATGTTGCCGAATATATTTCGCACGATGACATGTGCGATCTGTGTTCCGGCTGACCGTGCGGCTGATTGAACAGCAGATCGCAAGGCAATCTCCGCAGGTGAGAGCGCTTTGCTGCCAGGCGCGCGGCTGAACAGGCCTCCGACGATCTGACCAAGGCCACCCAGCCAGCCATTGCTGGCGGGCGGAGGTTGTGTGGTCCGGCCCCATGGATCTTGCCGCCCTTCGGTCGTTTCGCTTGTTTGTGTTCCTTCCTGACGATCACCGACGCGCTGCTGCAGCCGTTCGAAGGCGGATTCGCGATCGATCGCCGTGTCATATTTGCCGCGCAACGGGCTCGTTTGAATGAGTTCTCCGCGTTCCTGCGGTGTCACCGGCCCGACACGCGCCGCAGGAGGAGCGATGAGCGTGCGGGCGACCATTTCCGGCATCGCCTTTTCATCAAGCATGGAGACCAGAGCTTCACCGACACCAAGTTGTGTAATCACGGTTTCGGTATTGAGTTTCGGGTTCTGGCGGAAAGTGCTGGCAGCAACCTTGACCGCTTTCTGGTCCCGTGGGGTGAAGGCACGCAGAGCATGCTGGACACGATTGCCAAGTTGACCGAGCACATTATCGGGAATGTCGATTGGATTTTGTGTGACGAAATAGACACCCACGCCCTTCGAGCGAATAAGCCTGACAACTTGCTCTATGGCCGTAAGGAGAGTCTTGGGAGCCCTGTCAAAAAGCAGGTGGGCTTCGTCGAAAAAGAAGACGAGCTTCGGATGATCGGGATCGCCGATTTCCGGCATTTGCTCGAAGAGATCGGAGAGCAGCCATAGGAGGAATGTTGCGTAAAGGCGCGGCGACCGCATGAGTTTATCAGCGGAAAGAATATTGATGCGCCCGCGTCCGTCTTTGTCGGTCTGGATGAAATCATGGATATCGAGGGCAGGTTCGCCAAAAAATTGCGTTGCCCCCTGATTTTCGAGCACCAATAATTGCCGTTGGATGGCGCCGATGGTTGCCGGTGCTATATTGCCGTATTGACGGAATTGGGCAGCATTCTCGCCAATATGCTGCAGCAGGGCGCGCAAATCCTTGAGATCGAGCAGGAGCAGGCCCTGTTCATCGGCGAGTCGGAAAGCGATATTGAGGACACCTTCCTGCACATCGTTCAGATCGAGCATGCTAGCGAGCAGCAGCGGTCCCATATCTGAAATGGTTGCGCGAATCGGATGACCTTCCTCGCCGAAGAGATCCCAGAAGACGACCGGAAAACGGTCCGGGACATAGGAAATGCCGATATCTCTGGCGCGATTGACCCAGGCTGGCTTGCTTTCTCCGGGCATTGCGAGACCAGAGAGGTCGCCCTTGATGTCGGCGGCGAAAACGCTGGTACCTGCCTGTGAAAAACCTTCCGCAAGAAGTTGCAGCGTGACCGTCTTGCCGGTACCGGTCGCCCCGGCAACGAGCCCGTGCCGGTTGCCCATTTTCAGGGTAAGATATTCATATTTTTCGCTCTTGCCGATCAGAATGCGGCCATGCGCGATGGCGTCTTGAGGATTCGTGGTTTCGGCCATCACTTTCCCCTCAATTTCCCATGTTTTGAGTTACATTCTGTTCGAATTGACTATTGTAGAGCATTGACTACCGCAACAGTTGATAATTTTAGGATGAAATCCACGTTTATTTCAAAAAGGAATAATACGCCTGTGGCACAGCATCTCCGCGGAACCACTCGGATTGCGACGGGCGTGATTGGCGCAGCTTGATGGGGCGGAGCCCGGCTCAGGATTGAGGCGAAAGCGCCTGGGTTCGTACCAGGAAGCGAGGCAGCGCCGCTTGCAACTTTAATTATTCATGAGGGGAATGGCATGGAAGAACTGATCAAGAAGATTGCGGCGACCACGGGGCTTGCTCCTGATGCCACAGGGCAAGCCATCACGCAGATTTTCGCCTTCCTGCGCAAGGAAGGTCCGAAGGAAGATGTCGATGCGCTGCTGGCGCAGATTCCTGGGGCGCTGGAAGCGGCCATTGCCAAGGAAGGCAGTGGTAGCAAGGGCGGCTTGTTCGGCGGCATCATGAATATGATGGGGGGCGGCATCATGGCGCTCGCGGCGCAATTGATGTCGCTCGGCCTCTCGATGAGCGATCTTCAAACGCTCGGAAATGCGCTTTTCCACGATCTGCGGGAGAGGTTTGGAGAGGAAGAACTCAACCGGATTTCCGCCGCCATCCCAGGGCTCGATCAGGTTCTTTAATTTTCGAAGATGCGATGAGGATGCTCATTGCGATTTGGCCCCGTAACAAGCGCGCGGGGTTCGTGTCGAAGCTCTCGGATCATGATTTTCATCATCCGAGAGATTGAGGGGCAGAGGCCCGGGGACTTCCGGATTCTTGCACCCGACTAGATGAACGGCAGGGATTTTATCCGGAGGCTTTTCTATTTGAATGGCATCGCGATGCGATGCGGAACTTTGAAAAAGCTCTCAACTCTTTGCGCAGAGTGTTTCGGACGGCTCCGAAACACTCTATCTCATGATTTCCCGGATCTTCTTGACCATCTCGGCGGCTTCATTATCGCCAGCCTCGGCCTTGGCTTCGAGCTCGGCAAAATGGCTCCAGCTCTTGGTTTCTTCATCATAGCTCATGACATCATCCGCCACATTGGCACGGCGCGCGCGGCGAACGACGTCGTCGACGAAGGATTCCTTTGACCCGTTATATTTGCCCAAGGCACGAATGAACGCATAATCCGTTGCCATGATAATCTCCTATGAATGGTTCGGCTTACCGTTGCTAAAACGGCCAGCGGGTAATCGTTGATGGTTTTCCTATACCATGTCGCACCTAAGGGCGATGCGCTCTCATCAAGTTCCGATGAAATCTTGCTTTCGCTCAAATCTCCCAACGTCTCTTGCTTCAAGCCACCGGCGCTCGGCTGTCAGGCGGAGGCGGACGAAATCATCAGCTCGAATCAAAGGCTTCTGGTCAGCCAGGGTTGAACCGGTCCGAGATGGGCCATCAATAGCGCATCCCGGCGGGATGCCTTCCATTATTTCCAATGGATTATTCCGTTCAATCCGCCCACAGGTAGCGCGAATATCCAGAAGTTGTGCCAGATTTCCTATGCAATGCCGACGTCGCTCGGCCGAGCTCACCTTGCGGAGCGAGCCAGCCCCGCACAAGCTTAACCCGGTAAAAGCTGATTTATCCGATCGGATAAAAGCTTGGGAAGGTCGTTGCGGTAGCAGCGAGGGTAGTCAGTGCACTCCGCGTGGCAACTGCGATCTATCAAAATTTGCCCGTTTCGGGGCAACAATTCCCATCATGACACTTTGTCATTGCATCAACATACTCTGATTCACGGCGCTTCGCGCTTCAACGAGATCGCTATCATGGCAATAAGGAGCATTAATATGTTCGATTGCATGATATCTCGCGAAGAGGTTTATCGAACGATGGGTGATTTAATTCCGTTTCGCGCTGTGCCGACGAGACCACACAGATTTCCCATCTTGTGTGCGCCGGATACGAAGGAGCAGGATAAGGTCCTATCCGCACAAATCATATTTTTCACGGGTGTCCAATATCACAGTCGCGCGGAGGAGTTGGAGCCCAATTCTCCAGAATATCTTACGTGCAGAGAGATGCCTGTGAGGTAAGGCTGATATCTGTGTCACCGTATGGTATGCTTCGGCATATTCCTAAGACATGCCGTGGTCAGTGACGAAGAATGGGTGCGCGAAAGCTGCTTTCCGAAAGAAAGTAATTCGAATTTAACAATGTACGTGTCGCGTCAGAGATCGTTTCTCAAGAAATCCATTGCTCAGGGGATGCTATCATGAGCGATATCATTGACCTTGCCGCATTCGATCGTACCGATCCAGGTCTTGATCCTCTCCCGTTCGCTCGGCCTTGCGACAAGGGCGCTGATGAGCACGAATCCTCTCTCATCTTCCGAAACGAGGCGCAGTTCTGGGGGCGCGGCCGATGTGTGGCTTGTGTCGTCGGACTCTTCCGATGTTTCTTCATCTTCGTCGAATTGCTGTTGCGTCATCAAGAGAATGTCAATCTTTCCCTGTTGGGCTGCACGATCCGTGACTGCATAGAAGGCATCTCCTGACGGTCGGTGAAAGGCGAAGCTGGTGAATTGTCCGGGATCGATCGTGGCATGGATGCGAAATGGCGCCGAGGCGAGATCATAAAGGCAAACGCCTTGCAGAAGCGCGGGATCCTCGAAAGGGGGAGCGGTTCCGGTCGGCGGATCCGTTCTAAGGCCAGGATGCCCGTCGGTGGCGAAGGTGGACCAATAAGCCATGGCACGGTCGCCAAAATAATGCGGTAAGGCCAGGATCGAGACGATATGGATAGATAAGGTGACGCAGAGAAAGCCCGTGAAAGTCAGGCAGGCGATCAGCAGGCGTTCACGGCGCATGGGGCCAAGGTCGTTTTTCTGCGGCGAAGACCTCATGCGCATTTGGTCCGGATCAATTGGGGAAAGACGGGGGCGGTGAGCGCCGCATCAATCGTGTAAAGCTCGTTGTCATAAAGCCGGAGGAGTAGAACGAAAGGGGCATCGCTCAAGGGTAGCCAATTGCCCGGTCGCGCGTGGCGCGACAGAATGATGTCGAAGTTGCCAATATTATTCCGCAGGATCTCGCTGGAGGTAAATCCCTGCCGCAAATGGTCTGAAAAGGGAAAGCCCTCCGTTGAAAGACGCGTCAACGTCCAAAAGCGGCCTTGGCTGATGGGCCCCGTGAAAAGATAATCGCATGCGGGATCAAGGCGTCGCCCGTCGCTGTCATGCGTGGCGATAAAACTCGTTCCTTCGCCTTTCGCGAGAGGAATCTCTCCGGTCACGGCCAGAGCTGCGCGGCGATAGGGTTCATGGATATCTTGCCCGGAATAATCTTTCCAGGGTCCGACCGCTACCGTGCTGAAATTCAGGCCAAGTTCCAGCACCAATGCGGTGAGGGCGAGGCCGCTGAAGCAACCGGCGAGGAGAACCACCAGATACCTGACAAATGTCGCCATGCGTCCTAATACCAAATCTTGATGACGATGACTGGTCGAGACATGGTTTGGACCACGTCTCATGTAGATGGCGGTACGGCGCCGGGCCGGAATATCCCTTGACGATAGGCGGATTTTGTCGGCTTCGCTTATCGCGAAAATCCTAATCAGCCTTGATTTTTCTTCGCGAAAGAAAAATCAAGGCTGGTCTTCGCCGCGATGGGCTGCTTACGGTGATAATTTGCCGGTGAGCCTTTCGCAAGACGGGTGATCTCCGTCGCAACGAGCCTTAAGGCACAGCTGGATCGATTCCGCAAATGTTCATGCCCGCCGCGGCGCAAGCCGTTCGCCTTGCTCCCCCTCGTCATCCTCCACACGGCCGTTTAACGCCGCCCGGCTCCAAATCGATCACCAACCGGGCCTTGCTTCTTGCAGCGCTTGCGCGCGGAGAAAGCCGTCTCACCGGCGCGTTGGCAAGTGACGATACGACCTATATGGCGAAAGCGTTGCGTGCTATGGGCGTCGCAATCGATAATCCTGACGCCACGACTTTCCATATCAAGGGCACTGGCCGTCTTCAGACGCCAAGCGAGGCGCTGTTTCTGGGGAATGCGGGAACCGCCACGCGATTTCTGACGGCCGCCGCTGTGCTGGCCGAAGGCCATGTCGTGATTGACGGCGATTCCAACATGCGCAAGCGGCCGATCGCGCCGCTTGTCAATGCCTTGCGCAGCCTTGGTGTCGCTATCGAGGCGCCGACGGGTTGTCCGCCCGTGACGATCGAAGGATGCGGCGGCGTGGCAGGTGGTGCTGTCTCAATCGACGCTGGTCTTTCAAGCCAATATGTCTCGGCGCTGCTCATGCTGGCGCCCTGCGGCCGGGGGCCGATCACGGTGAGCCTGCAAGGCAAGAGCATCGGCGCGCGTGGCTATGTCGATCTGACGCTTGCCGCCATGCGCCATTTCGGCGCGGAAATCGTTGCAGAGGATGAAGCCTCCTGGACGCTGGCCCCCTCCGGCTATCAGGCTCGGGATTTCGCCATCGAGCCTGACGCTTCGGCGGCAACTTATCTCTGGGCGGCAGAAGTCCTGACCAGCGGCGCGATCGATCTTGGTACGCCGGTGCGGGCCTTCACCCAACCGGATGCCAAGGCCCATGCGCTGATCGCCGCCTTTCCCCATATGCCCGCGGTTATCGAGGGATCGCAGATTCAGGATGCCGTACCGACTCTCGCCGTCATGGCTGCATTCAACCAGACGCCGGTGCGTTTCACAGGTATTGCCAATCTACGGGTGAAGGAATGCGACCGCATCCATGCCCTCGCCAATGAGCTGAACCGCATTGCGCCTGATCTTGCGCGGGAAGAGGGCGATGATCTCGTCGTCCTCGGCAGGCAGGATCTCATCGGCCAGACGACGGATGCGCGGATTGAGACCTATGATGACCACCGGATTGCCATGAGCTTCGCTCTCGCCGGCTTGCTGATGCAGGGGCTCACGATTCTCGATCCGGGCTGCGTCGCCAAGACCTATCCAGGTTTCTGGAAGGATTTCGACGCGCTTGGAGTTGGTATCGAACCCATCGGATAGCGGCAAGGCGACGACGAAGCAAAAAGCGACGATTTCAGCGAAATACCGGACCTGCCGCGAGGCGCTGCTTTTCCTGCTGCGACAGGCTCGTCGCAATATCCTTCAGAATTTCGAAGCCGCGCGGCGTCAGCGTCGCGGGCCGGAGGATTTGCGCCGGTTCGGCATTGGCGGTCGATGGTTCGCGGGACTTCGATTGGCTCGTCGCAACCGCCTCGGGTAATTCGCGGCCGGGCAGGGGCTTTAATTCTATGCCTTGATGTGCATAGGCCATAATATCATGCCATGTCGCCGCAGGCAGGGAGCCGCCCGTCATATTGTTCATCGGGCTATCGTCATCGTTACCGAACCAGATCGCGCCGACATAATTGCCGGTGAAACCGATGAACCAGGCATCCTTATAACCATTCGTCGTGCCCGTCTTGCCCGCGACATCGATTCCTTCGAGCTGCGCCCTGCGGGCGGTGCCAGCCTGTACGACCTGCATCAACATCGAATCCATGTCGATGATCGTCTCTTCAGGAATGATGCGCTTCGGTGGCGGTGTGTCGCGATCGTGGCGGTAGATGATCTCGCCGCCACCATTGGCGATTTCCATAACGGCATAGGCGGGTGTCCGCAGGCCGCCATTGGCAAATGTCGTATAGGCTGATGCCATGTCGAACACGGTGACTTCCGCCGCGCCGATTGGCAGCGAGACCGTATCTAAGAGCGGTGTGGTCAGGCCCATGAGACGGGCCGTCTCGACGATTTTGGCTCGCCCGGCCTTCGGGCTGCCATCGCCTATGGCGGTTGCGAGACGGACCGCTACCGTATTGAGCGAACGCGCCAGCGCGTTCACGAGCGGCAGATGCCCAGCATATTTACCGCCATAATTGTGCGGACACCAATTGCCGATGCAGATTGGCGCGTCAAGAACCACTGTCGAAGGCTTGAATTTCCCTGTCATCAGGGCCGTCAGATAGACGAATGGTTTGAACGATGATCCCGGCTGACGCAAGGCATCTGTCGCACGATTGAACTGGCTCGCGCCATAATCGCGTCCGCCGACGATAGCGCGGATGGCCCCGAACGGTTCGAGCACCACCATAGCGGCCTGTTTGGCGTGATAATCCGGTCCGTGCTGGCGCAATTGTTCTTCAATTGTCGTCTCGGCCTGGTTTTGCAAACCGGAATCGAGTCCTGTGCGGACCACCAGAACCCGCTCGTCGCCAAGCTTGCCCGATTCGGCAATTTTCTTAACTTCATCATAGGCATAATCGAGATACCAGTCCGGGCTGTTGTCGCGGCCTCGGTCGATTGGAGTCGCTGGCTTGCGTAGCGCCGTCTGGATCTGCCCTTCACTGAGATAGCCGGCATTGACCATATTGTTCAAAACGTCGCTCGCACGGGCGCGGGCGGCCGGCAAATTCACATGCGGAGCATATTTGGTCGGCGCCTTGAACAGGCCCGCGAGCATGGCGGATTCCGCTAAGGTGAGATCGCGCACCGATTTGCCGAAATAGAATTGCGCCGCCGCCTGAACGCCAAAGGTGCCCCCACCCATATAGACGCGATCGAGATAGAGGCGCAGAATTTCGCGTTTCGACAGATGGTTCTCGAGCCAGAGCGCAAGATAGGCTTCCTTGATCTTGCGCTCCAGCGTGCGCTGGTTCGACAGGAAAAGATTCTTGGCCAATTGCTGGGTGATCGAGGAGCCGCCCTGGACCACATTGCTGGCGCGCGCATTGACGGTGAGCGCACGGAATGTGCCGATCACATCTATGCCGAAATGTTCGAAGAAGCGCCGATCCTCCGTTGCGAGCACCGCATGGATCAGCGTCGGCGGGAGATCCGCGAAGGCGACTGAATTGTCATGTTTAATGCCGCGCTTGCCGACGATTGCCCCGGAACGGTCAAGAAAAGTGATGGAGAGATCCTGTTTCTTGAGCCAGTCTTCTGACGTTTCCTGAAAGGCCGGCATGGCGAGAAACAATGCGACGAGGCCACCGCCAATACCAAGAGTAAAGGCTTCACAGGAGGCTTCGACGAGGATGCGGCGCCACCCGTAAATGTGGAACCGCTCCATGAATGTCGAAAAATTGAGATACGACTCACGCAGGCGGCTTTGCGTGTCGTAAAGCGAGGAATCGATCCAGGCGTCAACGGCGAGGAACGCGCGTCCGAATGTTTTACGCAGACGGGAGAACCACGGAGTGCTCACGAACTCCCCCCTCTCTTCCGCACCTGGAACGTGGGAAGAAAACCGGTGACGAAACCACGAAGATCGTCGTGTCCGAGACGTGACCGCTTCGACGCTGCTGCGCCACGAACGATCTATCCATCGAAACCGGAACGACACAAGCTGGCGACGGCGCCAGCAATGAATTCAATGTATGACGCGCTTCGCGCATTTCAAATGGTCAAGCTCAGTTTTCACCAGTTTCCACCACGACGGCTTGATCCAAATCTGACCGCCTTTTGAAAAAAGTCGCAGCCTCAAAAGGATACCCGCATCACAAAATTCACCATAATTGAACATTCTCTCAACGTCGGCTAGGCGCCGAAGAAATGATGATTCGCTTGCTGATCTTTCATGTTTCCCGGTAATGACAAGCGTATGAACAAGGTTTCCTCCATCGACAAATTCTGGCACGGCAGGCGGCTCGAAGATTTGAATGAAGCCGAATGGGAAAGTCTCTGCGACAGGTGCGGGCGTTGCTGCCTCGTCAAGCTCGAGGATGAAGATACCGGCGAAATTCATTTCACCGATGTCGCTTGCCGCTTGTTTGATGCGAAAAGCTGCCGATGCCGGGATTACCCGGATCGCCAGCAGCAGGTCGTTGATTGTATCAAGCTTTCGCCACAGGAAGTCAGTCAGCTACGCTGGCTGCCGCCGACCTGCGCTTATCGGTTGATTGGCGAAGGCAAGGATCTCCCATGGTGGCATCCACTCGTTTCCGGTGATCCGCGCAGCGTGCATGAAGCCGGTATTTCCGTTCATGGCCGCGTTGCCGCAAGCGAAACCGATGTGCCTCTCGAAGATTATATCGAACATATCGTCAAATGGCCCAGCAGGACTCCGCGCGCCAGAAAACCGGCGCGTTGAGCCAAGGCCTTTCAGGGTGTGGCAGGGGGGAAGTCAGAGCCTTTTCCGATGACATCGATTCGCTTTGAAAATACAATTATTTTTCTGAATCGAGGTGTTTCGGATTTATCCGGAACGCTATGACGCGTTTTTTAATGCCGTAAATTCTTTTCCGCATGCCGGAGGCGAGACTTTCTCCATTCAGGCTGGCGGGTCAAAAAGCGTTCAGCCGCTCTCTATATTGCGCGTGCTATGAATAGTCCGTTCTCAGCGTTCGAGCTGATTCGCCCGAGGAGTTTTCGATGCGCTATCTTCGTTGCATGAAAGCAGAAGAAAAAGGAAACGGCCGTCGTCTTGCGCTGCTCCTGTCCGGTGCGGCAAGTTTGGGTCTTTCCATCGCTCTGCTGCCGGTTGCCCCGGCGCAGGCCCAATCGCTTCAGGCTCAGACCATCCGCGAGCAATGCAATCAGAAATATCAGGCGGATAAAGCATCCGGCCTGCTGAACGGAAGGAACTGGACACAATATTATTCCGATTGCGTGCAGGATTTTCGCGTAGGCGCCGCCAATGCACCCGCCGAGGCAGTGGCCCAGACGGCGCCGGCCGTGCCGGCAAACCCGCTGAAACCGACCAAACCCGCGACGCCGACCGCGCCAAAGCCGCAGCTCGTGCCGGAACATCCGGAGGCGGCCGTAACCGGGACGGCGGTTTTCCCGCCCGCCGTTTCAGCGAAATATCAGGCTGAGAAGCCTGCAAAGGGGCGGCAGAAGACCTGTCTTGACCAATATAACGCGAACAAGGCCGCGGGTGGTGCTGGCAATGGCGGCCTGAAATGGATTCAGAAAGGCGGCGGATATTACAGCGAATGCAACAAACGTCTGAAGGGTGAGTGATCCTCGATCGACGCCTTTCGCAGGAAAGAACACAAGCTAAAGGTGGGTGCTCTTTCCTGTAACATTGTCGCATATACAAATAATGAGCATCGCTCGTGAAACCGATCTATCGAGCGGTGCTCATTCCACATGTCAGCAGATTTCTTGTCATCGATCCTGAATGCTCGAAGAGCGGTGTCTGGTTATCCGTGATTACGTATTCGGACTGACGAGCGCGAACAAAGCGCCCTGTGGGTCAAAGCCCAGGGCAATCCATTGATCGCCTGGGACCTGATGCGGGCCATGGGTCAACGTGCCACCATTCTCTTTTATCCGGCCGATGGCGGCCTCGATGGAATCGACGTAAAAGTAATAGGTCCAGAAGGGAAGGGGGATTTCCGTGGGCTTGGTCATCATAGCCCCGATGGCTTGTCCGCCATTGTAGGAAAAGAGCTGATAAATACCCATAGCGCCTATATCCATGGGCTGATCCTTCGTCCAGCCGAACAAGGCGCTGTAGAACGTGAAAGCCTCTTCCCAGGCCGAGGACTGGAGTTCATGCCAACCGACGAGGCCTGGTGTGCATGGCGGCGGCGGTTCTGATCGCGGCATTTCCCCTGACGATTTGAACAGAACAAAGACCGCGCCTTGTGGGTCTGCAGCCACGGCGAAACGGCCGACCGTGGGAATATCGTCCGGCTTGCGAAGAATTTTTCCGCCGAGTGCGACGACACGGGTCGCGCTTACATCCACATCATCGACGTTGATGTAGCCGATCCAGCCCGGGCGTGCGCCTTGATCACGGGCTTCTGGCGGCAAGGTCATCATTCCCGCCACGGGAATCTGATGTGTCATAAATAATGTATAGGGCATGCCGCCGGGGGCTGCCTGTGCGCCCCAGCCTATGACATTTCGATAGAAAACTTCGGCCGCCTTGGTGTCGCTTGTCATAAGCTCATACCAGACGAAAATGCCGTGCTTTGTTTGTGTCGCTGAATGTTCGTCTGTTGCGATGTTGTCAGCCATGAACCCCTCCCATTCCGATCGGCTTCGCGAAGAAAAGATACCTGGAGTATGTTCGAATGTTTCCGAACCGCTCCACTTGGAAAAGTTAGAGCATTTTCAATGATTTTGAATCGCGTAGCGATGCAATCCGAACCGAATATGCTCTATGCGCAGACAAATACGTGACGGTATTCCATAAATCGGAACCATCCATGAACAATCTTGACAAAAAACATTGATATCAACATATATGGGTCATGTCAAACACCCCAGTCATTCCCTTTGAAACCACCATTCTCGTTCGCGACAGCTGTCTTTGTTTACATATGCAGAAAGCGGCGCGATCGCTGGCGCGTCATTTCGATGAAGTGCTGCGTCCTTTCGGTCTGACGAATGGTCAGTTTTCATTGCTGATGGCGCTCAACCAGCCGGTACCGCCGGGAATGGGAGCGGTCGCCGGGATCCTCGGAATGGATCGTACCACTTTGACCGCTGCTTTGAAGCCGCTGGAACGCCATGGTCTGTTGGAGATTGTGCAGGATATGGCGGATCGGCGCAGTAAGCGCCTCCGTCTGATGCCGCGGGGGCACGCGGTTCTGGCAGCGGCTCTTCCCGCCTGGCGGAACGCGCATGCGGAGCTTGAGCAGAGGCTGACGAAAAACCAAGCGGAACGGTTGCGTCAGGACCTCGTGGCTTTGACGACGCTCGCATCTGGCGAGATGCCATAAGACAGTATGACAACAGAAAAGGTCCCGGAATGATATTCCGAGACCCCATCATAAAACACAGTCTCCGGACAATCATTATCCGGTCGAAAGGACGCTTTTTACAGTTCGAGGCCGATGGCAATCGCAGTCACAGGCGTCTCGACGAGATCGATTTTCTCCTTGCGCTTCGGACGGAAGCGCAGCTTCGAGCGCAAGGAGGTGGAGAGCTGTTTCTCGACAACGCTGACTTTCGGGAATTCCTTGATCTGTTCTTTGAACGTATCATAAAGCGATTGATAATCCTCGGCATCCTGCGCCCAGAAACGCAGTTGGACAGCGAAGACGCGCTGATAGCTTTTTACAAGGTCGGCGACGAGGGCGGGATCCTCCGGCACCAGCCACCGCGGTTCGAATTTGGCATTATCCGAACTCATGCAGCGAATGCCGGTTTCCAGATAATAGAAATAGCCTTCTGCGACACCATTCGTGCCGGCCAACACATGCGCGCCCGTATCCGGATTGTAGAGGTCATAGCCGGTCTCGACCTCACGCGCCGTGCTTGAAGCGAAGACTTCGAAATCACCTAGCTGGTCCTCGTTGACTTCGAGAACTTTCTCGGTGACCGCCTCAAGCATCTTGCAGGCATTGGCATAAATGAGACTGACGCCAGTATTACAATTGTTGACCCAGTCGGGAAAGGAATTGTCGATGATCTTGGTCAGTCGCGCCTCAATCGGCAGATCGAAGAAGGCCTTGGCAAATTTGACATCATAACCGGTGGTCATCGGATGTTCGCTTTCCTTGTAGCAATGTTCCGGAAGGTTTGATTAGCCAAGCAAAAGCGAAGCCAAAGTTTCGCTTTTGCTATGATTTCAAACCGGATGTGGTCACTGGATGCGGTCATTACGACCGCGTCTTGCCGAATATGGGCTCAAACGCCTGGCGCAGCGCGAGATCGGCTTCCATCATTCCCACCGGCAGGCCAAGATCGACGAGACTGGTCACGCCATAATGGGCGCTCGCTATGCCGCAAGGAACGATGCCTGAGAAATGGGAGAGATCCGGCTCGACATTCAGGGCAATGCCATGAAACGTCACCCAGCGGCGTACCCTTATGCCGATTGCGGCGATCTTGTCCTCGGCCATTTCGCCGAGCAGACCGCTCGGCTTTTCTGGCCGGGCGACCCATACGCCGACACGATCCTCGCGTCTCTCGCCTTTCACATTGAATGAGGCCAGCGTCGCGATGATCCAAGCTTCCAGCGCGGCGACATAGGCGCGCAAATCAGGCGTTCGCTTTTTGAGATCCAGCATGACGTAAACGACGCGCTGGCCCGGTCCATGATAGGTGAACTGGCCGCCGCGCCCGGCGCGATAGACCGGAAACCGCTGGTCGAGCAGATCAGAATCGTGCGCCGAAGTGCCCGCGGTGTAAAGCGGGGGATGCTCCACCAGCCAGACAAGTTCACCGGCAGTTCCCTCTGCAATCGCCGCCGCGCGCTCCTCCATTAAAGCCAGCGCTTCGGGATAGGGCACGTAGGAATCGGCGATCCGCCATTCAATGGCGGATTCGGATCCATCCGGAAGCATGGCTGGAGAAAGATTGTCACGGGTAAGCACGAAAATCTCCCGGGGCGGAAACCGCTTCATCCTGCAAGGCCCTTGGAACGCATGATTCAGCGGAATCTGGTTCAGGGATCTTGGACCCAGAGGTTTGGCTCACCAGAGCGGACCCGGGAATCAGGGCCGCGTCTGTCGCCAGACCTCTCGTAATAAGTGAGGATAATTTGCCCGAAACGAAAGTCCGGGGAAAGTCCGGCCTTCATCGGTATTGAAGCGATTGATTGTGAAAGGCGGCTTGCCATGCCGTCATTGATTTGTTAGACGACGCCCCAGTCGCCGGTTCGAAAGCAACTTTTCAACGGCAACGATTCGCGGCCATGGCGGAATTGGTAGACGCGCTAGCTTGAGGTGCTAGTTGGGAGACCAGTGGAGGTTCGAGTCCTCTTGGCCGCACCATCCTGATTTCAGGATGTTGGTGCTCTTAAGGCTTATTGGCTATCGCCCGCACCTATGAAAGTGGTGCGGGATACGAGGCTAGGGTTACGACTACAGCACCACCTTGCTTGATAGCTGTCACGGTTTCACGCCTGTAACTGGTAGCCATCTAACAGCCGCGTCCTAGTCCCTTGATGAACATAAGCTGTGACTTCGCCGACTTTCCCCTTTGTCACAAAACTCACGTAGCCCACTGCCGAATCTTTCCTTGATCGGTGGCTTGCGATTCATCTGCGCGATCCTCGTCGTTTGGTGATCAAGCTGGAGCCGATCGACGCTTCCCGCGTCGGCAGAATCACGCCTGTGACAACGTGATCATCTCGATCAGGAACAACCTCCGAGTGCTGTGAAGGTGCCGCCAAAGAGGGCGCATCGATTCCGTCGGATGAAACCTTCATAAGGATTTTGCGCGGCCGGACGTCTCCGGGTGCGTTTCGCCGTCGATCCTGCAAGTGGATTTCGCGGGTCGTGCCGCCTTTACGAAATCTATATGCCGCGCCGCTGCGTCTTTATGCCCGCCATATGGCTAGCGGGATAGCACTGCCATCGAACCGTTCTTGAAACCCTCGGGGAGGTTGCGATGGGTACGATCTATTTTTTCGGCGGAGCGGCGTTCTTCGCGCTCAGCCTTTGGTTCGTCGATTTTGCCGACCGATTGATGCGGAGCGGGTCATGATCGCGCTTTACGCCGTCTTCGGTTCCGTCGTTGTCGCGCTTCTCGCCTATCTCGTCGTCGCGTTGATCCGGCCTGAACTCTTCCCCTAAACAACAGAGGTCATCATGACCGCTTCGCTTATTGGATGGGGTGGGTGGCAGGTTGTCGCCTACTTCATTGTGTTGTTCGCGTTGGTGGTGCCGCTTGGCGGCCACATGGCGCGTGTCTATCTGGGCAAATCCACTTTTCTGTCTCCGGCGCTCCAGCCAGTCGAGGGTCTGATCTATCGGGCCTGCGGCGTTGATCCCGATAGAGAGATGAGCTGGAAAGAATATGCCCTGGCTCTTCTGGCATTGTCCTTTTCAGGTTTCGCGCTGCTCTATGCGATTCTGATCGGACAGGGTGTGCTCCCGCTCAACCCGCAAAACCTGCCGGGTCTCTCACCCGATCTCGCCTTCAACACCGCAGTCAGCTTCATCACCAATACCAATTGGCAGTCCTATAGCGGCGAGACGGTGATGACCAATTTCAGCCAGATGGCTGGGCTGACGGTGCAGAATTTTGTCTCCGCTGCCGTCGGCATGGCGGCGCTTGCGGCGATGATCCGGGGCATGACCCGCCGCAAGGCTGCAGGAATCGGCAACTTCTGGGCCGATCTGGTGCGCTCGATCCTTTATATTCTTCTGCCGCTCTCTTTCATTCTCGCGCTGGTGCTCGGAGCACAAGGCGTGGTGCAGACTTTCTCGGCCTCAATCGATGCCCATACGTTGGAGGGTACGAAGCAGACCATCGCGCTCGGACCGGTCGCGTCGCAAGAGGCGATCAAGATGCTTGGCACCAACGGCGGCGGATTTTTCAACGTCAATTCCGCGCATCCGTTCGAGAACCCCAATCCACTCACCAATTTTCTTGAACTCGTCGCGATCCTCGTCATTCCCACTTCGCTCTGCCACAGCTTCGGCATCATGGTTGGTGACCGACGCCAGGGATTTGCGCTGCTGGCCGCGATGAGTTTGGTGTTTGTGCCGTTGATGCTCTTCGGTATCGCGGAAGAGCAGGGCGGCAATCCGCACCTGGCATCTCTGGGAATTGACCAGACGGCTTCCGCTCAGCAGCCCGGTGGCAATATGGAGGGTAAGGAAACCCGCTTCGGAATTGTCAATTCCGGCCTGTGGGCCGCGGCGACGACCGCTGCCTCGAACGGCTCGGTGAATTCTATGCACGACAGCTACACGCCGCTCGGCGGCATGGTGCCGCTGCTTCTCATGAAATTCGGCGAGGTGATCTATGGTGGCGTCGGCTCCGGGCTTTACGGCATGCTGATCTTCGTCGTCATCACGGTCTTCATCGCTGGGCTGATGGTTGGCCGGACACCTGAATATCTCGGCAAGAAGATCCAGAGTTTCGAGATGAAGATGGCCTCCATCGCGATCCTCGCGCCCAGCGCCTGCGTCCTGATCGGCACCGCATTGGGCGTCATGACCGAGGCCGGACGCGCCGGCCTCTTCAATTCCGGTCCGCAGGGCTATTCGGAAGTGCTCTATGCTTTCACCTCGGCCGCTAACAATAATGGTTCGGCCTTTGCCGGACTTTCCGCCAACAGCCCCTTCTACAACACTGCTCTCGGCCTGTGCATGCTCGTCGGCCGCTATTTCGTGCTGATCCCGGTACTGGCGATCGGCGGCTCGCTTGCCGCCAAGAATACAACACCGCCCTCGGCGGGCACGTTGCCAACGCATACGCCGCTTTTCGTTCTCGTGCTGATCTTCGTGCTCGTGCTGGTTGGCATTCTCACCTACGCGCCGACGCTCGCCCTCGGGCCGGTGATCGCTTACCTCCAGATGATCGGAGGCTGAAAGATGTCCCAAAAGAAACACATAAAATCCCGCAATCCGTTCCGGGGCGCCGACGTTGGCCTTGCGATGCGCCTCTCGATCGTCCGGCTCACCCCATTGTATCAGGCACGCAATCCGGTGATGTTCGTGGTGTTTGTCGGTTCGATCCTCACCACGGCGATCCTCACCATCATGCTGGTTACTCCCGCACGCGTAGTCGGTGGCGGCCTGCCGGTATGGTTCGTCGCATGGGTGACGTTCTGGCTGTGGTTCACGCTGCTGTTCGCTAATTTCGCCGAAGCGATCGCCGAGGGCAAAGGCAGGGCGCAGGCCGATTCCCTGAAGAAAGCGCGCCGCGACGTTGCAGCCAGGAAGCTCGAAAAAGCGTCGGACCACTCGAAACAACATTCCGTGCCGGCCAACACCTTGCGCAAGGGTGATCTCGTGCTCATTGAGGCCGGTGATTTCGTGCCGGCCGATGGGCAGGTGATCGACGGCATCGCCTCGGTGGACGAGAGTGCCGTCACCGGAGAGAGCGCTCCGGTCATCCGCGAATCCGGCGGCGACCGCGACGCCGTGACAGGTGGCACGCGTGTGTTGTCCGACTGGATCGTGGTGCGCGTCACATCCGATCCGGGAGAAAGCTTTCTCGATCGCATGATCGGGCTTGTTGAGAGCGCCAGGCGCCAAAAAACACCTAATGAAATCGCACTCTCCATCCTGCTTGCGGCACTGACGATTGTATTTCTTCTGGTATGTGCGACCTTGTTACCATTCTCGGCCTTTTCGGTAACGCAGGCTGGCGCTGGTTCGGTTATCTCCGTCACCGTGCTGATCGCACTCCTGGTCTGTCTCATACCCACGACAATCGGCGGCTTGCTTTCGGCGATCGGCATTTCGGGAATGCAACGGCTGATTTCGGCCAATGTCATCGCCACCTCCGGCCGCGCGGTCGAAGCGGCTGGCGACATCAACGTCCTCCTGCTCGACAAGACCGGCACCATCACCTTCGGCAACCGGCAGGCGGTGGAATTCTACCCTGCGCCGGGCGTCACCCGTCAGCAGCTCGCCGAAGCCGCCGAACTCTCCTCGCTCGCGGATGAGACGCCGGAAGGCCGCTCGATCGTCACATTGGCGCGCCGGCTGTTCGGCTTACCTGAGCGCAATCCGAAGGATCTTGCCGCTACCTTCATCCCCTTCAGCGCGGAACAGCGCATCAGCGGTATTGTCATCAACGAGCGCCACATCATGAAGGGCGCCGGCGATGCCATCGCCAGGCTCGTCGCCCTCAAAGGGGGCTTCTGCGGCCCCGAAATCATGCGCGAAGTTGAGGAGATTGCGCGTAAGGGTGGCACGCCGCTGATGGTCGCGGAAGGCCCGCAGGTGCTTGGCGTCGTCTATCTCAAGGATATCGTCAAACCGGAAATCAAGACACGCCTCGCTGACTTGAGGAAAATGGGTATCAAGAGCGTGATGATCACCGGCGACAATCCGCTCACCGCCGCTGCCATCGCCTCGGAAGCTGGTGTCGACGATTTCGTCGCCGAGGCCACGCCAGAAACAAAGCTGAAATACATCCGCAAGATGCAGGAAGGCGGCGAACTGGTCGCTATGGTGGGCGACGGCACCAATGACGCGCCGGCCCTTGCCCAGTCGGATGTGGCGGTGGCGATGAATTCCGGTACACAGGCCGCCAAGGAAGCCGGCAATATGGTGGACCTCGATAGTGACCCGACAAAATTGATCGAGATCGTTGAAATTGGTAAGCAGCTCCTGATGACACGTGGGGCGCTGACCACTTTCTCGATTTCCAATGATCTCGCCAAATATTTTGCGATCATTCCGGCGGCGTTCGCCGGCACCTATCCGGCGCTGGCAAAGCTCAACGTCATGGGGCTGGCAAGTCCGGAAAGCGCCATCCTTTCGGCGGTTATTTTCAATGCGCTGATCATCATTGCGTTGGTGCCGCTTGCCCTCAAGGGCGTCAAATACCGGGCTGAATCCGCCGAGCAGCTTCTTACCCGCAATGTGCTGTTTTATGGGCTCGGCGGCGTTCTTACCCCGTTCATTGGCATCAAGCTCATCGACCTGATGCTTGCTGCTGCCGGGCTCACCTGAAGGAGAGGGCCGTGATCATCGTTTCCAAGGATATCGTTTCCAATCTCCGGGCGAGCATTGTGATGCTCCTGCTGCTCACGGTGCTGACCGGCGGCTTCTATCCGGGGCTGACCACATTGATCCTGCAAAGCAGCTTTCCCAAGGCCGCCAACGGAAGCCAAATTCTCAATGATGAGGGAGAGGTGATCGGCTCCAGCCTGATCGGCCAGAACTTCACCGAACCGGAATATTTATGGGGGCGGCTCTCGGCGACATCGCCCGAGCCTTACAACGCGGCTTCGTCCTCCGGCTCCAATTTTGGTGTCAACAATACCGCTCTTGTCGAAGCCGCCAAAGCGCGCATCGCGGTCCTGAAAGCGGCGGATCCCGACAATATTGCTCCTGTTCCGGTTGACCTCGTCACGTCCTCGGCCTCCGGCCTCGATCCCGAGATCAGCCCGGCTGCGGCGCTCTATCAGGTCCATCGCATTGCGAAAGCGCGTGGTTTGGATGACAATAAGGTGCGGTCTGTGATTGCGGCGGCGACACGCGGCCGAACCTTCGGCCTGCTTGGGGAGCCGCGCGTCAACGTGCTGGAGGTGAATCAGGCGCTCGACACAATCGGCAAATGACGGAACACGAACGCCCCGATCCCGATAGGCTTCTCGAACTCGTCCGCGCCGACCGCAGCGTCAGCGGGCGCGGACGCCTGAAAATCTTCTTTGGCGCGGCCGCTGGCGTCGGCAAGACCTTCAGCATGTTGAACGAGGCGCGCCGGCTCTATTTCGACGAGGGGCGTGACGTCGTTATCGGAATCATCGAACACCATGGCCGCGCCGAGACCGCCGCGCTCGCCGAGGGTTTGCCGGCGATCCCGCTTGCAGAAATCGACCATCGCGGCGTCAAGCTGAAGGAATTCGATCTCGACGCGGCGCTGAAGCGCAAGCCGTCGCTGATCCTGATGGACGAACTCGCCCATACCAATGCGCCCGGCACGCAGCACTCCAAACGCTGGCTCGATGTCGAGACATTGCTCGATAACGGCATAGACGTCTATTCGACGCTCAATGTTCAGCACCTCGAAAGCGTCAACGACGTTGTTGCCCGTCTGACCGGCGTCTGGGTGCAGGAAACGGTGCCGGATTCGATTTTCGACGATGCCGACGAAGTGGCGCTTGTCGATATCCCCTCCGACGATCTTCTCCAGCGGCTCGCGGCCGGTAAAGTCTATGTCGGAGAGGGCGCCAACCGCCGCGCCGCCGAACATTTTTTCAAGAAGGCCAATCTCACCGCGCTGCGCGAACTCGCGCTTCGCCGCACCGCTGACCGGGTCGATGCCGAGGGTGATGAACTCAGCGCCGTCTCCGGCTCTCGCGGCGCGCTGGTTGCTACCAAAATTCTCGTTCTCACCGGCGCGGATTTGCATTCGGCGCGCCTCATCCGCCACGCAAGGCGGATGGCGGTGAGCGCCAAGGCGCCGTGGACCGTACTCTATCTCCACACCCATCGTCACGAAGCCCTTGGTGAAAAGGCGCGGCTGCGGCTGGACAAGCATCTGCGGCTCGCCGAAAAACTCGGTGCGACAGTAACCCGGCTGCCGAGCGCCGATCCCGCGGAGACCGCGCTCGCATACGCCCGCAAATACGGCTTCACCCGCATCATCGTTGGCTATGATCGACCCCGGCTGAGATTGCTGCAATGGCGAAAATCATTGTCCCAGCAATTGATCGAAGGAGGTGCCGGGACTGAAGTCGTTACGATTGGCGAGGAGGCGGCGGAGCAGGGTTCCGCGCAGGAGCCTGACGACGATGCCGGTCACCGCGAGCCGGTGCTGCGCTATCTTTGGGCTGTCGCGATCATTGCCGGTTTCACGCTCATCGGCCTGCCGTTTCGTGGCCTGACCGATGCGAACGATATCTCGATGGTCTATCTTGTCGGCGTGGTGTTGGCGGCCGCGCGACTGGGCATCGGTCCGGCTCTGCTGGCCTCGTTTCTCAGTGTCGCCGCATTCAATTTCTTCTTCACGCAGCCCTATTACACGTTCCAATTCTACGACAATCATTACTATTTCACATTCGCCTTCATGTTTGTCACCTCGTTGATCGTCGGCTCGATGACGGCGCGACTCCATGGCCACGCCCGGCAGGCCCGCAAGAGCGAGGAGGACACATTGATCCTTTACGGCCTTACGAGGGGCCTCTCCTCGGTGCGAGGCGTCGACGGCATATGCGAGGTTGCGATCGGGAGGCTCAGCGGACCCTACGGCATTTCGGTCTCGCTCCATATCCGCGCCGGGGGGCAGCTGCGGTCCTATCCCGCAGGCGAAGAGACCAATGACGTCAAGGAGATGGGCGTCGTGCAATGGGTCGCGGAAAATGCCCGGATGGCCGGGCGTCACACCGATACAATGCCGAGCGCCAGGGGCCTCTATCTGCCTCTGCGGGCCGAGGACGAAATTCTTGGTGTCATCGGCTTCACGCCCGACGATGCCGACCACCAGTTCTCGGGTGCCGAAATCATGCGGTTCGAAACTTTCGCGGACCTCATTGCCAGCGCGCTCCAGCGTGCCATTCGCACCGAAGAGGCGGAGAAATCACGCGTCGAGGTCGAGAGCGAACGGCTCCGCAACATCCTTCTGGCCTCGGTCTCCCACGATCTCAGAACACCGCTCACGGTGATGAACGGCTCTGTCGCCAACCTTTTGAGAATGCGCAAAAAACTGCCGCGCGAGGCGATCGAGGAATTGACCGGGCTGTGGGGCCAGCTAACGCGCCTCCAGAAATTCGTCGGCAATCTCCTCAAAATGGCTGCGATCACCTCCGGGCGGCTGAAGCTCAATTTCCAGCCCTATCTCATTCAGGAGATCATCGGCTCGGCGATGTCCGAAGTCGAACCGCAGCGCGAGGGCCGACAGATCAACGCCTCGACCACCGGGACGATCCCTCTCATCATGATGGATGGCGCGCTGATCGAGCAGGTGCTGGTGAACCTCATCGAGAACGCCATCGCACACACTGCGCCCGGTGGTACGATCACCGTCCACGCTGAAAAGGATGCGGATGTTCTGCGTGTCCGTGTGTCGGATAATGGCACGGGGATCCGCGAGGGCGAGGAGGAAAGAATCTTCGACAAGTTCCACCGCGAGGCTTCGGGCAAACCCGACCAGCATGAGGGCGCGGGCGCCGGCCTTGGCCTCGCTATCTGCCGCGGCATTGTCGGTGCCCATGGCGGTATCATCTATGCCAAGAACAATCCGGCGTCGAAATCCGGCGGCCCGGCTGGTGCCAGCGTGATCTTCACGCTGCCCCTCACCAAGGGGGATAGTCATGAATGAAGGTCACCGCGTCCTGTCGATCGAGGACGATCCCGCAATCGCGAAATATCTGCGCACGGCACTGGAGGCGCAGGGCTTTGCCGTGGAGATTGCCGCGACCGCGCGTGACGGTCTCAACAGCTTGATCGCCCGTCGCCCCGATGTCGTGCTGCTCGACCTCGGCCTGCCGGACGAGGACGGGCAGGCGTTCATCCGCAAGGTGCGTGAGTGGAGCGAGACGCCCATCATCGTGGTCTCGGCCCGCGAACAGGAATCCGAGAAGATCGCTGCCTTGGAGAATGGCGCCGATGATTATCTGACGAAACCCTTCTCGCCCGGCGAACTCATGGCGCGTATCCGCGTCGCCCTGCGCCATGCTCAAAAACTCGGCGCTAACAATTCGGAAATCTATGAATCCGAAGGATTGAAGGTCGATCTCGCTGCCCGCCTGGTCTGCGTCGATGGAGAAGAGGTGCATCTGACGCCAATCGAATACAAACTGCTCGTCCTCCTCGTGCGTCACGCCGGCAAGGTGCTGACACATGGCCAGCTGCTCAAGGAAGTCTGGGGCCAGCACAGTCTGGAAAACACCCATTATCTGCGCATACACACCCAACACCTGCGCGAAAAGCTCAAGGATGATCCTCTCCGGCCCCGCTTCATCGTGACCGAGCCGGGAATCGGCTACCGGCTCAAGCAATAAAGGGGATCAGACGCAGGATTGGGCCGAGAGCAGATCGACAACTTTAGCAGCGGATATCGAGGAAAGCTGCCATTAGGAAAAAATCGTATAAAGATGATTGGCCGGTTCGTAATTTAGCAAAGTGTAAGCTCAGCGGCTAATGTACAAAAGTTTAGATCTATAACTGTTATCGACTATCTTTGATAGAGCTATCTAAGATCTGCCGCAAAATTTCTCCGTCGTAAATCATATAACGCCGATCACGAGCATGCGTTATTATTCCTGCAAAACCTAAATGCGCGTTGGATGAATTATCTAACCAGACGAAGAAAACAGGAGCGCCACTCATTCCGTCAGGGGCAATGGTTTCTTGGTTAGCTCTTTCGTTTTGTACCATTGGAATTCGATTTTCGGGATCAAATGTCATTGGTTCATCTATGCTGAGGTAAAGTTTCACCTTATTCGATTGCATGCTCACGCATGTGACAATGCCATCATCATCGCATTTGATGTCGATCATTCCATAGGCAGTTGGATAACCAATCGCAAAAATAACTTTAATAAGATCTTGATTGACAGTGCTCAAAGTGCTCATTGAATCGATATCAAGAAACAGTCCCCGCAGATTTCTTTTGTTGTGTTCATTGCCATAATCAAGAAAAACAACGTCTTCCAAATTTGAATGTTCAGTGTGCTTCATTAGTACTCTGGAGGCTGCAATAGGCCCTATTCCTATAACAGTCCCATCGATATCGGTGAAAGTAATAGTGGACTGCTCTGGCTTGAATAAGCTCTGCTCGTTGCCGAGCTGATGGCGTGTAAAGAGTGCGATATTGCGCCTCTTATACCTCAGAAGAAAGGTTGAACCGGATTTCGATAAATCATAGGTGGTCTCATTTTTGTTATGAAAAAGCGCGGGTTTGCAAAAACGAGCGATTGCGTTTTCTACGTTTTTTAACGGTACTAAAATACCGTTGACGGTGACCGAAAGTTTCATCAATGCGGCGAGCGGCGAAGGTATCATTAGAAATACTTTGTCGACGGAAGTTTTATGGCTTGCATCATACGTGCTCGAAACGACGCTAGCAAATTGTTGTTGCATTGATGATATAAACTTATCTATCCTTAAATGTCTGCATTTAAGAAAGCGGAATTGCAAACCAGATGACCTACATTGGCAAAGCGGAAGTTATCCACGAAATGTTCGATATCACCGCTATCAACTGCGCTATTGCCACCCAAACCCGTCGATTGCCGCACGAAGCAAAATATCCTTCGTATTTTCGGAGGTATATGACGATTTCATAGTAATCATTCTTCATCGGGCGCTTATAATATCTTGGCCGCAACGGACTGTTTGACAAACGACTTGCCGCCGAGCGCCGCCGATTTCCCTCCATGCCTCCCCCTTGGTACTAAAAGAACGGACACAGTGACGGCAGGTTGTTTCCGCTAGCAGCGTGGTGGCAGTATCAGCGGTCGCCGACAGCTACAGCGCAAGCTCCTCGACGGCCTTGTTCGCCTTCGGCACGGCATCCGGCGCCAAGGCCGGAATGTTCATTCCCTCGACGCGAATGGTCTGCACATCCACGATGCCGATAAAGCTGAGGATCTGACGCAGATACGGCTCGACGAAATCCCATGGTCGCCACGGGCCATCGGTAAAGACGCCACCGGAAGCAAGGACCAGGATTGCCTTCCTGCCCTTTGCCAAGCCGAGGACACCGTCATCGGCATATTGAAACGTCCGGCCCGGCCGAACGATGAGATCGATCCAGGCTTTGAGAGCCGAGGGGATGCCGAAATTCCACATTGGCGTCGCGATCACCAGAAGATCGGAGGCCAGAAGTTCGTCGGTCAATTGGTCCGACTGGCGGGCGGCCTCTTGCAACTGCGCCGCTTCGGCCGGGTCCTTCGTCGAGATGGCCTGGAGCGTAATTCCGTCCAGATGAGGCAAGGGCTCGGCCGCCAGATCGCGGCGCACGAGCTTTGCCGACGGATAAAGGTCACCCAGCCGAGCGGCGAGCGTGTCGGCGACGGCCCGGCTCGCCGAGTCCCGGCCCCTTGGGCTGATTTCGATCATGAGAATCTGCTTCATTGCCTTACCCCCGAGCCGGTGCCGTCAGAGCGTTCCAGGCCGCGAGCGAGTCCATGTAGTCCCGCCAATGCGCGATCTTGCGATTCTCGATCCTGATGATCGAGCAGAACCGGTTATTGTATTTCACTCCGGTCGCGAGGATCGTCCCGTGGACCTCGTATTCGATGACAATGACGGTGCTGTCGTCTGTTTTGTGCACGACCAGATTGTCGGCGGATTGCAGCGCGATGGCGCCGACATAGCCCTTGAATGCAGCCATCAGGTCGGGCCGCCCTTTGATGATGCGCGGCCAGCCGGGCACATCGTAGAGAACCTCGTAAATGGTGTCCTCGGTGATGACATCGAAGAAGTGCTCGCCATCGACGAGGCCGCCGAGCGCATTTCGGACGAGATAGAAATAGGGGGCGGCGGATCGGTAGGCGGCATATTCCGGATTTGGCATCTGGCTCTCTCTGCGGCTCGCAAGGTTGCTTACTGAATGAGAGCTACCTATAAATCGGAAGCCTGTTTCGTGGAAGAAGGCACTTTGAAATCAGTTGCTTACGTTGAGGTAAGTTATGGGAAAGGCGAGCCAGCCCAGACAGTTGGACCCTGCGGCGATCTGCCGGAGTTCGGACCCGCTCGCGGTGCGGGAACTGCTGACGAAGATCGGCGACAAGTGGACGATTTTCGTTGTGTTGTCGCTTGACCTTCTCGGCGGCCGCGCCCGCTTCTCGGAACTCGAACGGGCGGTTCCGGGCATTTCGCAGCGGATGCTCTCTTCGACCCTGAAAAATCTCGAACGCGACGGGATGGTGATCCGGGAAATGTTCGCGGAGGTGCCGCCTCGCGTCGAATATGAGATGACGGATTTGGGCAGAAGCCTGCTGCGCCCAACGCAGGGACTGGTCGATTGGGCCAAGGAAAACTGGCAACAGGTTCGGGAAGCGCAATCGAGCTACGATGAACGATGAGCCTCCGGCATCGTAAGGAGGGACAATCACCGACACTGGTCGCTTTATGGCTCGGATAACACAAGCCGTCTGGCGGAGAGCACCAACATTGGCCCATCGATCATTGGGATAAGCCTTTCGAAAAAACTGGTCCGTGGGTGTAACCATCCCGCTCCGGGATGCGAATGAGGAAACATCGGTACTGAACGAAAAGGCTTCCCCGTGATGGATTGGAAAACAAATCGCCGCAAGGTGATCGCTGGCCTCGCCGGGCTCGCAGGAGCAATGGCGATGTCTCCTGCAGCGCATGCCGACACACAGCCGACACGTGCAATTGCTTTCGATGGCTTCCCCATTTTCGACCCTCGCGGAGTGGTGGCACGCGCGCGAACGCTGCTCGGTCCCGTCGGCGACCAATTGGCCATACAATGGTCCGCGAAACTCTTTGGCTACAGCTGGTTGGTGACAGCTGCGGGGCGCTATCAGGATTTCAGGACGCTGGCGGATGCCGCGCTACGCTATGTGGCGGCGACGATGGGGGTGCAACTCGACGCCGCGACACGCATCGCGCTGGTTGATGCCTACGACAATCTCGATCTCTGGCCTGACGTCGTGCCTGCACTCGAGAAGTTGCGCGGCGCGGGCGTTCGGCTCGCGTTCCTGTCGAACCTCGGAGAAAACACGCTGAATACAAATATGGCGCGCAACAAGATCACGCAATTTTTTGAGCCGCCGCTCAGTACGGATCGCGTCGCTCGATTCAAGCCGGCGCCAGAGGCTTATGCCATGGCGATTTCTGCCTTCGGCATGCCACGCGAAACGATCGGCTTTGCCGCTTTTGGCGGTTGGGATGCCGCGGGCGCGAGTTGGTTTGGCTATCGCACCGCCTGGATCAACCGGATGAATCTGCCTATCGAGCCGCTTGATGTTCGCCCCGAAATCGTCAGCAGCGGGATGGAAGGCGTACTGGCACTGGCGGGGCTATCTGGGTCTCGTTAAGGCGCGGGATCTGCCGCTGGCGTCTCCGCGTGTGGCACGAGAAGGAGTTTGCCCATCGAGCCGCGCGATTCCAACAGGTGATGCGCTTCCGCGACCTGATCCAGCCGATAGCGTCCACCTATCGTGACCTTAAGCTCACCGCACCCGACGAGGTCGAACAATTCGCCGAGATCCGCCTTAAGACTTTCAGGCGTCAGCAGAGGCGCGAATGCGAAGCCCGTGACCGACTGGTTGTTGAAAATCAATCGGAGCAATTCGGGTACGCCGAAGTCGAATTGCTGAATATTGAGCGCCCCGTAAATCACGATCTGGCCGAGCGGTGCAAGGACTTGCAGGCTTGCCGCCGTCACCGCGCCGCCGGCGGATTCATAGATGATATCAGGGCCTTTTCCGCCAAGGGCCTCTGTCAGTGTGTCGATCCAATTGGGCTGTGTATAGTCAACGCCAATGTCGGCACCAAGTGAATGTGCGAAAGCGAGTTTCTCGCTGCTGCTCGCAGCCGCAGCGATGATGTGTGCGCCTGCGCGTCGGGCAAGCTGCACGAGCATCGAACCGACGCCACCCGCAGCGGCATTGACGAGCACCACCTTGCCTTCCGGCATGACCCGCCGCACCAGGTGAAGCGCAGTCAATCCCTGGACCATCAGAGCTGCAGCTTCGCCGAATGAGACCGTATCCGGTAGTGCTATGAGACAATCAGCAGGAACCAAGGCATATTCGGCATAGCCGCCAAAGCCGCAAGGCGTGGCGAAAAGCGGGGCTGCGACGCGCATGCCCACATCGATGCCATCCACGCCGGGACCCAGGGCTGCGACGACACCTGTGACTTCATTTCCAAGCACTGATGGGAGTGGCGGCGTGATCGCGTAACGATCCCGGCGCATCAATGTATCGGCGAAATTGATCCCCGATGCCCCGACGCGCAAGAGCACTTCACCCACACCCGGCTCAGGAGTCGGTAGGTCCAAAAGCTCAAGGGTTTCGGGTTCTCCGAACCGGGTGAGTTGTATCGCTTTCATGAACGGCCTCGCAATTTGCTTGTTCTGGCCTCAAATAGCGATACAGATGTTCTGGGATCTACGAACCAATTTGTGCAATACTCACCTTGAGGTAACCATGGGCGATCCGATCAAGAGATTACCGATCCTTCCAGCGGAACGGGCGCTCAAGGTCATCGCTGGACGCTGGAAACCGATTATCCTTTACTATCTGTTCGAGCGGCCCCAGCGATTATCCGAATTGGCGCGGCTGATGCCGGAGATCAGCCAGAAAGTATTGATCCAGCAGCTACGCGAAATGGAGATGCATGGCATTGTCGCCCGCGAAATATTCCGGCAGGTGCCGCCACGCGTCGAATATAGCGCGACTGAACTCGGGCGAAGCCTGGAACCGGTCTTGACGGCTTTGTGTGAATGGGGACGGCGCCATGCCGCCGAACTCGGAGAACTGGATCGGCTGGCCGATTGTACAGTCGAGCGGGTGCGCGGTAATCAACGCAATACAGACGATCATGGGCAGGAGAGGTCCCCGCATCAAAGCGATATCGTAACATGATCGTTGGCGGGCTGTTTGCCATAATCTGTTGCGCGTACTGGAGAAGCCGTTTCAGTCTGTTAGGAAGCGTTCGCTGTAACTGCATTCTTCGTGTTGCTTGGAGTCTGTGTATGACATAGTTGTCATCGAGATAATAATCTTGTATATTTTGTGTCCGGCTCTGGGAATGCATGATTGCGCTGATGTGGCCTTGCAGGCCAAGCATGATGTCTGTCTCTGGGCGACGGCATCCATGCCGAGTTTATGGAGAAGACCATTGCCGACTGGCTCGACAGCCACATCGATGAACTCATGTCGTGGAACCGATCAAAACCAAATCAGATGTGATTTTTGATCTATGAGATTGAAAAAATGCAGATAGATTGATGGAATTATACTTTATTCGCCTTTGTATTACTGCAACTCGAAAGCTTTCGTTTCAGCTTCCGGTAATAACTCCATGAGAAATTGATGAAATAAGCAATGCAGAGTTGCTTGCGATTCCATTAATCATTCTTACTGGTGTTGCCGCAATGAAGATGAATTCAATTCAATTTAAAATTGCCTTTTTGTCTGGAGCTTCAGTACTCGGTGCAACGCTCGTCCTGATCGGCTTTAACACTTTAGCCTCGAATAACAGCGCACGCTTCGTGAACGAACAAGTCAACGCCCTTCTGGCTACGAAAACGAAAGAATCGTTGCAAACCCTTGCCTCGACGCAGGCAGGCCTTATCGGCGCGACGCTGAATGAAGCCTTCGATGCTGCTCGCGATATGGCAAGAGCCTTCGAGAGTTTGAGGTCAGAGACAGATGATCCGACATTACTCGGTGAGAAAAGAGCGCAATTCAATGCGATCCTTCTCAAAGTTCTGAAGGATAACCAACGGTTTAACGGCACCTATAGTGCTTGGGAGCCAGAAGCGCTTGGGCGTGACGCGGAATTTCACAACAAACGCGACTTAGGCTCGGACGGGACTGGCCGATTCCTTCCCTACTGGACCCGTGATAACAAAGGTCACGTGGCAATCCAGCCGCTAGTCGAGTATGATAGCGAAAGCCTCCATCCCAACGGGGTGATGAAGGGGGCGTGGTATATCAATCCTAAGAATGGTGGCGGGGAAAGTATCCTTGATCCCCTTCCTTATGTTGTTCAGGGTAAAAACGTCTATCTCGCGACTATGTCGGTCCCGATCAATTTGAACGGACGTTTTCTCGGCGTGGCAGGTGCTGATTACGATTTGGCATTCGTTCAGAAGCTTGCCGAGAAAGTCAAAAGTTCGATCTTTAATGCTAAGGCATCCGTGTCGATTATCAGTTCCAAAGGACTGGTAGTGGCATCGAGCGATCATCCTGACGTGATAGGCCAGCCGTTCGGGAGGTTGGATGCAAACTGGAGCCAGTATAATCAAATTGTTCGAGATGGCCGTGCACAGGTTGCGGAAGATCGAGATTTGCGGGTCTTCAAATCCTTCGCACCGATTACCCTGGGTCGCACATCGACACCATGGTCCGTTTTGATCGAAGTTCCAACATCGGTCGCAATGGCAGAAGCGACCGAACTGAGCCAAAAGTTGGATGAACGGAATGCCTCGGACCGTCTCCTTCAAATCCTGGTTTCAATCAGCGTGGTATGCGCTGGCGTCATCGCCCTTTGGTTCACAGCCAGGCGATTAGCAAAGCCGATATTGGATCTCAGCCTAACCATGCGAGAACTGGCTGCGGGAAATAAGTCGGTCACCGTCCCTAGCAAGGGTCTAAGCGATGAGATTCAGGAAATGGCCGAGGCTGTTCAAATCTTCAAGGACGCAGCAATCAAAAAGGACGAGCTAGAGCAGGAAGCACTTGAGACTCGTTCTCGCACGGAAAAAGAGCGTAAAGCTGTCGAAGAAGAGCGGGCTCAGTCGCTTGCGTATCAGACGCAGGCCATTGATCGCCTTGCGACCGGCCTTGCTAAACTGGCCGAGGGAAATTTGGCTTTCGATTTGGTTGAGAGTTTTTCACCGGAATACGAACGCTTGCGGCATGATTTCAATAGCGCTGTCGCACAATTAAACGAAACGATGCACGCAATCGTTTCAAATTCGACTGCCATCCATTCCGGATCTGGCGAAATTTCCCAGGCGGCGGATAATCTATCAAAGAGAACCGAACAACAGGCGGCGAGCCTTGAAGAGACCGCCGCTGCATTGGACGAAATCACCGCGACCGTGAAACGATCGGCTGAAAATGCATCCCATGCGCATTCTGTTGTCGAAAACGCAAATCAGGATGCGAGACAGAGTGCAACAGTGGTCCTTGATGCCGTTAAGGCTATGGATTCTATTTCGAAGTCAGCACAGCAAATCGGTCAGATCATCGGTGTGATCGATGAAATCGCCTTCCAGACTAATCTTCTGGCTCTCAACGCGGGAGTCGAAGCCGCCCGTGCCGGAGAAGCGGGAAGAGGTTTCGCGGTTGTTGCCTCGGAAGTCCGGGCCTTGGCCCAGCGCTCCGCTGAAGCTGCAAAAGACATCAAGACTCTAATCTCTGTATCGACGACGGAAGTCGATCACGGTGTCCAGCTCGTCAACAAGGCGGGTGAAGCTTTGGATCGGATTATTGCGCAGGTCAACGAGATCAACGGCATTGTGACCGAAATCGCGACCGGGGCAAAGGAGCAGGCAACGGGGCTCGCTGAGATTAACGCCGCTATAAATCAGATGGATCAGACAACCCAGCAGAATGCAGCGATGGTGGAAGAATCGACCGCGGCGAGCCATTCCTTAGTAAATGAAGCCAATGAATTGTCGCGTCTCATCGAACAGTTCCAACTCAAGCCTGAAGAGAGAACCAATGCTTCAATCATCGGTGCGGGAACTTCGCCTATGATAGCGGCAAGCTTCCGGCCGTCGCGTCGCGTTGCCTAACGAACAATGGGAAGTAAAACCCATCGGACGTGAGGGCGGAAAACCCTCTATGCCTTGCGATGGATGCAGCATGTCGAAGGGCTCAATGCCGAAGTCCTGGCAAGCCGGTATACATCTGAGGCGATGTATATTCGTTGCAGACTGTTCGATCGACATAGAGCAATAGATGGTCATTTTGCTTGTCATGCTGGGGCTTGATGGCGAAGAAATTGATGACGGCGAGACCGTCATCGTCGAAACCGTTGTTTCGCTCACGTGAATCTCGCCGTGGTGGCGGCTTAGCGCCGCCAGCCCGGTTGATCCGAAGCTGACAGAAAGTCTAGGTCCTGTTGACGAATAGGATTCCCAAGTTGCGAAGGTTCTGATTCAAAGTCGCTTTCAGAAGGAGGCGACTTTGATTCGTGGGCTGATGTCGGATGAAGAATGGGCCTGTCTTGAGCCGTTCGTGACGCGGCGCGGGCCGCATAGCGGGCGACGTGCGAAGGACCATCGCCTTGTTCTTGATGGTATTTTCTGGATTTCCCGCACGGGCGTGCAATGGCGCGATTTGCACGAGCATTTCGGCAAATGGTCATCAGTTTATCGCCAGTTTCGGCGCTGGACGCTGGCTGGATTGTGGGAAACGCTGCTCGAAGCCTTGAATGAGACCGAAGGTGTCGGCGAGAC
>NZ_JQJH01000026.1 GCF_000745425.1 Beijerinckia mobilis
TGTTGAATTCCACTGAGAACTGACCCAGGGAAGCCGAAAATTTCCACCGAGATTTGACCCATGTTTTGACCTCACCCTTGCTGTTTTCAGCGGGGGCAACGGAGTGATCGACATGGCGTTATTGAGCGTCATCCGGCGCTGGCATTTCCGAGAGGGAATGCCGATCCGAGAGATAGAGCGCCGCACAGGCTTGTCGCGCAACACGATCCGCAAATATCTACGTGCGGATACGGTGGAACCGAAGTTCAAGGTTCCTGATCGGCCGAGCAAACTGGATCCTTTTACCGAGAAGTTGTCAGGCTGGCTGAGGATCGAAGCTGGCAAGTCGCGTAAACAAAAGCGAACTGCCAAACAGTTGCACGCCGATCTGATCTCATTGGGTTATCCCGGTTCTTACGGCCGCGTGGCTGCCTTTGTAAGGCAGTGGAAGGCGGACCGTCAGCGCGATGAGCAGACCACAGGCCGCGGCACGTTCGTGCCTTTGGTCTTTTCGCCAGGAGAAGCCTTCCAGTTCGATTGGAGTGAGGATTGGGCCTTGCTCGCCGGCGAGCGTACGAAGTTGCAGGTGGCGCATACCAAGCTTTCACACAGCCGCGCGTTCATCGTGCGCGCTTATCCGCTTCAGACCCATGAGATGCTGTTCGATGCGCTGGCCCAGGCGTTCCGTGTCTTGGGTGGCGTGCCCAAACGCGGAATCTTCGACAATATGCGAACTGCGGTCGATAGGATCGGTTTAGGCAAGGCCCGGCAGGTCAATGCCCGCTTTGCAGCGATGGCCAGCCATTATCTGTTTGATCCCGAGTTCTGCAATCCAGCCTCGGGATGGGAAAAGGGACAAGTCGAGAAGAATGTTCAGGACACAAGGCGCCAGCTCTGGCAGCCGGTCCCCAGCTTCCCTGATCTTGCCGCCCTGAACGTCTGGCTTGAGGAACAGTGCATCGAGCGCTGGGGCCAGATCCAGCATGGTATGCTGCCAGGGACGATCGCCGATGTACATGCCGGGGAAATCGCTAGCCTGATGGCACTGGGGCGCCCCTTCGATGGCTTTGTCGAGCAGACCAAGCGCGTGTCACCGACGTGTCTCGTCCACTTCGAGCGCAATCGCTATAGCGTGCCGGCATCCTTTGCCAACCGGCCAGTCAGCCTGCGGATCTATCCGGAGCGGATCGTTATCGCTGCCGAGGGGCAGATCCTTTGCGAACATGCGCGGATCATCGAACGGTCCCATAATCTACCGGGACGAACCGTCTATGACTGGCGGCACTATCTGACGGTCATCCAACGCAAGCCTGGCGCCTTACGCAATGGCGCGCCCTTCACGGAGATGCCCGATGCATTCCGGCAACTTCAGAGCCACCTCCTCAAGCGGGACGGCGGCGACCGGGAGATGGTTGAGATCCTGGCGCTGGTCCTGCAACACGATGAGCTGGCCGTGCTCTGCGCAGTCGAATTGGCGCTGGAGGCAGGCGTTCCTACCAAGACCCATATCCTCAATCTTTTGCACCGGCTCGTCGACGGCAAGATGGAGAGATCCGCCAGCATTGATGCTCCCCAAAAGCTGATTTTACGCATCGAGCCCAAGGCCAATGTCGAACGCTATGATGCTCTGCGCGGCAAGGAGAGACGTCATGCGCCATGATCCAGCCAGTGCCGCCGTCGTTGTGATGCTGCGCGGCCTCAAGATGTACGGCATGGCCCAGGCCGTCAGCGATCTCAACGAACAAGGTGCACCTGCCTTCGAAACGGCTGTGCCTACCCTCTCCCAGTTGCTCAAAGCTGAGGTCAGCGAACGAGAGGTTCGCTCCATTGCCTATCAGATCAAGGCAGCCCGGTTCCCGGCTTACAAGGATTTGTCCGGGTTCGATTTTGCTGCCAGCGAGGTCAATGAAGCCATGGTCCGTCAGCTTCATCGTGGTGCATTTATCGATGATGCCGACAATGTCGTCTTGATCGGCGGCCCCGGCACAGGCAAGTCGCACATCGCCACGGCCCTTGGCGTCCAGGCCGTCGAACATCATCGTAAAAAGGTCAGGTTCTTCGCCACAGTCGATCTGGTCAACGCTCTCGAGCAGGAAAAGGCCTTGAACAAGGCCGGTCAACTCGCCGAGCGGCTTTTGCGGCTCGATCTGATTATCCTCGACGAATTGGGATATCTGCCGTTCAGTCCGTCAGGCGGTGCGCTTTTGTTCCATCTGCTCAGCAAGCTCTACGAGCACACGAGTATCATCATCACCACGAACCTGAGCTTCAGCGAGTGGGCTGGTGTGTTCGGCGATGCCAAGATGACGACTGCCTTGCTCGATCGGCTCACTCATCACTGCCATATTTTGGAAACCGGTAACGACAGCTTCCGGTTCAAAGCAAGCGTAACTCAGGAAAAATCAAAGAAGCAGAAAACATGACTTGACCAGCCAAACGCAAGCACAGGATAGTTTCAATCCGGGTCACTTCTCGATGAAAATCCCGGGTCAGTTCTCAACAAAAATCAACAAAAGGGGGTCACGCTCTGTCACGGCGTGACAGGCGTGACGGTCCTTTTCCCTTTTGCGGCGCTGGCGCTCGGCATTGCCCTCGCGCAGCTTCGCACGGCGGGCTTCCTTGGCTTGCTCATCGGCCAGCACGGCAGCGGCGATCTGCTCCGCCGTGCAACCCTGTTCCACCATGGCCTTGACGATCGCGGCGAGGCTCATGCGGCTGCCCTTTTGCCTGATTTCCATTTGGCGGTTTTCTCAAGTTCCATCAGGGCGCGTTTGTTTGCCCGCCTATCCTCGAAATAGCCATTGCCGTGAAAGAGCGTCTTGCCGTCGAGGCCTGCCATTCCCTCGAAAAAGGCGATGGCACTATCGAGAAGACGCCGAATTTCATCCTCCTCTTCGGCATCGACTCTGATGCCGGGCCGTCCCGAAGGGATTTTGCAGACCAGGGCTTCGACACGCTCATAAATCAGGTTCAGTTGGTAAAGTGCACCGATCGGTGTTTGCGCGGGCAGATAGGTCGCATATTTGCGGATGCAGGTTTCCTGTTCGTGAAACAGGGATACGGCTTCGGCTATCACCTCTTTTTCGTGACGAATCTCGGCACTGTTTCCATGAAGCTCGAATCCCTCATTATCGACGCGCACCATGGTTTCTTCCACGCGCATGTGTTCGGTCATGAGAAGATCGAGGAGGTTGTTTTGCAGGTCTCTGGCGGTCATCGCGCGTCCTCCTTCCCGTTCAATGGCGCTGGCCGATGAAGAACCAGTGATAGCGCCGCGACATCAGGATGGCGGTTACGGGCTCGAGGCGGCGATAGGTCTGGTTGGTCTTCCGGCCATAGGCTTCGGCCTCTTTCGCGTTGCCGAAGCCATATTCAAAATCGGCCTGATCATCGTTCCCCTGGAATTCCCAGAGGCCGAAATGGTCGATTTCCGCCGGCGGGGATGCCAGCAAGGCATGCAGATCGGTGAGCCAGTCGAGCGAAGGCAAAGCGGTAGCGTTTGCCGGAATGGTCTGTTTCGACATTGAATAGTCTCGGGTCTCGTGTTATCGATACCTCAGGAATTAAATAATGCCTCCGGCATTGTCAATACCTGAGGTATCAAACAGCGCGTCATGATTTCGAGCGAACAAATTCGAGCAGCGCGGGCTTTGTTGCGGTGGGAGCAAAAGGATTTGGCTGTCGCGTCGACTGTCTCGCTTCCGTCTATCAAGCGCCTGGAAGGCCAGCCGGGACCTTTGGCCGCGCAGGCTCGAACGATCGAGGCTCTTGTTAAAGCCCTCGAATCGGCTGGCGTGATTTTCGTGGAAGAGAACGGCGAGGGGCCAGGCGAGGGGCCAGGCGTGCGGCTCAAGAAGGGCGTGAAGTGATTTCTTTAACAACAAAGCTCAAGACATTTACGCTTATTGCTACCGTTGGATCGGCTTTTTGCAGCTTGAAAAGTGCGATGATTACTTCCCCGGCAACTATGTCGTTGACGCTCGATAGGACAAATTTCGACGATCTATTGAAGCCGCTGGCTGAACAAGGCACATGGAGCACTTATGCGTCATGGCTCGCTGCCCTTGCAGTTATGCTGCAAGTGGTGGAATTCTTTATTGATCATCGTCCGTTAAAGGGCGCGCAATGAGCACACCGCGCATTCTTGCGGCCAAGCGCAGCAATGAGCGAGTCAAGCTTGCGGCTGCTGCCCTCAATGCTCTTGCTATTGGCGTTCTCGGCGCGGCCTTTGTTGTGCCAGGTGTCGAAAACCTTGATAAGGTTCATTGGTGGTGGATTCCGGTCGCATTGTTCCTACATGTGATGGCACATGCGACCTTTGGATTTTTGCGGCTGGAGGAATAGAGATGAAAACCATCGAATGGGCCGTTCCCCTGGCCGCTGTTCTTTTCGGCGCTTTCGCCTATGCCATCGCCTGGTTCAGTTCGCGCCGCTTCGATCATGATTATCCGCGCACCCACGGACCGGCGGAGTAGCCTTTGGCGAGGGCTTTATACGGATTATAAGCGCCCGAAGGTCTCAAGCCATGACCGCCTTTGAAATCTATGCCTATATCATCATGCCCCTTGTCGGTCTCGCAATCGGCGGCTGGGCCTATTGGCTGACGCGCCACGATAGGGAACGGCAAAATCATGGGCCTGCGGAATAAGCCCATGATCTTGGTCGAAACCTATATTCTCTTCATCGCCCCGCTGCTGATCGGTCTGGCTGGCGTCGTCATCTACTGGCTCGGCACCCATGGATTTGGCGGCCAGGGGAATTGATCGGCTTGGATGCCGTCGAGAGGTAGAAAGAATGACGCTCCTGCAATGGTATTTCATGATCGGCCTGCCGGTTCTCTTGGTCGGAGGAGCATGGCTTGCGGCGCGCTATGTGAAATGAAGTGGGCTGCTCACACCAACGGATCGGCGGAATGACGTTCATCAAAAAGTTTTGTGAGCAATCAACACAAAATAGAGCAATCCTCTATGTAGCGTATTTTAATTTCAAGTAGATGATTTCTTCTTCAGTTAGTTCTGCTTCGTGAATCCAATTCTCAAAATTGTCGAATGGTTTCCCATTAAGCCACCATTCCATGACACCATTATCAAATGTTCTCGCTGGTCCGTCTTTTCGATGTAGACTACCCTTAAAGCGATATTCAGTTCCGCCCAGAATTTTAATTTCCTCTTCACCGTACTCTAACATTTACAAATAATACTCGTTAATACGTATAATATAATACGATTATCACTTACATTTTGTCAAAAAAATTGCTATCGAAATCGTTGTTATAAATTATCTATGTTGTGCTCCCGCCTTCCACGACAAACAGCCTTTCGCGTATCGTCTTCGTCGTAAAATCCAGCATCACTTCCGCACCAGCCTTGCAGGCGAGCGGATTGGCTCCCTGCTTCGGCAAGGCGGCGATCCTGCCGGCAAGATCGCGCATCGTGGCATCGACGGCGGCGCGGTCTTCTTCGCTCTTGCCATCGAGGGCGACGGCCATCAGGACGTGCAGGACCTGCATCAGGCCCACGGCCTGGCCTTTGAGGATGGACAGGCGTTCCTCGATCGTCAATTTCGGTTTCGTTTCCTCCTGCATCAGCTGAACCTCTTTTGATGATTGGAAAGAATGGACGGAATGGCGCGCGCAAAATTCCGGTTGTTCTGTTCCATGACCTTGGCGAGTTCTTGCGGCGTCACGCCATTGGCTGGCGTGACGTTCAGGACGGGCGCGTGCGTGATCGAGACATTCCGGCCGCTCGACCCCGCGCCAAGGGCCGCCTCGATCTGCCTTGAGGGCACGATACTGGCCGGCCCCTGGATGAGCTCCGGCCCGGCCTCGCCGGCAATGCCGAAATGGCCGGAAGGGATGGTGCCGCCGTTGGCGAAAAAGCCGGAGAACAAACCGCCAAGCGGGCCAGAGCCGCCGCCTGACTTGCCGCCTGCCGCGTTCATCCCCAAATCGCCCATTGTGCCCATAAGCGCGCCTATGAGGCCGCCAGGGAGCGCCGACACGCCTTGCGCGCTCATGGCGGCAGAGGGCTGAAACAGTTTCGAGGACGCGAGCGGCTCCTCGCCAGTCAGGATGGCTTTGAGCGCCATGGATTCGAGCGATGAGGCCAGGTTGTGCAGGACATCGCTCAAGCGGTTGCCGGAAACGATCATGCCTTCGATCGCGCTTTCGAAGGTCTGGCTCATCGTTGCCGCGAGAGCACGGGCATCTTCCTGCGCCTTGGCGAGATTGACGGCCTCCTCGCGCGCCTGGTTGCTCATGCCGAGCATGCGGGCTTCGGCTTGCTCGGCCGCCGCCTGCTTGCTCAATTGGTCGAGATAGGTCTTGACCTGATCGGCTTCGGATGCGGATTTTTTCTCTTTCGGGTGCAGGTCCGGCAGGGATTTCGATTTGTCACCGTGCACAGTGATATCGGGCAGGCTGATCGTGCTTTGCGCTGGTGCCTGCTTGGCCGCATCCGCCCGTGCCTCGGCCTGGCCCTGTTTGACGAAATCCGGCATTTCCTTGTCGGCCAGGCCGAGCCTGTCGAACACCTGGACGACATCCGTCCAGCCGGACCAATCGGCCATATCCTTGCCGATGCCCTTGATCCAGGCCGCCGCATCGCGCAGATGCGTCACGATCGTGACGAGTTTCGCTTCCCATTGGATCGTGCCTTCGAGAATGCTTTGCTGATCGAGGCTGATTTCCTTGAGCAGCGAGGAGGTCATATCCGAAAGCTGATCGTGTATCGTGTCGAGTTCGGCGCGCATGCGCTGTGCATTGGCGATTTCTTCCTCGGAAATGACGCGCATGCCGCCGGCGGATTGGGCGCCGTCCATTGCCGCGCGCATCTTGCCGACCATATCGACGCCATTGCGCAATTGCGCCTCGAATTTGTCGCCGAAGAATGTGTTCGCGAGATCGAAAGCCGCAAGGCGGCGGCCGCTGGCCTCGAGCTTCTGGATGAGATCGAGAACCGCCGTGATACGCGCCTGTTGTGTATCCGCCGCATTGTAACCGGCGAGATCGGCGCGAGTGAGATTGCCTGCCTTGACGTTTTGTTGCAGGCGATCGAGGCCCACGCTCGATGAGGCTTCGCCCTTCTCGCCGATATGCCGTGTCGCCGCTTCCCGCGCCTTGTCGAGCATGGCGGTGAGATCGGCGGTTTCAAATTTCAGGTCGCGCGCTTGCAAGGCCCAGGTCTGGAAAAACGTCGTGCCGACGCCTGCATTTTTGGCGTTCGTCGCAATGCTCACATATTCGTCAAGGCTTTCGCGGGCGGCTTTCTCGGCCAGGGTAGAGAGTTCCCAGGCGGCGGCGAGACCGCCGACCGCCAGCGATGCCGCCATGATGCCGCGCGCATAAGGTTGCAGGAGCTGGAGGCCGAGCGTCAGGACGGGATTATGCGCGGCGAAGGCGAGCTTGGCGGCCTCCGGCCCATATTTCGAGGCGGCATTGAGGCCGCGCATGGCGGCATCGAGCTTGTTGACCTCGCCCGCCGCCGCCGCGATGGAATCCCCAAGGCCGCGCCGGAAGCTTTGGGACATTGCAATGCCGACCTTGCCCCAATCGCCAGTCTTGCGCGCCTCGGCAAGCGCCTTTTGCGTACCTTCCGCCATGACGGCGCTCATGGTTTTCGAGGCGAGCGAAGCCGCGCTCGAAATCGATTTCATATTCGAAGCGACGGAAGCGGAGAGTTGCGCGAGGCCCTTCTGCGCGCCGGCGACATCGGTCGAGAATTTCAAAACAAGGGGAGACGATGCGGCCATGATCCTGCCTCGCTGTCAGAGATGCCAGCGAAAGCCGCTGATCATGGCGGCGGCTTCGGCATGCATGAGGTTGAAATCGCGGCCGCAGACACAGCGCAGAAGTGAGGTATCGGTCTGGAAGCCGTGATTGAGCCCGCCGGAATCGGTCCAGCTTCCGCCGCCGGCAAGCGTGAGCTCGAAAGCCGGACCATCGAAGATCAGGGCTTCGGCCGCATCAACGAGATAGGCTTCTGAACAATCAGAGTTCGAACCCACGGTCAGCGTAAGCGGAATGGCCGTGGTGGCGTAGAACGGCCAGCCGAGAAGCGTGCCCGCGGCCATTTCCTGCGCGAAGGGGAAAATGCCGGCAGTGTTTTGGAGCTGGCGCAGGAACAGCACCGTCGAGGGATGGAAAATCCACGCGGGCTTGCGCATGGGGACGTTCTTCGCCAGGACGAGCTTCGCCGCACCGACGAGCTCGGCCAGGATCGTGGCGGCTGTATAGGAAGCCGTCGAGGGCACGACATTGCCTTGCGCAACACAGAATTGGCGCAGGCCGATCGGCATGTTCAGCGTGCCGTCCGATCGGATGAAGGCGGCATCCTCCGCCGCGCCGATCGCGGCGGCCAGATGATCGGCAAGCAGCTTGTCGAAATTTGGCATGGCATAATCGAGCAGGGACGTGCTCAAGGGGATGAGGCAGACGAGTTTGTGTGAGATGGCCTCGACGGCCCCGAAACCGGGCTCACCTACGGGAATCGTCGCCATCGACGGCCCGGTGCCGATCCACGAGACGCCGGCGCTGGAGGCGATCGCCGGCACCGTGAGATTGCCGTGCGGCATCGGCAGCGCCGTCGCGCCGGCCTGGCGCATGACGACATTCGGCAGGAGCGCCGGAATCAGCATGGATGCGAAATCATTGGGGATGACGAAGAGGCCACCATGCTCGGTAATCGCATCCTTCGTGAGCGCCTTGGCATAGGCCATGACGACGGGATGATTTTGGCCGCCATAAATCTCTTCGGCCGTTCGCATCTTGGTGTCCGGATTGGTGGACTTGCCGCAGCGCATCGACAAGCGGATGAGCCCGCCGAACAGGGTGGCCGGATCGTCATAGGCGGGATCACGTGGGAACGCATACATAGTTCTTTCCTTGAATTGGGATGAGGGAGCCGCTTTATCCGTCCGTTTGACGGCTCCCTCTTGTGGCGCGGCGAGGGAGGAAACCGCGCCGGATGGAAGAGAATCAGGGACGCGCATGGCGGCCGCGTGTTTGCGATAGACGCTTCGCTGCTCGATCAGGGCTTGCGGATTGCAGGTGACAGCGACGACGCTCCATTCCAACAATTCCCATGTGTCGAAGCGCATGCCGGTGATGGTGCCGCCACTCTTGATCGGCGTTGCCTCGATCGGCCGGAAGCCGATCGAGGTCGCATTCAAGGTTCCGGCCTTGATGAGCGTGAACACTTCGTCGGAGATTTGCGACGTGCCGGCCGGCGGGAAGGTCGCTGTTGCGCGGATGCCATCGGCCTTGATATCGAGGCCCGTGCAGCGCGCGACGGGTTGCGCCTGATCATGGTTGAACAGAACCGTTCCGCTGCGCAGGAAGCCGCCGGCATCGCAGCCGAGCGGCATGACGATATCGCCGGCGCGATCGGGCTTCGGCGTCGTGATCATGGCGGTGATCTGCCGTTTCTCGGCATCCGCCACAATGGTCTTCACCTGGTCGGAAAAGAGCTTGCTCACGCCGCGCCAGCCTCGAAGCGTGCGATGCCGTCGCGAACGAGTTCTATGGCTTTGTCAGCCGGGAAAGCCGCCTTGTCGCCGATGTAGAAATCAGCGCCGCGCAGGCCGCGCCGCCAGTTCTTGAGGAAGCCGACGAGAATGCGGCCGTCTGCGTCAGGCTCCGGCGCGGGCTCGAAACGCGGCCCGGTTTCCGGCGGCAAATCGTTCGGATCGATGAGCCGCGCGACGCCGGCCTCGACAAGCTTGCGGGCGAAATCCTTGGGCAGGCTGTGTTTGTCACCGGCACAATAGGGCGCATTGTCTCTTTCGAAGAAGACGACAACGAGATTGGGGTCTTTCGGCTTGGGGCGCGATCCGAACAATTCGCGTTCACAAAAATTTCGGAAGTGATCGATGCCCTCGCGATCGATCCGACTGAAATGGACAAGCGGCAAGGCGGAAACGGCCGCGCCCAATTCCAGCGCCGCCGCCTGGCGCAGGGCTCCCGCTTCCTCATTGAGCGTCATCACCGTTTCGAGCTGGGCAACGATCTTTTCGACGACGCTCCAAAGCTTCTGTCGATGCTTGTCGAGGAGCTGATTGCGCCGCGCATCCTCGAGCGCGAACAGCCGGTTTTCCAGCGCCGGCAAGCGTGTCTCGGCCTGTTCGATCGTCGCGGCATAGGCCTGGCGCTTGGCCTCGATCTTTTCGAGCAGGACGTCGGTGTCGTCGATGATTTTGGCGACATTGAGTGCGGCGGGCAGTTCCGCCAGCGCGGTTTCAGCCTGCGCCTTGTCGGCGCGGGCCTTGGCAATGGCCTCGCGAAGAGTGGTGATTTCGGCAAACGAAATCGTCGCGGGCAGGTCCTTGGGACTGTGTATGGGGAGAAGGGATTTCGTGCTCATGCGATGATCATGACGCATACGGTTGATCATTTCCGCACGTTTTTATGATCAACCTTGCGGCGTGCGTGTGCCTGAAAGAATGCGCCGGATTTGTCCTGCCCCTGGAATCTCTCCGACGCATAGAGCGCACACATGGAGAAGATTTTCCCGTATGATATCGAGGTCGAGCGGCGCGACAGCGTCGATTTTGACGCTAGCGAAGCGAGTAAGATCGTTGGCGATCAGCTTCGCGGCGGCATTGACGCTTTGATCAGCATAGTGACGGCCGGCGAGGGCGATAATGGCGTCGTCGCGTGCGTCGAGCCGTTCCTTGCGTATCTGCCAGGGCTTGCGAGGTCGCGCGGCCTTGATCAGGCATTCGACAAGCGGTCGATCAGCCGGCGCCTGACGGTTCAACAGATCGGCAAGACGTTCATCGTCCGCCATACAGTCCACACATTCGTTTTGATTGTTTGATTTCATCTTGAAAAACTTGATTAATTCATTGATTTCCAGCTTGAAAAAAATCTCCGCGTGGGGGGAAGGCCGGTCAGGGAAGCTTGATTGTTTTCGAAAAGAAACCCCCTACCCCCTGCCGGCCTCATGCAATCGCGGCAAGGTCATCGGCCGCGCAGGACACGCGGATTTCGCGCTTGAGAATTTCCAACAGGACTTCGGCGCGCTCGGTACCATGCAAGCCTTGAATGCGTGCCATCAGGCCTTCGAACGGTCCGCGCATAAACTTGACGGCCTCGCCCGGCTGCAAGGTATGCGCAGGCTTTTCGGTGAACTGGCCCGCAATCATCGCCGCGCGAAGATTGGCAATGAAGGTGTTTCGAACGGTTCCGGGCTTCCCGAAATTATTCAGGATGGAAACGACGCCAACGGTCTCGCCGATCTCAAGGAAATTCCCGCCAGGGCCAAAGCGCACAAACAAATAGCGCGGGAAAAGCGGCCGCTCGATCTCCACGCGTTTATGCCCGCGCCGCGCCCAGCGCGCGCTCATGGGGAGAAAGGTTTCATAGCCTCGCCGCTCAAGCCGTTCCACGACCTTGAGTTCGTTCTGCGGTTTGACATAGGCGACAAACCAGGGCGCGTTCTGTTCCATTTTTCGTCCAATGTTTCGGAAAACGCAAAATCGTGGGAGGATCGCCAAAGCGCGGGTGGATCACGAGAGCATCACGGGCGGATTAATGTTTTTATAAGTTATTGGTTTATTGTTATTTTTTAGAGTTACGGGAGGAACGGGAATATAAATTACCTATATACACATATGCGCGCGCATATACGCGCACACGCACATATGGGGGATGGGGTTCGCGAAAAATGCTCCCGATCCTCTCGTTGTCAGTGATTTCAATAAGATAGTGCTCCCGTGATGCTCTCGTGATCCTCTCGTATTGGGAGGAAAGATGGGCCGAACATCCGTCCCGCCCGCATCGGGCTGCGGCGATGGTCCTGCGCGTGATCATGGGCTTTCCTCCATCGTGGCAGGTTGGCTGGCGTGATCCACGAAATCGCCAACGGTTTTTGTGAGCGCGATATCGAGCCAGTAATTGTTGACACTTTTGATTTGCGCGATGCCCTTGTCTTTCATGGCCGCACCGAAGCCTTTCATGCTCCACGGCTTCTCGCCATTGGCGCGTGCCCAGGCTACGAAGACTTCGTGCATTTGCGAGGATTGGACGCGCGCACCAAGCTCCTGCCGCGTGCAGGACGCGAGGAAGCGGCCAAGCGGATCGGAATCGTCGCGATAATCCGCCGTCGCCTGGCGAATAGAGGCGGGGATTGCAAGGCCATCGTCGAGCCAGGAACACAGGCCATCGAGCAGCCGATTGAGAATGCCCGAAGCTTCGGCGCGAAGCTTTTCCGCAAGCAGCGGGTCCTGCCTCTCCGGCGGGAAATATTGGCCCCAGGGCACGAGCAAAAGCCGATTCCACAAGCCTTCGTCCGTGTCGCCGATCGAAGGCCGGTAATTGCCCTGCATGGTCAATTTCGCGCTCGGAACGAAGCCGAAGAAATCGCGATTGAGATGGCGGGCCTTGATCCGATCGCCGCCGGTGAACAGTTTGATGAAAGCTTCGTCCATTTTGGCGGCTTTCTTTGGCTCACTGGTCATGAGCGTGCGCACGCCCGGCAGATCGGCAAGATCAGGCGTTGCCTGGCCTCCCGCGCGGGCCTTGCCGCTATCGAGGAAACTTTCGATCGGAATCGCGTCGGCATAATCGCCGGCGATGTGCATGAGTGTTCCAGACCACACACCTTTTCCATTTCTGCCTTTGCCGAAATGGAAAGTGAATTTCTGTTCGCGCGTGTCGCCCGTGAGGCTATATCCGGCCCATTGATCGAGGAAATGTTGCATCGCGCGCCCGCTTCCGTCTTCGCCAGGCGGGTGCACTTCGTCCATGAATTGGTTGAAGCGCGGGCAGATCGCATCGGGATCGTATGCGACGGGTGAAATCTTGGTAATCAAATCGGCCGGATCATGCGGCTTCAACGTGATATAGGGCGAGCCGTCATCCGTTTTCCGGATGATCAAGGTCCCGTTCGTGACATTGAAAACCATCTTGTCGGCATCGAGTTCTTCGACGCCAATCGCCAGATTCGCGCAGGCACGTTTCGAGATCGCACCGAGATGATTGGCACCTTCCGAAACACGGCCCCAGGCGGCAAGCTTTTCCGAATAGAGAATGCTCCTGCCCCGCGCATCGGTGATTTCGAAATCCCGGCCGGATTCACGCAGGGCTCTGGCCTCGTCTTGGATCGCCCGCGCTGTTTCATGTTCGGCGCGCTTGACGGCCTCTTCGCTGCGGCTCCTCGCCCAGCGCCTGCCATCCCACGCCGCCCAGCCGAAGGCCCGGCAGTAAATCAGACGGTTCCTGAAACGCGCGGTGAAACGCTCGGCATTGCCGAGATCGGTCAGCGGCCGGAATGCGAGCTCAAGGTTGAGGTTTTCGTCGCCAGGTGAATCGTTGCCATCCTTGCCGCCAGGTGGTTCGCGTGGCGGTTCATCCGGCGGCGTTCCACCCGCGTCATGGGGCCTTGCCTGCGATGGAGTGGCCAGGACTTCGGCATTGCGGACGGCCTCCATGATCCGTTTTACGCCTGGATGACCACACGCCGCGCCTGGTGAATCATCGCGCGTGTCCTGGACCTCCTGCGCCATGTCGCCAGGCTCGGTCATCGAAGCACATGCCAGGCCGGCAGTGACACAAGTGGCGTGTCCAACGCCACGCGCTCAAGCGTTTCAACATTCAGCGTATTATGTATGCCGTCACCGACGACGAGAACGCCTGTCACCTCGGCAATCTCATCAATTGCGAGCTCAAGGATAATGTTTTGCAATTGATAGGAATGGATGAGAAATGCCCACAGATAAGCGCGATCGTTAGAAGAGGAACGTGCATAAACGATTGCTGAAGCTTCTCCGTTTGGAAGCGTGATGAGCCTGGGCTTGCGCGAGACCTTCGCATGAACACGAAGCTTGACCTTCTGGCCGATGCCCGCTAACACAATTTCAGAAATATCAGATTTTGTTTTGGTCCGGTCTCTGCGCTGCAACGCGGAGTCGGATTTTCTTTTTTCAGGCGGCAAGACAACTCTCCTTTGTATGCGAAAACAAAGCTACCGTGAGGCTGCTTATAGTCTTCCGAAATTGGAGAGAGCTCTTTCTTGCCGATCCTTCAGACCTTGGCCGCGCCGTGTGCGAGGGCGGTTCTTGATCCGCTCATCAGCGTAATCGGGCAAGGCATCAACGAACCGCCGAAGCTCTTCGTCTCTGACAACGGTCAGTTTGCCGAGCTTCGATGCGCGCAAGCGGCCAGCATCAATATGGGCCCGAACGGCGCTGCGGCCAAGACCCAATAGGGCGCCGACAGTTTCGAGGGAATGAACGAGCGGCCGCAAGTAATCATCGCTCGTTTCTGTGTTCTTTGTATTCATGATAATCCGTCTGCTTTCGTGGGGTGTTTTCCAGCGATGCAAACAGCATATGCGCACCAGTTTTGTTATGTCATTGGGAATAATTTCAGATGAAAATTATTCCCAATCCTCTCGAAGTTTCATTTTGTCCTGGAACTTTTTGGAAAGGTAGGATGCCTTGTTTTCATTTCCTGTAATTTCCATAGCGGCGGCACGCGGCGTTTTACCTTCAGCACACAATCTCTTCATCAAGATAAATGACTTGATATAGTCATCTTTCTTTGATTTTTGTAACCCGATTTTAGGGCCTTTTTTCTTTGATATTTTTACTCTCTCGGCAATCCGTAATATATGAAGAACATCTGTATGTGGCCGCGTTGCAAAATTCTCTTTGTCATAAACTTCCTCAAATCTCTTTCGCTGTTCTTCATCTTTACTTCTAAGACCATTATTGAAATTGCTAATTTCATACATATAATGCTCATTTATGATTTTGTTTGTTTCATCTACTTTACGTGCAAGAAATTCATCTTCTTCTTTAAATGCAATATTAAGTAACTCTAGATATTCTTTGTATTTTCCTTCAATCTGCAGCTGATCAATTTTTTTCAATGCATGAAGAAATACCTCATCACCTCGGTGATTGGCGCATCGTGTTTTAATGATGCGCTCCAACTGTTCTTCAGAATGCGTGTGAATTATGAAATCCACATACGAAAATTCCTGCTTCACCATTTCAACGCTTTCTATTTTTCGCAAAAATCTGCCCAGGCCTGCATGAGCACGCGCCGCTTTTGCAGCGCATCGCCGCGCCGATAGGCCTGTTCCGCCTTGTCGCCGATGACATGAGCAAGAGCGGCTTCCGCGATCTCGCGCGGAAAATGTGTCTCTTCGCCGGCCCAATCGCGAAAGGCGGATCGAAAACCATGGACCGTCACGTTCTCGACCTTGAGCCGCCGCAGGACCATTTCCATCGCCATGTTCGAGAGCGGCTTCTTGAGCTTCTGGCCGGGAAAGACGAAATCGCCGGCGCGCATCTTGGCGAGTTCTTGGACGATCGCTTGCGCCTGGCGCGAAAGCGGCACGCGGTGCGGCCGGCTGGCTTTCATGCGCTCGACTGGCACCGTCCAGGTGCCCGCGTCGAAATCGATCTCACTCCATTGCGCGCCAAGGGATTCGCCGCTTCGAGCCGCCGTGAGGATCGTGAATTCCAAGGCGCGCGCGGCCACGCCTTCGGCCTCTTGCAGACCTTTCAGGAAGGCCGGTACGTCCTTATAAGGCATGGCGGCATGATGGCCGCGCGAGAGCTTGCCGGCGCGCGGTAGCAGCATTTCGAGATGGCCGGACCAGCGGGCAGGGTTGGGCGCGCGATCGTCGATATGGCCGGCCACGCGCGCGGCATCGAGAACCGCTTCGATCCGTCCGCGCAAGCGGCTCGCGGTCTCGGCTTTGGTGGTCCAAATCGGTTCCAGGACCCTGAGAACATCCTGCGTCGAAATCTCACCCAAAGGAGTTGAGCGTAAGGAAGCCGCATAGGTTTCGAGCGTCATGCGCCATTGCGCGCGATGCTTCTCGTTCTTCCAGCCGCTTTCCCTGGTGGCGAGGAAGGTCTCGCAGAATTGTCCGAAGGTGATTCTTGTGGCATTGGCGCGCCGCTCGGCCGCACGGGCTTCGAGGGGATCAATACCTTTGGTCAGGGATTGCCGCATGCTGGCTGCGAGCTCGCGCGCCTCGGCAAGAGAAACAATGTCCCGTGATCCAAGCCCCGCTTCGCGCTGGCGTCCATCGCGCATCCATAGGAAGACCCAACGCGCCGAACCGGAAGCTTCGACGCGCAAATAGAGGTTCCCGCCATCGGCATGCCGGCCAGGCTTGGAGACGGTCGAACAAAACCATGCCGTGAGTCTATGGAGCTTCGCCATTGCCCCGCTTTCCGTCCTAGTCTTATCCTAGTCCGGAACGCTGCTTGAGGCAAATTTTGCCAAACGCTAACAAATGAAATTTAGCGTTAAGACTTTGTTTTCTTTTGTAGAAACGGATGGAAGCGAATGCTTAGAAATAGGTAGCTGGCGGAGACGGAGGCAGACGAACTCTTTTCCGCATGAATTCGCAAACGTTCAAATTCCCTGTTGATATTCCTCAATCTTCTAAAACTTGTGTTCCGTTTTCGTTCGCTCTTGTTCTATCCTGTCCGCGTCATAGGCTAGGGCTAAAGCAAGGGTCAAAAAGTATGGCGGAGCACTTTTCTTGGCGCGGCAAATCCATCAACTGACCGTCCGCAAGATTGCGGCTTTGACAGCGCCGGGGCGCCATGCCGATGGCGGGAACCTCTATTTGGTCGTGTCGAAAGGCGGCGCAAAGAAATGGTCCTTCATGTGGTCTCGCAATGGCCGGCAAAGGGAAATGGGCCTTGGCAGTGCCTTGTCGGTTTCCCTTTCGCGCGCGCGAGAACGGGCCGACCAGGCGCGGCGCCTGCTGGCGGAAGGCATTGATCCCCTCGAATCCAGGGTCCTTGCCCGAACGGTAAAGGACGAAAGGCCGACCTTCGGGGAGATCGCGGAAGGCGTCCTTAAAAAGAAGGGAGAGGAATCCCGCAACCAGAAACATGCCTCGCAATGGCGCTCGACACTGGAAACCTACGCCGGGAGCCTTTGGAACCTGCCGGTCGAGGATGTCGACACAAATTCTATCGTCGAGGTCCTGCAACCGATTTGGCTCGACAAGAACGAAACGGCTTCGCGCCTGCGCGGACGGATCGAGGCTGTTCTCGATGCAGCCCAGGCGAAAGGACACCGGCCGCGCAATGAAGCCAACCCGGCGCGTTGGAAAGGCCATCTCGACAAGCTCCTTCCCAAGCGAAAGAAACTCGCCCGTGGTCACCATGCCGCGATGCCCTACGCGGATATTCCGGCTTTTCTGAAGCGCTTGCAGACCCTCGAAGCCGTGGCCGCGCGGGCACTGGAATTCACTATCCTGACGGCGGCCCGATCAGGCGAGGTGCTTGGGGCACGGTGGGATGAGATCGATTTCGAAGAACAGGTCTGGACCGTGCCGGCCGAACGAATGAAGGCGGGGCGGGAGCACCGCGTGCCGCTGTGCCGTCAGGCCATCGCGATCATGAAGAGCCTTGAGCCATTGCGGAATGGTGAATTCGTCTTTCCCGGCCAGAAGCAGGACAAGCCCCTTTCAAATATGGCGATGGAAATGGTTCTGCGCCGAATGAAGGTCGAGGATGTGACCGTTCATGGTTTCCGGTCATCGTTTCGCGACTGGGCCGGCAACGAAACGGAATTTCCTCGAGAGCTTGCCGAAGCGGCACTTGCTCATGTCATCGGCGACAAGGCGGAACAGGCTTACAGGCGAAGCGATGCGCTGGAGCGTAGGCGCGCACTCATGAATGCGTGGGAAGTGCATATTTATGGCCAAACGTTTCATTCCGCATTATTCCGAACTCAAAGAAATTCTGCTCAAATACAATGAACACAACCATCCACATGAAGATATAGAGCATTTTGCGGTGAGTATGCAGTTTGATTGCGCCAACGCAAAAATGAGAATCGCAAACTCTGTTTGTAAGGTTACTGATGACGAATTGCTGCGTATTAGAAGGGATGGTTGTGTTAAAGAGATAATCCGTCTTGAAAAGGCGGCGCTTTCTGTTGACAAGCATAGATGCGAAGATGCTCAAGCTTATTTGCGAATGTTGAATGGCAGCAAGATACTGGAAAGATATAACGATGCTTGGAGGCTCTGCTCTAGAGAGACTGAAGATACAATCTATAGCTTTGCACCAAAAATTCCTCAAAAAGGATGGGTATTAGATCAACTTGATCATGGCAACGCTTATTATGGACAAGTATTTCTTAAAGGCGAATTGATTCAGCAAATATGCATTCCAATGCCTCATGTAGCCTTGCCGTTCATCAAGGAAGCACGAGAATACATAATTGCAAAAAACACGAGAATCCTGGCTGGAAGAAAAGCCGATCCTGACATAAGAGAGTTTTGCCGAGTATCACGTGATGTTTACGAATACATCACTGGAAGGCGTGCTTACCGACAAAACAGGAATGGAGGATTATTCAAGCCGGGATCTTTCGACGCTTTTTTGAATGAAGTTGCTCGGCTTTACGGAATTGGGATTTCACTCGGAAGCGAGGCGAGCGCCTTACGATTTATAGGGAATGATAAGTCATTGATGATGAATAGTTTTGTTAAATCGAAACAGCAGAAATCAAAAAAACTCTAAAATCCCACAGACACCTAAATCACAATCGCCCATCCTCTGCTCATCCGAACACGAACGAGCGAGGATAACGAAATGAATGCCAGTGCTCCGGCCGATGTCACGCGGCAACCGATTTTCAACAGCATTGAACAGGCATGCAATCGCCTGGGCGTCAGAAAAACCAAATTTTATGAGTTCGTCAATGCAGGCAGCATTGGAACGGTGAAGCTGCACGGGCGCAGGCTTGTGCCTGAAGATGAACTCCTGAAATTCGCAGCCGCAGTCCGAAATGGCGAATTTTCGGAGGTCGCGTAACCGTCATGACCTCCAAACGAAAGAACCCCGCCGGGGGCAAAACGGCGGGGCTCGGGAAATGTGATTGCGTGGCGGCGATCAACACTCGGGAAACTATGCCCGCCCTCACAGAAATTCAAGCCAAATTTCTCCGCGATCGTTTCGGCCTGGAGCCGGAGCGCGCGGCGATTATCGCCTCTCTCGCCTGGGGAGGCGCGCGTGGCTGACGTTCTCCACATTGGTATGATGCTCGGCAAACCGCTCCGGTTCGTCCGGGCACCAGGCGAAGGCCCGCGCTTTCCGTGGGTTGTTGAGTCCGATCTCGCCAAGGCGATGAACCTGTCCCGCAATCACCGCCGCGTCATGAAAATGATGACTGATGAGGGTGAGGCTGGCGATGACGCCATGATTGTGCGGATCGATGGCAAGGCCGAGCGATGCATCAGCCACAGCCTTGCACGGGGCCTGATGGATGCGATCGAGATCAGCCGCCTGCGCGAGGCTGGTGAGATCGAAGCGGCCCAGGCAATCGACGCCGATATCACGACATCGCCGATGGTTTGGGCCTATGTGGCTGCCGCCAAGGCCGCCATGGACGAACAAACGAAGGGGATGAGTGATGGCGAGTCCTTCGTTTTCTTCCTCGACGCGATGAAGGCTGAGAATGGAGGTGCGCAATGAGCCGCGCCCCTCTTCCTTCCCGTCGCACTTCGGAAATCATCGACTTCCAGCACGACAGCCTTCGCTACACGGCCAGCATCAGCCGCTTTGACAATGGCCATTTGGCGGAAGTCTTCCTGGATGCCGAGAAAGTTGGCGCCGCGGCATCTGTCATAGCGCGTGACCTTGCCGTCACAGCCTCGCTGGCGCTCCAGTATGGATGCCCCGCCACGGTCCTGCGCAAGGCGTTGACCCATGATGCTCGCGGCATTGCCGCCGGGCCCCTTGGTGCGCTGCTCGATCTCGTCGAAGGCAGCATGCCCGCGCCCCGCCAAAGTGATGGAGGGGAAGCATGAGTGCGAAAGTTCTTGTCGAGGGCACGCTGAACAAGGCCGGAGAATGGCGCAACACCCGAACCGGACGGCCCTTCGTCGTTGCCACGTTGCGGGAGCGCGAGGAACCGGACATTCGATGGTGGCGCCTGTTCGCCTTCCTTCCCGTGCAGCAGGAGGCGCTCCTGGCGATTGCCGAGGGCGAGGCGCTTTCGGTGCAGGGCGATTTCAGCATGCAGGCAAGAGAAACCGGAGACGGGCCGCAAACCTGCCTTTCCATCAATGTCCGGCACATCCTCGTCCTCGACCAGACCAAGGCTGGATCGAAGGCCGGCAAGGCCGGAGGTGCGCAATGAGCACCGTCGTTCTCGTGCAGGGCACGCTCTTTCGCGCTCCAGAACGGAAGACATCGAAGGCCGGCAATGTGTTTGCCGTCGCGACGCTCAAAGAACGTGATGGCCAGGACACCCGCTGGTGGAAAGTCTTCGCTTTCAGCAATCACCTACAGGAGGAAATTCTGCGTCTGTCGGATGGCGATGCGCTTACCGTCCAAGGAAGCCTGCGGGCCGATGCCTATGACAACGGGGATGGGGTGCGCGTTTCGCTTTCGGTGACCGCGGATCATGTCTTGGCCCTGAAGCAGCCGAAGCCTAAGCGCGAACGCAAACAGGCAGAGACTGAGAAGCCGCCGCCACTGCGTTATGGCGATCCGCGTCCCTTCGATGATGATGTCGATTTCTGATGGAGGCGTGGCATGAACTCCTCCCTTCAGGACAGGCTCGCGAAACTCCTTCCCATGCTGGGATCGAGTCATGACGGCGAAGTCTTGTCGACTGTCGCCGCCATCCGTCGCTGCCTCGATGCGGCCGGGCTCGGCTTCAATGATCTGCCATCTCTTCTGGCCAGTGAGACCAAATCGTTTCATGCGGCGCCCGCGGCCGGCGCACAGGGTACCTTCGATCTTCCGCCGCGATGGGCTCAACTCGGACTGAACGATAAGCGCGCCTGGCTCAAGGCCTTGGCCGCCTGTGACTGGCTAACGCCTTATGAACGCGAGCGCGTTACGGATTCCCATCGTGACTTCGTCGTCGCACCGCATCGCGCTTCCCTCTCATGGCAGCGCCGCAAACTCTTCGAGCAGTTGATCGCCCGCGCGATGGCGCAGGGGGTGCGTCCATGATGGCGCTCCAATCCCTCGCCCGCGCTCTTGGTGGTGATGTGTCTGGCGGCCGCGTGCTCGCGCCTGGTCCCGGTCATTCCCGCAAGGATCGCAGCATGTGGGTGCAGCTTTTACCAATGGCGCCGGACGGTTTCATTGCCGGTTCCTTCGCCGGAGACGCCTGGCAGGACTGCAAGGATCACATCCGCTCGCGCATCGGCCTTGATCGCCGGCCGCTCGAGCGGCGCAGGCTGGAAGTGACGAGGCAGGGACCTGCCGGAACCTTCGTTGTCCGCCGCGGCGGCGTGCTGCATCCATACGATCCTCCGGTGCCTGCGGTCTCTCCCGAAGATCAGCGCAAGATCGAGCGTGCCTTGCGTATCTGGCAGGAAGCGCGCGATCCGTGCGGAACGCTCGTCGAGGCCTATCTGCGCTCGCGCTGCCTCGACCTGCCTGAGGACATCGCCGGCGCCGTGATCCGCTTTCATTCAGCCTGCCTCTCGCGCGGCGACGATGGCGTTCTTCGCTCCTTCCCGGCCATGGTGACGCTGTTGCGTGACAGCGTGACGGATGAGCCTTGCGGCATCCATAGGACCTTCCTCGACAAGGAAGGCCGCAAGATCGGCCGCAAGATGCTTGGCCGGGCTTCGGGCGCGGCGATCAAGCTCGATGCCGATGAGCACGTAACGCTCGGCCTTGTCATCGGTGAAGGTGTCGAGACCTGCCTGTCCGCGCGTCAGATGGGTTTGCGGCCGGTCTGGGCCTTGGGATCTGCTGGAGCGATCGGCAACTTTCCTGTCCTGCCGGGCATCGAGACGCTGACCATTCTGGCAGAGGATGATTCCGCCAGCGCGCATGCCGTCCGGCAATGCGGGCGGCGTTGGCATGAAGCCGGACGGGATTGTGTCGCGCTCGAGCCCATTGCGGGCGGCGATGCCAATGATGTTTTGAAGGAGGTGGCCCATGGCGCGGCTTGATCCTCCTTTCGACCCGGAAGATGCGCTGGCAACTGATCCACCTGGCTTCCGCCGCAAGGACTGGAGCGAATACGATCCAGGCTTCCGCAGCGGTGCTGATGATGGGTATGTGCCGCCTGGCGAGAAAGACGGGGCATCCCCTCAGCGATTCAAGCTGATCCCTTTCAATGAAATTCAGCCCATAACGACGCCCGGCTATCTCATTAAGGGCGTTGTCCCGCGTGTCGGGCTGATGATTGTGTGGGGTGAGCCGAAGTGTGGCAAGAGCTTTCTCGTTCTCGATCTCGTGATGCATATCGCCCTGGGCTGGGAATATCGCGGCCGCAAGGTCCGGCAAGGGACTGTTGTCTATATGGCTCTTGAAGGTGAAGCTGGTTTCAACAATCGCATCGCCGCCTTTCGGCAGGAGCACCTTGTCGGTTATTCCGGGCTCGTGCCCTTCTACCTGATTGCGAGCCACATGAGCCTCGTCCCTGATCACGTGGCGCTCATCGCCTCGATCAAGGCCGCATTGGGCGACGAGGCACCTGCAGCCATCGTCATCGACACGCTGAACCGGTCTATCACCGGTTCTGAAAGCTCTGACGAAGACATGGGAGCGTACATCAAGGCAGCGGATGTCATTCGCGAGACCTTCAATTGCGCGGTGATCATTGTTCATCATTGCGGGTGGGACAAGACGCGACCGCGTGGGCATTCCTCACTTGGAGGTGCGATCGAAACTCAGATCAGTGTGAAAAAGGATGAAACGAACACCGTCATCACGGAAGTCGAACTGATGAAAGACGATGAAGCGGGAGCAATTTTTTCCAGCAGGATGCGGCGCGTCGAGATCGGCGAGAATGAGGAAGGCGATCCAATCACCTCGCTGATCGTCGAGCCAATCGAAGACAATGGAGAACCCGCAAACATCGTGACCACGACAGCACCGGGGATTCTTCAACGCAATCTGTTGAAACTCTATGACATGCTTGCCAGCGACGTGGAATCGTCACCAGGCTTCGACGGGAAGCCTGTGCTCAAGGTCTCCGTTGAAGATCTCAGGGACAAGCTCAAGTCTCGCGGATTTCTCGAGGTGAACGAGAAGGGACAGATTACAGCCACGGACAGGAAAAATCTGACCAGAGCCAAGACGGAACTGATCGAACGGAGAATTCTGGTCGAAGAGGATGGCAAAATATGGAGAATCTGATGTCGCGATACCACGCCGGCCTTAGATGCAATGTGATCGCAATCCATTATGATTTCACATCCAAAACGGGCACGCTCTCCATGTCGGAAGACAATTGTTGCGACATGAGGGCTTGCATCACACTCTTTCAGAAAATCGACGATGCCGTTCAGCGCATTGTTACAATTTCTGGAAATATCCAGGGCACGATCTATGTGAGGAAAGGCACTGACTGGCGGGTATTCCAGCCCATGAACCGATTTGCGTCAGTGTGAATATCAGCAGGGAAAGAAACGAAAGCCGGCCAAGTGCCGGTTTTTTTGTTGCCTGACCTCATAGTATAGATTTACGTGGCATTTGCGTGGCAAAGTATGCCGCGCAGAAAGTTAAAGCATGCCGCGCAATGCCGCGCAATAGTGCCGCGCAACTATACGTTTTATCGGTTCTGCAGCATAAAATATTTGTAGCTGGAAACTAAAGTAAAACTGCGCGGCATACTGTGCGGCAACTTTGCCGCGCGCCATTCCCTCAGTTGCGCGGCACATCCCCCCCTTTAGGGGGGATGCCGCGCTGCGGATGGTCGGTTTTACTTGCGTTGGAACGCTGGCCGGATGGGATCAACCGGCAGGAAGGGAGATGGTTGATCCCATGCCGGCATGAGGGAGCGAGAAGGCCGGAGCGTGGCGTGAGCGGGCCGGAGGAACGTGGATCGAGTGGCTGGCGGAGCAGAGCAAGCTGTTCCCTGCCGGTGGCCCGGATCGAGGTGCGCGGCATGCCACGCACTTTGCCTCACAGTGATCCCATGCCGATCGAGCGCGGGGCGACGTAGGGCCAGAGTGCCAGAGCTAGGCAACGAAGCCTGCCGCCAGGATCGCGGCACAAAAAACCCGCCGGGCGAACGCGCGACGCGACGGCTGTCCTGCCCCTGCCACCGGCCCGTGGCACTTATGCTGGCCCTCGCTGCTGGTCACTTTCAGGCATTCTGCGGGTCCTTCCAACGCATTTTTCATGCCATGCGGCCGCCGCAGCCCGAAAAAACGGTAGCGAGCGAGCCCCGGTTTAGGGTTTACGCCGCTTGAATCCCATCTGGCGAAGGGTGTTGACCAGTTAACCCGGTGCCTGTTGATGCGGTTAACCCATGGCGCGATTGCCTCATGGAGGATCACGAAAGGCATTTCCAGAATATGGAACATGGCGCTTGTTCCCATATATGGAACATGCTAGGTTGCCTCATGCGCATCATCGCCATCAATACGCTCACGGCCTATGCGGAGCAGCATCCTGAGACGGCCATGGCGCTGGCACATTGGCGGCAGGTGGCGCGGCGTTCGGCCTGGAAAAGCCCGATGGAGGTCATCGCCTCTTTCGGGAAGGCCAAGGTCATTAGTGAGGACCGTATCCGGTTCGAGGTTGCCGGCGGTAATTATCGCCTGATCGTCGCATTCGATTTTTTGCGCCAGATTGCATTCATCAAATTCATCGGTACCCATGCGGAATATGATGCGATCGACGCAAAGACTGTCAGCAAGTTTTGAAAGGATGGGATTATGGAAATCCACCCAATCCGTACTCCTGAAGATCATGCCGCTGCAGTTGCAGAGGTCGAAAGACTATGGGGCGCGCGTGAAGGCACGCCGGAAGGCGACAGGCTGGAGGTTCTCGCGATCCTTATTGATGCCTATGAGAGCGCGCATTTCCCCATGGCGGAACTTGACCCGATCGAGACGATCAAGGCTCACATGGATATGGCAGGTCATAGCCAGGCGGAACTGGCTGCACTGATCGGATCGCGGTCCCGGGCGTCGGAAATCATGAATCGCAAGCGCGCCCTCAACCTCCAGCAGGTGCAGAAGATTGTCGAGGCGTGGCATATTCCCGCCGAACTTCTCATTCAGCCTTACAGGCTTGCCGCATAGCCTTCTACTGCCGCCGTGCACCGTGCCGGCATGAGGTGCCGGAGCGGCAGATTTTCGATCGGCATGCCAAGCGGTCTTCCTCTCGCGCTGGGTAATACGCCGCCGGCACAGTAAAGCAGCGCGAGGCTCGACCTGCCGGAATTCAGACTCCTTCGACCGAGAAGTCACCGGTTCCGGCCGCGTAATATGTCAGGTCACCCTGCGGGATTGGGTTCGGCCATGAATAGGTCTGGTCCGCCGGGATCCTGAACCCGTAGGCTGGGCCCGCAACCATATCCGTGGGCTCATCGACGCCGACAATGCGCAGGTCGCCGCTCGTATTGTTCTGGACGGTCAGCACCACGCGCTGAATGCGGTCCGGCTTCGCAATCACGCCGGACGCGCCGGCAGTCTGAACGGTTATTGAATGGTTCGCCATGGTTTCCTTTCCTGCCGGCTCATGATTCCTGTGCGGCCGGGTCGTGTTGCTTCAAGCCAATGAGCTTGCGGGTGATCGTCTCCCGCATTTCCCGCGCGATCTCCCGCAGCACACGCCGCGCGCCATTGTCGCCCTCCGCCACCACAGCAGACGAAACCCGCTCAGCCATGGACGGAAGGCCTTCGATCACGCTCACGATGGCAGTTCCGCAATCTTCCGTTGCCGCCACAACGTCGCTCTTCTCCAACAAATCTCCACGCCGGCGATCGCGCTCCATCTCGGCCATATCAGCCTGATATTTCTTGTGTCGAGCCTGCTCCTTCGCAAGGATTGGATCGGCTTTGTCGTCGTCGCTGCCAGCATCGTCGAGGCCGAGCGGCGTATGGCCCGGCGTCGCCTTCGCTCCATTGCTGGCGCGCACGGAATCGATTGCGACGCGGGCCGCATGCCCGTAAGCGCCAAGCTCGACCAGCTTCGTGCCGCCATCGCCACGCCGCGACTTGATTAAACCCTGATCTTCGAGACGCCGTACACGTTTTGAAACCGCCTGGATCGACACCCCAAGATGAGTGGCAAGTTCAGTCAAACTCAACCAGTTTTCATTTATCCCAGACATTCTTGCCTCTGAATTGTTCGGACATATACGGACAAACATGAACGCGAACGGACACTCGCAGCCATTATAATACTTTTATTTTCAATGTATTATAGACACATTCAGGGTTGAATGATACATTGCCGTCGCTTTTTGAGTGAGGGCGACATGCTGGGTTTTGGTGGCAAGAACAAACAGGATCGCGCGGATCTAAGTGCCGCGATTGATAGCGTGCATGAGTGCGGCAAGACGGCAGAGGCGGCCCACGCCGCGCTGGCCAAGGCACGCAAGATGGAAACCGCGCTCGCCGAAAGGATCGAGGCGGCCCGCGCCGATGATGCTGCCGTGGCGCGCAGTCTTGCGGCAGCCTTCACCGGCGACGGAGACGGGCCGGATATGGCCGGCCTCGCCCGGGCGACGGCACCGCTCGAAACCCAGGCCGAACAGTTGCGTTCCGCCATTGCGGTTCTCGAAGGCGACCTGGCCCAGGCGGAAACTGGGCTTGCCGAGGCTGTTGAAGCACGCAAGATCGCTGTCGGAAACGCCATCCATGAATTCACGGCCGCGCAATTCGCCGGCCTGCAGGACGCGATTGCCAAGGCAACAGATCATGCAGCAATCGTCATTGCCGGAAATGGCTATGCACGGATCACGGAGATCAGCAATTTCATTGAGGGCCATAAGCTGAAGGGCGATCGCAAGGCCGTCAATCAGGCCCGTGCGACCATCGACGCCTGGCGTGATGCTCTCGCCACCGATCCTTCAGCAATGCCGGACTCAGCCGCAGGCCGGGCTTTGTTCGAGCAGCGTGAAGCCGAGGCCGTGCTTGAGAAACAGGAAGCTGCCCGGGAGGAAGAAGAATACCGTCAGGCGATGACAGCCGAGCGGCGTGAGCGGATCGAGAAGGATCGTCGCGACGCATACATTCGTGATTTCGAATACCAATGGAACCGCACACCGACTAATCGGGAAATCAATAATATGATGGAAGCGAATGGGGAACGTATTCCTCCCGCTAATTAGGTTTCTCTGTAAATCAGCCCGGGTCGGATGAGAAAGGAACCCGATGCCGCTTCCTGTCTTCCAATTTCAGGAACATAGCGCGATGGCGCAGCAGATGAATGCGGCCAAGCAGGTCACTGCCTCCGGCGTGCTTCGGGCGAACACCGGAGTTTCGATGATGGAAGCTGCGCCGAACCGTGGAGGCGCGACGCCGCGATGACGACCAATCCCAGCAACACACCCTCCCTTCTTGCCGGCAGAGAAACCGTTCTGGCGTTACCGCTCCGAGCCGAACGAGTGATCGAGGATATCCTCGCGGCGGGGCGGGAGGCATTTGACCGGGCGCGCGGCACCGCTGGATCCTCGATCGGCTATCGTGTCGAGAACGGCACGGCCCTCATTCCCGTCATGGGCTCGCTGGTCTCACAGGGTATTTTCCCGGCTGGGCGGTATGGCGTCACCTCCTATGAGACACTCAGGAGCGACTTGCGTGCGGCAGCCGTTGATCCTGCCGTCTCTCGCATCGCGCTGATGATCGACAGCCCTGGCGGCGCGGTCTCTGGCGTGGATGCCACGGCGGCGGCGATCCGCGCAGCGCGGCAGGCCAAACCGGTGGTAGCCTATGTGCAGGGCGTCGGCGCCAGCGCAGCCTATTGGCTGGCCTCGCAGGCCGACGAGATCGTGGCGACGCCGCTGGCCGAGGTCGGTTCAATCGGCGTGGTCATGGCTCACGTCGATGTTTCCAGGGCTATTGAAAAGGCCGGCATGAAGATCACGATGCTTTATTCCGGGACGCGGAAGGTCGACGGCAATCCCTACCAGTCCCTGCCTGATGATGTCAGGGACAGAATGACGAAGGAGCTTGATGCCTTGCGGGCTGTCTTTGCGCGTGAGGTTGCCCAGGGTCGCGGGATCGATGTCGGCGCCGTTCTGGCGACAGAGGCACGAACATACATTGGCGGTGACGCGCTGAAGAAGGGCCTCGTCGACCGGATTGGTTACCTCGACAAGGATATGCAGGACAAGGTTCCTGCGAAGAGGAGGCCAAACAGGATGAATCTGGCTAGCATCGATCGGGAGCGCGAAGACGACTACAAGCGTGGCTATGCGCAAGGACTTCGGGAAGGAGTAATTGGTGAGCGTGCACGCATTAAGGCTATTGTATGCAGTGACGCGGCTGACGGCCGTAAGAGCCTCGCCTGGTATTATGCCTTTGAGACCTCCATGGCGGCGGATGCCGTCCTTGCCATTCTGAACCATGCGCCCAGGGAGGCCGCTGCACCACAGCGCCGCCAGCTTCTCGGTGTCGGGGCGGTGGGATCCGCCGATACCTGTTCACCATGGGCCGATATCGTCGATGAAGAGAACCGCCGTCTGGCGAAGAGCAATCCGAAGGCGAGGATCTGAGCAGGTTGGAAGGGGTCATGATGACCATACCCTCGGCTGGCGGGTTTATCACGGCTGCAGATGATCGAGGATGCAGGTGAAGGATATCGACGACTCTGCCATCAACTTCCTTGAGGGGACAGGTTTTGAAGAACGTATCCCGGAACGCTGGACGCCGGATCATGTTGGCGCTCGGATCGTGGATGCGATCCGGATCGAGCGATGCCTGCCGCCGGTGCGCGGGCCCAAGCCGCCAGGCAATCATTGGCGTGAGGTAGTCAATGGCGGGATCGACCAGACCGATTTCGCGGACGTTCCCTGGAATCGGCCAAGGTCAGCCTCGGCCGCCGAAATCCGGCAGATGGAAACCGCTTTCGGCTGGCTGATGCTGCTGCGCCACCACGATGCCGGTCTTGCCGTCGTCACGATCAATTGGGCCTTTACCGTGGTCAGCGGGCGAACAGTCCGGGATCTTTGTCAGCGGAAGGGCTGGGCGTTCGGCACCTTCTATCGCAAGCGGAACATCGCCCTGAAATTCGTTGCTGATCATCTCAATGCAACAGCGGTCCCGGTGTTTTAGCAGAAACGGACCCCCTAATTTTCTTTAAATTGCGTGCAATCTGGGACCGCGCGTCCAATGCGATGGAACTTTTTCTAGATCTGCCTCTCGACGATGGGTTACTGGATTGACGTTTCGTCCAATCGTGAGGGTTGCGGCATGACGGAAGACGATACTCGCACCAAGTCTCAGTATCGGCTTGATTTGATCTACGCATGGCCTCGCTTCTGGGTGCCGCAGGATGGCACAATCGATTTGTCAGATGCTGGCTTTTTGCATAACCCAATGGAAAACCAAGCTCAATCACGTGGCCCTGTGCAACTAGCAGCCCTTCAGGACTGGAAGGCCCTCATCCTTCTCGGTGAACCAGGCATAGGTAAGTCCACTACGCTGAAGGAGGAAGCGGAACGCGTGGCGGTGTTCTCTTCCAATAGCGACATTGTCTCCATCTACATTGATCTGCGCGACTTTTCCAGTGAGACGCTCCTGTACCACCGCGTGTTTGAAAGTGAGCAGTTCACTGCTTGGAAGAACGGCAGATCGCATTTGTTCCTCCACCTCGACAGCCTCGATGAAGCCCTTTTACGCATCGACTCGATTGCAAATTTACTCGCCTCTGAACTGCTAACGACACCAACAGAGCGTATGTCGATCCGCATTGCTTGTCGCACGGCGGTATGGCCGGCCGATACACTGGGGACTGCGCTGAGAAATATATGGGGTGAGGCTTCAAGAGTATTCGAACTAGCTCCACTCCGTCGACAGGACCTCCTCGTTGCCCTGGAGACCCATGGCATAGTCATCGAAGACTTTATGCGGGCGTTGTTTGCGGCTCAAGCGGTTCCCTTTGCCATCAAACCTTTGACGCTCAAAATGCTTCTGAGGATCTATCAGCAGGGGGGTAACCTTCCAAATAGTAGTATCGATCTTTATGAGAGAGGATGCCTCGCGCTCTGCGAGGAACAGAACAAGAGTCGGCGCGATTCAGGGCGGCATGGAAGACTCAACCCGAGGCAGCGAATGCGTCTAGCTGGACGGATCGCGGCAGCTACGATTTTCGGCAACGGCTTTGCAGTCTGGAGAGGCCCTGAAATTGACTGTGCCAGTGAAGATATCCCGATATCCACGCTTTCTGGTCACCATGAAGAGGGTGAGTTGCTCACGTTTAATGTGACCGATGATGACTTGCGTGAGGTGCTTGATACGGGATTATTCAGCTCTCGCGGTGAGGGTCGCATGGGTTGGGCCCACCAAGGCTATGGTGAGTTTCTCGCGGCGTTCTATCTTTTCAAGCGAAACGTGCCGTCGGAAACCATGTTAAAGGTGTTGCTCCATCCCGCGGGCGGCCTGATCCCACAGCTTTCAGTTGTTGCAGCATGGGCGGCATCGTTGAGTCGTGGGGTGCGCGCAGCGCTAATCACCAAGGACCCGGTAGTTCTTCTGCGGGGGGACCTGTCGAGATGGAGCACCGATGAGAGAGCGTCACTGGTGAGATCGCTGCTCGACTCTATCGAAAACAAACAGTTTACCGCGTCGCCGTTCAGCAATGCCGAGGGCTACACGAAGCTGAATCACCCAGGCCTAGCTGACCAGCTCCGACCGATCATCACCGACCAGCAGCTAGGCGCTATGACACGCCGCGTTGGAATTTTTATCGCTGAAAAATGCAGACTTACGGAATTGCAGTCAGAACTTCTGCAAGTAGCGTTGGATGCCGGCGATCATCCTGACGTCCGGGCCCTGGCCGTATCAGCGCTAAAATATTGCGGTGACGTCAGTGTTCCGGACCTCGTTCGTCCACTGACAACCGGTGATGAGGGACCTGATCCTCGCGACAACATTAAAGGCAGCACTCTCGACCTGCTATGGCCGAACCATATGAGTGCGGCCGAACTATTCTCGCTACTGACACCACCATCGGTCGAGAATCATTTTGGCGCTTACGCGCTCTTTCGGAGGACATTGCCGGACACTCTGAAGACATCCGATCTGTTGCCAGCGCTCAGTTGGGCCAGTCAATTGATCACACAGACTGGACCATGTGACAGCTCCCAGGATCGGACTTTAGCAGATGCCATCATGTTTAAGGCATGGCAGGTGTTCGATGATTCGGAGCTGACGCGACCCTTCCTTGATCATATTGCTCTCCGGCTGCGCCAGTACGGCGACCTGTGTCATGGAAGTGACTGTAAGGATCGGGACACCTTCATGAATGGCCTGCGCGCTGATGTTGACCGGCGCCGTCAATTTCTACTGGCTGTTTGTGCTGGTGCACTCGATCGGACCGAAGCTCAGTCTTATAAGCACGTCCAATTGCTCATCGAAGCCGACCTGGAATGGCTTCTCGACATTTCACCAGGCGGGTCACGGCCGGTAGCAGGCCTTAATCTCGAAACCCTGTGCAATTTTATCGAGTGCGTCTTTGTTTGTGAGAATCTCGCTCATTCCGAGGCGCTTCATGCTGCCGCTGAGCTGTGGCCCGTGTTGCGGTCGCGATATGCCTTTTGGTTCGAGGGTGTGTGCCTGGATTCCCCAGAAGTAGCGCAAATCCGGGCCCAGCAGGAGCAATTACATGCAATCATGAACGATCGTCCCCCTCCCATAGTGCCTGACCTATCCAACAAAATTCTGACACAGTTGACGGAGGCCGAAGCCGGTCGCTGGCAGGCTTGGTGGAAGCTGATCTGCTACTTGAAGTTGACACCAGAGAGCCGAGGATGGGGAGACGAGCTCGACTATTTCATCACGGCAATGCCTGGCTGGGGCGATGCCAATGAGCCTCTTCGGCACCGGATCGTTGTTTCCGCCGAACGTTATTTGATTGAGGCGGAGACCAGCATTGATGACTGGCTTGGGCATAATCCGATGCCCATCTTTCGAAGTGACGTCGCCGGTTTGAGGGCATTTATTCTGTTGAAGCAGGAGTCGCCCGAAGATTATGATAGAATTACAAAAGAGATTTGGCAGAAATGGGCACCGGTGATTGTCGGGCTTCCACGGCACGCGGTGATTGATCACTCACCCGACATAGCCCACATCTTGGCAGACGCGTTGAGGCATGCGCCAGCAGAGTTTGTCGGTGCTGTTCGAACAATCATTAGACATGAACGGGATAGAATACGGGCGCTCGACGTCACGCCGTCGCCTGGGTCGCCATTCTTTATCCTTCATGATCTGGACGGATGCTGGAACAACGGTCTACTCAAGGATGCCATCTATGACGAACTCCGTAATCCGGATAACACACCTGAAGAGTTTACTGCCTTGTTGGATACTCTTTTGAAGGCGGGAGTCGAGCAAGCCCTCGATTGTGCTGTCGATTTGCTGGCAGAGTTGGGACCTTCCACGCGTGACCGAAGCCTTGCGATTGCGGATGTGCTGTTACGCCGCGCAGCGGCCCGTGCGTGGCCGGTCCTATGGGCGACCATAGTGTCTGACGATGACTTCGCCCGAAATGTGCTTTCCCATGTGGCCGAACACTTCAGTTTCGGTACGCCCTTTTACGCTGATTTAAGCGAGCGCGAGATTGGAAATCTCTATGTCCTGATGATGCGGCTTTTCCCGCGGGATGATGACACCGAGTGCACAACAGGGTTCATGGGAACCCTAGAATCGATCGGATATCTGCGTGACGGCGCTCCTCGCTATCTGGCTGGTCTGGGCACTGAGGACGCTGTCAAAGTATTAAGTGAACTTATTGCCGACCACACGGAGTTTGGCGGTTTGGCTCACGAATTAAGCTTGGCCGAGCGCACTATGCGCATTATGACTTGGTCGCCGATGACACCGAAAGAAGTGCTCGCACTAACCGACAAGCCAGATTTGCAATTGGTGACATCCCCTTCGGATCTTTGTCAAGTTCTGGTCGCGGCGCTTGAGAAGTATGGCACGGCTCTTCACGGTGCTCAGACTCCCGTCAGGGACCTTTGGGATCGACAGGACGGTAAGGATACTTTTCGTCCTATTGACGAGAATGCACTATCCGATGTCATCACGCGTTTTCTGCAGACTGAATTGGGTACCGCTGGAATTTTCGCCAATCGCGAAGTCGAGGTTAGCCGCGCGCCGGGTGCACCAATTGGGCGGCGCACAGACATATTGATCAATGCCGTTCGTCGGCGCGACGACGGCAAGCAATTTGACCCCATCACCGCTGTTATCGAAACCAAAGGCTGCTGGAACGACGAATTGTTCACGGCGATTGAGGGCCAGCTGTTCCGAGAGTATATGGTCCGACTGAGAGCGCAGGTTGGCCTCTATCTCGTCGGATGGTTCGACACAGCCAAATGGGACAGTAAAGACAGCCGCCTCAAACGCGTGCCGACAATGACGATCGAAGAAGCTAAGGTGCGGCTCGACCGCCAGGCCGCAGAGCTTCCCGAAGGTTTCATCGTGCGGCCGGTTATCATCGATTGCCGCGTTCCCTGAAGCACCAGTGCCGCGTCTTAGGTGAAGATGTCGTAGACCGGCAACTCACGCGATGAAGTCATTCCATTTCGCGGGAAGCGTCCGTAATTTTTATCTGCATCATGCGATCGAAATGAATTTGAATGTCGACCGGCAATGACAATTACCTCTGAGTTTCTCGTTGCGCTGGCTCACGCGGCCGAGATTTCACCCGGTGAAAGAACGATCCCCTGGCCGTCACCAGGCGCGCCTGGTGGATTCGTCACCTTTGCGAATTTCGCCGAGTGGCAAAAAATCATATGCGGCTTTCGTCTCGCGTCCGGCGTGCCTCACGACATGGTGGATTTATTCGATCGCGCGCTTAAGCTCTATCTCGCCGCGTGGCTAGATTTCGATCTTGTTGTTGCTGGTGAGATGGCAGCTTTCGCAGCCCTCGAACACAGCCTACGTGATCGCTACCTTAACTCCTTTCGTCAACGACACATGGAAAAGGTCATCGCACGCGCCAAAAGAGAAAAGCGAGAGCCGATGCTCAATGAAAATTTCCGTCATGATTCTGTGAAGCTTTCCGATCTTTTACAGCACATGCATCAACACGATAAACTCACAGATGACCTGTTACCTTGCATCCGCAAATATGGTGGCAGTGTTATGCGGCGGCTAACAGACAAAGGCAGTCCTGCCCTCGCCGAATTGCGTAATGACAGGGCACATGGAAACCCGTTTGGAAGTGAGTATCAATCCGGCTTGCTCGAGCTCATACGTGATCTCATCGAATACGCCTATCGGGATAGAATTCGTTGATTCAGAACTGAAACTCGGGAAAACGATCTTTTACGAGGGGGATCACGAACGTTAAAAAGCACGAGGCCAATCCGTAGAGGCTAATAGTCTCGCTTGGATGATCGTCTGACGACGCCTTGACGTACAGTGGCATCAGATTGCTTGCAGATTTTGTATAGATAGGCCGGTGATCAGCATGGGCATAGCCGAGCGTATAGCTCTCCATGTGGACGAGCCGGTTGAGGGCAAATTGGTATTTCTCAATCCAAACACCAGGATCATTTTCTGAAATATTCACTTGATTATTGGTAATAGCTGGAAACTCTTCCTTTTCGAAACTACAGATTTGATTCACACGTCGTGCGTGAAAAGCAAATTCGAGCACATCCATTGTAAGGTCCTCGATGAAGGAAGGTGTCCATTCGCTCGGGAAGACTGACCCCGTAAAGGCTACGATACGCAGCGCTTTCGTTCGCGCCGCCTTAATATGAAGTTCGCAGATACGCCGTTCGATGGGCATGCCTAGGTCTTCTCTTGCCATAACTACCCCCGCACCCCCGCCATTCTCTGCGATATATTCCGCGCCGGCGAATTAATCTGCTCCATCCGGCACCAATCGGATTAACAGTCTCACGCCAAACCAAAGGGTGAAACCCGTACCAACGCATAAGCCAAAGAGTGCCGCAGAAATGAATTCTAATAGTGCTGATGGGTCCCTGTTCGGCAATTTCAGGAGTGCCCAGAAGGCGGAATAGAAAACTGTCATGGTGACTACCCCGCCAGCAACCAGCGTGGCCACAGTGCCAATGACCAATTTCCCGATGATCCAGAAAATTCTGACCACCTGATTCATCGCTTCCGCAGCCGCACCCCGGGTCCTTCTCCATTTTCTTCCACGAAGATCACGCCGGCCGCTTCGAGGGCTTGGCGGATGGCTATGATTGTGGAGACACGTGTTTCCGAAAGCTCGCCTGTCATTCTTTCCAAGCGCTTTATGGTTTCGACAGAGATGCCGGCGGCATTGGCGAGTGCTGCCTGTTCCATTCGGACCATCGCTCTGGCGGCGCGAAGCTGTTCAGCGGTCAATTTGCACCTAAAGTGTAAAATATTATCTTTCAGGTGTTGACACCTTAAATGCCTTATAATACCCGTCAGGTGTAATTTCAATCATTGTACGGTTCTTTCAATGCCGAACCCCACATTTCCGGCAAACGCTCGAACTTTGCCGACTTCCTGCCTGTCCAATCCTGTCCGACCTTCACCCCGTTCCCAGGCCGAAGAGCTTGAGGCTCTCCGGCAGAAGGAGGAGCGCTGACATGCCGACCAATCTGCCGCCGCGCGCGGAGCCTCACCTCGAAGATGATTGCGGGCCTCTCGAAGCCATCGGCTTGACGCTCTTCTTCCTCGGCGGATGCGCCTGGTATGGGGCCCGGATCGCTCTCGCGTTTGTAATGGCACTACCGGGCCTCGCCCTCGATCGGGATGTGCACGCCGGCCTCGCCACAATTGCCCGCTCGTGGCTCGCGTGCCGCTGCCTCCGGCTCGCGGCTTGGCTCATCAATGCTGCCGTACATCTGAAGGAGGGGAACAATGCCGGCGAATGAAACCCCGCCAACATTGCTTTCCGCAATCGACTCGGTTACCCGCGCTGCGAAGCTCACGGACGGCGCGTTCATGGCGGCGCAATGGATGGAAGCCGGCATGGAGCGGGATGCCCTGTCGGCGATACTCGACACCATTTCGGACACTCTGAAATCAGTAAACCAGACGCTGGCGGCTCTGCAGGAGAAGGAGGTCGCCAATGCCTGTCTATAATCTCGATGGCATCATCGATCTGGAAGAGCGGATCGAGTTCGCTCTCGGACTGGTGCGCGCTGGTGAGCTTTCTTCCCGGGAAATCGAAACAAACGAGACCACACAGGTCTTCGCAGCGATCTTTGATGCCATCTGGACCAAGCTCAAGCCGATCTCGGATGCCCTGGAGCGTGAAGAGAGGAAGATGGCTGCTGCCAACAATGGAGGCAATACGCGATGAGTCTCGCTGTCATTGTCAAAGCCTTGTTGGATCAGGGCTGCATGGCTGAACAGATCGCGGCGGCTGTTCTTGCCGACGAGCAGGCGAGGGAAGCACGCCGGGCGCGCCTGCGGGAAGCCAATGCCGAATGCCAACGCCGCACAAGGGAACGCGATCGGGCCGCTGATCATGGAGGTGACAGGCTATGAGCTATGAGGCCATTGCCACGACCATGTTGAATGAAGGTTGCACGGCGGGGCAGATCGTGGCGACGATTACGGCCATAGAGCGCGCGGAAGAACGTGCCAAGGCAGCCAAGCGGGAGAAGGAGGCCGAGAAGAAGCGGCATCAACGTGCCCGGGCCAAGGGTCTGTCCCCTGTTGTCCCGGGGACATCCGGGGACCCTTCCCCTGATAAAGAAAGGTCCCCCACACCCCCTAAAGAAAATAACCCTAACCAATCCCCCTCTCTCCCGGCGCGCCTGCCGGCGGATTTCGAGATTTCCGGGGAAGACCAGGCGTTCGGCGCGGCCGAAGGCCTGACCGAAGCCGAGATCAATCGCGCTGTCGAGGATATGCGGCTTTGGGCGGCCGAAGCCGTTGGCGAGAAGGCTTTGCGACAGGACTGGCACGCCACAGCCAGGCGGTTCATGCGCCGTGATGCCGACGCCAAGCGTGCCGGTAAGGGCAGGGTCCCTGAGAAAGGCGCGAAACGGTTCGATTTCCCGCCGGTAAGGGAAACGCTCGCAAAGGGCACGCCGCCGCTTGTCCACGTCAAACACGATTCCCCGCAAGGCGACGCCTGGGCGGCATGGTGGCGCGTGACGAAGGGTGGATCACCGCCGATGGATCGGGCAGGAGGCTGGCATTTCCCGGCAGAATGGCCGCCGGATCGGAAAACCGAATGCGGCTGAACCGTTCAAATCAGGCCGTATCTGTCCAGATCAAGCCGCGTCGCAGACTAGGGTTGAAACAGGGGTTCGAAAAGAGTAGAATTGAAATTCTACTTATATTTCAATTAGTTATGCAATTTAGCTGGCGGGCAGCGCCCGATGAAGATGAGAACTATGAAATCGTCATAATCATCCGATAATTATGTAGAAACTCCGTATTATGCGGATATCGGCGGGCTTCGGTGGCATTTAGGTGGCGCACGGCGGCCATTTCGGGCGTTTGACGTGGCCTATCCTATTCGCCCGCCGATTGCCGTCATGCAGTTGCTCCTTGGATCTGTCGTTCGCCCAACCTGCGGGACCGCTCGATCAACATCGGAAACTGGGAGATACCCGCCATTCGCGCTGATCACTCCGAACGACGGGTTCCGGCGAGACCAGACGGTTCGAAGGCAAATCCGGCTAGAGTGATAGATGTTCAAAGCCGGCCCACGGCGGATAGGTGGGTAAGGCCACACGAGGTAAATAAATCTGCGGTTCGCGCGGGATGAAGGCGAGAGGGGTAGGGGTAAAGCTGCCCCTCTCCCGTCACGCTAGCAAATCTTTGAACGCCATCACGAGCATCTTTTCCCGCTTTTCGATAAATTCTCGAAAATTGGCAAAGGTGAGATCGACGTCAGGAATATAGTGCTTGGCCATATAGTCCATACGATCAGCCTTTGAAGGATATTTCTCAGTCATCCATGCGTCGAAATCCTTGCCTGACTTCTCCTGATTCGGAACCCCTTCGAGCAATTGCAAATTGGCGAGGCTGTTGAAATTTTCCATGAAGAACTCAACGTCTTCATCCTTGATTCCCGCCTTCGATAGCCGCTTATTCGTGAACATTTTTTTTGGGAAAATGTGATCTTGATGGAACTTGTTGCGAAAATCCAACGTCGGATAAAGGAATGCCAGAACAGAGTAGGTATATGCCTCACCGTAGCTATAGTGGAGTAGGCTCATGATCTCGTCTGCGTCGAATGATAGGGATTTCGTGCCGCCCTTCAGCTTGTTGGAAATTTCCTCGAACGGAAAGCCCTGTTCGGCGCTGTTAATGACCTCACGGATAGGACGAAGCACGTTATCGGGCTGGCCACTGAATGTGCGCTTGAGGAGAACGATCACCAGCCATTTGAAGATGGCCTTGCGGTCAGCCTCATATTTCGATGCAACGGCGAAATTGTTGGGGACGCCAATCTTCTTCAGATAATGGGCGATGGGGATCAGGGCATTGTTGGATGTCAGCGTTTCCCGGTGATAGCCGAGATTGGCCAAGAGGATGACTGCGCCGCGGATCGCTTTGGTGATGTCCTCCCACTGCTGCTCGATATTGAGCATGTTCGCCTTGTTGAAATTGTCCACCTTGAAGGCGATTTCCCGGAAGCCGCCGAGGACAAGGCAGCATTTCAGAACGAAGTCCTTGTTGATGTTGAAGCCGTCGCCGATGGCATTCACCTCGTCGACGAATTCGGTGATCTCCTCACGTGCGTCCTTGTCCTTCCACTGGGCTGTGGCGATGGACAGCAGCAGGTCGGAATAATTGAGCTGGGTGCCGCCGCTGTTTACGCGGATGAAGATATTGAGAACCTTGTCAAGGTCTTCGCCGCGCTCCAAGAAAAAGTTGATTGATCTGCTTTTGTGGATGACGTCGTGCAGCTTGAATAGAGCCTTGTTGGCTAGCCGAAAATTGTCTTTTCCGAACTGCGCGACATCATTGTTCAGCAGATAATCGTTGACATCGACTGGCTCAAGGATGCCGAGAATGTCGCCAACCTTGAACCAGAAATTGTCGCCGTCGCGAACTTCGGCTTCCTTTTTTGTCAAGAAGCTGAACTGGTACTCGACGTCGCTATCTTCGGCGGCAGCATAGAACAGGTTCAAATAGAGATGCCGCTTGGGAAAAGCGGTATCATTGTCCCAGCGCTTGCGCGGCATCTTGTAAGCATATGACCCTTTGAGCCCGATATAAAGGGAGGTCAGGCGCTGTTGGCCGTCGAGAATGGCGATAATGCCGGACTCGCCGCTCAGGTTGGCTTTGGGATTATGGTAACTGTCGCGCTCGTGGTATTCACGGACGAATTCGTAAAACTGGTATTTGTCGACATTGTTGCGGTCGACTTCCCAGAAGAGAAATGAGCTGATTGGATAATCCCGCATAAGGGAATCAAAGAGCGTTTCGATTTGATCGACGCTCCAGACGAATTCGCGCTGTATGGCGGGAAGTACGTAATTCTTACGGTGAATATTGTCGATGGCGTCCTTGATCGTGATCGGCTCAACAAACGCCATTGTCTCTTCCGCCTTGCATCTAAGTTCGTGGGGCACTCGATATTGTCCCGTTCGGTGGCAAAAGCAATGGCCGAAAAGGCGAAGAGGCCTAGGTCCTGTTGACGAATGCGCGCATCCAGAGGCGAATAGCGGCGATATGAACGAAGCCAAGGTAGCTTTCGGCGGTTTTATCGTATCGGGTCGCGAGGCGGCGTGAGTTTTTGAGCTTGTTGAAGCACCGCTCGATGCGATTGCGCAGGGCGTAGATGTAATCGTCGACGGGGATTTGCGTTTTCCGGTTTTTCCGGGTCGGGATGATGGTGGCCGCGCCTTTTGTTTCCATTGTCTCGCGAATATGGTCGCTGTCATAGCCGCGATCGGCCAGAAGCACCTTCGGCTCCGGCCCTTCGGCTTCGATCAGCGGATCGAAGCCTGAATAGTC
>NZ_JQJH01000027.1 GCF_000745425.1 Beijerinckia mobilis
GCGGGCAAGTGCCTCAAACATGGCATCGAGAACACCCATCTCGATCCAGCGATAATAGCGCCTCTTCACCGTCGCGTAGTCGCCAAGCCGCTCGGGAAGATCTCGCCAGCGCCCACCTGAGCGGGCCATCCAAAGCAACGCATTGAGGAACTTGCGGTTGTCCGTGCGAGGTCCGCGTTTGCCCTTACCCCCGCCTGGGACCAGTGGCCTCAGGCGCTCCCACTGGTCATCGCGCAGTTCATCACAGTCCATGGCTGATCTTTCAAAAATCAGCGTTGAATCTGATTTGCGCCTCTCTGGGAATCCCCAAAATATTAAATCGTCACTACCGCCTAGCAGTTGCACCATACCCCTCGCCGACCCAAAACTTTCTCGATCAGCCTTCATGCTATCGTCTCCCTGGTTAATGCCAGAGAAGCCCTTGCTGCTTGCCCAAAGGTCGCCAGCAATTGGCGCGCGCTTAACACGCGCCACCGGCGACCAATCACGCCCGTGATGTAATCGAGAGCCTCGAATCCAACATTTTCCCGCCGTTTGGCGGAATGGTGATCAAGACCCTAATGTTGCCCTTGATATTCGACGCTTTGCACCGAGTCGAAAAACATGGCACGATCGAAACGACGCATCGCATCCCGCGGCGAATCTTTCCCTTGCCCCCCGTAATCAAAGGGCAGCAGCCGGCGGTAATCTCTTCAGAAGCGACACATGCCATACTTTTCGCGGCTGAGTCGACACCGGCGCGTCCGATCACCAAACTGGCTTTGAGATTTTTAGCTGTAACTGTCGTTATGAGCTGATTTCGACTGGTTGCCTATCAATAGGTTCAGTTGGCGAAGAAAGCCGCGAAGACCGCCTGCGCATAGGAGGTTTGTCGCAAAGCGTCGAAATTTTCCGCTTCCAGTTGCAGTATGTGCTCAAGATCCTTGGCGAAACTTTGTTTGAGTAAATACTTTGTCACGGCAAGCGCTTGCGGAGACAGTCCTGCCAATACATGCGCTTTGCCTAGAGCCAATGTAAGAGAACCACCATCATCTGTGATGCTAGTAATAATACCGGAATCGACTGCCATCTCCGCTGTAAATGTTTCCCCTAGCATCAAAAGATCTGCCGCACGCTTGGTTCCCGCAATTCGTGGCAAAAGATAGCTTGAACCTCCTTCCGGACACAAGCCTAACGCCGTAAAAGGAAGACGAAATTGCGTCCCGCGCCCGGCATAGGCAAAATCGCAATGAAGCAGCAACGTCGCCCCTATGCCGATTGCATAACCTTCCACCGCCGCCACAAGCGGCTTTGTAAAGGTGCAAAGGACCTTCAAAAAATCCATCCCGGCATGGGCGGCATCGTCACCGGTCTCAGTCCGGAAATCGGCGAGATCGTTACCGCTGGTAAAGACATTCCCTGCCCCGGTCACGACAACGACACGCACGGATTCATCGGCATCTGCTGCGATAAGGGCATTGGTCAGGGCTTGATAGGTCCTCTTATCGAGCGCGTTCCGGCGCGCCACACGGGAGATCGTCAAAAGGCGAATGCCATTTTCCCGATCATTTACGAGAACAGTGTCCTCTCTATCAGAAGCCACTGATGTAAGTGATTCTCCTGTCATTATAATCGTTCCTCACGATGCCAAAGCATGACATGCCCGTGCATATTCCTCTTTCAATCTCAAACAGAGGTCAGCCGTCGCGGGAACATCATGAATCGAACCGACTCCATGTCCAGCCGACCAAACGTCCTTCCAGGCGACACCTTCTTTCTGCATATCCAAATGTCCAGCCGATATAAGATTGTCTGGATCAAGACCACGTTTGAGGATACTCGGACGCAGAAAGTTGGCATTCACACCACTGATCGCCGCTGTATAGATGATATCTACGGCCTTGGCATCGACCAGCATCTGCTTGTATGCATCAGGTGCGAGGCTCTCCCGGGTGGCAATGAATCGGGTACCGATATAGGCAAGGTCGGCTCCGAGCAACCGCGCCGCAGCAATATGCGCACCAGTCGACAAGGATCCAGCCAGAGCGATGGTGCCATCAAAGATAGAGCGAATTTCCGCCACAAGCGCGAACGGATTGATTGTGCCAGCATGGCCTCCCGCCCCTGCAGCGACAGCAACAACACCATCCACTCCCGCTTCTATGGCCTTTTCCGCATGCCGCGTATTGATGACATCGTGAAATACGAGGCCTCCATACGCGTGGATCTCCTTAACCAGATCGGGCACAGCGCCGAGTGACGTGATGACGAGAGGCACCTTATGGGAAACAGTGACCTTAAGATCAGCTTCAAGGCGTGGATTCGATTTGTGAACGATGAGATTGACCCCAAACATTGGGGACGCCGATCCATCGTTGAGGCGGCGCGCGATCTCATCCAACCATTCCGAATAACCTTGCGTCGTACGCTGATTGAGCGCCGGAAAAGTACCAATCAAGCCGGCACGACAAGCTTCGACGACAAGATCTGGTCCCGATATGAGAAACATCGGCGCGACGATCGCTGGTAAATCGAGACGGCCGCGAAGCCTGCTAGGCAGAGACATATCCTTCCCCCTCAGATATTCGGATAATCAGGTACGCAGCCCCCTTCGCGCACGGTCCAGACGATATCCTGGCCGGCAGTCGGAACGCCCGTTTCCGTGTCAAGAACAGGAAACGATCTTCAGTGCTTCAGTCTGAAAAGGCGCTCCATAATGACGCCAATCAGGAATGAATTCGTCGAGAGCCACAGGCTCGAATACCCCACCGTATAGGATATAGGCTCAGATTTCCGAACCTTCCTCAAGCACTCCTAAGCTCAAGTCTTTATTCAACAGCTTGCGATGATCTGCAGCAGATAACCTTGCAGGACCGGCTCCAACGACCACAATGTCGAATTCCATGACTTCTCGTGTCATACATCACCTTCAAACGTCTATGACGCTTATGGAAGCTGAGTCCTCCATGAGAAAAGAGGCCCACCTATAGTGGTCCGGCGAGGAGTCGACCACATTTACCTGCCCTATCGACTCGCAGAATGACTATCACCACGACAATATCACGGCTATAGACGTCGAATTACAATGAAAGAAAGTACAATTTAATTGTAACTTTGTAAACATTGCAGCTATTGCTAGTTGAATCAGCACAACTACTTACAGAAGCGTATTGAAAAGCTCCAATTATATTTTAAGCGCCTGAAGACAGGCTCGAAAGTGATGCAGTCAATTCAGGTAAAACCTTGAACAGATCACCAACGAGCCCATAATCAGCGACCTGAAAAATTGGAGCGTCTTCATCTTTGTTGATGGCGACAATCACCTTCGAACCGCTCATCCCTGCAAGATGCTGAATAGCACCGGAAATCCCCACGGCGATATAAAGTTGCGGTGCGACGATCTTGCCAGTCTGGCCGACCTGTAGATCATTTGATACAAAACCGGCATCAACAGCGGCTCGGCTAGCGCCGATGGCCGCACCCAACTTCTCGGCGATCGGTTCGAGCATCTTGAAATTCTCTCCACTCTGCATGCCCCGTCCGCCAGAAATGATAATCCGCGCGGACGTCAGATCCGGACTCTCCAATATGGTCAGCTCCTCTCGAACGAACTGCACATCGATAGGCGCATTGACAGCGGGGATCTGGGAAATAGTCGCCCTACCCGTAACATTATCGGCAGGTTCGAAGGCTGTCGTGCGAACGGTGATGACTTTCAGCGCATCCTTTGAACGCACAGTCGCCAGTGCATTGCCCGCATAAATGGGTCGAATGAATGTATCTGGGGAGACCACGCCAGTGATCTCGGAAATTTGCTGGACATCGAGCGTTGCGGCAACACGTGGCAACACATTTTTGCCAAATGTCGTGGCCGCGGCGAGGATCGCTTCATAGTCTCGCGCATGTTCGATCAGCAAGGCGGCGACCGTCTCGGCAACCGGGTGAGCATATATCGGGTCGTCTGCTACCAAAACCTTATCGATGCCGGCTATGGTGGTCGTGGCCTTGACTATAGCACGAGCGTTATGACCAGCGATTAAAAGATCAACTTCGCCTCCGAGGTTGGCAGCGGCTGTGATCGCATTCAACGTGGCTCCCCGCAGAGAGTGGCCATCATGTTCGGCTAAAACCAGAGCCCGCATTTCAGATCACCTTTGCTTCATGCTTCAGTTTATTCAGGAGAGTTGTCACATCTGCCACCTTGATACCCGCCTGGCGTTGCTGCGGCTCCTCCACCCGTACAGTGATCAGACGCGGCTCGACGTTGATATCGAGGCTCGCTGCAGGCCTGATCTCCAGCGGCTTTTTCTTGGCCTTCATGATATTGGGCAGGCTCAGGTAGCGCGGTTCATTCAGGCGCAGATCTGTGGTGACGACGGCAGGCAAAGCCAGCGATAGGATCTCAAGACCTCCGTCTATTTCACGCGTGACTTCAATACGCCCATCCTCGATCACGAGTTTTGATGCGAAAGTGCCTTGTGGCCAGTTCAGCAAAGCGGCCAAGGCCTGGCCTGTCTGATTTGAATCATCATCAATTGCCTGCTTGCCAAGAATGACGAGCCGAGGCGACTCCTGTAGGCACAAGAGCTTGAGAAGCTTGGCGACCGCCAACGGCTGTATTTCATTGTCGGTCTGCACCAATACGGCACGATCGGCGCCAAGGGCGAGTGCATTGCGCAGGACATCCTGAGCCGCGGCGGGCCCTATGGACACAACCACAATCTCCGAGACGATTCCAGCCTCCATGAGGCGCACGGCCTCCTCGACGGCGATTTCGTCAAAAGGATTCGCAGAATATTTGACATTCGCCGTTTCAACGCCGGAATGATCTGCCTTGACCCGTATCTTCACATTGTAATCAATGACCCGCTTTATAGGCACGAGTACCTTCATTCACGCTATCTCCTGTCCTGCCTGTGTCCCACGGCGGCTCGAGCAGTCACTCACGCCAACTGACCCGAGAAACTGCCGTCAAGATCAGACCATTGTGTTATCCAGTCGGGGGCTGATCGAGACGATACCTCTTCGGGAATGACCTCATGAGGAGGCAATACAATGCCATCGCGGATGAAAGCCGTCCGTGCCACTGTCAAACAAACAAGGCTGTCCGCCGACTTCATATAATGGGAAAAATAGACCCATTTCTCATCCGCGTAGACACATTCAGTCGTCAAGGTAATCGCCTGAAATGGCGCCACGGGTCGTCGGAACCGCACGAGAAGACCCCCGACGACCACATGAGAACCGAGCTTGCGTAAACGCCCCCACAAACCGGAGCGAAGGAGAAAATCAATACGCCCGAGATCCATCAGCGCCAGATAGCGGGCATTGTTCATATGAACGTTGAGATCAAGATCGTGCGGCATCACACGAAAGAGCAGAATGGATTGCTCTTCGAAAGTCAGGCGACGCCGCACGAAGCTGCCAAGCACGATGCTGAGGAGTCGGAACCAAAGATTCATGACGCGTCCTTCACACCCTGACATGGATCAAAACGCAGCCTCGTCGAAGGCCATCGTCGATTTGCTGCCAGCCATAATGGAAGAAAACAGTGCTCCTGTTTGCGGCAGCAGGCGCTGCATGAAGAAACGAGCCGTGGCAACTTTGGCGGCATAAAATCCCTGGACATCATCCCTTTCGGCTTTCGGCAGACTCACTTCGGCCATACGTGCCCACAAGTAGGCAAGGGCCGTGAGGCCAAACAAACGGAGATATTCGGTTGCCGCTGCTCCGGCTTCATCCGGATTGCGAAGCCCCGCCTGAGCAACCTTTATTGTTGCCTGCTGGAGACGGGTAAAAGCCTTGCCCAACGGATCCACGAATTCAGTTAGCGCCGCCTGAGACGCCTTCTCTTCGATATAGTTGGATACAGGATGGAAGAACCGGCGAAGCAGGCGCCCCATATCGGCTGGCATCTTGCGGCCGACAAGATCGAGAGCTTGAACGCCATTGGTACCTTCGTAAATCTGGGCAATCCGCGCATCCCGCACATATTGTTCCATGCCATGCTCTCGGATATATCCATGGCCACCAAAAACCTGCACACCAAGGTTGGCTGCTTCCGAGCCGAGATCCGTTAACAGCGCTTTGACGACAGGCGTCATGAGGGAAACGAATTCCTCTGCTTGCTGGCGCATGGTGGCATCTGGATGATGGTGCAAGTCCAAATGTCGAGCAACCCATGCACCAAGGGCGCGACAACCTTCAGCATAGGCCCGCTGCGTTAGCAACATACGTCGAATATCGGGATGGACGATAATTGGGTCAGCTGGCTTTTCTGGGTATTTCGCCCCAGTCAGGGAACGACCTTGCAGACGCTCGCGCGCGTAGGCAACAGCGCCCTGGTAGGATACTTCAGCAATACCGAGTCCTTGCAGACCGACTGCCAGGCGTTCCGTGTTCATCATCGTGAACATGGCACGCATACCCTTGTGTGGCTCGCCGACAAGCCAACCGACCGCCTCGTCGAAATTCATTACGCAAGTGGCCGAAGCCTTGATCCCCATCTTATGTTCGATCGAACCGCATGAGACACTGTTACGCGCTCCGAGGTCGTTGTCATCGTGAACCAGAAATTTCGGCACGAGAAAAAGGCTTATCCCTTTGATTCCCTTGGGCGCATCGGGAAGGCGCGCGAGAACGAGATGAATGATGTTGTCGGTGAGATCGTGCTCGCCGGCAGATATGAAGATCTTGGTCCCGGTAATTCTGTAACTGCCGTCTTCTGCCGGCACCGCTTTGGTACGACAAAGGCCCAGGTCCGTGCCGCATTGGGGCTCGGTCAGGCACATCGTTCCCGACCAAATGCCGTCGACGAGCTTAGGAAGATATTTGTCCTTGAGCTCCTTCGAACCATGACTTTCCAGTGCGACATAGGCGCCATGGCTGAGGCCAGGGTAAAGACCAAAAGAAAGATTGGATGAGCAGATCATTTCCTCGATCAGCCCGTTCACGACCTTTGGCAGCCCCTGACCGCCAAATTCCGGAGAGGCGGTAATGCCTGGCCAGCCCGCTTCACAAAAAGCCTTATAGGCCTCTGGAAACCCTTTGGGCGTGCGCACGACACCATTCTCAAAGACGCATCCTTCCTCATCACCAGAACGGTTCAAAGGAAGAAGCACTTCCTCGCAGAAGCGCGCCGCTTCCTCCAGAATGGAATCAATGAGATCACGCGTTGCTTCCTCATAGCCCGGCAAAGTCGCAATATCTTCGCCATCCATGAGTTCGAAAAGGACAAAGCGCATATCGCGCAATGGAGCCTTGTAGCTGGCCATGATGTTCTTCCCTGAACAATTATTTGATGCGTCTGTTAATTCCGTAAAGGTTTCCCAGTCGTCAGCATGTGTTCAATGCGCGCCAATGTCCCTGGCTGACGAGTAAGCTTGCTGAAAGCCTTGCGTTCGAGCAGAAGAAGCGCCTTTTCATCCGTCGGCACGGTGATATCTGCGTCACCACCAGACAAGACGTCGGCCAGTGTGCCGGCCACAACAACGTCATAGGCAGTCGCCTTACCGAGGCGGAAAAAGCTGTCGACCGCCATCTTCAGGGCTATCGCGGCCGCCGGTCCAGGCAAGGTGAAAGTAGCCGGCTCCGGCGGTTTGTAGTCTGGCACGAGGGTAAGAGCCTTGGCCTTGGCGTCAGCTAGCAAACGGTAGCGATTCATCGTGATCGTGTCGGCCGGCCGCAGGAACAAGAGCTCCTTGGCTTCAGCCGCCGATTTGGAAACGGTCGCCGTGCTGATGATCTCGAAGACCTTACTGATCGCCGGCATCGGTCCTCTCGGCAGGCGACCCAATGTAAACCAGCGCTGCAGCATTTCCTTGTTGCCTCCCCAACCCGGGATCAGGCCGACACCCACTTCAACAAGGCCGGTATAGGTTTCCGCATGGGCCTGAATCGCATCGCAATGGAGAAGAATTTCGCAGCCGCCACCGAGCGCCATGCCGGCCGGAGCGCCAACAACCGGAAACGGTGCATATTTCAACATGCCGTAAGCCGTCTGTCCCTGCAGGATAAGGTTTTCGATATCCTTCCAGGCCGCGATATTGGCAGCGAAGAGCGCGAGCCCAAGATTAGCACCAACGGAAAAGTTGCTACCCTCATTGTAGATCACCAGAGCTTTGAAATCCTTCTCTACCAGGGGGATCGAGCGCATGAGGAGATCGATGATATCGGGGTCGAGCGCATTCATCTTGCTCGTGAATTCGAAACAGGCGACACCATCACCGATATCCCACAAGGCTGCCGAGCCGTTCTTGAGAACTGGTTTAGATTTCAACTTGATATCTTCGAGCATGATCACGGCTTCAGGGCGCAGGAGATCATGATAAGTCCCATCGAGACCCAGGACCTGACGGCAACCGTCCTCGACACGATAGAATGATCGGCCTTCGGCGATCCGTAAAATAGAGGGGACTGGGAATTTGCTGGCCTCGAGACGCGTGATCAGCGTTTCGACCCCAATCTGATCGATCAGTTGAAAGGGACCATATTTCCAATTGTAGCCAAGCCGCATCGCCTCATCGATCGCAGCCACCTCATCGGTTGCGTCACCGACAAGAGCAGCCGCATACGCGAGTGTGCGGCTGAGTACATGCCACGCATAACGTCCGTGTATGCTTTCATGCGCAAGCAGATGATCGAGCTTGCCGCCGCCTTGTTCAATCGCCTCAATGACAGGCTTACGAATTGGCCGGTAGCTACCAGTCTTGAGATCAAGGGCTTCCTTTTGTTTACCCTGCTCACGGTTTATCCGATAGAAACCACCCTTGCCCTTACGTCCCGTATAACCCTCGGCAATCAGTTTTTCGACCAGAGGAATCGGCCGGTTGATTGCATGAAACGGATCATCTTTTGGCAGAGTCGCCGATAGGCTGGCGTTGATATACGGCATTAGATCCAAACCGACGAGGTCTATAAGACCGAAAACGCCGGTTTTCGGAATGCCCATCGGCTTGCCAATGATCGCATCGACCTCTTCGACATCAAGAGCAAGATCCAATGCCTCGATGACAGCGGTTTGCAGCCAGAACACACCCAAACGATTGGCGATGAAGCCTGGACGATCCTTGCAAAAGATCACACTCTTGCCGAGCATGATATCAGCAAACCGCGTGACAATCTCAATGGCGTCGGCCCGCGATCCTTCGCCGCCGACCACTTCCAGAAGCCGCATATAGCGTGGTGGATTGAAGAAATGCGTGATGATAAAATCTTGCGAGAAGCGTGCAGGCATCCCTTCGACGAGTGCCTTGAGCGGAATCGTCGAAGTATTGGAAGACACAATACTGCCCGGTTTGCGTATGGATTCGATCGCAGCATAGAGGCTCTGCTTGATATCCAAGCGCTCGACGACAGCTTCTATGATCCAATCGCAATCAGCCAGCAGATCGAGATTGTCCGCGATATTGCCAGTCGTCACGAATTTCGCCGCCGCCTTGCTCATGAACGGTGCCGGATCAGCTTTCAGGAGCCTGATCAGCGCACCTTCGGCAATCGCACTGCGGTTAGGACCGTCTTTGGCCACAATGTCGAGCAGAATTACGGGCACACCCGCATTTGCGACATGGGCAGCGATGCTCGCCCCCATAACGCCGGCGCCGATGACGGCGACTTTTTTGATGTCCGTCATCAGCAAGCCTCCAGAACCGTCGCGATCCCCTGACCACCACCAATACATTGCGTCGCAAGCGCATATTTGCCTTTTTCCCGCTTCAACAAAGAAGCGGCCTTACCGACGATACGCGCGCCGGTGGCCCCTAGCGGATGACCAAGCGCAATAGCCCCACCGTCGATATTCACCCGATCCACTGAGAGATTCAGCTCCCGCATACAGGCAATCGATTGAGATGCGAAGGCTTCGTTCAATTCGACAATATCGATCTGGCTAACCTCCAGCCCGGCGCGAGCCAGAGCCTTGCGCGAAGCCGCCACCGGCCCGATGCCCATGATCTCTGGACTGCAGCCCGAAACGGCGATGGCTTTGATGGAAGCGAGCACATCCAGCTTATGTTGCTTCGCGTAATCCTCACTGCACACCAGCACTGCGGCCGCCCCGTCGGTTAAAGGCGACGATGTCCCGGCTGTAACGACACCGTTTGCCGAGAAAGCTGGTTTCAATTCGGCCAGCCCCTCAAGCGTTGTTTCAGGGCGAATGCAGCCATCCAACATGATCGTGCCTTTGCGGCCCGCAATTGCGACGATTTCATCGGTCAATCGCCCCTCTTTCTGCGCCGCTGTGGCTCGCTGATGCGAGCGCAGCGCGAACTCCTCCTGCTCCTTCCGGGAAATCGTCCATTTCGCAGCAACATTTTCAGCTGTGTCGCCCATACCCATGTAGGCACCAGGCATGGATGCCGCGAGTTCAGGATTGGGCAACGGATTGAAACCCATCATTGGCACACGACTCATGCTCTCAACACCCGCCGCGACGAAGGCGTTGCCAGCATTCATTTGAATTGCGCCAGCAGCCATATGAATGGTCGTCATAGAGGAGCCGCAGAAACGGTTGACCGTCGCCGCGGCGATCGAAAGCGGAAGCCCGGCAATGAAACTCACAAGCCGTGCGATATTGAAACCCTGCTCCCCCTCCGGAAACGCGCAACCAAGCAGCAAGTCCTCTATATCCTCCGCCGGGATACCCGTTTTCGCAACGAGCCCCTTGATCACCTGCGCCGCGAGATCGTCCGGGCGGACGGTTGCCAACTCACCCTTCTTGGCAAGAGTGAACGGCGAACGGAGATATCCGGCGATGACAACTTTACTCATAATATTCTCCAAATAAGATCTCTGCCGAGCAAAGCTCCAGGCTTCAGGACATGGCACGATCTTGTGCCGGAACTGACATTTTAATTCGCTCCTCCTCGATGAGTTCTTTTTTGGAAAGCTTGCCAATCATGGTTTTGGGAAGGTGATCGCGGATTTCGATGATTTTCGGCATTTCAATGCGGGAAATCTGCTCTTCGAGAAAGGTTTTGATCTGTTCGGGACTGACGCTGATACCCTCCCGGAGGCGGACAAAGGCCTTTGGCGCCTGCCCACGATAAACATCAGGAATCCCGATGACGACAGCCTCCGCCACGGCCTGATGACGGTAGAGCGCCTCTTCAATGACGCGAGGATAGACATTGTAACCGCCACACAGGATCAGATCCTTGATGCGGTCCACAATGAAATAATGTCCTTCTTCGTCACGGTAACCAATATCACCGGTACGTAACATTCCGTCGACCATGACCTCGGCGGTTTCTGTCGGTCGCCGCCAATAGCCGGCCATGACCTGCGGGCCGGAGACGCAGATCTCTCCTCTCTCGCCGACTCCTAAGACGCGAGAGGGATTTTCGGGATCTCGCACCTCGATGATCGTATCCGTCGCGGGAACACCAATAGATTCCGGCTTGTTCTCACCTTTAAGCGTATTGCAGATGACGACGGGTGAGGCTTCCGACAAGCCATAGCCTTCGATTAGCCGACAACCGCTCAATTGTTCGAAACGGCAGCGGACATCGCCTGGCAACGGCGCACCTCCGGAAATGCAATAATGAATGGAGGACAGATCAAATGCGCCGTCATTCGCGGCATTGTTGATTGCCGTAAAAATCGTTGGAACACCCGGGAATAATGTTGGCTTCTTGCGAACGATCGTCCGCAAGACTTGCTTGATCTCGAAACGAGGCATCAAAATGAGCTCGGCGCCAACTGTCACACCGAGATTCATCACTATCGTCATAGCGAAAACGTGGAATAACGGAAGTACACCAAGAATGCGCTCGCCACCTTGCGAATCTTCCAGGAGAATCCGCCGGCATTGCTCCACATTGGCGGTGAGGTTGCCGTGCGTCAGCATTGCTCCCTTTGGCACGCCTGTCGTTCCGCCTGTATATTGGAGGACAGCAACATCCGTCAGCGGATCAATGTCGACATGGCTTGGTTTGCCATCATTGGAAATCAATTGCGCAAATAAGATATTCTGCAGATCAGCGTGAATATCGGCAAGCTCCGATCTTTTGAGCAGCGAAAACAAGATAGCCTTGGATCGAGGGAGACACTCGGCCATTCGGCAAACGACGATCCTTTCAAGGCACATGTCCTCCAACATGGTGACGACTTTTGGGTAGATTTGAGCAAGATCCAGGGTCACCATAATGGTCGTGCCGGAATCCTCGATCTGATGTTTCAACTCTCGCTCGACATACAGCGGATTATAGTTCACAACGATGCCACCAGCTTTTAAAATCGCAAAGTAACAGATCACGGCGTAAGGGGTATTAGGAAGACAAAGACCAACACATGTGCCCTTGCGGACTCCAAGTTGCTGGAACCCTCTTGTCGCGCGATCGACGAGATTTCCCAGCCTGGCATAAGTGTAGCGCCTGTCCATGAAATCCACGGCGCAGCGCTCTGGAAATTGTTTGATCGCACTATCCCAAATATAAGGAAGCGACATAGGTACGATCGTGGGGCGCACGTGTTTCATCGTGTAGCTCACAATATTGCTCTACATTGTAGGTTTTCGAAAAGATTAATATACGTTCTTCTAATAGAAGTTCTAAAGCTTCATATTCAGTCCGATGCTGACAATATTCGCGGATGTATCATATCCACCTAACAACAAACCAGCCGCACTTGTTCCCTGCGCCGAAATATTGGCATGATCAAAGAAGAGGTGGCCATAGGCAAATATGGCCTGAAGGTTTTTTGTCAGCTTGTAGCTATAGCCGCCCGTAATTGCGTATCTATTCGCATCCGGCAAACGTGCGGTCATATTTGCGGAGCTGATCGCGCTCTGGTCATATGCAAAGCCAATATGGAATTTTGCACGATCATCCGCAGTATAAGTCGCGCCGACGGAAAAGGCCCAGCTGTTTTGCCAGTTTTCCTGGATAACGGTATCAGCACGCCCGTTATTATAATGGAAATTCAACTCCTTCAGCACAGACCAGTTGGTCCATTCGACACTGGCCATCACCGCCCATCGGGGATCGAATTCGTGATAAAAACCAAGAGCGACCTTGTCTGGCATCGTTATCGGAACATTTACGCCGCTACTTTGAAAAGTGGTGCTCACCGCGGCCAGAGACGCCGGTGCGCTCATAGTCGACCAGCCATGCAAATCATACCTAATCCGCGAGCGATAGTTCAGACCGACTCGCGTCGCTTGGTCGAATTCATAGAGAAAACCAATAACGCCCCCAAAACCGACCGCATTTCCGTTCAGACTTTGATGCGCATCATACCGGCCAAGCCCCAATCCCGGCAGATTGATCGCCTGCGACAGGACCGCGTTGAAATAGCCTATCTGCCAGCTCGCCCCGACGGAAAAATGTTCGTTAACACGATAGGCGACCGAAGGACTGAACGTGAAATTGGTTATATTTGAATGCAGCGCATGATAACGCCCAATCCATTGATCAGGGTAGCTGGTCCTCAAACCAAATGGCGTATTTGCAGCGAGGCCAAATTTCAGATCAGGAGAATAATCCCAGAAAGCATACATCGCGCCGACTGGAGCCGTCGGAGCGAATTGACCGCTAGGGCCACCTTGTGGAGTCCCACTCAATCCCGCACCCGTCACCGTTCCCGAAAAGGAACTCTTGGGCATGATATAACTATTGGTTGAAGCGACCTGATTACCCTGTAGATGAATCATACCAGCGGGATTATAAAAGATGGTCGTCGCATTATAGGCTTTTGCTGTCGCACCGGCATAGGCATTCGCCAGGCCATCAGCGCTTTGTTCACGAAGCTCAATGCCGGCAGCGTGAACCACTTTTACGTCACTCACGACTATCATGCACATAAGCCTGCCTGTCAGCGTTAAGCCTCCAGACTTCAATAGCATTGAAATCCTCCCGTATTATCGTTATGCTATATTAGCGACCGCCATCTACATATTTATTATGTTATGATTTCTCGCGCGACCGTAGCAGAAAGCTTATGAGCAGAATACGGCTCCGATCAAGATAGTCGACTATTAAGACAACGTGATACTTACTTTAATGACAATGTATAATCACACCTTCCTTATGAAAAGTGGCATGGTTCTTAACCGCATTCGCTAGGCGAGGCGTGTTTACAAGCATCACTATCAACGACGAAAATGAGGCGTTAACAGATTTGTTTTGACATTGCGATATCCAATGTCTGAGAACACAGACATAATCTTTAACAGACCACATCACTTTGCATCAAATTGGCTCGTTCGTCGTGTCGTGCGCATTCCAGTTTCCCTCAATTCATGAGATTTATGCTAGCGCCAAAAGAAAATGAGCCGTATAGTCCGGGAAGACAAAAAATCAAAAAAAGAAGACATAAAACTCAAGGGAGGGGACCTTGAATCGCCGGAATTTTGTCCGCAGCATCAATAGCATGCGACTCCTCGCCGAACTCGGCCATGACCAGGGGCTTTCCATGCACGCCTGTCTTGAAGGAACAGGTGTTCGACAACGCGATCTTTCCGACCCTTTGGGAATAGTCTCAGCCGAGCAAGAGCTTCAGCTCATCAGAAATTTGCTCGCACATAGAGGCAATTGTCCAGCTTTAGGAACACAGGCCGGTGCGCGCTATCATTTCACAGCCTACGGAATGCTTGGTTTCGCTATGGCGAGCAGCTCCACCTTACAGAGCGCATTCGATATCTCGGTCAAATATTCTCAACTCACCTTTGCTTTCTCGCATTTCAAACTGAACGAGTCAGAGCATGAATCGAATATAATCGTTGACGCGTCAGACGTTCCTCAAGCACTCCAGCAATTCATCACTGAGCGTGATATCACGGCATTACTGACTGTGCAGCGCGATCTCTTTCCCACTCAAACAATTTTGCACAATCTTTATTTTTCCTTCCCAACACCAACGCAATTTGCTCACTATGAGGCCATCTATGGTGTCAAACCAATTTTTGGATGCAAAAAGACATTGGCTCAAATAAATAAAGAGGCCTTGGCACAACCTTTACCGCAGGCAAACGAGCTTGCACGAAAATCGGCTGAAGAACAATGTCAATTAGTCATTGAACGCCGCTTATCGGGAGCAGGATTGACAATCAAAGTAAGGGATCGACTCCTACATAGCGGCGTCAAGCTACCCGATATGAAAGATGTTGCCAAAGATCTTTGTATGACGCCGCGCACCTTGCACCGCCATCTTGAAGAAGAAGGGGTGACGTTTCTGGACTTACGTGACGAAGTTCGTCTTACTCTGGCTGAAAACCTTCTGCGGAACCGCAACCTTTTGATTAAGGATATTGCTTCTGAATTATGCTATTCGAGTTCGACATCCTTCATCAGTGCTTTCAAACGGTGGAAAGGCACGACTCCGCATATATTTAGAAACCAATTTCTGCAGTAATTTACATTCGAATGCTCGCAGAATTTTCGGTGGCCTGTCGCAACATTTTTAATTAGCCGCGTAATGAGGAAGAGGTTCGAATTTTGTGGCCCCGATTGGGAGATAGCCACCGAAAGCGGCGCTTACCAACGCACAATCTAAACCTTGGGAAAAGGAGCGGCGTATTCTTGAGATAATTATCTCAAGAATACGCCGCTCTTTAAATATACTGTAGGCGTTTAAGCCAACCCCAAATAATCTCGGCCTTAACCCTAGAATTTTGCCCGGATCGTAAAGCCCGCCATCAGCGGATCTCCAAGCTGTGCCGAAATCAGCCCAGCCGTCGTTGGGGCAATGATGTTATAGAAGCGTTTATCCAATGCGTTATGTACCCATCCGGAAATGTCGAGGCTCTCGTCATTGAAACGCAGACCGCCATGCAGATTTAGAATTCCATAAGGATTGATCTGTGAATAGACCGAATTCGAAGTATCGGAATAAAAGCGACTTTGCCACGCGAAATCAACACCAAAATAGACAGAAACCGGCTTATCCGTCGCAGGCTGCAAAAACGAACCCAGATCATGCACATATTCACCGCCTATGGCAAAGGACCATTTCGGCGTGTTTGAAATGGGTTGTCCGGAAAGATCACAACTATTCGCTTTGATCTCGAATGGACAAGGCGAATTGGTGAAAGAACCATAAAAAGCGTCATCATAGACTAGCGAGCCATAGAAAGTCAGTTCTTCAGTTGGTTGTACTCTGACATCAAGCTCGACACCACGCGATTGTGCCAATTCCGCGTTCGCCAGATAGGTCACTGCCGTCGCACCGATGACATTCGTCGCTTGTGTTATATAGTTATGATTAAACATAGTAAAAGCCGCAATATTTGCGATCACCCGCTGATCAAACCAGCTCGTCTTGAGTCCAACCTCGTAATTCTCGATCCGTTCTGCCTTGACCGTATGTGGCACGGTATCGGCAATATTACCAGTCATCGGTACGTTCGGTCCACCAGCGCGCCCTCCCTGGGACGCAGTGACATAGACATAAATATCGGGAGTAAACTTATAAGTCGCCGTAAATAAGGCGGAAGCCATCCCCTGGTGAGTATCAGCATACCAATTCGTATTTGCTCCCATCTGGCTGACACGTAATGCGCGCGCCTGCGCCTGTTGAGCAATACTTAAACCATCGAGCGACTGTTCACTACTGAGCCATTGCGAAAAATTGGAACGTTTATAAACATAAGAATAGCGGACACCACCTGTAATATCGACGTCAGGCGTCGCATGATATGTTGCTTGCATATAGGGCGATACTTGATAGGTCTCGGGATTATCATAAGCGGAGCGCATGAGATAATTCAGTGCACGATCATTCACGAGCTGGGAATAATTTGTGTTCCCATACCACGATCCAGCGAGAGGCCCGTAGGCGCTCTTGCCCCAGTTCATCACACGGCTCCAGAGCAGGAAGACGCCGCCCGCAGCTTCTACTGGGCCGCCTGTCGGCGTCGAGAATTTAATATCCTGCACCACAGATCGCGCAGTGACCTGGCTCCCGGACCCGACGATATAGCTCACACCGGGATTTAATTGAAAACCGTTGTGTGGATGGAAGTCCCACTGTGTAAATGATGTAACAGAGCTCAGCTTGTAATCATTAAATGTATAATCAATCTTCGCCGACGCAACATAATTATCCTGGGATGTATTCTGCCATCCCTGCCCCTGCGTTGTATAAGTATTAATCCATTCACTTGCAGAAGGCACTGATTGACCAATTCTCGCGGACCGCTGATAATAATTATTGGAAACAGCCTGCCCATTGGTATAGTGATCAACCACGCCCGCAAAACCGGACACGCAACACGCTTGGCTCGAATGGCTGTAGCTTGCCGTCAACAATGCCGTTAAATCATTGGACGGCGTTAACAGGACATTAAAATTCGCGGCCTTGTCATGCGTCGAATTGTATCTGTCGTCTGAAGTCGTGCTACGAATATAACCTTCCCTATCCTGACCAAAAAAGGAAAATCGGAATGCAGCTTTGTCGCTATCGGCAATAGGCCCCGTTGCACTGCCCTGAAGTTGAAACCAATTATAACTCCCATATTGAAACTGAAGATTCTGTGCAGCGACAAAACTCGGCAACGCTGTCGTTATATAGACCGCACCACCGGTATTATCCTGACCACCCCCAGTGGCCTGCGGCCCCTTGCGAACCTCAAATCCCTCAAGGTCCGGCATGTTGAAAACAGCCTGACCGACGAATGGCTGATAAACCCCGTTCACATAGACCGGCGTTCCACCAAAGATGGCGTCCGTTGCACTCGAACTCGACGCGCCAAATCCTCTGACATTAATCGCGATGTTTCGTACATTTTGAAATTTGACATTGAGACCCGGCTGCAAACGCGTGGCTTGCCGCAAATCGGTAATCTGAGCAGCCTGCAATTGCCTTGCTGTCAAAATCGTTGTCGACGCGCGTGTTGCTTGGACTTGTTGTAATTGCTGTTGCGTCGCCGCCTGGACTTCCGAGGGAGCCGTAACGACCACGTCTTCAATCTGCCCTCCAGCCTCGGTTCCGGCCGATTGAGCTAACGCGACATTTGGTAGGAAGGTGGCCGCAAGCGGCGCCAAGGCTACAATACTTCGCACACATTTGCCGAAATATCGATCGAGAACAAAACTTGGAATTGCGATGCTGTTCAATTCATTACTGATTGAACCGGCAGAAAACTCAAGAGGACTGCGGTAGATCATTGCATCTCACGGGACAGACGGAGTACCGATTTAGTTGAGTTTTTCTATAATTTTTATTTATAGAAATATGCTGTTTGCCTCGTCCCTTTGTCAAGCGAGAAACATACACAATATCAAATAATATTATAAGCGAACAAACGTCTCTTGTTCTCAAAGTGAATGCGATAGACACCGCTCATGAAAGGTGGCGGACCAATCTCGAGAGTTTACAGGAAAAGAAAAAAGACTGTCACGAGCCAGGTACAAAGCACTCACTGTGCCTTATCGCATATAAGGCAATTATCCCCATGCGATTTTCGGCTCGACACTATTCAGAGTTTCATTTCGCTTATACAAAACTTCTCGGATTACGGCCAACGAAGCTCAGCGGAAAGCCACAAACTCCACGATAGCGCAGCGACTCTCAATGAATCATACTTATTGAGAGTCAAAGCATCTTATTGCGAAGGCTTACCTTCCGTACGCCACCGCTTTACTGCCGCAAGCGTATTTTCGATATGTTTATGAGGTTCCCTGTCATTATAAGCATAGAAGATCTTATGATCGGGCGTGATGACATAGGAAATACGATCGGAAAATACGTCACCAGAGGGAGAAAGACGCGTGCTGACCGCGTCGTAAGCACGAATTACCGTGAGTTGCGGGTCTGCAGCGACGGCAAATTTATCCCGGCACGCTTCTTTTGAAAATTCGCGTTGCGTTTCTATCGTATCGCGAGAAACTCCTATCAGGGTCGCTCCCGCTCGACCAAAATCACCGACCGCATCCGCAAACTCGTGAGCCTCGATTGTACATCCCCGCGTAAACGATTTGGGATAGAAATAAAGGACAACGGGTCCATTTTTCAACGCATCGGCCAAGCGAAATGTAAAATCATTGCCGCCCAGTGCAGCCTCAAGCGTAAAATCTGGAGCCTGATCGCCCCCTTTCAACTCTGCCCAGGCTGGCGTCGCCAAGCCGCACACAAATGGGATGCTCCAGCGAATGAAGCAGCTGTTTAGAAAAGTATGCTTCATGTTAGCGTGCCGTCACTGCTTTGGGTTCCGGCGGAACAATCTTTGTCAAAGCACCACCTTCTTCTTCATAGTTGAGGACACCTGCGATCCCAGCCACGTTGAAATTATGGGCTTTCAAGAGATCCGCTACCGGGCCAGCGCGTCCCGCATGGTTGGAAACAATCACAAGTGCCCGTTCGTGCGGGATAAAGGGGAGATATTTTTCAACATTTGCAACCTGAATACTGAGATAAACTGGAAGACCACCGTATTTCGTGATCTCGTCGGGCCTGCGCACATCAATGACCAACAGCCCTTCCGGCTTGGCAAGTAGGGCATCAAGTTCAGCCTTGTTCAGCTTATGAGCCGAAGACTTATTGCTTTCTGTAGACTGAACAGGGGTTGATGCTTTAACAACGTCTTCCGCGTGAAGGGTAGGTGTAAACAACAAAAGCGCTGTTGCTGCTGCAAAAATAAGCCGCATCTTGCTCTCCTAATTTTTTTGTATCTTTGTGACCCGTTATGTGAACGAGAAATGTTCAACTGGCCAAATTGTCCTTGAAGAATTGCACGGTCCTCTGCCAGGCGAGTTTCGCAGCTGCCTCATCGAAACGTGGCGTCGTGTCATTATTAAAGCCGTGCTGCACGCCAGGATAGATATACGCCTGATACCTAATATGGTTCGCCTTTAATGCTGCTTCATAGGCTGGCCAGCCAGCATTGATACGTTCATCTGCACCGGCATATTGCAACAGGAGAGGTGCCTTGATGTTCGTCACGGCCTCGGCCGGCGGCTGGCTGCCATAAAAGGGAACAACAGCTCCGAGATCCGGCAATTGTGTTGCGAGAAAGTTCGCGATCCCCCCACCATAACAGAAGCCCACGACCCCCACTTTGCCATTGGAGTTCGGAGCATTTTTGAGAAGCTGTGCAGCAGCGATAAAATCCTGTCGTGTCTTCGACTGATCAAGTTTTGGGAAAAGCTCACGCGCCTTGTCTTCATCGCCCGGATAACCGCCAAGGGGTGTAAGCGCATCCGGCGCGAAAGCAATGAAGCCATCAACCGCCAGTCGCCTCACAATGTCTTCGATATGAGGATTCAATCCCCTGTTTTCATGAACAACTAGGATCGCGGGGATTTTGCCATTCGGGTGAGCCGGTCGCGCTTCATACCCACGTATATTCCCGTAGCCAGATGGAGAATCGTAAGTGACGTATTCCGTTACAATTCTCGGATCATTTTTGGCGATTTGCTGCGCTTCTGCAAAGCGCGGCTTCAAGGCATCCAACAGGGCCGCAGCGCCCCCAACACCCACGGCAAACTTGCCCGCATTCTCTAAAAATCCGCGACGGCTTAAGCCACCATGAACATAGAGGTCAAATAATTTCAGTATCTCAGGATGAAAATCGTTAGCCGTCTTGCGTGCCATTGCTAGTCCTTTCTAATACGCTGATTCACCGCGGCCCATCAAAGATAGGCTCACTACTCGCTCAAGGGGGCTTTCAGACGCGCAGATATCCCTGATGGGATTAGAAACCTTCATCGATGATTGGCGCATGCAGGACAATCCAGGTCAGCAAGGCAGAAAAGACCACAACCAATATTACCGCCAAACCTGTACGAGAGGAGGAAATAGATTCCCGTTCAGCAACCAGGAAAGCTGGTTTTCGCCCCGTAATCATCGCCAATATAAGCGGTTCTCTTTTCAGGAAATGATGCGCCAGAACAGCTACAATGTGAAAAGAAACTGCAATGATGACTAAATAAAAGAGCTGACGATGAATTGAGGTTAAGCTTAGACTCGTCTCTTTGGCGACATATCCGTATAAAGGCCCAATATTAAAGATTTCATCATTTGAAAATAAGCCTGTAACGGATTGTATTAGTATGGCTCCGAGCAGAAAGATCACCATCCAGGCACCGAGTGGATTGTGACCAGCATAATGAGCAGATTTTCCTTTTAACACCGCGAAAGTGTATTTAATCGTTCCCTTTGGCCCCTGAATAAAATTTCGAAACAGCGCATGCCGAGTGCCAACAAGTCCCCAAATCAGTCGGAAACAGACGAGAATCAGGATGAGATATCCAAACCAGACATGATATCTGAAATAGGCAACGCCAAGCCGGTTGGTTACATAGGCGCCGACAATAGATAATGCTAACGTCCAGTGGAATATGCGTATCGGTAAATCCCAAACGTACAATTTTTCGTCCGCCTCACCATCCTGAATCTCGTCCATGACCGTCATTGACGTTCTAACTCTCTCTTCTTGATTTTGAAGTTCATCTCTGGAGGTTCAAAACCTGCGCCCTATGGGGCAAGGACCAACCCCAGGAAGAGCTGCCATTGCTACAACATCAGGAGAAGGGCCAGATCAAAGCATTGAAAGATCGATCTTATCGATTACTTCGCTTTGTAGAGGTCGTGACACCCCTTGCAATCTTGTCCCACAGCAGTCACAGCGGCCTTAAAAGCATCTGTCGCGTCACCTTCCGTAGCGCTAACCTTGACGAGATTCTGCGCGTGCGCCTGAAAATCCGCGATCCTCTTCAGGAGGTCATCCTTATTGCTCCAGGCATCCGCTTTCGTTTTTGTTTCCGGCTCGCCACGGTTTGAATAATCCGGGAAAATATCGATCACAAATTCACTGAGGACCGCAAGACGGGCTGTATTGACCTTCACTTTTCCATTATCATAAGGCACCGTGCCTTTGAGAATGTTTCCAAGCGGCTGAAAGTTACTGCCAATCAATGTGAAGACTGCTTTGCGCACCTCAATCGCCTGTCGCGCTTGCTTTAGATCACCTTCTTTTGGAGCGGTCTGTGCGTTGACACTCAATGCGATTCCGCTTCCCAATAAAGATATGGCGGCGAGCGCGATCAGGCAATTTTTGAGTCGATATTTCGAGATCATTCCCTAGCTTTCTTACACGTTAGGTTGAATTCACGAATTCCGATAAAATGACTATGTGTCACACACAAGAGCCATTATTTCTTGTTGAGAGGCTTATAGATGTCATGGCACGCACGGCATGTTTTTGCCGCTGCCTGTGCGGCCGCGGCAGCTGCAGTAAAGTCATTATTTGTAACAGCCTCAACTGCCGCACGTGTATATTTCAAGCCTTCGATTGAGATGGCAACCGCATCTTCATATGGCCCCTTTTTACGAAAATAATCTTCCGTATATTTAAAGCCATCTTCCAATGTAGCAGCATCATCCTTGGCTGCATCAGCATTACCCGCGGTAATGTCCGGTTCAAAATATTTGATTGCTTTATCAAGATCCCGCATCAAATCATCATCATAATCACTCAAGTTAAGATCGATATGTTCAGCACGAGTGATCTGCAGACTGGATACAACGACAGCAATACTTGTGATCAACATACGTATTTTTCGTAGCGTCATACCATACCGATTATCTGTTTTGAGCATTTATTTAAGACGACGGGCGTCATCATAAACAGGAAATCTGCGCCCGGCGTGATCCCGAGCCCGTACCAATCGAAATCGGCACGGTTCCCTATTCGTTCAGACGCATACATCAGGCAAGCAGGTCCTTGACAACCGAACCATAGACAACTGTCGGGCGTTCAGCGCGTCCAGCACGCAAATAGATCGTCTTCAAATGATCGAGACCGAGTAACTGGAGGACGGTCGCATGAAGATCATAGGTATCAACTGGCTTGTCCACGGTCTGAAGACCAATTTCATCGGTCTGGCCATGAGCAAGACCAGCCTTAAGACCACCGCCGGCAAGCCACTGAGTATATCCCCAAGGATTGTGATCACGTCCGTCGCCGCTCTGTCCATAGGATGTACGCCCAAATTCAGACGTCCAAACGACCAATGTTTGATCCAATAGGCCACGGTTCTTGAGGTCAGTCAGCAAGCCTGCAATCGGCTTATCGACTTTCTTCGTGTGAGCCGCATGGTTCTTTTCGAGCTCACGATGCGCATCCCAATTCCGAACATCGCCATCACCGGCCGGTCCAGAAATCACCTGAACGAAACGGACATTGCGTTCCACCAGACGACGGGCGCGGAGCAGATTGGTCCCGTACGACCGAGTCGCTTCATCATTGAGCCCGTAGAGCTCTTTAGTCGCCTCACTTTCCTTGCTCAGGTCGACCGCCTCCGGTGCCGATGCCTCCATTCGGTAAGCCAGCTCGTAGGAGCGAGCGCGCGCAACCAGTTCGCTATCATCTGGATAGGCTTCGCTCTTCAGCGTGTTCAATTGCCGGATGAGGTCCAGACTGTCACGCTGTTGAGCGAGCGCGACCAGTTCCGGCCGATCAAGGTTCAGAATTGGAGATTTACCGGGCCGGAAAGCCGTGCCTTGATAAACAGCGGGAAGGAATCCCGAACTCCAATTGATGGAACCGCCCGTCGGTTCCTTGTTGCCGTTGTAGAGGACGACATAGGCAGGAAGATCCGGATTTGCGGAGCCAAGCGCATAAGTAATCCAGGCACCGAGAGAAGGCCTGCCGGGGCTCGTATCGCCCGTGTTCAGTTTAAGGATCGAAATGTCGTGAGTCGCTCCAATCGTTACACTCGACTTGATGAAGGTCAATTTGTCCGCGTGTTGCGCAAGGTTGGGCAAAAGGTCCGAAAACCAGGCACCACTTTCACCATATTGCTTCCACGTCCTGTTGGACGCAAACAGCTTGCCGACGCCACCTTGTGTGCTCGTCTTGATTCCCTTTAGGAAGGAAGCTGGAACCTCTTGGCCCGCAAACTTGATCAGATCTGGCTTGTAATCAAAAAGATCGAGCGTGCTCGGCGCGCCATCCATATGGAGCCAGATTACCGATTTCACTTTCGCCGGAAAGTGGGGCTCCTTGGGCGCAAGGGGATCAATGAAATTGGCAGCCATTGCAGGCGTCGCAAAAATGCCGCCGCCAGGCATTTCCGCGGCAAGAGTCAATCCTCCGACGGTATACGCCGTCTTAAATAGCAATTCTCGACGTGTGTGTTGAACCATGACAATATTCCATGCTGTTCGATGTCTAAGAATTAAAAGCGATAGATGAAGTTGTTCGAGTTCACGACTGCATGGACGAGATCGACGAAGACGGCATCCTTGATGGGATCGGCAATGTCGGCTTCACCCTTGAACCCGATTGGGATGGCTATCGCCAATTTGCCATCCGTTGCTTTTGCGCGGATAGACCGGGCGTGGCTCACCGTGAAAGCTAAAAGCGCATTCCTCTCGACATCCTGTGGATTATGGCCGAACAGGATTTGATAGAGTCGATCGATTTGCGCCGATTCATCACGACCGACCTCACGGATGACACGGCCCGCCAAGGCTTGTGACCAAGCAAAGACGATATCATTGTTAAAGAGTGTCAATGCCTGGAGAGGCGTTGTCGTCACATCGCGTTTGCTGTGGATTTGCTGAGGGGATGCCATATCAAAGGAGTCGAGAAGTGGATAAGGCAAGCTCCGGCGTGTGAAAATATAAAGGCTGCGTCGATTCTGAGATTCGGCATCGGAGTCTGTCGGCCAAGACGCTCCGGCATTCAGGGCCTGCGGAACAGGAGGATAGACGCTGGGACCTCCCACTTTGTCGACAAGCTTGCCCGAAGCCACCAACAAGGAATCACGAATTTGCTCGGCATCCAAGCGCTGGCGTGAGAATACGGCCAGAAGCTTATTGTATGGATCCGCCTTCGCCGCGTCTTCCCGGGCATCAGAGGATTGCCGATAGGCGCTTGAAAGCAGGATGGCGCGATGCAGTTTCTTGATGTCCCATCCGCTGTCGACAAAGGTCTCCGCCAAATAGTCGAGCAATTCAGGATGTGTCGGCTTTTCTCCAGCTCGACCGAAATCGCTGACGGTTTTGACAAGCCCGTTGGTGAAATATTGGCTCCAGACACGATTGGCATAAACGCGTGCGGTCAGCGGATTCTTTTCACTCACCAGCCAGTCGGCCAACGCCGTCCGGCGACCAGAGGAACTTGGGGTCGGCACGATGACAGGCGCTTCGTCTGTCATAGCCACCGGAAACGCAGGCTGAACTTCTTCTTCTGGACGTTCATGATTACCACCGAACAAGACATGGGTCGGTGGCGTGTCTGGATGACCAAGCTCAGTCATTGTGGTGAGTGTTATGGAGCCCTTTGTCGGTTTTAGCTTATCAAACTTTTTCAGTTCTTCCGTGAGCTTCTTATATTCCTCCCAACGATGCTTGAGATCTTCTGTGTGTTCCGGATTGGCCTGGTCTCCACCGACCTCGCGAAGGTAATTGCCATAATCCGTGTCTGTCGTGACATTCGCCAAGCGATGGTTGACCCACCGATCCAGCGGAGTCCATTGGTCTTCGGCTTTGAAAATTGATGCACGGCTATCAGTCAGATAGCGCTCTTTGTGATACTTGCTGGCTGCCTCTCGAATAGGGTCTATAATCGCCTTCATGCTGGCGCGAATGTCTTTCGTCGCCTCGTCCCATTTTGCCTGCTGCTTTTCGAAATTGTGCTCGATTTCACCCTTCGCTGACACAAGGATTTTGTTTTCTTCGCTTGTGTTCGCAAAGAAGGCCTGGAGCGAATAATAATCCTTTTGGCTGAATTTATCGGACTTATGGTTGTGGCAGCGCGCGCAACCAACGGTCGTGCCAAGGACTGCCTGACCTAAAGTATCCGTCATGTCCGTGGTGATCTGGAATTTCCTCTGAATGAGATCACGCGAGTTGTAATTATCCGGATATCCGGCAAGGAAACCTGTCGCGACGATGATATCTTGATTACCCGGAGCAATCTCGTCACCGGCAACCTGTTCCCGAATGAAATCGGAATACGGCTTGTTTTGATTGAATGAATTGATTACGTAATCACGATACCGCCACATATTGGCGCGAACATCGTCGTTCTGGAAGCCGGTTGTATCCGAGTAACGTGCAAGATCGAGCCATCGCCGTGCTTGCCTTTCGCCATAGCGTGGAGACGCCAAAAGGCGATCAATCAATTTTTCATAGGCATCCGGCGAAGTATCATTCACAAATACGGCGACTTCCTCCGGGGTCGGAATCAGCCCCCATACATCAAGAGTTGCACGGCGAATGAAGGTCGCACGATCGGCATCCGGCGACGGTTTAAGATTATTGGCTTCCAACTTTTCGAGAACGAATGCATCGACTGGTGTCCGCACCCAATCCTTTTGAGCAACCGTTGGCACAGGATGGCTTTGTACAGGCAGCCACGACCATAATTGGCGGCTTGACGAGACTCGCGATGGTTGCTGCGCTGACTGCTCCTCGGCGAGGGCCACGACTGTGGTCAGGCTAAGCAACAAGGCTGCCGCGACCTTCTTTCGGGAATTATTTTTCATGACAGAACCTCAATTTCTTGTCGTCGAATCCTGAGAGACCAGGGTGTTGAAGCTGGGCGCCTTTTGGATTCGACAGCATGCACCATGACCGCATTCGAAGCGTCGCTAACATTCTATTTATTCTATTTATTTTATATATTAAATGGCCAAACGACGCCTTCGGCTACACTTACAAATCCTTGCTTGGGCAGTTTAATCGGAGGCCGGCTAAGGCCGTTAGGAAGAAATTACATAATCACCGAAGGGATAAGCTGCTCACGAAGCAAGCCTCTTAAGCGTCATAAGAGAGGCGTCGCTTTATCAATTCCAGCTTTCGAGCAGGCTTCGTCCTTGTCACCACCCGGAGCGCCGGAAACGCCGACCGCCCCGATGACTTCATCACCTGCTTTGATTGGCAAGGCACCCTGAATTGGAATGACATTCGTCAGACGGAGGAGGCCAAGAGAGGGGTTGTCCTGAGCACGTTTGGCAATGTCGCCGGACGCCGTGCGAAACGTGCGCGCCGTGTAGGCTTTACGAAAGCTGTTCTCGAAAGTGTGCGGAGAAGCACCGACGCCGCGCAGCGCGACCAGAGTTTCTCCATCGAAACCAACGACATGGACTGAAACATTATAGCCCTGCTGCTTGCAGGTCTCGTAAGCGGTCTGAGCAATGGTCAAAGCAGCATTCGTCGACAACGCATGATACGTAATCAACTGAGCATTGGCAGAGATAACACCCGCGCAGGCGATAGCAAGACCAAGGGATATTGTGCGTATTTTCATCGAATTTCCGATTGAAAAGTTGAGGAAGACATTTATTTCGGAAGTTGAAGGTGGCGAGAATGAAACCAAGACGCCGATCCAGAACAGCTCTGCGGCAAATCCTGATTATTTCGGCGCCGGCCAATCAGCTGGGTGAACATTCGATGGACCAGCCGGAGTCGTTGTCACCGGACCGATGCCTGTAATTTGAATGATGGCTTCCTCCTCTCCGGCACCATCCCAATGCACCTTACCTGCGGGATGAAAGACATAAGAGCCCGCCTTGACCGGCCTTGCTTTGGCGAAAGAGATATCTTCCCCAGTTCCATTCCACCAAGTGCCGCTAATCACGACGGCATGCCTGTCCTCTGAGTGAAAGTGTGGATTGGAATGGACACCCGGTGGAAATTTGACACGAATGACATAGACACCCGGCTTTGATGGATCCCCGAAAATCACGGCTCGTTGCGCACCACCCTGCTGCGATCCTTCAAAAGGTACCTCCTGAGCCGGCAGGTAGATAAAGCCCTCACCGTTCGAGTGAGGCGATTCCGCAAGCGTCGGTGTAACCGCAAGAATAGACACAACCAATGCTAGCCACGCAGATTGCATGCTATCTCCCCTGAACACATCCAGCACCGAAGTTTGGTGAATAATTTTCTACCGTCACCATCCGAGACGGATAGAATATTCTCCTATATATCAAGTAGTTATATTCTTAGTCTTGCCACGCTTCATCTGTCAAGAGGATTGTCATAACAGTTTATAGAATTTATGGACTTATTGATTTTGATACCCCATCAATCGGGTGAGCTGGTGATCGCATTCTGATTTCTCGTTGGTGGTAATGCGTTAAAATTCTAGTGATTTATTCCGGGACGTGGTCAGAGTCCGTGTGGAACCGAATGTATATGAAATTCTGCACAAGATGGTGCGGTGTATGCCGATGTAGATCATTGCTTTCGAGACCTCCACGCGCGTCTCCTAATCACACACGAGATGGCGATGACAAACCCACCGGCCAAATGTGCGGTGTTTCCATGATCGCTTGCCACAATCGCTGCACCCAATGCACAATGTTGCACTTGATGGGATGGCAAGCAGGGAACGGGTCGAGAATAAGGTCGGGCTCGAGCAAGAATGGTTCTTCAATCCGTGGCGGAAGTTCGAGATCTATGATGAACCGAACGCCTCGCTCATCGAGGAAATCATCGCCTATGCCAGGACGTATATCCATCCCAAGAAGCCTGAACATATGATCTTGAGAGGGCCGAAGAGGAGCAGCCCCAGTTTGTTGCCTATCGCGGCGGGCTCCACACATTGCCGCCCGCAATCTCGATGACCTGCGTGTCCGATTCGACCAAAACAAATACTCGGTCGGTGCCGCCGCCATCGGCCAGCCGGTCGAAATCTACGCATCGCTGGCGAGCTTACTTAGCTTGCGACCATTTTGCCGTATTACCGATCGGATCATGGTCCGACGGGATAGACGTGCCCTTGGAGGTGCCCTTGGACGTGCCCTTGGCGAGGTCGCACACGGCAATAATGGAAAAGATGTCTTTTCAAACTACTTCTTGCCAATCCATAATCTGCGTATTTCCCTGCTTTGCGCGCAGATCCATACATTTCAGGCTTCACGCAGCTTCTCAAGCCGGTAAAATCGCTTTATGGCAACGCCCTTGTCGTCGATCCGCGACAGGTTCTGTTCCCCGTACTCCTAATGATGAAAGGCTTTTGATGGCTTCGCCCAAATCCAAGACCCCGGCCGTCGGGAAAACCCTTAAAGCTCCAGCCGCCGCTCCCACCCCTGCCCCGGAAACGGTGACCTGGCGGCAGATGGCCGAGGACCTTGCTGTCCTGCACGAGTTGCCCAAAAAGACGGTCGAGGCCCTGATCGACGACCTGACGGCGATGACCGGAAAATATCTGAAGAAGGGCATGAAGGTCCGCGCTAGCCACCTCGGCATCTTCCAGCTGACCAAGCGCTCGGCCCGCAAGGGACGCAATCCCGCCACGGGAGAAGCGATCAAGATCAAGGCCTCGAAAAGCGTCGGCTTCAAGGTCGCCCGGGACCTCAAAGAAAGCCTGTAGCCTTCTCAGGTTTGCGCCCCACCTCCAGCCCTACCCATCATCTGTACGGGCAGAGCCAGGGCCGGTTGATGACCAAACGCTCGCCGGTGCACAATTTTACTCTTGAGGACCGCCTCAATTCGATCATGCGGGCGATGCCCGGCCCGATCCACATCCAGGCTTACTAAGAAGCCTGATCGCTGATGCATAGGTCTCCCCTCGGATTTGGCGGAGATCTGCATTTATACATGCTTCGGCTGTATCAAACAAAATCCACCGGGAACCGGTGGATTTTGTCAGCGCCCTCGCACAGGCCATCGCCGGTGTTTTTATCGTTATAGGGGGTTCGGAGCGTTCCAGCCCCGCAACCACGGCCAGCGTGCAATAGAGCCGCCAATTGTTCAAGAAATAAAGCGCCTCGGTCGTTGCATTGATCATATCGGATGTTATTTTTGCGTCTCGATAAAAACCATTTTATTGATATATTTCAGCGCATTATATAGTTAATTTACTAAATATCATTTTGATAAGCGTTATTTCCTGCAACCTTTTTGCTCTTCTGACGGACCATATTCGCTCCAATTGATATCCTATGTACGGGGAGAATGACTTACGCTCGATTCAAGCCTCCAGCTTTTCTTCTGAATAGAGCTTCTTCCCAAAGTGGGCTTCAAGATGTGACAGACTACTGCAACGACGAATTTGTGGGAATAATATCCACATATTTAGCCACAAATATATCACGTCTGCTTATTAGCTATCTTGCAAAGCTATGGCCTTTCTTACAAAGATTGCCATAATTGTTATAGGCGTGCGCTCTGCTTTGCCAAACCCATATCCGGAGGAACTCATGAAGACGGGGCCCATCGTTAGCGACCGACTGGCTGCCGCTCTCGATGGGGCGAGGGCGATGGCGGCATGCTATGTCGTGATACACCACCTCGCGAACGCCAATGGTTTCTCAAATCAAATTGGAATCGTTTTCCGGTTTGGTCAGGAAGCCGTACTCATCTTTTTCCTCCTGAGCGGCTTTGTCATTTTTGCCAACGAGAGGGATCGCGCCCTTCGCCCACGCGGGTATCTCTTAAGAAGGCTTCGGCGAATTTACCCACCGCTGGTAACAGCAATGGCCGTGTCAGCTCTCATCGTGCTGTATAATGGTGGATTCACAGAGCGTTTTCATCCGGCGGCCCTTTGGGGAACGATCTTTGCCCTTCAAGATATTTCTTTATTAAAGCCAGGAGTTATCACTGACCCATTCCTAGGAAACGACCCTTTATGGTCGTTATCCTACGAGTTATTTTTCTATTTGATTTTCCCGCCGATTCTCATCGCTTGGTATAAGCGTCCGCTCATGGTGAATCATCTCATCGGAGCAATTTGCTGCACGCTCTTCATACTTTTTGCCTTTTTCCCAAACCATTTTCTCCTTGTCGGAGCCTATTTCCTGGTTTGGTGGGCTGGTGCCATGGCTGCGGACGCCTATCTCAAAGGAGCCCGCACTTTCATTGCCCTGCGCGAAACCTATCTGTGGTTGATCGTTCTATGTCTGATTTCAGCAGGAGTTGTCCTGTCAGTCGGCTACAAGGGCTTCGGCTATTATCCATTTCTTATGTTCCGGCATTTCGCGATAGCAGCAATCCTTTTGGCGTTGTTATTTGGACCGATTGGAAGAATAACTGCCGGAGCAATGTTTCCTTTGCGTCGCGTCGCCGTCGCCATTGCCTCAATATCATTCGGCCTCTATGTTTTGCACTATCCGATCTTAATCCAGTGGAATGTCAGTAAAAGTGCCATTGGATTTATCTTCGCTTTCTTTATCCTGATAATCACCGCATTTGTTGCTGAACATATTTTGCCTCGTATGCTGCCTCGGGCACCAAAAATGTAGCATCATGACATTAGCCCAAGCCGGTTGAACTTTCCGCGCTCTCAGACAAGCGTATACACTAGCGGTAGAAGGCATGGTCCTTTCACGCGTGAAATCCTGTCCTCGAGTTGCCAATTGATGGATCGACACGCTACCCTGCATAAACTCAATCATTGAACGGCAAGCGTGAGGCCCCCAAGATCAATGATTACGACCTTCTTCGACGACAGACACCTCGACGTCAGGTCGTTCTGACAAGACGGTAAATCACAAACTGTCTCTCTTTCCTTCGTCAAAAACCCTTTTTCTTCCGGTTGATCACATGGCGCGTAATTCAGCACGGAAGATGCCTGTCTGTAACAAGCATTAAAAATTCTGCCGAAGACAGCCAAGTCTCATGGAGCGACCGGTCGAACTGTTCGACGATTGGAGAGAAGAAAGGAAGAGAAATTTCCGGGGGATGGTCGACACATTCTGTGCTTAAAAGCATAAATACCTATTTTGTCGTTCCTATGCTAAAATTCTTTGTCGACAATTGCCGGGCTGTAAAAATCCTGGCGCATCTCCTGCTATCTCTTTCCCAAGCCTCGTGGATCAGGTTCCTGTAGATTGATGAGGCTCTGCTTCGAAGCGGCTATCAGTCTCTGGGCGGGCAATCCTGAAACCATAGCTTTCGCGAAATTTGGATAAACTTATCAAAAGATCTTAATAGCGTTCATTATACCCCTATAGAGCATTTTCTCATTAAAGCAGTTCATCTCAAAAGCAAATACTATTGGAAATACCATTTTTATTCTGAACTACTTCACAAATATTCAAGCACTCCATTGGACTGAAACCATTCACGCCGATCATAATTATACAAATACCGTTTCGCTCAGCGGCCGGCATCCCTTTGCATATCCCAAAGGAGAGGACAGAAAGTGATCACCAGGTTGAAAATTTTATCTGTCATGCTCTTGTTAAGCTCCGTTCCGGCTCATGCCGCCAGCATGGCGCGTGAAGGGTGGCCAATACTCGCTGCCCCGGTAATCGTGGGGACCTGTACCGTGACAATGGACGATCATGAGATCGGCTGCTTTTCGTGGGCGCAGATTTTGAAGAACGAATTTTCCGTGGTCGTCAATAAGCCAGAACCGACGCTTCTTCTGTTGCACGTCGATCCAAAAGTTCACCCGCCAAAATACGAAGGATCGGTCAGCTTCCTGAAACACGTCTACAAAGTACGATTTGAACCGAACAAATAATCGATCACCGGATATCTTTCGATTTTACCGACGATGAGGGAGAATGATCATAGGTTGATGACGACAGACAGTTTCACCCCCTATTTGTTCAAGAAAGAGATTCCATCAACAATCGAAACAAATACTCAAAGCTTTCGCTTCGAAATCAAAGCTTGCCCCGCTCTCTCGGCCAGATGGGGCTCAGTCTTTCACAGCGTAATAGCGTCCGCGCAGATAGGCTTTTTGGACCCTGGTCGGCGGTTTCAATCTCCCGGAGAAAGTAAAAGCTATTCCGCATTCTTGTCCTCGGCGCCATACGATCCGCGCTTCGAGAATATGTTCCGACTGATCTTCATAAAGCCCGACCGGGTCCAAAGTGGGGATCTTCGTGTGCGCCCTCAGTCTGGCACCCAGATGGGATCGATCATGGATCCAACAATCGAATAAAAAATTATTTCCCGCATCGAGCAGTTTCCCTGTCCGTAAGCGGCTTCTGCGCCGGAGCGCCCGACGCCTTTCACCTGTCTCTTGCCCTTCCTCCACGTAATAAAGGGCATTGCCGCCAGAGGAACTTTGCAAAGGTTCGGCGCTCCGGAGCGCTTCGAGAATGAGGCCGTTTTCTTTCCGCGGATTCGACATAGGTGCCACCGCCTCAGCGTGAATCGTTAACAAAGTCTCACTTTAAACGAAGTAACCGGCAGAAATCCCGATAAATTGAAAAGGTGGTAAATAGGCCCTAACTGCACCATTTCAGCAGTTCCCCGCTGTATCGCTGATGCGGCAAGGCGCCACTCCCAATTTCTTCTCATAGCCGCGGTTTTTCCTATTCCTTCACCGCTCTATTTCAATTCGCCTTGCCGCCTCCTATAAGCTATGCTTTACCGTTGATAGGATTTCTATCCACTGTATTGAGGAATGAGTTTCCGATGACGACAATCACGCGACGCATGTGGGCAACGCTTGGGCTTTGGCTGGCTTTCACGATCGCCCTTCCGCAATTGACTGTGGCGCAGCAAGCCACAGCGCCGGCGAGTGGTTCCGGCCCCGTCATTTTCGCCGCCGCCAGCATGAAGACGGCTCTCGACGCCATTGCCGCCGCTTGGGAAGCCAAGACAGGAAAGAAGGTCGCCATTTCCTATGCATCGTCGGGCGTTCTCGCCAAACAGGTAGAACAGGGTGCTCCCGCCGATATTTTCATTTCGGCGGATACCAAATGGATGGATTATCTTGATAAGGCGAAACTGTTGAAGTCCGGCACGCGCCGCAACCTGCTTGGCAACGAGCTGGTCCTTATCGAACCTGCCAACGACAATGTTGCGCTGAAGATCAAGCCTGGTTTCGACCTCGCCAAGGAGACCAGCGACAGCAAGATCGCGGTCTGCACCATCAATTCCTGCCCCGGTGGCATTTATGCCAAGCAGGCTTTTGAAAAGCTGAATGTTTGGAAAGAGGTCGAACCGAAGCTCGCCCAGGCGGACAATATTCGTACGGCTCTTGCTCTCGTCGCACGCGGAGAGGCGAAATTCGGTGTCGTCTATTCAACTGACGCCAAGGCCGAACCCAAGGTCAAGGTCGTAGATGTCTTCCCGTCCAGCTCGCATGAGCCGATCATTTATCCGGTCGCCGTGATCGCCTCCTCCAAAAATGCCGATGCCGCGGCCTTCCTGGCTTTCATGACGTCTCAGGCCGCCACGAAAATTCTGGTCGATCAAGGCTTCACGATCGTCACCAAATAAGACGCCGACACGCACCAACACCATAAGATGAAGCCGCAGGGTGCGGATAAACCGGCACCCGGTGGCTTCGCGACTGCATGCGCTTGCCACGCCATCGCGACAGCGGCTCGGGCAAGCATGGGGACAAGGGAATGGGACTTTCCGCTGATGAATGGACGGCGATCTGGCTTTCTCTCAAGATTGCCGTCGTCGCGACAACGGCCAGCCTGCCTTTCGGCATTTTCATTTCTTACGCACTCGCGCGGTGGGAATTCCCCGGCAAAATCTTCATCAACGGCCTGATCCACATGCCCTTGGTATTGCCACCCGTCGTCACCGGCTTCATTCTCCTGATCGTGCTTGGCCGGAAGGGCATTATCGGTTCCTATCTCGCCGAAATCGGCATTGTTTTTTCCTTCCGTTGGACCGGAGCAGCGGTCGCTGCCGCCGTCATGGGATTTCCGCTGATGGTGCGCGCCATGCGCCTGTCCTTTGAATCGATCGATCAACGCCTTGAAAACGCCGCCGGCACTCTCGGGGCGAATCCGATCGCGACTTTTTTTCTCGTGAGCCTGCCGCTTGCTGTTCCCGGCATTATTGTCGGTGTCATTCTCGCTTTCGCGAAATCCCTGGGTGAATTCGGCGCCACGATTACATTCGTGTCCAATATTCCCGGTGAAACGCAGACAATCGCAGCGGCGATCTATACTTATACACAAGTGCCAGGAGGCGATGAAAATGCCATACGCCTCACCCTCATTTCCGCAGGATTGGCGCTTCTGACACTCCTGATCTCCGAGCTCGTGCAAAAGCGCGCGGAAAAACGTCTGGCCTTGCAAGCATGATCGATGTCGATGTCACGCTGACGGTCGGGACCTTCACACTCTCCGTCGCCTTCCGCAATGATCATGGTCTGACAGCCCTTTTTGGTCAATCGGGGTCAGGCAAATCGCTGACGCTCAGTCTTCTCTCCGGTCTGCGCCGTCCCGATCGTGGCCATATTGTGGTCGATGGGCAAGTCCTCGTCGACACACAAAAGAAGGTCTTCATTCCCCCCTATCGCCGGCGTATTGGTGTCGTCTTTCAGGATTCTTACCTCTTCCCCCATTTCAGCGTCCGCCAGAACCTCCTTTTTGGCCGCTGGTTTGCCCCGCGCGACGCGGATCGTGTTGATTTCGATGCAGTGGTCGACACGCTCGGCATCGGTCCACTGCTCAATCGCCAGCCGCAACGTCTTTCAGGAGGAGAAAGACAACGCGTGGCCATTGGCAGGGCGCTCCTATCCTGTCCTCATTTGCTTTTGTTCGATGAGCCTCTTGCCGCGCTCGATCATGCGCGCAAACTCGAAATTCTCCCGTTGATCGAAAAGCTGCGGGACGAATTCGACATTCCCATGATTTATGTATCGCATGCCATGGATGAAGTCGTCCGTCTGGCACGCTTCGTCGTTCTTCTGGAAAACGGCAACGTCAAGACGATCGGCACGCCGGAACAGGTCTTCGGCCAGGCTGCGACACAAATTACCCTGAGCCGGCTCGAACGTTCCTCGATCGTGACCATGGAGGTTGGCGCACGCGATGAACGCTACGATCTCACTCCGCTGCGCCATCCTTCCGGCACGATCTGGCTGATGTCCTTTCCCGGCAAGATCGGCGACAAAGTGCATGTTCTGATCAATGCGATCGACGTCGCCATCAGCATAGAAAAGCCGGCAGGTCTCAGCATGCAGAACATGTTGCAGGGAACTATCGGCGATATTCATCGAGAAGGTGCGGCCGTCATGATCGAGATCAGGCTCAAAGGCGAGGGCAAGATCTTTGCGATGATCAGTCAGCGCGCCTTCGACCAGTTGCAGCTCGACATGGGTAAACCTGTTTTCGCCCTCATGAAATCCACCGCGCTCGATGAAGAAAAGGCGTCTCTGGTCTATCCCAACATTCTCTAGGTCATAGACCCATAAAATTGGTTTCTTGAAAGCTTGCTGTCTGCTTCACTCTTTTCGAGGAGATTAAGTTGATGGCTCGCTTTGACCTGACGGATTTTGAGTGGTCTGTGATCGAACCGCTGCTTCCCAACAAGCCTCGTGGTGTTGCCCGCGTTGATGACCGTCGGGTGCTGAACGGCATTTTCTGGCGCCTGCGGACGGGGGCGCCCTGGGCCGACATTCCGGCCCGCTATGGCCCGCATACGACCTGCGTCAATCGCTTCAACCGGTGGCGCAAGGCCGGCGTATGGGACAGGCTTCTTCAGGCTGTTTCAAAGGCTTACGACGGCGATATCGTCATGATCGACTCGTCCTCGATCCGCGTCCATCAGCATGCTGCCAACACCCAAAAAAAGATGAGCGATCCCGTTGCATGGGTCGCTCGCGGGGCGGCCTGACCACCAAGATCCATGCCCT
>NZ_JQJH01000028.1 GCF_000745425.1 Beijerinckia mobilis
CAATCCAGCCAGCGTCCAGCGCCGAAACTGGCGATAAACTGATGACCATTTGCCGAAATGCTCGTGCAAATCGCGCCATTGCACGCCCGTGCGGGAAATCCAGAAAATACCATCAAGAACAAGGCGATGGTCCTTCGCGCGTCGCCCGCTATGCGGCCCGCGCCGCGTCACGAACGGCTCAAGACAGGCCCATTCTTCATCCGACATCAGCCCACGAATCAAAGTCGCCTCCTTCTGAAAGCGACTTTGAATCAGAACCTTCGCAACTTGGGAATCCTATTCGTCAACAGGACCTAAGGGCCGATAATTCGGCCAAAGATCGTAATCAGTCTAACCTGCCGAAGAAACAAAAGAAGTGATTCGTTGCCGCAAGCGTAAATTGGGCTTGACTTCAGTTTTCCACAAAACTCTTTCTCTCAGCCTATTTCGGTGCTGGACAAAACGTCGTGGAGACCTTCAGATAGAACCGATTCGACGCAGATGCGGCACATCGCTTCGAATCGATATCGAGGGGGCCTGTGACATGGCGCGTGCAGACGCAGCCGGTGTTCCCGCACGTGTGGGAACATTGCTAGGACTTGCCTGTACGAAGACGCAAGTCGCAATTTCGCGTCTTGTCGCCCATGAGGTCTGGATCCGCCGTGCGGTTCCGGTCATGGTGGCTTTGTTTGTCGCGACCATGGTCGCGCTGGCGGTCGTTCTGGGCCGGGAATCCTACGAGCGTTGCGTAGCCGAGGCGATGGATCATCTTGATCTCGTTTCGTCGTTGGTAGCGCGTGATCTTTCGTCGGCGCTAGCCAAGAAGAACACGACCGTTTCCAGCGAAAGCCTTTCTCAGATTCTGTCCCCAGTTCTGTTGTCACGCGGCGAGGAGATCCTCGTTGCCGATCCCGCGGGTAAGATCGTGGGCGTCTATCCAACGCGGGTGGCACAGGGCACGCTGTCCGATTTTCTCGGGCCTGCGCAGCCATTGACGACTTTTGCTGACAAAGCCGGTGTACTACGGATTACTCTTGGGGATACACGCGAGGCGCTGGCCACGGTGCGGATGCTCGCTGCGCCTCACGGAGCCCAGGTCGCCGTTCTGCAGCCCATGACGGAAGTGCTGGCGGATTGGCAGGCCAACAGCTGGCGGGCGGGCCTCTTTCTGTTCTCCACATCTTTCGTTCTGGTTGCGCTGGCCTGCGCTTATTTTTGGCAGGCACGGCGGGCGAAGGATGCCGACGACGTTTGCGAGTTGATGCGTGAGCGAATCGATACGGCGCTGAACCGTGGCCGTTGCGGCTTGTGGGACTGGGACCTCGCGCGTGGCCGCGTCTTTTGGTCGCAGTCGATGTATGAAATTCTCGGGATGGTCCCGAACGAGCATTTCGTCTCTTTTGGCGATATTAACGCTCTGGTGCATCCCCAGGACGGCGATCTCACGACAATCGCCGAAATGCTCGCGGCCTCACAGACCGAATCCATTGACCATGCGTTCCGCATGCGCAATGTCGCGGGCGATTGGGTCTGGTTGCGTGCCCGTGCGGAACTGGTTCGTGATCATCTTTCCAATACACCCCATCTCATCGGCATTTGCGTCGATATTACCGAGCATAAGGTTTTGGCCGAACGGACTGCGACGGCTGATATGCGGCTGCGGGATGCGATCGAAGCGGTTTCCGAGGCTTTCGTGCTTTGGGACGCCGACAACCGTCTCGTGATGTGCAACGAGAAATTCCAGCGTTTCCACAATCTTTCCAATGATGTCCTGACACCCGGCGCACCCTATATGCAGGTTATGGCGCGGGGCACGCCGCCGTTGATCCAGTCGCAAATCGCGGTCGGAGAACGGCTGCAGGCGGGCGCGCGCACCTATGAAGCGCGGCTTGCGGACGGGCGATGGCTGCAGATCAACGAGCGTCGCACCAAGGATGGCGGTTATGTGTCGGTCGGTACCGACATCACCACGCTCAAACGGCATGAAGAGCAATTGATGGAATCGGAGCGTCGCCTGATGGCGACGATTGCCGATTTGCGTAAATCCCGTCAGACGCTGGAATTGCAGGCGCAGCAGCTCGCCGATCTCGCCGAGAAATATCTTGAACAAAAAGCCGAGGCCGAGACTGCAAACCGTGCCAAATCCGAATTCCTGACCAATATGAGCCACGAATTGCGGACGCCGCTGAATGCGATCATCGGTTTCTCGGAATTGATGGGGCAGGAACCCTACGGTCCACTCGGATCGCCGCGTTACGTCGATTATTGCAACGATATTCGTCAGAGCGGCCAATATCTTTTGGGCGTCATCTCGGATGTGCTCGATATGTCGCGCCTGGAGGCGGGCCGGGTGCGGCTGGAGAAGACCGACTTCGAGATCGACGCGGCGGTTTCGGCGGCGCTTGCGGGCGTGAAGGCGACGGCCGAGGAGAAGCAGATCAGTCTCCTGGCGGAAGCTTCGCCACAGACAATGATCCACGCCGACCGCACCGCCATCGAGAAAATTCTGCTTATTCTTCTGCGCAATGCGATCAAATTCACCCCGGAACATGGACGTGTCACTGTTCGGACGCGGATGAACCAGGGGACATTGAACATCTATGTCGAAGATACCGGAATGGGCATACCACCGGCGCCACTCGCGCGCCTCGGGCGTCCCTTCGAACAATTGCATGGCTCGATGTCGAATGGAATGAAAGGGTCCGGTCTCGGCCTTGCCATTGCCCGTTCGCTCGTCGATCTCCACGGCGGGTCGATGCGTATCCGCTCGACGGTTGGGTCGGGAACGATCGTGCTGGTTCGTTTGCCCGAACCCAATGATATTTCGCGGCAAAAAATCCTTCTCGCCTCGGCTGTCGCTTCCTCGAACATCACTCGTGTGAGCCCGCAAAAATTGCCGCAGAGAAACAGGGGTTGACCACGCTCAAGACCGATCGCCCATTGAATCGAAGGTAATCGGGAGGTCACCAACTGCTGCGTAAGGCATGAAAAGCGGACGCTGGCTTGCCGGTATTGTCGCCATCATGCGCCAGAGGGTGAAAGGATCTGCAAGGACAATCCGTGCCACAATCTATCAGAGATGGCTTGTCGGGGTTTCCCTCGAATGGATCTTGTGTATGTGGGGTGAAAGAAGCCGCAACATACAGGAAACCCATCTTTCGTAATGCACTCTCCACCGCAGGCTAATGCTATTCGTGTCTTGACATTGATCGTCTGTAACAACGGCCCTGATAAGAGGTAAAAATAAAGCCTGTTGACGACAGCTTGAAAGACCAGAGTCACAGGTGACAGAACCGGTAGTCTCTGGTGGCTGCGCAACATGCTTGCGATCAATCGAGATCGCTCCAATGCTTCCTCAACCGGGAAGCATTGGCGGTTTGTGTCATTCTCCTGAACTTTACGCCGCTGTCCATCCACCATCGACGGGGATGATCGCTCCGGTGATGGAAGCCGCAGCATCGCTTGCGAGAAAGACTGCCAGTGCGGCGACCTGTTCAACCGTCACGAATTCCTTCGTTGGCTGCGCGGCGAGCAGGACATCGCGCTTGACTGCCTCTTCGCTGATTCCGCGTGCCTTGGCCTGATCCGGCACCTGTTTCTCGACGAGAGGTGTCCAGACATATCCGGGGCAGATGGCATTGGCCGTCACGCCGAAAGTCGCTGCTTCGAGCGCCACAGTCTTGGTCAGGCCGGCGATGCCATGTTTGGCGCTGACATAGGCGGATTTGAACGGGGAGGCGACGAGGGCATGAGCGGAGGCCGTATTGATGATGCGGCCCCATTTACGGCTCTTCATGCCGGGCAGTGCCGCGCGAATTGTATGAAAAGCCGAGGTCAGATTAATGGCGATGATCTGATCCCATTTTTCGATCGGAAATTCCTCGATCGGCGACACGAACTGGATGCCGGCATTGTTGATGAGGACATCGACGGAGCCGAAGGTCTTTTCCGCAAGCGCGACCATGTCTGCGATTTCAGCCGGTTTGGTCATGTCGGCAGGGGAATAAAGCGCCTTGACGCCGAATTCGGTCTCGATTCCCTGACGTGTCTTCTCGATCTCGGCGGGATCTCCGAAACCGTTGATGACGACATTCGCGCCCTCCTTGGCGAAGGCATGGGCATAGGCAAGGCCGATTCCGCTCGTGGAACCGGTAATGACGGCGGTTTTGTCCTTCAACATGGTGGGAACTTTCCGATTTCAATTAAGCGGTGGCGTGAATCATGGCCGTAGCCAGGAAGGTTACTATTCTCTCAGATAATCATGAATGATCTTGTCACGCCCAAACGTCTGTTCCGCTAGAACGTGGCCGAGAGTGAGTATCGGCCAAACGGCCGTGGAAGGGGGGAATATGGAGCACGGCGAGAAGAACCGCTACGCTCCATGCACTTTGAATGGTAGCTTCGTTAATCGCAGGGTGTGGTGACAATTGATCGTGAGCGATTTCAAAGAGACGGAATTACGAAGCGGTTCAATGTCATCGGAAAATGCGCAAGGCCCTGGGCGGTCCTGAAACTGCGAGTCTCTTCGTATTCGTCGAGGTGTTTATCAACCGATTGCCGGATCGTCCCTATACCTTTCGGTTGGTGATTGCTTCCTGACGAGGATGCTGATCAGCGTTTTGTTGAAAACCTCTCCCATCGCTTCCTCTAGAATATTGCGGGATCACCCGGCTCTTGAGCGGTGTTTTTAAACCTCTCATACTTCCTTCAAAAAGCGATGTCCGCCTTCTGGTTTATGGGATTCGCTTGGTGCCCCAAAGGGATTGACAGCGTACGCCCTTTCAGGGGAGGAGCATGCGACGGCATCCCGAACATGCTCTGCCTGGCCGTTTCCCCCTTTATTCCTGATCCGACACGGGTCAATGCTCCGCAAAAGGATGGACGCTCCATCCCGAGATACGTCGGGATTATCCTTGTGCGTCGCAGGAGAGTATGTTTTTCAGCGCGCGTCCCGACCTGCGTCGCTGTTTCCTTCCCAAGACGAGTTCTGCATTGTCCGCTTCTCCTTTCGATGATATCCGCGCTTTGCTTCCCATGATGCCGGCCGCTTCCGAGACGGCAGCGGAGGCCGTGCGCCAGCGCGAAGCCAGCTTGACCAAGCCGCTCGGTTCCCTGGGCCGGCTTGAAGAGATCGTCGCCTTTCTTGCGGCGTGGCAAGACAATCCCCGACCGCATATGGACCGGCCGCTCGTGGCGATTTTTGCCGCCAATCATGGCGTGGCGGCGCGCGGCGTCTCCGCTTATCCTTCTTCGGTCACGCGTACGATGATGGAAAATTTCGGCAAGGGTGGTGCGGCGGTCAATCAAATCTGCGGCACTTTCGGAACCGGTCTCAAGGTCTTCGAACTGGCGCTCGATCTGCCAACGGGCGATATTACGGAACGCCCGGCGATGGATGAGGCCGCTGCCGCGGCGACCTTCGCTTTCGGCATGGAAGCGATTGCCGGTGATATCGATCTGCTTTGTCTCGGCGAGATGGGTATTGGCAACACGACGGTGGCGGCGGCCATCTACCATGGGCTATACGGAGGCAACGCCCGGGATTGGGTAGGGCAGGGCACCGGCGTTGATGCTGCAGGTCTTGAGCGGAAGATCGAAGCAGTAGAAAAATCCGTCGCGTTGCACAGAGAGCTTCTCGCCGATCCCCTGCATCTGATGCGTTGTCTCGGTGGCCGTGAGATCGCCGCCATGGCAGGCGCCATTCTCGCCGCGCGCATCGAGCGTATTCCCGTTCTGCTCGATGGCTATGTGACCTGCGCTGCCGCCGCCATTCTTCATGCGCTGCATCCGGCTGCCATAGACCATTGCCTCGCCGGCCATGTTTCCGGTGAGGAGCCCCATGCGCGCGTGCTGGAACGGCTTGGCAAGAAGCCATTGCTCGATCTGGGCCTGCGATTGGGAGAAGGGTCGGGTGCGGCGCTCGCCGTCGGTATCGTGAAGGCGGCGCTTGCCTGTCACGATGGAATGGCGACTTTCGAGGAAGCGGGAGTAGCAGAGCGCCTGTGACCCGTCCGAATGCCGCTTTGAGGGTATGAGGACAGGTATCGTGATGCAGCCCTGCGCCGCCTTCCCGGAAGGATCACGGCCGTATGGTGGTCATTTTACCGGTGGTTGCTGCTGCCTCAGCGCCTTGGCGAGCAGGCGTAAATCGGCCCAGGCAAGTTTCTTCTGGGCCGGTTGGCGCAGGAGATAGGCCGGATGCAGCATGGGGAGCACCTGAATGGTCTTTCCGCCGCAGGTCCATTCGCGCCACCGCCCGCGCAGCCGGGTGATCGCTTCCTTGGTTCCGAGCAGGGTTTGCGCGGAGGGCGCGCCAAGGCAGATGAGAAAACGCGGCGAGACCAGTTCGATCTGACGGCGAATGAACGGCAGGCAGGCAGCGATTTCCACTGTTGTCGGCGTTCTGTTGCCGGGTGGGCGCCACGGCACGATATTGGCGATATAGACCTGGTTGCGATCGAGATCGATGGCAGCCAACATGCGATCAAGCAATTGTCCTGCGCGGCCGACGAAGGGACGCCCCTGACGATCCTCATCGGCGCCGGGTGCCTCGCCGATGATCATGATTTGGCTTTGTGGATTGCCGTCGGCAAAAACGAGCTGCGTCGCGGTGTTTTTCAAACCACAGCCCTGAAAGGCATCGAGTTTCGCCCGTAACTCCTCGAGCGTCATGGCTGAGGCGGTTGTTTCCTCGGCACTTTGCGAGAAGGCCGCTTGCGGCTTGCTTTCGGGGCTGGGGCTTGGCAAGCGCGAAGAGGATCGTGGCGGGTCATCCGCAGGCACAGCCTTCGCCTGCGGCTGCTGTTTCGCGTTTTTGGCGGCTTCGGAATCGGCAAACCGGTCATGTGGTAGCGCGTCGAGGGCGATATCGACGCCCATCGCGGCATACCATTGGAGAAGAGCTGTCAGCGCGTCCGCCATAAATTTCAATCCGTCGGCCCTGCGCCTTTGTCTGTGCCCTCGTCTGCACCCTTGTCGCGGCCCTGATGCATGGTTTCACACCCGCCCATAGCGAGCGAGAAACATCTGGACCGCCTCATCTACATAGGCATTTTTTCTTTCTTCGGTAATGATTGTCTTATTTGGCATCACCAGTTCTCGCATCTGGTGTCCCGAATTGACTGCACCGAGAAATAATTCTGCACAGACCAAGGGATCCGGGCAGTTGAGTTTTCCGGCCTTGGTCATCATCGCCAGATAATCGGCAACTTTGAGATAAAGTCTCTTCGGTCCGAGCTCATAGAAAATCTGTCCGAGTTCGGGGGCACGGAGCGTTTCGCTGACGACCAGCCGATAGACGGAAAGGCCGCTTGGGCTCACAATCAGGTTAAGCACCGCCAAACCGACCGCCTTCAAAGCGACGGCGGGTTCGTTAGCGCTCGAACAAGCTTCCTCGGCCCCGCTCATAAACCGCTCGCAGCGGCCATTCATCACTTCGGAAAACAATTCTGCCTTGCAGCCGAAATGCCGGTACAGGGTCTCCTTGGATGCGCCGGCACGCGTCGCAACGATCTGCATCGTCGCTTCGGTAAAACCGAGCTCCAGGAAAACCTGTTCCGCCACTATGGCGATTTCTTCTCTGCGTTTCTGGCCGCGCCGTACCCGGCGCTCTTCATGTGAACTCACCTTGACCGCTCGATCCTTTGCGCTTATACGAACTTATCGGTTCGGATAAGCTATCTTGTCTTCACTTGTCGAGAGAAGCAAGTTCGACGGTAAATTGAACAAGCTTCGGGGCATCTGCTTTTCGACCATTTCAGGGTTTCTCATTGCTTTTCATAGGGCCCGGAGAGGAACAGGGCCAGGGAAACGGCTTGAAACGGTCGCCAAGCGACGCATCGCAATGAACCTGACAAATTAATACCAAATCTCGATAAGCACGACTCTTTGGAATTGTTTCTTTCGGATGTGTTTTTGAGACCCGACCTCGTTAAGGCAGAGTGCTGGTTCTTAAGCCGAACCGCACGGACTACAACTGATCGTGATCGACGAGACTTTGAATGAGGGCTCTCCCGGGCAAGCATATGCGCCATGTAGGCGTGGAAATGTCCGGGCCGCTCGCGTGTAGACGAGGTTCTTGACGCACAAAATCCTTGAGCGTCAATACCGGCGAAGGCTGGTATTCATGTAACCCCGGCAAGAGGTTAGGGTTTTTTGGCCTGACCAATCCCGAGATCGGTCGCCTGCTTCGCCTAGCCTCCAACCAAGAATTTGGATCCAGTGGTGGAAGGCGTGAACGGGGCTGATTGTACCTTGCGCTGCTTGCCTTGTGCTGCTCATGACTGAAGGCGGGATTAGTGATGGACGAGGCTTATCACGGCGGCGAAATTTCCGGCCGCGAAACAAAGATTCCCGCGGAAAGCCGTATCCGCGACGAGCGTCGTGCGGACGCCTTTGAGCGCGATATACCGCAAGAAGATGCGGAGCGGCCAGAAGGCAATGCGCAACGGGATACGGCTCGCAAGCAACGCAGCGGTACCGTCAGGATCATCGGCTTTCTCGTGGTTGCAGGGATGGTGCTTGGCGGCGGTTATTACTGGTTCACGACGCGGGATCTGGAATCGACGGATGATGCTTTCACGGATGGACGAGCCGTCAGCATCGCGCCGCGTGTCGCTGGGCAGGTTGTCTCTCTGGATGTCACCGACAACCAATTCGTGCGTAAGGGACAGCCGCTGATCCATATCGATCCGAGCCAGTTCAAGGTGAGCCAGGAGTCGGCGGAAGGCGCCTTGGCGATGGCTAAGGCACAGCTCGAATCCGAGCAATTCGGGGCTGAAATCGCGCGCAAGAATTATCCGGCTCTCTTGCAGCAATCGCAGGCGCAATTGGCTGTCGCCGAGGCCAATCTCTACAAGGCTACGGCAGACAACAAGCGCCAGAAAAACCTGCCGAAGCAAGCAACGACCCAGCAGGAGGTCGATGCCGCCGAATCCGCCTATCGGCAGGCGGAGGCGCAGGTAAAACTGGCGCAAGCGCAAATCCTGCAGAGTTCACCCGTGCCGCAACGGATCGGCGTCGCCGACAGCACCGTTGGGCAATTGAAAGGGCAGGTGGAACAAGCCCAGGCGCAACTCGATCAGGCTAATCTCAACCTCGAATGGACCGTGGTGCGGGCACCGCAGGACGGCTGGATCACCAAGAGGAATGTCGAGATCGGCAATTATGTGACGCCGGGACAGCAGATCTTCTCGATCGTCTCTCCGGAGGTCTGGGTCACCGCCAATTTCAAGGAGACCCAGCTCGACCGCATACGTCCCGGCCAGCCGGTCAAGATCGAGGTCGATGCCTATCCCCACCTCGACCTGCATGGCCATGTCGATAGCATACAACTCGGCTCGGGATCCAAATTCACCGCTTTCCCTCCGGAAAACGCGACGGGCAATTATGTGAAGATCGTCCAGCGTGTTCCGGTCAAGATCGTGATCGACGAAGGGCTTGATCCAGACCTGCCTCTGCCGCTCGGCATCTCCGTCGTACCGACGGTTACGTTGAAATGAGCGCCGCGGCCGATCTTGCGGAAGCGGGGCACGCGGAATGGAAACCCCGGCATAATCCCTGGGCAATCGCTGTTGTCGTCACGATTGCCGCTTTCATGGAAATTCTCGACACGACGATCGTCAATGTCGCGCTTCCGCATATTGCCGGTGCCCTCTCGTCCTCGAACGACGAGGCGACCTGGGCCTTGACCTCCTACCTCGTCGCCAATGGCATCGTTTTGACCATTTCCGGCTGGCTTAGTGATCTGATCGGCCGCAAGCGCTATTTTATCATCTGCATCGTCATGTTTACGGTGTGCTCGCTGCTTTGCGGCATAGCGACGAGTCTTGGTCAGCTCATTTTCTATCGCCTTATGCAGGGCTTCTTCGGCGGCGGATTGCAGCCGAACCAGCAATCGATCATTCTCGATACATTTCCGCCGGAAAAGCGCGGCGCCGCCTTTGGCGTGACAGCCATTGCGACGATTGTCGCGCCGGTTCTGGGGCCGGCGCTCGGCGGATGGCTGACCGATACCTACAATTGGCGCTGGGTCTTTCTCGTCAATATTCCTGTCGGCATTGTCGCGACTTTCCTGGTTTCCATCCTGGTCGAGGATCCGCCGTGGGTCGCGGCACGGCGCAGCCACGGTGTCGATTATATCGGCCTTGCCCTGATCACTATCGGCCTCGGCTGTCTGCAGGTCATGATGGATCGTGGCGAGGATGAAGACTGGTTCGGCTCCCGGTTCATCATCATCATGGCGATTTTCGCGGGTCTTGGCATATTGGGCGCGATAGGCTGGCTGTTGACCGCCAAAAAACCGATCGTCGATCTCGCGGTGTTCAAGGACCGAAACTACGCCGTTGGGTGTTTCTGCATGGCGGCAGTCGGTGGCGTGCTCTATGCGGGTGCGGTCATCATTCCGCAATTTTCGCAAACCGTCATCGGCTATGATGCGACCTGGTCCGGCCTTATCCTGTCACCGGGTGGCATAGCAATCATCATACTCATTCCGATCGTCGGAAAGATGATGAGTTTTGTTCAGACGCGTTACCTCATCGCGATTGGGTTTCTCATCATGGGTGGCGCGTTTCTCTATTCAAGCACGCTGGTGCCGACGATCGATTTCAAGACGCTGGTGATCATGCGGTCGTTTCAGACGATGGGGCTCGGCTTTCTCTTCGTGCCAATCAGCGCCATTGCCTATGCGACGCTGCCGCGTGAACTCAATGGCGATGCGACCGCGCTTTTGACCATGCTCCGCAACGTCTTCGGCTCAATCGGCATCTCGCTGGCGACGGCGATGATTACGGAGCGAACACAGGCGCGTCAGTCCTATCTGGCGCAATGGATGTCACCGTTCCATCAACCCTTCAACGATCTGGTCGCCCAATATGAGCGGACGCTGATTGCCATGGGGCGCGCCGCGGGAGCCGCGCATGACATAGCTCTGGGCAAGGTCTATCTGACGTTCCGCACGCAGGCTCAGGTTCTCGCCTATTCGGATGTGTTTCTTTACATTGCCGTGATTGCTTTCGCGGTTATTCCTTTCTGTTTCCTGTTCACCAACGCCAAGGGCGGTGGCGGAGGCGCAGTCCACTAGAGCGCTTCGGAGAGATCCGAGACGCTCCACCAAAAAACAGAACATTTTCCGGGAAATGGAATCGCGAAGCGATTCAACAGGATCGGAAAATATTCTAGAGTATCAAAACCGGAAGTGAAAATCGCTTTTGGGATTAATTCGGCGCATTTTCAAAGAAATAGAGCATCGAAGACGACTCTGTTTGAACCTCCGATGCTTTAAAGGTCAGTACGTCGTATCGTCTGGGTTGATGTGTCCGTCGCCCCGGGTGTTCGAAGATGGATAATCAATGATGATGCGCCGTATGCGGACAGAACGCACGGGATATAGTTCGATGTGGCGGCCGCCGTTGGGTTTGGTGCCATCGTTCTTTCGATTGGGGCAGACCGATATGGCAGCTAGGAAGACCTTCGCACCGGCATTGTTCGCCATTCTCTCGCTTGGCAGCAGTCTCGGAGGATGTCTGTCTGTCGGTCCCGATTATGTCGGCCCTGATCCCATGCTGCCGTCGAAATCCTTCTCCGGACCACCGGAAAAGGCAGTTGTCACCGCAGCATTGACGCCGGAGGGGTCTTCGACATCAGCCGACTCTCTATGGTGGCAGAATTTCCGTGATCCCGGCCTGACATCGCTCGTCCAGAGGGTTGCTGCGAGCAATCTCGACCTAAGGACGGCGAGCACGCGGATGGAGCAGAGCCGGTACGAAAGAGGGGTTGCTGCTGCGGCAGCGTTGCCGACCGGCAACGGCAATGCCAGCTATTCGCGCCAGCTTTATAGCAAATACGGTTTACCGTCGCTCGGCAATGCGCTCGTCCCTGCCGGCCAAAGTTTCGACATTCCCCCTTTCAGCATTTATCAGCCGACCTTTGACGCCTCGTGGGAACTCGATATCTGGGGTCATGTCCGGCGGCAGATCGAGGCGGCGGATGCGCGGCTCGCAGCTGCGGAGGAGGAGCGCCGCTCCATGCTGATTTCCGTCATGGCGGAAGTTGCACGCGATTATATTCAATTGCGCGGTGTCCAGGCGCAGATCAGTATTCTGAATGACAATATCGCCAGTTCCGAGGATATTCTCAAATTGACCCAGAGCCGTGCCGCCGGTGGCATGACGACGGGGCTCGATGTCGAGAACGCGGCCGCGCAGGTGGAGAGCGAGAAGGCGCAGATGCCGAGTCTGCGCGATCAGGAAACACAGCTGATCAACGCGCTCAGTCTGCTGCTCGATCAGCCTCCGGGGAGCCTGCGCGGGGAGCTTGCCAAGGCAAAGCCAATTCCTCCCACGCCGCCGCATGTTCCGCTCGGCATCCCCTCCGAGCTTGCCCGCCGGCGTCCGGATATACGCTCGGCCGAGGCGCAATTGCATGCGGCGACTGCCAATATCGGCGTCGCGGTCGCCGAATTCTATCCGCAGATCAAGTTGAACGGCAGCGTCGGCGTCGCCGCTCTCGATATGAAGAACCTGTGGAAACCCAGCGCGTTGCAATATAATTTCGGCCCGGCCATCTCGGTGCCGATCTTTGATGGTGGCCGCCTCAAATCGACATTGTATCTGCGCGAGGCGCAGCAACAGGAAGCCGCGGTTTCCTATCACAAGACGGTCCTCAACGCCTGGCATGAAGTTGTGAATACCCTGAGTTCCTATGAGAAGGAACAGCAGCGGCGGGCACGTCTCAAGGCGCAGGTCGATCATGCGCGTCAGGTCCTGGTGCTCGCGCGCAGCCGCTACAATAATGGCGTGACGGATTTCATCACCGTGCTCGATGCTCAACGCACATTGCTCGGCGGGCAGCAGCAATATGCCCAGAGCACGACAAATGTGTCGACAGACCTCGTCGCGCTCTACAAGGCGTTGGGTGGTGGTTGGGAAGGAGTCTTTCCCGAGAAGCCAGCATCCGCCCAGCCGGAATCTGGGGATGTTGCCACTCTTGCCAGTGCCATCAAACAGGCGATGCAATAGGCTTTTTCACAGCGGCAAGAGGAAGCGTTCCCCTCTACTGCCTGGGGCAGTCAGCCGTCGGCTTGCGGCGCGCGTGGTGCGGCGGCACGGCGCAAGCGATCGTTGATCGCTTCCCCAAGACCGTTCTCGGGAATCGGCGCGACCGCGATCCTCGGGAGGCCAAGGCGGTCCAGTTGACGCAGATAAGTGAAAAGATGCGCTGCCGCCTCTCTCAGATCGCCGCCCGGCGATAGATCGAGACAATTGTCCCCTCCCTGCCTCCCGAATGTGCCGCCGAAATCGAGACCAGCCTCGTCTTCGTGGACGCTCGTCGCTTCGAGGCGAACGGCGGCGCGCGGAGCATAATGCGAGGTGAGAAGCCCGGGAGCCCGCAATGGTTCGGCTTGAGAAACAGAAGGTGGAGAGACGGCTGAAGATTGGCTCAGGCGTTTGCCAAGACAATCTTCGATCGTTTGCCGGGAAATACCGCCGGGTCGCAAGAGGCGCGGCACGTCCCCGAGACAATCGATGATCGTCGATTCCAGGCCGATTGGGCAGGGGCCGCCATCGAGGATGAAATCCACGCGATCGCCGAGATCCTCACGGACCTGTTCGGCGGTGACCGGGCTCACGCGGCCGGATCTGTTGGCGGAAGGCGCGGCAAGTGGAAGGCCGGTGGCCTCGATCAGCGCCCGCGCCAGCGGATGGGCGGGGACCCGCAGGGCAACGCTGTCGAGACCTGCGCGTGCGAGGGAACAGATTTTGCCCTGAGGCGCTGCCGGCACGACAAGCGTCAGGGGCCCCGGCCAGAACTGACGCGCCAATAGGAATGCCGTTTCGGAAAAGAGGCCATGCTGGCGTGCTTCCTCGAGGCTCGCTACATGAGCGATCAGCGGGTTGAATGAGGGGCGCTGCTTGGCGGCATAAATGCCGGCGACGGCATTATCGGATGTCGCGTCTGCACCCAGTCCATAGACGGTCTCGGTCGGAAAAGCGACGAGGCCACCCCGGCGCAGGATGGCGGCGGCCTTTTCGATTTCAGGGGAATGGTCGGCCGGGACGAGGGAAGACAAGAAAGCGCCTTTCGATTTCGCCTTGCGGAAGCGGCGGTCAACGGGAACGGAAAATATACCGAATCTTGCGCGGCGATTGTGATCGGGACAGGCTTATGGAATTGCTTCAATCCTGCCCGTAAGACCGAACAACAGTTGCGCAGAAGGTGAGTGCGAACGGAATGTGCGGACGGTTTGCCATTACATCATCTCCGGAGGATCTTCGAGCCTTCTTCGGCTATGAGGAACTGATGGAGTTTCCGCCACGCTACAATATTGCGCCGACTATGCCCGTGCCGGTCGTCAGAACGGAGCGGCGCGGGGGAGCCGCGCCGGGACGCCATGCTTTGCTGATGCGGTGGGGCTTTGTACCTGGTTTCGTCAAGGATCCGAAAACCTATCCATTGGTTTTCAACGCCCGCAGCGAAAGCCTGTTCAGCAAAGCCAGTTTCAAACATGCGATGCGCCGACGGCGTTGCCTCTTCATGGCCGATGCCTTCTATGAATGGCGACATGAGGCCAAGGGAAAACCCGGCCGGCCCTATCTGCTGCGCCGGCGCGATGGTGATCCGCTCGGCTTTGCGGGATTGTGGGAAACCTGGATGGGTCCGAATGGGGAGGAAGTGGATACGGCCTGTATCGTCACCACGGCGGCGAATGGCGCCACCTCGGCCCTGCATCCGCGATTGCCGGCCATCATTGAGCGCGCGCAGTTCAATTTGTGGCTCGATCCGGATGAGGAGAAGACAAACGAAGCTTACGGTCTTCTGCACCCGCCGGAAAACGATGTCCTCGAATTCCATGAAATCGGCTTGGCGGTCAATAAGGTCGACCATGATGCCCCCGATATCCAGACGAGGCTCTCGCAGAAAGATCGGCCGGAGGATGTCCATCCGAACAAGGAGCCTCCGGAAGAGCCCTTGCAAGGCAGTCTCTTTTAGGACATGCCCCGCAAGGGAATGACTATGGTCTGTATCTCTCCATGCGGGCTTGACGCCCGGGATGCGTCAACGCCGGTCGGCGTCACACAGCAGTCCTATAGTCTTTCGAAGAAAACGAGTGGGCGATAATCTTCGCGCTCCGTAGTACGGGGCAGGGTCCCGTCGTGTGATATGAAGCCTCTCGGACGCTTGAAGATTTTCAACAGGAATTGAATGGACGGAAACGCTTCCGGGCGGGATGCGTTCAGGGCGAACCGCCTTGCGCCCCAACATGCATATAGGTTGGACAAAATCTCATGGATTTGAAAGCTGATTTGGACGATCCCGAAGCACCGAGCCCGGTCGTCAGCCCGACCCGGCCACGCCTGTTCCAAGTGTTGGGACCGGGCCTGATTACAGGCGCATCGGATGATGACCCAAGCGGCATAGCCACTTATTCACAGGCGGGAGCGCAATTCGGTTATCTACTTGGCTGGACGATGCTTTTCACCTATCCGCTGATGGCGGCGATTCAGGTGATCAGTGCCAGAATTGGCCGGACGACAGGTCACGGGATTGCCGGTATTCTGCGGTTGCATTATCCGCAATGGTTGTTGACATCGATTGTCTTGCTGTTGCTGATAGCCAATATCATTAACCTCGGTGCGGATCTCGGGGCGATGGCAGACGCGCTTACGCTTCTTATGCCAGCGCCCCGTGTGCTCTATGTATTGCTTTTCGCCACCATTTGCGTATCCATGCAGCTTTTCCTGCAATATACGCGCTATGTATCCGTGCTCAAATGGCTGACGCTTGCGTTGTTTGCCTATTTTGGTGCCGTCGCCATGGTGCATGTGGAGTGGCGGACTCTTGCCTTCCATCTCGTGTGGCCGAAAATCCAATGGAGTTCCGATTATCTGATGACGCTCGTCGCCATTCTCGGAACGACGATCAGTCCCTATCTGTTTTTCTGGCAGGCTTCGGAAGAGGTCGAGGATCTGCACGTCTATCCAAAGCGGATCGATCTTGTCGACGCGCCGAGCCAGGCCGGCCCGGCGCTCAAGCGGATCGACATCGATACATTGGTCGGAATGGGCTTTTCTAACCTCGTCGCTCTCGCGATCATCGTGACAGCGGCGGCGACTTTGAATCCTGCCGGCATCACGAATATCCAGACATCCGCAGAGGCCGCGCAGGCCTTGCGGCCCATTGCCGGTGAACTGGCGGCGACCGTATTTACGCTGGGTATCGTCGGGACGGGTCTTCTCGCCGTGCCGGTGCTCGCCGGCTCATCGGCCTATGCAATCGGCGAAATGCGCCAATGGCCCATGGGCCTTGCAAGACGGCCGAAAGAGGCTCAGGCCTTCTATGCGACGCTGGTCATTGCGACCTTGATCGGCATGATCCTTAATTTCACGCCAATCAATCCTATTTCGGCGCTTTACTGGAGTGCCGTGATCAATGGCGTGACGGCGGTTCCGGTGATGGCGATCATGATGCTTCTCACCGCGCGAACGGATATTATGGGTGAGTTCATCGTCAACGGCTGGCTCAAGATCCTTGGCTGGGCCGCCACAATTCTGATGGGGCTTGTGGTCGTGGCGATGATCGTGACGTCATTCTAGAGGCTTGTTCCTATCGATCGGGATGAGAAACGATGCGTTCATCTTCCCAAGGATAATCGAACCGGAACGGGTATCCCGTTCTGGTTCAATGCTATCATTGCCTCATGCATATTGTGCAAGGCCATGGCCGAATGACCAATTTTCCTTGGCGACTTCGACCAGGCTGATGAGGACGTTCTCCGGTTTCACACCGGGTTTGTCTTTCAACAATTCGGCAATCCGGGCATAGAGCGCCTTTTTCTGTTCCGTCGTCCGGGTATTATTGGCGTAGATCTGAATCATGACGAGATCATCATCGCGCGTGATCCCGAGATAATCGGCGCCATAGACAAAGTCGTTCTTGTCGTGCTCGGTCAGAATCATGAAACGATCTTCCTCGGGAACGCCAAAGGCCTCGCGCATGGCGAGATAGACATTGTCGAGAATGGCGCGGCGATATTCCGGCGATTTGCCCTTGATGAGAGAGACGCGTGTAAGCGGCATCGAAATGTCCTTTCCTGGAGCATCACACCCAGGACGGGCCCCGTTCCCAGGCAGAGCTGATACAATTTCAACGATAGAGATTATCGGAAGCCTTCGCTTCGATTGGCCAGAGCTTTAGAGAACTTTCCCGGGGTTGAGAAGACCTTGCGGATCGAGCGCTTGTTTGATGGCGCGCATGACGTCGAGCGCCACTGGATCTTTCACACTCGGCAAAAGGGCGCGTTTCAATTGGCCGATACCGTGTTCGGCCGAGATGGAGCCATGATATTTCGCGACAATGGCATGGACGATCGTATTCACCTCATCCCAGCGGTCGAGAAATTCCTGCTTGTCGGCGCCAACGGGCTGGGAAATATTGCAATGGATATTGCCATCACCGACATGGCCGAAGGGTACTGGCCGGGCGCCAGGTACTTTTTCCGCCAAAGTGGCTTCGACTTCGGAGAGAAAGTCCGGAATATCGGCGATCGGAACGGAAACATCATGTTTGATTGATCCGCCCTCGCGCCCCTGAACTTCGGAAAGCAATTCGCGCAAACGCCAGAAAGCATCACGCTGGGCAAGCGTGGCCGCGACGGCGGCATCTTCGATCAGTCCCTTTTCCATCGCGCCTTGGAGAATGCGCAGGAGAATGTCGTCGAGGCCCTCTGTCTGTGGGCTGGCGAGTTCAATCAGGACATACCACAAATGGGTCTTCGCAAGCGGATCCTGATTGCCGTGCGTATGTTTCAGGACGAAATCAATGCCGATGCGGGGAATTAATTCGAAGGCGATGATAGAGCCTCCGGCCTCATTGCGCGTGAAGGTGAGAAGATCGACAGCCGCGCGGGGATCGGCAAGGCCGATGAGAGCGGTGGCGCGCGAACGGGGCTTTGGGAAAAGCTTGAGGACAGCGGCAGTAATGATGCCGAGTGTCCCTTCCGATCCGATGAAGATATCCTTGAGATCATATCCGGTATTGTCTTTTTTCAACTTGGAAAGGTCATGCAGAATACGGCCGTCCGCGAGAACCACCTCGATCCCGAGAACCAGAGCCCGCGCATTGCCATAAGCGATGACATTGGTGCCGCCGGCATTGGTCGCCAGATTACCTCCGATCGTGCAGGATCCCTCGGAAGCGAGAGAAAGAGGGAACAACCGGTCTGCGGCATCGGCTGCCTCCTGCACGGCAGCCAGTGTCATACCCGCCTCGACCGTCATCGTATCGGAATGCAGGTCGACTTCCCGTAAGCGGTCGAGCCGCGTCAGCGACAAGACGAGAGGCTTGGTTCCGGCAATTGGAATTTGTCCCCCCACGAGACCGGTATCACCGCCTTGCGGAACCACGGCGATTCCTGCCTCGGCACTCAGTTTGAGAATGCAAGCGACTTCCTGCGTGGTGGAGGGACGCACGACAGCGAGCGCGGCGCCATGAAACAACCCGCGTGGCTCCTGGAGATAGGCGGCCATATCGACCGGCTCGGTCAGGACATGGGTCTCGCCAAGCACGGCGCGCAGGCGGATGATGAAATCTCTATCGGAGACGGAAAGTCTATCCATGATTATTGATTACGCTTTTAGCCGACAACAACGTGCTAATCCCGCCAGGGTGCCATTGCGCGATAAAGTTCTGATGTTTTCTTGACCATTTCATCTTGCGAAAATTCGTGCCTTGCATGAATAGACGCGCGCAGGCGTAGTTTTTCCCTCAATCCGGGGTCGATCAGTGTCCTTAATCGATCGGCAAGCGCCGGTGCATCGTTGAATGGGATTGTAAAGCCGGTTTCTCCCTCGATGATCTGCTGCGTGGCACCGCCGGTTCTGGTCCTGATCGGTATGCAGCCGCATGCCATCGCTTCGGCAATAACTAATGCGAAGCCTTCATGGCGGCTTGGCAAAAGTGCGATATCGGAGGCCCAGAAGACGTCGCGAAAGTCCTGATCGGGCATGAATCCAAGGAAACGAAATGCATGCGCATCATTTTCGTCGTTGAACGCATAGCTCTTGATTTCATCGGCTTGATCGCCTGAACCGACGAACAGGCAGATGAAATTCGCGTTTACGTTTTGGCTGCGCAGGAGACGCAGCGCATCGATCACGACGTCATGTCCTTTGACGAAATTCAGACGCGCGGCGAGCACACAGACAATCCAGTCATCAGCGAGCCCAAGAATATTGCGTGCCTGCGCGCGTTGCGACGCCGTTGGGGGATGAAAGAATTTTGTGTCAATGCCATTGGTAATGTAAGCGATACGCTTTGGGCTGATGTGACAGTCATTTATGTAGAAATCACCAATCTCTTTGGAGATCGCGATGAATTTGCGAGGCTGAAATATATGGGTCAATACCCAGTAGAGCAGCTTCGACTGCCACGAAAAGCGTTTCTCCTGCGTTTTGATATTGGATGTCAGAAGCGAGGGATGATAATTGGCGACGACTGGAACGCCTGTCAGGAAAGAGACGATCATGGCGAGCGGAAGCTGTGAGAGCCCTTGTGGGCTTATGACACTTATACGCCATTGCTTGACCGTCCTGACAAGATGATTGATCAGTTTCCCCGATGGCCTGGCGGCTTCCATTGCCTCGTCGACGGCCCAATCCCTGACGCAACGCCTTATCCGCTCGTATCGTGTCGCTGAACCGTAATATTGAGTGACTGAACCGGAATAAATATAGGCCTCATCACCACGGGCCGAGAGACCTTCGACCAGGGTCTGACAATAAGACGCTACTCCATCGTTGCAATCCACGCGCTTCAGTAGAAAGAGAATTGTAGCGTAAGGTGACGAAACGGCTCGTTCCAAGATGAAATCTCCGGCATACGCAAGGTATCATGCTCGTTCTGCATGCGTATTATTCAGGCTTTGAAAACTCTCCTGATATCATCTTCATTGCATATCAATCTTGGAATGGAAGAGCCGAGAATCCCTCGTAGACCACCAAGAACAAGTATTAACCTGATGACTGCGGTGAGGAAAATCGCCATTGCTGAGCCGTTTGGTCCGAACTGCGGAATGAGTGTGACCATGAAAATAACGACGGCAAGCAGGCATATGGCTTCGAAATAGGTCACGATTTCTGGGCGTCCCGAGGCGCTGTAGATCTGATAGAAGATACGCGACGTGTGGCTGATGATGCCGGCGCCCAGCAAGATGCGAAAGGCAGTCACGGATTCTTCGAACTTCGGTCCATAGAAAATGCTGAGGATATAGGGCGCGAAGAGGCCGAGAAATAGCGCGGCGGAGCTGGTCACGACGCTGGTGAGACGTGCGGTTACGCCGACGATATCATTGATGGTTTCTTTGGGACGGCCAGCCACCGATGGAAACAGGACCGTGCTGATCGACGTGGGAATGACGGAAAGGACACCCGCCGCGCTGAGCGCGATCGTATAAATGCCGATGGCATGGGCATCAAGAAACCGGATCATGATGAATTGGTCGAGATAGCCTGAAATAGTACCGATGAAATCAATACCGAAGAATCGTGCGCCGTAGAAAAACATCCGTTTCAGCGGTATCCAGTGGAATGGGGAGGCCGGCAGTAGAATAGGCCGCACACGCAGGAAAAGAATAAAAGCGATGAGGACTGTCGGAATAAGATAGCTGCTCGAGGCGGTGACTGGCGAAAGCGAGCCGGTGAGCCAAAATATCAGCAGTAGAATAAGGGTGAAAATGCAATTCACGACACCCGTTATGCTGACGAAATTAAACTCGTTGTGGCTCTCGAGCACACCGATCAATATGCTCGACGTCACCCCGACGGGCACGAAAAACATCAGCATTTGGGCGACATGAATCGTATGCTCATCAAAATTTCTAAGGAAATAGGGCATGATGATCCAGCCGATGCCGATGCCCGTGAAGCCACTGATCCAGCCGAGTAACAATGCACTCCCAAAATAATGCGCTTTATTATCCGGGTCGGCTTTGATGTTATAAATCAGTGACATATGGAGCCCAAAATCACAAATTCCGATAAGGGCGAAGACGCCGATGCCCAAAGCTGTCTGTATGCCTCGGCCAGTTGGTTCAAGAACCCATGCGGTCAGCATTCCCGTCAGCAGGTTGGTTGCCAGGGACAAGGTGCGCAGCGATGTTACGGTAAACATCGTATTGACGCGCTTGTTACGAAAAATGGCTGGCATTCCTTTCACGGTGCTCCAGTGGACTTGAAGATCTGGCCTTATGTGGGCCACACTGAGGGAATTTTACAGAGCTTTGGCTGTGTTTAGGGCGGCTGAATGGACCATGAATTGTTCGCTTTTCTATTGACTTAAAATTATAGAGGGGAGTTCTTCTCAGAATTTCTTTGCGCAACTGGTATCAACATCGTTTAAGTCCTCGTCAAGCCATGAACAATGTCTAGATAACTGCATGATCGGCGAAGTTCCAGTACCCCGATGTCCGGCGCAGGACTTTACACAACTGACTTCGACTTTTATCAAACCGTATTGGGTCCGATCGGCGGGGATCGATGAGGTTTGGCGAAAATCCGCTGAGTTTCCGAAAGTATAATAGATTATCATGCAGAGGCTCCGGATAATACCCAGGCGAGCGATGAATTTACGTTCATTTATTATGTATTAAGGTTACTGAACGATTCATCGCCAAGACGGTGTATTTTTCCGGCTTGCTGCAAATTTTGATGTCCGCCATAGGGGCTTTACCGCCGCTCAGCGCTTTTGCGAGAAGCAACGGCGATGATAGTTAGTCCATAGACTTTTACTCAGTGTTTGTCGAAGAGGCTCGTCAGCTCGTGGTTGGAGCCTTTCATGAAATCGTGAATGTAGATGCCGCAGGTTTGGAGCCCTTCTTCCAGCCGGTCAAGACCTGTGCTGCGGAAATAATCTCAATCTTTCGGGTAGCAGCGTGATCACAATGGTGGATCTCGCCGTAATTATCCCCCTTTCTGTTGTGGAAGGGTTTGAGGGATATGGTTTCGATCCTGTACCGAATGCAGCTTGCGTCGTTGCCTCCGTAAACGCACTCGGTTGAAACGGCGTACAATGAGATTGGCCATGGACCGGCCGCTCCTCCGTTCAGGTTGGGTATAACCACGGGAGAAGCAAGGGTTTCATGCCGGAAAAATTGTCCTGCTTCTCGTCTCGGCGTCAGGGGCTGTGTGGCATTTAGGTATGGCCCTTGCTTCAAAGACTTTCAGCCAAAGCATGAAGCTCATGGTTCCGATGGCAGGTTTTGATGCCGTGCTCCGCATGGAACCTTCCATTCAGGATCCGGCATCGCTCCTGCTTCGGCCTCTTGCCACAAGCCTTGACAGGACGAAGGTCATGAAAGTCTTGTTCATGTGCGGCTATTTGCCAGAAGCGGTGCAAAAGTGCGAAGGCGATTGGCGCGATTATCACGACGCCGCGCTTTTTTGCCAGGCGGTTCGGACTGGCGAATTCGAACATCCCTTTGCCATTCACACGCAAAAAGAGCCGGTTCGGGTGCAGGAAAAAAATGTCGGTGTTGCCCGACGGGCCTTTGGACGTTTCATCGAACGCCGCATCACTGAAGAGGTCTCCTGGCCGTCTCCGGTCCTCGTGCCTATGCCGTCCGAGGAGGCGGTGATCGGCGTGGGAACATTCCGCTCCTGGTTCATGTTGAACGAAGCCATGGCGCCGACCGAGCTGAAACTTTCTCCCGTCGACGCTCTGTTCTGGCGAGAAACACCCCCGAAAAACATTTTGGACGCGGGACAGGAGCTTTTGCCGGCGCTAGCGCCTGAACTTATCTGTGATTTTCCGCTGCGTGGTCAGGCCGTCGTTCTGATCGATGATCTCGTGTCCAGCGGCACAACCTTGCTGGCGGCGCGGGATTGCCTTCAGAGAGAAGGTGCTGCCGTTCTTGGGGCAATCGTGTGCGGGAAAGTGATCCATGATTTCAAGACGCCGGCCTTCGGGCGTCAGGAGTTCTGGGTCGACGATGATGTCGCGGCCAGTCCTTCGTGACACTCTTTGCCCGAACGAGAAAAGCGCGGGGTTTACAAAGCTATGGAACCGCCAAAGGGATCCATTCAAGTCGAAATGCTCCCTCTGGGTGATCAAGCAATCGCCATTGGCGAAACTCTATAAAGGTCGGTCATGGAAGAACAAACGGATGCCTATTCGGTCGATCAGGCGGATCAGGAAACGATTCTCATACGCCATTGCGCGGAGGCCCATCGCTATGCCTTCTTCATTGTCACGCAGGATGGACGCCGCATGCTCGGCGATGGCGTGACGATCGGCAATAATGCGACAGCCAATGATGGAGCTGATTTTGCCGGGGAAGCCCGGCTCTTCGCGGAAGCCGCTGCGCGCGAGCGCAATCTGATCGATTGACCTTCCGCGTGGAATGGAAGCGGCGCTCCGGATGAAGGGCGCTCTGCCTCGAACGCCGCTCTCCCGTTCAACCGATGTAATTCTGGATGATATCGCCGAGAATCCGATTGATATCATGCATGGAATCGGTTGAAAATTCAGTAATTTTGCTGCTCGTCGCCTTGTCGGTCAAAAAGAACTTGTCGTGATCGACGACGATCATCTTGCCTGTGATTTTGAACGGAATAACCAACGGGTCTTTCAACGGCCGTGTAATAGTGAAGCTGCCACTGACCACGCCGGTCGCGGTATCGGCCTCCGGCTCATTAACCACAAGGCCGAATTTCGGGCCGATCTGGTCTTTGATCATGCCGTCCAGCGCATCGGCCCATTTGAAGAAACTCGCGAAATCCGTGCGGGCCTTGGTGATGAGTGCTTCCGGTGTATCCGACATTCTTTCTGCCTCTCATTTGTCTCTTCAAGGGGTGCCTGATGAAGGCGCCGGCTTTTCAAAGAGACTTTTCGTTGTTGGAGAACTCCTTGGTTGGAGCCCGAATTTGCGCTGATTTTTAGAGTCATTTCGTCTTGAGGGGAATGACGGAACGACTCGAAAGATTTGAAAGTGCTGTTGTTTTTTGTGAGGGATACGGAAACCGCCGAAGGCACGTTGAGGAAGGTTATGCAGAGCTAGGCGAATATGTTCTGTGCCAATGGGTGAGCAAAGGATGAGGATGCGGCGCGTTCGAGCCTTGTCGACCATCGTGAGCGAAGAGCGACTTCATAGCAAGGCTGAAGCCAATTGAGCCGGGAAGACGCGCTCAATATAGGCTGAAAGCGTGCTAGAAGCGCGCCTGCATGTGGAGATTCGTTTCATTCCATTCTGGAGGCTGGCACTATGACCGAAGACAAGGCGCAGGGCTCGACGGTCGATGCCGAAGATGTCGCGCGGTTCGATCGTGTCGGTGAGGAATGGTGGGATCCGAAAGGGAAAATGGCTGCCCTCCATGCCTTCAACCCGGTTCGCATTGGCTATTTGCGCGATCTCCTGTGCCGCCATTTTCCTCAGGAGAACGGGCGGCCGCGCGACCGCCGGGCGGAAGAGCCGCTCGCAGGACTGCGTCTTCTGGATATTGGCTGCGGGGCGGGGCTGCTTGCGGAACCGCTGGCCCGGCTTGGTGCCATTGTGACGGCGATCGACCCGGCGCCCCGGAATATTGAGGTTGCACGGGCTCATGCAGCAAAATCCGGACTTTCGATCGATTATCGTTGTCAACGCGTCGAAGATTTATCGCCGGATGTTTCCTTCGACGCGGTGCTGACGATGGAAGTTCTGGAACATGTCGCCGATGTTCCTGAATTTTTGAGCAGAGCGTCGGCATTGGTCAGGCCCGGTGGCCTTCTTGTGGCTGCGACCCTGAACCGGACTTTAAAGAGCTTTGCCCTGGCGATTGTCGGCGCTGAATATATTTTGCGCTGGGTCGAGCCGGGGACGCATGATTGGCGTCAATTCATTACCCCAGATGAATTAACGCGGATGGTTCGCGCCAATGGTCTGAGTGTCATTGATCGGACCGGTGCGGTCTATGATCCATTGCGCGGACAATGGCGGCTTTCACATAATCTTGATATCAACTACATGCTTGCGGCACGCCGTTAAGATAGATTTATTGCATTAGAGTAAGTCAAATCTGGTGCTTATCTGGTAAAGATACTTTTGGCGCTGGCATAAATGTTAATGTTACCAAGTCTTGGCAGACTTTATGGAAGCGGTTAAGCAGAGAAAGGTCGATCAATCTGAATGGTATATCCATGGGATTGATCCACCATGACTTCTTTTTCGTCAAATTCGGATCTCTGATGACCAAAATTCTGCTTGCTTCCATCCTTCTTGTCAGCTCGACACAAGCTTTTGCTTTCAGCCGTGCGGAACAGACACGTGCATGCCGGCCGGATGCCGAACGTCTTTGCAACCGTTTCATCCCCGATGTTGCGAATGTCACGCATTGCATGAGGCATTTCTATTCGAAGCTGAGCCCGGAATGCCAGCGCATGTTCGGCCATCAGCACCACCGCCGGGGATAAGGTCCGAAGCTCCATGTATCCGTCCGTCAGGCGGATCGGGAGAATCTTCTGACAGGTCCGCCTGTCAGAATGGGCCATGCAAAGCCGCTTTTCCAGAAAAAACCTGCTTACCCTTAGCGGATAAGGCCATTGTGAGGGGACATTTTTCAGGCTGCCGCATTCTTCCCGCGTGAGCATTGCAGCATGTGGGAAAACCATGGCGGGAACGATACGCGTCGGAACGTCCGGTTGGGCCTATGCGCCTTTGCGTGGATCTTTCTATCCAAAAGGGCTGCCGCATGGGCAGGAGCTTTTTTACGCGTCGCGGCAATTCGATACGATAGAAATCAATGCCACATTCTACCGGTTGCAGCATCCGACGGTCTTTCGGAGCTGGCATGATGAAACGCCGGAAACGTTCGTCTTCGCCGTCAAAGGCTCTCGCTTCATCACGCAAACTCGTGAAGGCGAAGAGCTGAAAACAGGGCTCGCAAATTTTTTTGCCTCCGGTCTCCTGCATTTGGGCCGGAAACTTGGCCCCATTCTCTGGCAATTTCCACCCGCACGGACATTCGAGGCCGATGCGTTCCGTGCCTTTCTGGCGCTCTTGCCACAGGATACGGAGGCGGCGCGCAAGCTTGCACAGTCTCATGATCTGCCGACAGACCGTTGTGGACTGCTCATTGAGGACATTCATCCCCTGCGTCACGCGGTCGAAATCCGCAATGACACTTTCCGAGCGCCTGCTTTCATCGATCTGCTGCGTGAATTTGGGGTGGCGCTGGTCTGCGCTGATAGTCCGAAATGGCCCTTGTTGACGGATGTTACCGCCGATTTCATCTATTGTCGCTTCCATGGCGCGCGCCAACTCTATGTCAGCGGATATGATGAGGAAGCGCTCAATCTTTGGGCTCGGCGCACGCATACATGGTCGCAAGGAAGTGAGCCGCGAGATGCCTGTTTGATTGCCGATCAGGCGAAACCGCTCAAGGCAGGACGCGATGTCTTTATGTTCTTTAACAATACGGCGCAGAACAGGGCGTTTCACGACGCCATGAGATTGAAAACTCTCTTGCGCGGGGATCTTGTCTGATCATTCCCTAATGGCAATCGATTGTCATTGTCTCCGGCATGGCAGCGTTGGCCAAGCTGGCTCAATATGGCAGCCATCCGGAAAGAGAGGCTCTTTCCGGATGGATTCTCATGCGGTTAGGGACATAGAAGTCACGAGCATCCCGTCGTCGCGCCGCAGGTATCGCATTTCAGACAGGTGCCGTTGCGCACCAGCGTGAAATTACCGCATTCGGTGCAGGAATCTCCCGTATAGCCCTTCATCCGGGCTTCTGCCCGCTTGCCAGCGATCGTCGAGGCGGGACCCCAATCGAGTGAACCGAGTTCGGCCGAAACTTCCTCGACGAGTTCTTCCTTCAGCGCGGTCGTCTGTGTGATGGCGAGCGCATTGGCGCCTTGCGTTGTCGTGCCGATCATGCCGCCTTGGACGAGCATGAGCTTGTCGGCCTTGGAACGGACGAAGCCATGCGAAACGAGCTTGGCGGTGCCCGGCGGCACGGCGGGAATCTGCGGCTGACGCGTGCTTTGCTTCTCGCCATGGCCGAGGACATCCGGGCCGATTTCGCTCGGATCGACATGGGCGAGATCGTTGCGGCCGAGATAGGAGATGGCGAGTTCGCGGAACACGTAATCGAGGATCGACGTGGCATTCTTGATCGCGTCATTGCCCTGCACCAGGCCCGCCGGCTCGAAGCGGGTGAAGGTGAAGGCGTCGACATATTCGTCCAGCGGCACGCCATATTGCAGGCCCACGGAAATGGCGATGGCGAAATTGTTCATCAACGAGCGGAAGGCCGCGCCTTCCTTGTGCATGTCGATGAAGATCTCGCCGATCCGGCCATCGGCATATTCGCCGGTGCGCAGATAGACCTTGTGGCCGCCGACGACTGCCTTTTGTGTGTAGCCCTTGCGGCGGTCGGGCAGGCGCTCACGCTCGCGGATGCGCTCGGTCTTTTCGACAATGCGCTCGACGATCTTCTCGGCGACGATCGTGCTGCGGGTTGGTGCGGACGCGGCGGCGAGCGCTTCCAGAGCGTCCTCGGTCTCGTCCTCGTCATCCTGCAGGAGCTGGCTGTTCAGCGGCTGCGACAGTTTCGACCCGTCGCGATAGAGCGCATTGGCCTTGAGGCCCAGCCGCCAGGACAGCAGATAGGCGCTCTTGCAATCCTCGATCGTCGCCTCGTTCGGCATGTTGATCGTCTTGGAAATGGCACCGGAGATGAACGGCTGTGAGGCCGCCATCATGCGGATATGGCTTTCGACCGAGAGAAAGCGTTTGCCGGTGCGCCCGCAAATGCTGGCGCAATCGAAGACGCCATAATGCTCGGGTTTCAGATAGGGTGCGCCCTCGACCGTCATCGCGCCGCAGACATGGATGTTTGCGGCCTCGATCTCCTGGCGCGAAAAGCCGATGGCGGACAAAAGATCGAAATTCGGCTCGTCGATCTTCTCGGCGGCAATGCCGAGCGTTTCGATCAGGAAATCCGCGCCGAGCGTCCATTTGTTGAAGACGAATTTGATATCGAAGGCAGAGACCAGCGCCGCCTCGACAGCGGCCAGTTTTTCCGTCGTGAAACCGCGCGCCATCAGGCTCGCGTGGTTGATGGCCGGCGCATTGGCGAGCGAGGCATGGCCGACGGCGAAGGCCTCGATCTCGGCGATCTGGGCTTCCGGATAGCCGAGCGCGCGCAAACCTTCCGGCACGGCGCGATTGATGATCTTGAAATAGCCGCCGCCCGCGAGTTTCTTGAATTTCACGAGAGCGAAATCGGGCTCGATGCCCGTCGTGTCGCAATCCATCACCAGGCCGATCGTGCCGGTCGGAGCGACGACGGAGACCTGTGCATTGCGATAGCCGTGGCGCGTGCCGAGCGTGACGGCCTTGTCCCAGGCGGCAACAGCATGGCGGGCGAGGACCGGAGCGCCGAGCGCTGCCGTGGCGCGCAGGGCCGCGTGGTCGAGCGGCACGGGTGAGATGGCAAGCGCCTCATAGCCGGTGCTTTCGCCGCGCGCGGCGCGCGCATGGTTGCGCATGACGCGCAGCATGGCCGAGGCATTGCGGCTGTAGCCGTTGAACGGCCCGAGTTCGCCGGCCATTTCCGCCGAAGTCGCATAGGCAACGCCGGTCATGATGGCGGACAAGGCACCGCAGATGGCGCGACCGGAATCCGAATCATAGGGGATGCCGGACGACATGAGCAGGCCGCCAATATTGGCGAAGCCGAGCCCCAGCGTGCGGAATTCATAGGAGAGCAAAGCGATTTCCCGCGACGGGAACTGCGCCATCATCACCGAAATTTCGAGCACGATGGTCCATAGACGCACGGCATGTTCATAGGCGCCGACGTCGAAGATCTTCGTCTGCGGATCGCGGAACTGTAACAGGTTCAGTGACGCGAGATTACACGCCGTGTCGTCGAGGAACATATATTCCGAACACGGATTGGAAGCGACGATCGCGCCATCGGTCGGGCAGGTATGCCAATCATTGATCGTCGTATGGTACTGCAGGCCGGGATCGGCCGAGGCCCAGGCGGCGCGGCCGATCTTTTCCCACAGATCGCGCGCGGGAAGCGTCTTATGCGCCTTGCCGTCGAGACGGCGGGTCAGGTTCCACGGCGCATCCGTCTCGACGGCGCGCAGGAAATCATCGGTGACACGGACGGAATTGTTGGAATTCTGGCCGGAGACGGTGAGATAGGCCTCCGAATCCCAATCGGTCGTGAAGGTCTCGAAATCGAGATCCGTCTCGCCCTGGCGCACGAGCTGGATCACTTTCTTGATCGCGCCATCGGGCACGAAGGCGCGGCGCGCCAGCTTGATCTCGCGCTTCAGCGCCGGATTCTTCTCCGGGTTGAAGCAATCATCGCCGGGCCCCTCGCAATTGACACAGGCGCGCACAATCGCCTTCATCGCCTTCTTCATCGCCTTGGAACCGGCGACGAGGGCGGCGACCTTCTGCTCCTCGCGCATCTTCCAGTCGATATAATCCTCAATGTCCGGATGGTCGGCATCGACGACGACCATTTTCGCCGCGCGCCGCGTCGTGCCGCCGGATTTGATCGCGCCCGCCGCCCTGTCACCGATCTTCAGGAAGGACATGAGGCCGGAGGATTTGCCGCCGCCCGAAAGCTTTTCGTTCTCGCCGCGCAGTTTCGAGAAATTGGAGCCGGTGCCGGAACCATATTTAAACAGGCGCGCCTCGCGCACCCACAGATCCATGATGCCGCCCTCATTGACGAGATCATCCTGCACGGACTGGATGAAACAGGCATGCGGCTGCGGATGTTCATAGGCCGATTGCGACTGCACCAATTCGCCGTTGAACGGATCGACGTAATAATGGCCCTGGCTCGGCCCATCGATGCCATAGGCCCAGAAGAGGCCGGTGTTGAACCATTGCGGCGAATTGGGAGCGACCATCTGGGCGGCCAGCATGAAGCGCAATTCGTCGAAAAAGGCCTGCGCATCCTCCTCGGTGTCGAAATAATGGCCTTTCCAGCCCCAATAGGTCCATGCGCCGGCGAGCCGGTCGAACACCTGCTTGGCGGAGGTTTCGGAAACGAATCGCTCGGCCGGGGGCAGCGCCGCGAGTGCCTCCGTATCGGCCGTGCCGCGCCAGAGGAAGGAGGGAACGTCATGTTCCTCGATCCGCTTCAGGCGCGCGGGCACACCGGCCTTGCGAAAATATTTTTGGGCGAGGACATCGGAGGCCACCTGACTCCAGACGGCGGGCACTTCGATGCCTTCGAGGGAAAAGACGACGGAACCGTCGGGATTGCGGATTTCGCTTTTGGCCGCGCGGAAAGCGATGCCCGCATAAGGATCAGCCGACGAGTTCGTGTAGCGCCGAGAGATCTGCATGGCATTGGCCCCTGAATTCAAGAATCGAGAATTGCTTGTATTTTAGCGCATCGAACGATCCTCTTTGAACCTGATGGCATTGAGTTGGTCGCCGCATTTCTGTGGCAAACGCCAAAAGATGTTTAGATTCTGGATTCTTTTGGCTGTGGAAAAGTTCGCCAGAAAAAGTGATGACGCTTCTTCTATGCCCTTGGTTCTTATATAGTTAACGTCCCTTAACTTCCGAGGATCCACGGCAGTACGATTGGCACGGCGATGCCGGTCATGGCGCCGTTGAGCCCCAAAGCGATGCCCGCGAAGGCTCCTGCCACCGGATCGCATTGCAGCGCCCGCGCGACGCCGATACCATGGGCCGAGAGGCCGACAGCGAAGCCGCGGGCGGCGAAATCCCTGATACGGAACAGGTTCAACAGCGCGGTGACGCTCATGGCGCCGAAAATACCGGCCATGAGAACGAAACAGGCCGTCAGGGCGGGGATGCCGCCGAGATTTTCGGCGAGGCTCATGGCGATCGGCATGGTGACCGACTTCGGCGCGAGCGAGACCAAGACTTCGTGCGGCAATCCGAACAGCCGGCCGATCAGCACAGCGCTGACGATGGCGGTGAGCGAGCCGGCAGCGAGCGCCAGCATCATCGGCAGGAAAAGCACGCGGACGCGCTCGAGATTGCGATAAAGCGGCACGGCCAGTGCGACAGTGGCGGGGCCGAGCAGGAAATGGATGAATTGCGCGCCCTGGAAATAGGTCGCGTAATCGGTTCCGGTCGCGAGCAGCAGCCCGATCAGCAAAAGCGCCGAAATGAGAACGGGATTGGCCCAGGGCGGGCGTCCGATTCGTGCCGCGGCTTCCTCCGCGAAAAGAAAGGCGCCGAGCGTGGCTGTGAGCCAGAACAAAGGATGAGCGGAAAGGTAGACCCAGATACCAGCCGAAGTATTATGCATGACCGTCATTCCCTCTGCCCATTGGCGATGCGAGACTTTCTACCGGCGCGGCTCCGTCCTCTTTCGGCGGCTCCATCCGGCGCATGACCCATTCAAAAATGAGCGAGGTGACGGCGAGTGCGGCAATGCCCGAGAGAAGCACGCTGACGATGATGCCGACGCCATATTGGCGCAGCATTTGGGCCTGATCCATTACGCCGACCGCCACGGGAATGAACAAAACGGCGAGATAGCGCAAAAGAGCCGTGGCAAGCGTCTCGACCTCCGGTGAAACGACGCGATCAGGTGCGCCGTCGCGCCATTGGCGCCAGCAGAACCAAAGGAAAAGAAAGCCGAGGCCCGCCACGGGACCAGGCAGGGAGAGGCCGAGGGCGCGCGTGAAAATTTCGCCCAGAAGCTGGCAGAAGAGCAGAAGTGCGAGGGCGTGAATCATGGTCTTTCCGGCGGATTGGCGTGAAGGCGGATCATGTCATGGTCTGCGCTTGGGTGACTTTGGGGGACTGGACAGCGGGAATTTGGCCCGCCATAAGAAGCAGCCGGCGGGGGTCTTGAGTCATGCAAATGTCTCGGGACAGGGTTTCGGGGCTGAACATTCAGGAAAGCGAACCGCTCGATGAATCTCCTGACGCGAATTTTCACATGGTGGAATGGCGCGACGCTGAACACCATGATCTATACCAAACGATATGGTGAAGAAGTCGGTCGCGACGAATTCGGCAACATCTATTATCGCAAGCCAGGTATCGATCCCGCGCTTGGCTTCGAGCGGCGCTGGGTCATCTATGCCGGCGTGTCGGAAGGATCGATGACTCCGCCCGGCTGGTATGGCTGGCTGCACCATACAACCGACGTGCCGCCGACGCAGGAAGATTACAAGCCACGGTCCTGGCAATTGCCGCATTTGCCCAATATGACCGGCACGCCTGAAGCGTGGCGGCCGTCGGGCTCGATTCTGGCCGCCAATGCGCGCCCGCCGGCCACCGGAGATTACGAGGCCTGGACGCCGGAGGCCTGATGGGCCAACCTGTCTCGTTGGCTGCTGTCGGCCGGTATTCCGGCAGTGGCAAGAATTGCAAGAACGGAACCCGGAATTCCTGCGGACTTCGGGTCTATCTTGATGAAGGCATCTCTTTGAAACGGCGATGCCGGACGGCCTGCCTATAACCGCGAGACCTGCTTGCGCTTTTCCGCTCTCCTTTTCCCTGTTAGCCGACCCTTGTTTCTATTGGCGTTCGGTGGACTGACATTGTTTGTCGGTCCGGCCGTTGCTGATCGAATCCGACATCCGCTTGCCGTCTTTTCGGGCCTTGACAAGATCACCGGCCGGATCATTTCCTTCGAGGTCGCGACCGACGAAACGGTTCAGTTCGGAACGCTGCAGATCACCGAGCGTGCCTGTTATACGCGCCCATCGACGGAAACGCCGCAGACGATCACTTTCGTCGAGATTGACGAGATCGACGCCGACGACAAGAAAAAGCCGCCGAAACGCGTCTTTACCGGCTGGATGTTTGCGTCGAGCCCGGGGCTCCATGCACTGGAACATCCCGTCTATGATATCTGGCTGAATGATTGCAAAGGCGGCAAGGAAGTGCTGCCGACCCCGAACGAGACGGCTGGCGTCCCGCCGACGCCAGAGAACGCCAAGGAAGCCGCTCCAGCGGAGACACCGGCCAAACCCGTCAAGTCCAGAGCCAAACCGAAGCCTGTCGAGCAACCGCTCGATGATAACGGCGGCGGTACGCGTGACAATTGGGCACCACCGCCTCCCATCGAGAGAATGGATCCAGAAAGTATGTCGGGCGCTCCGATCGAGGTCGGGCCACCGCCTGGAATGATTCCGGATGCCACGCCTCCCGCACAGCGCAAGCAACGCCGCCGCGCAGCGCCGCAGCCGGTAGAACCGCCGCCGGACGGGCTCTTTTAACACACCTCCGCAAATGCACTCGTTTCAGTCACGTGGCGCGCTATTCTGACGGATTGTCGCCAGCACATCCGCGCCACTGATCACCTGGTTTTTGGGCCAGCGCCAGAAATCTGCGGGGATCGACATGGCCTCGGCCAGAAGCCGGCGGTAGTTTTCCTTCGGCACTTCCACAGCGCCGAGCGTGGCGAGATGCGGCGTCACGAATTGGGTGTCGAGCAGGCTGAAGCCGCCATGGATGAGGCGGGCGGCAAGATGGGCAAGGGCGACCTTGGAGGCGTCCGATTTGCGGTGGAACATGCTTTCGCCGAAAAACGCACCGCCGAGATGGACGCCATAAAGACCGCCGACGAGGGCATCGTCCTGCCATGTTTCGACCGTGTGAACATGGCCGAGATCGAATAATTGCCGGTAGAGCAGGCGGATACGGGTATTGATCCAGGTCTTGTCCCGGGTTTCAGTCGCGGCGGCGCATTGATTGATGACGGCGTCGAAATCATAATCGACGCGGACCTCGAAACGATCCGTGCGGATCGTCTTGGCGAGACTTTTCGAGATAATCATGCCGTCGAGCGGAAAAATGCCTCGCAATTCCGGATCGACCCAGAACAGATTCGGGTCTTCGGCGCTTTCGGCCATGGGAAACAGGCCGATCGAATAGGCGCGCAGCAGGATGTCGCTGGTGATTTCGAATTGATCGCGCGAATGAGCCATGTGCGAAAAGTGCGCGTGCGCCGCCTGCCCGTCAAGGCCGGTGGTTTGAGTTGGCGACTTGGTCGCGCGCCGATCCGTCTTTTTCCTCTCCCACAACGGAAAGCCAGGGCATTGTCCTGTCATGGCATTTCATCGTAAAGAGAGCGGATCAACAGTTTTTCTAACGGATCACCGCGCATGAACGACACCGAGGATTATATCGAGAACGTGCCGCATGATGTCAATTACGACACGACTCAGGATCCTGAGAACGCTCGTTATTTTGTTTCCTATACGGGTGTGAAGCTGCCGGTGCGGATGATCAATCCCTTGGAACCTGAAGCCTTGCGCAACCGCAATACCTTCATCGTCGCCTATTTCGACGGTCAGGAGCGGCTCGAAGGTTTCAAGAAGATGGTCTACGGGGAAGTCGAGATTTCCCATAAATACGAATATGACAGCGCGGGCATTGTCCGGCGGGCCGAAATCTTCATGGATGGCGATACGACCGAACTCTTCTTCAACGAGAACGGGGCGCCCACGGCCGCCTGAGCGGCGTCGCTTCCGCGACCGCGACGAGGCCATCGGCTCACAGTGGAAGCGTGCCCTTCGTAAGGGAATTGATAGCGTCCTCAGGGAGATAGCGTGTCGATCCGTTGCTGGAACAACGGGCGGCGCTTTCATCCTTGCAGCGCCGCTTGACTTTATCCGCGCTCCCTGTATCGAGAGCGCGGTCGGAGGCCTCCGATCCGATTCCTGTCAAGGCGAACTCGTCTTCTTGCTGGAGCGTTCCGGATATATCCAGAAACGCTCCACCCAAAAATGCTCTATGAGTTCGTTTCCCCATAAGCTCCTTTTCAAGGAGCTCTTTTTCAAGAGGCTTCAACGCAAAGCGACGTTTCTTGCGCGGACAATGCCCGCAAGTGCCGTGCTCTGATACGACCAGTTCTCCCGGTCATTCTTCTCGTACATGAAGGATTGAGGTTTTCGCCTATGGGCAAGGAAAAATTTGAGCGGACGAAGCCGCATTGCAACATTGGGACGATTGGTCACGTTGACCATGGGAAGACGTCATTGACGGCGGCGATCACCAAGGTTCTTGCGGAAGCGGGCGGCGCGACGTTCACGGCCTATGACCAGATCGACAAGGCGCCGGAGGAGAAGGCGCGCGGTATCACGATTTCGACGGCGCATGTTGAATATGAGACGCCGAAGCGCCACTACGCGCATGTCGACTGCCCCGGCCACGCGGACTATGTGAAGAACATGATCACCGGCGCGGCGCAGATGGACGGCGCGATCCTGGTGGTTTCGGCGGCCGATGGCCCGATGCCGCAGACGCGCGAACACATCCTTCTGGCGCGCCAGGTCGGCGTTCCGGCTCTGGTGGTGTTCCTGAACAAGGTCGACA
>NZ_JQJH01000029.1 GCF_000745425.1 Beijerinckia mobilis
ACCTTCGGTCTCATTCAAGGCTTCGAGCAGCGTTTCCCACAATCCAGCCAGCGTCCAGCGCCGAAACTGGCGATAAACTGATGACCATTTGCCGAAATGCTCGTGCAAATCGCGCCATTGCACGCCCGTGCGGGAAATCCAGAAAATACCATCAAGAACAAGGCGATGGTCCTTCGCACGTCGCCCGCTATGCGGCCCGCGCCGCGTCACGAACGGCTCAAGACAGGCCCATTCTTCATCCGACATCAGCCCACGAATCAAAGTCGCCTCCTTCTGAAAGCGACTTTGAATCAGAACCTTCGCAACTTGGGAATCCTATTCGTCAACAGGACCTAGAAGCGAATGGAGACTTTGGCCTCCGATATCATTGCCCTGAAGATGTCGGTTCCGTTATTCAGTTGATCGCATCCAAAAAGAACGGTCATGTGGGAGGATAACAGCCTTTGGTCTACCAGCGATCTACACGGGTGCAAAAGGATGGAGCCTCTCTCGATCGCATTGATCGAGAGAGGCTCGTCTGGCGTTTTGTTCACTTTCATGATCGACGCGGTTGAAAACCCTCAATCAATTGGCATTATTGAACGAAAACTGATGTCAGCCTGATTGAATTTACTTCATGGTCGGCATGGAGAATTCGGCACCGGCGCGAATTCCCGTGGGCCAGCGGGTCGTGATAGTCTTCAGCCGCGTATAGAAGCGCACGCCCTCCGGTCCGTGCATGTGATGATCGCCAAACAACGAGGCTTTCCAGCCGCCAAAGGAATGAAAGGCCATGGGCACGGGGATGGGGACATTGATCCCGACCATTCCGACCTTGATTGAATGGGCGAATTCGCGCGCCGCATCACCATCTCGTGTGAATATGGCGGTGCCATTGCCGAATTCATGCTCGTTGATGAGCCGCGCGGCGGTCGCATATGTGTCGGCACGCACCACGGCGAGGACGGGGCCGAAGATCTCTTCCTTATAGATCTTCATGTTTGGCGTCACATGATCGAATAATGTTCCACCAATGAAATAACCGTCTTCATATCCCTGCAATTTGACGCCGCGCCCGTCGACGATCAGCTTCGCGCCTTCGGCGACACCCTGGTCCACATAGCCCGACACTTTGTCGAGGTGCTGTCTGGTCACGAGCGGCCCCATCTCGGCTTCAGGATCCGTGCCGGGGCCAATCTTTAGCGCGCGTACACGGGGTTCCAGTTTCGCAAGCAGCGTTTCGGCGGTTTTTTCACCGACCGGCACGGCGACGGAGATGGCCATGCACCGCTCGCCCGCCGAGCCATAGGCGGCACCCATGAGGGCATCGACCGTCTGCTCCATGTCTGCATCGGGCATGATGATCATATGGTTCTTGGCGCCGCCGAGCGCCTGAGCGCGTTTTCCGGTACGCGCCGCTGTCTCGTAGATATAGCGGGCAATGGGCGTGGAGCCTACGAAGCTCACTGCCTGTATGTCGGGATCATTGAGCAGTGCGTCGACAGCTTCTTTGTCTCCCTGGATGACATTGAACACGCCATCGGGAAGGCCGGATTCCTTCAGCCATTCGGCGAGGAGAAGCGAGGCGGAGGGATCGCGCTCGGAGGGTTTCAGGATGAATGTATTGCCGCAGGCAAGCGCCACGGGGAACATCCACATCGGCACCATCGCCGGAAAATTGAAGGGCGTGATGCCGGCGACAACACCAAGAGGTTGACGCATGGCATGACTATCCACACGCGTTCCGACATCCTCCGTAAACTCACCTTTCAGCAATTGTGGAGCGGCGGTGGCGAATTCGACGACTTCCATGCCGCGCTGGATCTCGCCCCTGGCGTCGGACAGGACCTTGCCATGCTCGGATGTGATGACGGCGGCGAGTTTGTCGATCCGTTCGTTCAGAATAGTGAGGAATTTGTTGAGGATGCGAGCGCGCCGCAGAGGTGTCGTCGCGGCCCATTCCGGAGCGGCGGCAACGGCGGCTTCCACTGCCGCGCGCACTTCATTGGTCGAGGCGAGTGCCACTTCACCCGATTGCAGACCGGTGGCCGGATTAAACACGGGAGCAGTACGGCCGCTTTTTCCAGGCACTTTTTGGCCTGCAATGAAATGGTCGATTGCCATGGGCATTGGTCTTCCTCCTCTAAAATGTTTTGGGTTTGGCCTCGCGCGAAAGGCAAAATGCGCTGCGCATTGGTCTTCGCGCTTTAAACAATCATCTTCAATGCTATTTTCCGCATATTCATTGTGCGGGATTTAAAGTCATGGATTGGGATCATTTGCGCATCTTTCTGGCCATCGCGCGCTATGGGCAGCTGCTTGCATCTGCAAGGCGCCTGGGCCTGAACCATGCCACGGTCGCGCGCCGGCTGGATGCCTTGGAGGAGGCGCTCGGCACGCCGCTCTTCGATCGCCGGCCGGCCGGCTGTATGCTGACGGAAGCAGGAGAACGGCTGCTTCCTGCCGCCGAACGGGTCGAGACCGAGATGCAGGATATTGCCGAAAGCTTCCGGGCGGCGGTCGCGGAAGTCGCCGGTACCGTGCGCATCGGAGCGCCCGATGGTCTCGGCAATTATTTCCTGGCGGCTGAACTCGGCCGTCTTGCGATGCAGCATCCTCATCTCACGGTGGAACTCGTGCCTTTGCCGCGCGTCTTTTCACTGTCGCGACGTGAGGCCGATCTCGCCATCGTCCTCGATCGGCCGACGGAGGGACGTCTGCGGGTCTCGCGCTTGACCGATTACACGCTCGGAGTCTATGCCGCGCGCTCCTATCTTGAGCGTTACGGAACGCCGCAAAGCCTGGAAACATTTAGCGATCATGTGGTGGTAACGGGCGTAGAGGATCTCGCTTATGCCTCGGCGCTTGATTATTCCGATATGCTTGAAAAACACAGCACGAGGCAGTTTCGCTGCGCCAGCGTCATGGGGCAGATGGAGGCCGTGTGCGCCGGTGTCGGAATTGGCGTGCTGCATGATTTCGCCGCCAGCCGGCATGAGGAGAGTTTAGTGCGGATCCTCCCCGAAATTACGTTCCGGCGATCCTATTTTCTTCTGGCGCACCCAGACACGGCAGAGGTGCGGCGGATAGCGGCGCTGCGTGGCTTCCTTGCCAGTCGCTTCCGGGAAGAACGCCGTCTCTTTATCGCCGGGTGAGGTTATACAAGATCCTGGTAGCTGAAAGGATAGCGCAGATACTAGGAAACGACCCGTAGGATTAGCCAGTCCGTGAAATGCTGGCCCTTGAAATTGTCTCCGGAGGAACGTTTCAGTTTCTTGGCAAGTCTGTTTGCGGAGATTTCAGAATGTGTCATCAGTCGGCCTGAACAAGGCTTGAGCGGCCTTGACTTCGCTGCTGATGAAGGCGGAAACTGTCTTGATCCTGGCCAGGCTACGTAAATCGGCATGAGTAATCAGCCAAAACGAGCGTATCAAACTGATCTCACCGGCCAGAACCGGAACAAGCTCTTCGCGGCCGAGGGCAATGAAATCGGGCAATACGCAAATCCCGGCCCCTTTGATTGTCGCATTCAGCTGTGCAATCAGATTGGAACTTTTAAACTGGGGTGACAGGAAATTGGCGATCTCACCGAGATAATCGAGCTGCTGACTATAGATCAGATCATCGATATAGCCGATAAAACGGCAGCCACGTAGATCTTCAACTGAGTGTACGGGCGGCACTGTCGCCAGATAGTTTGATGATGCATAAAGCCGCAAACGATAATCGATGAGTTTACGTGTGACGAGCCGGCCTTCGCGTGGACGGGAAAGACCGATGGCTATATCGGCTTCGCGCTTTGACAGGCTGAACAGACGTGGCATGGCGACGATCTGAATTTCCAGTTGCGGATGCTTACGGCAGAGAGTCGCGATGCGCGAAGCTAGGAAATCGCTGCCGAACCCTTCGGGCGCGCCAATGCGCACGGCACCGGTCACGGACAGATCCTCTCCGCCGATCTGTTTCTGCGCGTTCAGTGCAATGCTTTCCATCGCTTCCGCCGAATACAGCAGCCGTTCTCCGGCGTTGGTCAGCCGGTATCCGGTTGGATGACGCTCGAATAATTGGACCTTGAGGGCCTCTTCCAGGCCAGCGATACGGCGGCCGAGTGTCGTATGATCAATACCGAGCTTGCGTGCGGAAATTGTCAGGCGTCCGGTACGCGCGACTGTCAAAAACGAGCGTAAATGATTCCAATCAAAATCGCTCACTCCGGCCTCATCAGTATGTGAATCTATGCACATTAGAATGCGAATTTATCGCATTGTTTGTGAGATTCACCAATATAGACTTACCTCCGATAAAGCCCCGCAAGGCGCAGAAAAGGCGGATGATCCGCCCATTAAAGAAGAGGAAACCCATCGTGACGATCGAGCTCAACCATTTCATTGGTGGTCAGCACATCGCTGGCAAATCGGGCCAATTCGCCGATGTTTTTACACCAATGACCGGAGAGATCTCGGCTCGCGTTCCGCTGGCCGGCCGGGCTGAACTCAATGCAGCCGTCGAAAATGCCAAAGCGGCTCAACCGGCTTGGGCGGCGCTGAACCCGCAAAAACGCAGCCGCGTAATGATGGAGTTTCTGCGGCTGATCCAGCGTGATTATACCGCCTTGGCTGAACTGCTGGCTGCCGAGCACGGCAAGACTATTCCCGATGCACGTGGTGATATCCAGCGTGGTCTCGAAGTCGTCGAATTTACCTGCGGCATTCCACATTTGCTGAAAGGTGAATACACTGAAGGAGCCGGCCCGGGCATCGACATTTACTCGATGCGTCAGCCGCTCGGTGTTGTGGCCGGCATCACGCCGTTCAATTTTCCCGCCATGATTCCGATGTGGAAATTCGCGCCGGCGATCGCTTGCGGAAATGCTTTCATCCTCAAGCCTTCTGAACGGACGCCTTCGGTACCGCTGCGGCTTGCCGAGCTGATGCTGGAAGCGGGCCTGCCCGCTGGCATTTTAAATGTCGTTCATGGAAACAAGGATGTCGTCGATGCCATCCTTGAACATCCAGATATCAAAGCTGTGGGTTTCGTCGGTTCGACTGCGATCGCTGAATATATTTATTCAAAAGGCTGCACCGCAGGCAAACGGGTGCAATGTTTTGGTGGCGCCAAAAATCACATGATCATCATGCCCGATGCTGATCTCGATCAGGCGACCGATGCGCTGGTTGGCGCGGGCTATGGGTCGGCTGGCGAACGCTGCATGGCTATTTCAGTCGCCGTACCGATCGGCGAACAAACTGCGGAGGCTCTGCTGGAGCGTCTGGTGCCGCGCGTTGAAAATCTGCGGATTGGTCCGTCCAATGACGATGATGCTGATTTCGGGCCTCTCATCAGCCGCGAGGCTGTGGACCGTGTTCGCAATTATGTCGATCTCGGGGTTCAGGAAGGGGCGACATTGCGTGTGGATGGGCGTGGCTTCACTATGCAGGGCTATGAAAAAGGCTTTTACATGGGCGGCTCTCTATTTGACCATGTCACACCGAAAATGCGCATTTACCGGGAAGAAGTTTTTGGACCCGTCCTGGCAGTTGCTCGCGCGGCGAATTACGAACAAGCCCTGCGCATGACAAACGAGCATGAATATGGCAACGGCGTTGCGATCTTCACGCGCGATGGCGATGCCGCACGCGATTTCGTCAGCAAGGTCCAAGTCGGCATGGTTGGCGTGAATGTGCCGATCCCCGTGCCGCTCGCTTACTACACATTCGGCGGCTGGAAACGGTCGGCTTTCGGTGATCTCAACCAGCATGGCCCCGATGCCATCCGCTTTTACACGAAGACCAAGACGGTGACGTCACGTTGGCCGTCCGGCATCAAGGATGGAGCAAGTTTCGTCATTCCGACCATGAATTAAAGCGCCGAGGCCACTCATGACGCATTGGCAATTGACCGAGGAGCAAGGCGCCATCGAGGAAATGGCGCGGAGCTTCGGTGAGGAGCATATCGCGCCTTATGCACTCGAATGGGACGAAAAGAAGCATTTTCCGCATGATACTTTGCGTCATGCCGCAAATCTTGGCATGGCCGGAATTTATGTTGACGAAGACATTGGCGGCTCGGGGCTCAAGCGGATCGATGCCGTTGTGATTTTCGAGGCCCTGGCCAAGGCCTGTCCTTCGACAGCGGCTTTCCTGTCCATCCACAATATGGTGGCTTGGATGATTGCCTCTTATGGCGCTCCCGCCCAGCGAACCGAATGGGTGCCGCGCCTTTGCCGAATGGATTGGGTCGGCAGCTATTGTCTGACCGAACCTTCCGTTGGATCGGATGCTGCGGCCTTGCGTACTCGCGCCGTGCGCGACGGTGATTATTTCATCGTCAACGGCACCAAGCAATTCATCTCCGGCGCAGGTTCCAGCGACGTTTACATCGTCATGGCCCGTACCGGTGCCGAGGGACCGAAAGGCATTTCCGCCCTGGTAATCTTCAAGGATATGGAGGGCGTCTCCTTCGGTTCCAATGAACGCAAGATGGGATGGAATACGCAGCCGACGCGTACGGTCAATTTTGACAATGTCGCCGTGCCCGTCAGCCATCTTCTCGGCGCGGAAGGCGATGGGTTCAAGATTGCCATGGCCGGGCTTGACGGCGGCCGCTTGAACATAGCAGCCTGTTCAATCGGCGGAGCACAATCGGCGCTCGATAAATCGATACGATACATGAGCGAGCGCAGCGCCTTTGGCTCAACGCTTGACCGTTTTCAGGCCCTGCAATTCCGTATCGCCGATATGGCGACTGATCTCGCCGCCGCACGGATCTTTTTGCACCATGCGGCGCATATGCTCGATGAAAAATTGCCTGATGCCACGATGACTTGCGCCATGGCCAAAAGGTTTGCCACGGATATCGGCTTTTCGGTGGCCAATGAGGCTTTGCAGCTCCATGGCGGCTACGGATATCTAGCGGAATATGGCATCGAGAAGATCGTGCGCGACTTGCGTGTCCATCAGATTCTCGAAGGTACCAATGAAATTATGCGTGTCATCATTGCCCGTGCATTGCTCGGCCGTTGATACCTTCTGTCAGACAGGATGATTGATGAGCTCTGTGCCCTTCACGGACGTACTCTTCTCCCAGCATGGTCATGCCGGTGTGATCATGCTCAATCGGCCGCAAACCATCAATGCGCTGACGGGCCCGATGGTTTTGGCAATTTCACATCAACTCAGGATATGGTCCGAGGATCCTGATATCTATGTGATCATCCTTATGGGGGCCGGCGAGCTCGGCCTTTGCGCAGGCGGCGATATCCGTGCTCTCTACACGAGTGGCAAGGCTGGCGACGGTCAAGCCGAAACATTCTGGCGTGATGAATATACGTTGAATGACGCGATCGCCCGCTATCCAAAGCCTTATGTCGCCTTGATGGATGGTCTCGTCATGGGTGGCGGCATTGGTCTTTCCGCCCATGCACGTCACCGCATCGTGACTGAACGCAGCAAGCTCGCAATGCCCGAAGTCGGGATCGGCTTCCTTCCCGACGTTGGCGGCACCTGGCTTTTGTCGCATGCGCCTGGTGAAACGGGCACCTTCCTCGGCCTCACCGGCACCGCCTTCGGGGCGGCCGATGCGCTCTATACCGGTTTCGCCGACATTCTGGTTCCATCCAACCAGCTTCAATCCTTAATTGACACACTGGCTGACATTGCCAGCAGCGATGAGGTGTCGGCACTCTTGCAGGAAGCGGCGGTCAAGACGGAGACAAGTTCTCTTTCCCTTCAGCGCGCCGATATAGACAAAGTTTTCCAGGGTGATGACGCCGAATCCATGATCGCGGCAGCCAAGGCTCTCAGGACCGATTGGGGTGATACAGTCGCGAATACACTTCTTGAGCGTTCACCAACCAGTGTGAAAGTGACTTTGGCCGCCCTGCGGCGCGCCCGTAAGCTTTCTTCGCTCAGCGCCTGCCTGGAGATGGAACTGCGCGCTGGTCTCCAGATTTTGCGCGGCCATGATTTTTACGAGGGCGTGCGGGCACAGATTATCGACAAGGACCGGAATCCCAAATGGCAGCCAGCGACCTTAACCGAGATCGACGCGGCAACGGTAGCCGCGCATTTTGATCCGGCTTGATGGACAAAACCAAAATTGAAGAATCCAAGGGGAGGGGACAATGGCGTCAATCGGCTTTATCGGGCTTGGTCATATGGGCGGGCCCATGGCCGCAAATCTCGTACGCGTGGGGCATAGCGTGTCGGGATTTGATCTCTCAGACGATTTACTGCGGGCCGCCGCCAAGCTCGGCTTGCGTGCCTGCGCCAATGCTGCGGAGGCGGTGAAGGACGCTGAATTTATCTTCACTATGCTTCCTGCTGGTAAGCATTTGCTGAATGTTTATCGTGAAGGCGGTGTGCTGCAAGCTGCAACGCCTGGTGCGCTGCTGATCGATTCCTCGACAATCGACATTGAATCTGCCCGGACCGCTCATCGCCTGGCGCAGGAAGCCGGGTTTGCATCTCTCGATGCGCCGGTCTCGGGAGGTGTCGGTGGCGCGGCGGCTGGAACCCTGACCTTTATGACCGGCGGCACAATCGAGGCTTTTGAGCGCGCCAAGCCGGTCCTTGAGGCGATGGGCAAAAAAATCATCCGTTGCGGCCAGGCTGGAGCAGGGCAAGCAGCCAAACTCTGCAATAACATGATCCTCGGCATTTCCATGATCGGCGTATGCGAAGCCTTTGTCCTTGGAGAGAAACTTGGTCTTGACGCACAGGCTCTTTATGATGTGGCTTCGACATCATCCGGCCAATGCTGGTCCCTGACGACTTATTGCCCCGTGCCGGGTCCGGTGCCGGCAAGCCCTGCCAATCATCAATATAAGCCTGGCTTCGGCGTCAATCTGATGCTGAAGGATCTGACGCTAGCGCAAAGCGCAGCCCAGCAATCGGGCGCAGCAACACCCCTGGGGGCACAGGCACAGCAGCTCTACAGCCTGTTTGCCGCAGCTGGGCATAGTGGCGATGATTTTTCCGGAATCATTCATCTCTTGCGCGGCCTAACCTGAAATCCTCTCCGATTCAGCTTCGTGCTCAGGGAAATACCATGGATCGCATACACAATTTCGAGCATATCATCGCCGAGCGTAAGGGGGCCGTCGCACTCATTACCTTCAACCGGCCGAAGGTTTTGAACGCTCTGTGCAATGCCATGATCGCTGAACTTGAGACGGTACTGGCGCTGATCGAGGCAGATCCTAGCCTCAGCGTTGTCGTGGTGACAGGCAACGGGAAAGCCTTTGCCGCTGGCGCCGATATCAAGGAAATGGCCGATAAGCGCTTTACGGAGGTCTTTTCTACCGATATTGGCGGCTCGCGTTGGCAGCGTCTCGGCTCTTTTCGCAAGCCTTCCATTGCCGCAGTCGCAGGCTATGCACTGGGTGGTGGTTGCGAGCTTGCTCTCATGTGCGACATCATTCTCGCGGCTGATAATGCCAAATTCGGTCAGCCAGAAATCACTATTGGCACGATTCCAGGGTGGGGTGGTACACAGCGCCTTACGCGCGCCATTGGCAAATACAAAGCCATGGACCTGATTTTGACCGGCCGTCACCTCGATGCGGAAGAGGCGGAGCGCTCAGGCATGGTCAGCCGCATCGTGCCACTGGCGGATCTTGTGCCTGAGGCGCTGAAACTCGCCGAAAAAATTGCAAGCCTTTCCTCTCCCATCGCCATGCTGGCGCGGGAAGCGGTCGATAGTGCGTTTGAAACTACCCTCTCGGAAGGATTGAAGGCTGAGCGCCGTCTCTTCCATGCAAGCTTCGCGACGCAAGATCAGAAGGAAGGAATGGTTGCCTTTCTCGAAAAGCGGCCTCCTGTCTTTAAGAATCAATAATGCTGAATCTTGTGTAACCTATCCGTGGGTTCCTTTTGTCTTTCAGAAGAATAGTACCCTTCAAAAAAGGTTCAATGGCCATGCTCTCATGGGCATTTCCTTGAGCCTACAAGCATAAACAAAAATCATATGGGATAGAAACCGATAGGGAGGAAGCTTGTCATGGAGACACAGGGTCTCAGTGATACGCAAATCGATGTGATATATCGTACTTCCATCAATGACCCAGAGGGATTTTGGGGCACTGCGGCAGCAGAGCTCGAATGGCAAAAACCTTATGACCGTGTGCTCGATGACACGCATCCGCCATTCTATCGTTGGTTTCCGGGTGGAGAGCTGAATATCTGTTATAATGCACTTGATCGCCATGTCGCGGCAGGCCATGGTGATCGTACGGCCCTTATCTATGATAGTCCCGTTACCGATACAATCAAAAGCTTCACCTATACCGAGCTGACCAATGCCGTAGCGCATTTCGCAGGTGCTCTAGCCCATTTTGGTGTGACTCGTGGCGATCGCATCATCATCTATATGCCCATGGTGCCGGAAGCCGTCATAGCCATGTTGGCATGCGCGCGGATCGGTGCGATTCACTCGGTCGTGTTCGGTGGTTTCGCAGCGAGTGAACTGGCCAAACGTATTGATGATACCAAGCCTAAGCTCGTTGTTTCTGCCTCCTGCGGGATCGATGGCAGCAAATTGATCCCTTACAAAAATCTGCTTGACGTCGCGTTAGAACTCTCTGCCACACCGCCCGTCCATTGCATCATTCTTCAACGCCCGATGCTGGAAGCTCGTCTTGTTCCCGGTCGCGATATTGAATGGCAGAATGCGCTTGCGGCAAGTACGGCCGTCCCGTGTACCTCGACCCTGGCAACGGATCCGCTCTACATTCTTTATAGTTCAGGAACAACAGGTGCGCCGAAGGGTGTGGTGCGCGACCACGGCGGTTACGCCGTCGCCCTGCAATGGAGCATGTCGAATATCTACAATATCACGCCTGGCGAAGTATTTTGGGCCGCCTCCGATATAGGCTGGGCAGTCGGTCATTCCTACACGGTCTATGGGCCGCTCCTGCAAGGCTGCACCAGTATACTTTATGAGGGCAAGCCTGTGGGCACGCCCGATGCTGGCGCTTTTTGGCGTGTCATCTCTCAGCATGCCGTGAAAGTTTTGTTTACGGCTCCGACCACTTTCAGGGTGATCCGCCAGCAAGATCCAGACGCGACTTTGTTCAACCGGGCATCTCTCGGGGATTTCCGGGCGCTGTTTCTGGCAGGCGAGCGTTGCGATCCTTCGACGCTCACCTGGGCGCAGGAATTGCTGAAAGTGCCGGTAATTGATCATTGGTGGCAGACCGAGACGGGCTGGCCGGTGGCCGCTCATTGCTTTGGTATCAGCCAGATCAGGGTCAAACCCGGCTCTGTTGGCCCCGCCGTACCGGGATGGCGTATAGAAGCTTTAGATTTCAACCACAATCCTGTATCCGCTGGCACAATCGGCAATCTCGTGATCAAACTTCCATTGCCACCAGGCTCCTTGACGACATTGTGGAACGCGGATCAACGGTTTGTTGATTCCTATATGACGGAATTTCCTGGCTATTATCAAACCGGTGATGCCGGGTTCATTGATGACGACGGCCACACTCACGTCATGGCGCGAACCGATGATGTTATCAATGTCGCCGCCCACCGGCTGTCTACCGGAGCGATGGAAGAAGTCGTGGCTGAACATCCAGCCGTTGCCGAATGTGCGGTCGTCGGTATCGCCGATGAATTACGTGGTCAGATTCCGATCGGTCTCATCGTGCTGAAGGCCAATTGCGCCGTTGACGGTATCCTTATCGAAGAAGAAATCATCGCATTGGTCCGTAGCCGAATTGGCGCTGTGGCGAGTTTCAAACACGTCCTGATTGTCGATAGATTGCCGAAGACACGCTCAGGCAAGATTTTACGAAAATTATTGCGTTCGATTGCCGAGGGCGAGAAAACGGCAATTCCAGCAACGATCGACGATCCGGCTATCCTTGACGAGATCATCCACGCCATGCATGCGGCCGGAATCTCTCCAATGCGTGAGAGTGGCACAATCTAGTAGCCTCTGTTAACGATTTTGATTGTAACTTCTGAAGGTTTATCGCTGCATAGCCGCGACGGATGAGGTTTCTTGCAGAGAAAGAAGTTGTACGTGTTGAGGAATTCATACGCTCGACTTGGACTTCGCCGGATTCGCTAGCACGCTACTCTTGCCCGAGCCTGAAGCCAGCCCGGTCATTGCTCCAGGGCTGGTTGATTGTGGTCAATCTGTGTCCGATTCCCTTTTTCTGGGGGCAGGCCAACATGCCTGTAGACATTCTCTCGACCTACATTTGCATAAAATTATCAATGGTTTGTTCATTCGAACCCGGTGACGGGATGCGGCACATAGTCCGCCTCGAGGGTTGTGATCTCATCATTTGTCAACACGATCTCCAGGGCTGAGATAGCATCGTCGAGATGATGGGGCTTGGAGGCGCCGACGATTGGCGCCGACACCTTGGGCTTGGCCAGAACCCAGGCAAGCGCAATCTGCGCCATAGGCACGCCACGCAAACGAGCGACGCGCTCAACGGCGCGGATCACTGCATTATCCGCATCTTCGGTCGCCGCGTAGAGCGACCTGCCAAAAGCATCACTTTCGCTGCGTTTCGTCTGCTCGCCAGGGGGGCGCGTCAGCCGGCCACGGGCCATAGGACTCCATGGAATGAGTCCTACCCCTTGGTCCTTACAGAGAGGGATCATCTCGCGTTCTTCCTCGCGGTAAAGCAGGTTGACGTAGTTTTGCATGGTGACGAAGCGTGTCCAGCTGTTGACACGCGCAACCTCCTGCGCCTTGGCAAATTGCCATGCAAACATTGATGAGGCCCCTATATATCGGGCCTTGCCGGCCTTCACGATGTCATGAAGGGCTTCCATCGTTTCTTCGATCGGAGTGTCATAGTCCCATCGATGGATCTGATAGAGGTCGACATAGTCGGTTCCAAGGCGTGTGAGGCTTGCATCGATTTCGGTCATGATCGCCTTGCGTGAAAGGCCCTTGCGGTTGGGCGCCGCGCCACCCTCCACCATACGTTCCGAAAAGAACACCTTGGTTGCGATAACGACTTCCTCTCGGTGGGTGAACTCCTTGAGGAGCTTGCCGATGATCATCTCGGAGGTGCCCGCTGAATAGCTGTTGGCGGTGTCGAAGAAATTGATCCCTAGCTCGACTGCCCGCTTGATGATTGGTCGGCTGTCAGCCTCTCCGAGTGTCCAACTGTGAACGCCCGCATCTGGAACGCCGAAGGTCATGCACCCCAGGCAGAGACGCGAGACATCGAGACCGGTCGAACCGAGTTTTACATAGTCCATGGCTGTTCCTTATTGGGCGTTGCAACCCTTTGATTTTTCGTCCTGCCCCATGGCATCACGCCTGCCATTCCTTCACACTGATTCAGCAAGCGGTGAATGCGTCATGTTCATCCTTCATAAGTGACGCCATAGTTCCCGCCCGTTCGCTTGATGTGCGCGAAACCGAGTTCGCTGAGGTGCATACCAGCGATCAGCAGTTGTTCAGAGCTTACGAGGTCCAGCAGCCTCGACCGTGTTGCTACTGCGAGATCGGAATCCTGATCGAACGCGATCGCCACATCCGGGCGCGGAATCTGAATCTGGGGGAAATGGACAATATCTCCCCAGACCAGCAGATTCTGGCCGCCGGATTCGAGACGATAGCCAGTGTGGCCTTCCGTGTGGCCTGGAAGCGGCACTGCTGTCATTCCGGGAAGCACCTCACCGGCATCGAAGGTGCGTAACCTGTCGCGGTAGCCGTCGAACGCCCGACGTGCCACGAGGAAGTTGCCACGGGCGTGTTCTGGCGCGCGGCTCAGATTGCCGTCATCCTGCCAGAACGAGACTTCCCGATGGTGAACCACAAGCTCGGCGTTCGGGAAGACAGCCTCTCCCGAGGAGTCCATCAACCCTCCGACATGATCGGGATGGGCATGTGTCAGCAGGATCGTGTCGATCTCGGAAGGCCGGATGCCAGCGAGCACCAGATTGGTCTTCAGTTGACCACCCCACTGCTTGAAACCACCCGCGCCGGCGTCGATCAGGATCGTGCGACCGCCTCCGCGCACCAAGTAGCAGTTGATGTGGATCGAGGTATAATCTTTTACCCCCGCATCCTCCTGCATCCGGGAGGCATCAGCCGGGTCGATGTTCGAGAGAAAGTCGAGGCTGGCATTGAGAGAGCCGTCGCTGATCGCGGTGATTGTTAGGTCGCCGACCTGCTGGCCGGGAAATGCAAGATTAGACATCATCGTTCTCTCGATCTCAGCTCAATTGCGCGCGTGAATGCTCGACGCTGCATAGCCAAAGCAACGGATACGTGCAGTGAGGCCGATATTGCCCTTAATGGCGTCGTCCAGCCGTTCCATGAACTCTTTCATGACCGGAGTCGTCCGAAACGGCTCAAGGCGATATTGGATTTCTGCGGAGACCGGGTGCCCCCGACCGTGCTGAACGGCGATATAGATGACATGCACATTCACCAATGCGGCGTGGAGGATGCCCGTGCAGAGTTCGGTGCATTGCTCCGTGAGTTCGGCAAGTGCTTTGTCCGACGGCATCCTGTCTGCGGGGATGAAGATCGTAAGATTCGGCATCGGGGCTACCGCGCCTTCTCGAGAGCGACGTCATTGCCACTCGTCAATTGCGCTGTAATCGGTGCATAGACATGGACATCTTCCGGTAGATGCTTGGTGTCAGGCGTCTTGGCGCGCTCCAGCTTGGCGAGCCAACGGTATTCCGGGAACTTCTCCAGTGCGACCGCGTGTATTGCGTATGGTGTGAGGCCCAGCCGGATCAGAGGTTCGGGGCCATTTACGCTCGATGCCAGATATTCGCCGTCACCGATTGCTGGCGCTCGATCGATGCCGTCATAGAGGTTTCGATGCCAGTTGGTGATGTGCTGCTGCCAGCGTGCGAAATTGCCGCCGCCTTTTTGGCGGTATTCCTCACCCGTCAGGATGCCGAGACCATCAATCGAATGAATTGCGAGGTAGACCGGGCAGCCACGGCTCAACGCCTTGAAACGCTGCGAGGTATGGAAGCCGCTCACCGAGAGGAGGGCTGGTAGTTTGTCCAGGCTGTAAAAGTTGTTCCATTCCGCTTCGCTGTCCGGATCGGCAAAGCTGCATTCTACTGTATAGATCATCGCACCACCTTCGACCGAAAGCATGGCGCTTCAGGCCGTGTCTATCATTGATGTTTTCTCATGATAGGGCTCCAATCATCGTCTATATATCGATATTGGTTCATGCTTCAGTGACTTAATATCAAGCTGACGGCGGATCGAATGCCAAACCGTCATGTCGGGAGCCGCCCGTGCGCCGCAAGATTCCCAGCAATTCCGCACTCATGGCGTTTGAGGCGTCGGCTCGCCATGGAAGCTTCGCTCGCGCTGCCGACGAGTTGGCCCTGACCGAAGGAGCGATTAGCCGCCAGATCAGCCGGCTGGAAACCTTCCTCGGTGTGACGTTGTTCGAGCGGGTCGGTAATCGCGTTCGGCTTTTGCCGAATGGAGAGCGTTATGCGGTTCAGGTTCGCGAGTCACTCGACCGACTTGAGCGTGACAGTCAATATCTGATGGGGCAGCCTTGTGACGGCGCCAGTCTCGACATCGCCACTATCCCCACATTTGCCACGCGCTGGCTAATCCCGCGCTTGGCACGGTTTCAGGAAAAGCACCCGAACGTCATTGTGCATCTTGCCGAACGGATGGAGCCTTTTGTGCTTGCGGGAAGCGGTTTCGACGCCGCGATCCATTTCGAGCATCCTGCATGGACGGGAATGAGAACGCATCACCTGTTGCGCGAGACATTGGTTCCGGTTTGCCATCCGGCGCTTCTCCAGAAAGGTGAAGAGGTGCCGTCCCTGGATGAACTGCCACGCCTCCATCGACGCCAGAACCCGGACGCTTGGCAACGCTATGCGCAGGAAACCGGGATTGCGCTGACCAATCCTGCGATTGGTGCCCGTTATGATCTTCACTCTATGCAAATCGAAGCCGCGTTGGCCGGTTTAGGCGTTGCGCTGGTGCCACGCCTCTATGTGGAAATAGAATTGGCAGAAGGTCGTTTGATCGCGCCTTGGCCTGATGGGGAGTCGATCTCCAAGACCTTCTGCCTCGTCCTGCCGGAGCCGATACAATTGAGTGATGGCCCAATACGGGTTTTTGCGAATTGGCTTCTGGAGGAAGCACGATCCTCGGGTTAAAAGCCTTGAAGGTGCCCTCTATGCCCGTGACAATTTAGGTCCCAATTGCCGCCGTGATTGTTACGACGCCCAGGTAAGCTCATGACTTTTCTCGACGATGGCGAGGGGGCCTCGCCATTCCTGATCAAGTCCGCCATCCGGGAACCCATCACCCTGATCCTTGACTGGTGGCATCTCTTTGCGAGCTCACGCGCCGCAGACTGTGTCGAGGAAATCGCCAATACGTGCGTGGCGTAACGCCGATATCTGCGCTGGTCTCGACAGGCCGGGGTAACCGGAGGTTCGTTGAGGGTATGCTTTGGATTGTGCGGATAGGCTCGCCCCGGCGCGACTTACTTGAAGTGTTTGGCGAATGGAACAGCGGCGTTCGCCGCTTCAGCCGATGGGGTGCCAGAAGGATCTGGTGACAGCTGTTCGAGGTGCTGTCCGGCAATCCTGTCTTCGAATACTCGATCATTGATTCGACCATTATTCGCGCCCACCATCATGCGGCAGGGCGAAAAAGAGCGACTGAAGATCAAGCCATTGGTCGTTCTCGCGGTGGCCTGAGCATCAGGATCCACATGACTGTCCGGGGCTTGGGCTTCCCTGTGCGCTTCGCCGTCACGGCCGGCCAATGTGGGGATGCTCCCCAGGTGTGAGTCCTAATTGAAGGTTTGCCGGCCAAGGTCGTCACGGCTGGCAACGTTCATGACTCCGACGTTCTGCGCCAGACAATCGCCGTAAAAGATACTGTTTCCGTGATCCCCAATAACACGTCTCGCGTGCGCAAATATTTCTTCGACAAACACCTCTACGGTCACCACTATCTGATCGAGTGCTATTTCAGCGAACTCAAACAGTTTCGGAGTGTCGCGGCCCGCTACAAGAAAACCGCAGGAAATGATCTCGAAGCGGGCGGTGACGCCACATAGGCCGCTATCGTCCTATGGGTAAAATAACTGTCCATACAGCCGAACCGTTGCCGCGTTGAGGTAGTGAGACATTGCGCTCGTCCCGAGCATCCACCGTCACAGTTTATGCTCATAATTATTAAAGCGAAATGATAAATGCGATCTCCCCATCGTTTTTAAAAAACGCAACCGTTGCAATAAGCTTGCACTGTGCATAATATTGCGGTAGTCTAAAAATAGAAATTTTCTGTATATAATATGTTTATATATAGACTAAAAAACGAAAAATTTTTATATTTATTATTTATATTATGAGTATTGCGCTTTATTCGTAATATAAATCATAGTGAAATGAAATTAATGGGGATTTTTTGTGAGAATTGCTATGATTGGTTCCCGGGGGATCGGGTCGCATTATGGAGGAATAGAGAGAGTTCTTGATGAGCTCTGTCCTCGTCTCGTCGAATTTGGTCATGAAATCGAAGTTTTTGCTGACCACGATGTTAAATGTGAGGACCGTCCGGGTATTCGGGTCATCCCTGTGACCGCGTTTGGTGGCAAACATTTCGAAACGCTATCCCGCAGTATTTTCTCGTTATGGCAGGCCATCGGACGCTGCGACGTTGTTCATTTCCATGCCGTCGGTCCTGGCATTTTGTCTTCTGTGACCAGATTGTTTGGTCAACGATCATTTGTGACTATTCATGGCCTCGATTACAAAAGGGATAAATGGGGTGTCCTCGCGCGATCCTGCCTCAGTCTCTCCGAGAGGGTACTCGTTGCCAATGCCGATCAGATCTCGGTCGTTGCAGAAAATCTCCGCCGTTATTTCATCGAGCGCTATGATCTGGCCACAAGCTTTATTCCTAATGGAATCCCTCAAAAGCACGTTGTGCCACCGGGTCCCTTACTTTCGGAATACGGTCTTGAGGCGGGCCGTTATGTTCTGTTTGCGAGCCGCTTGACCCCTGAAAAAGGATGTAGCGATCTGATTGCTGCTTTCAATCAGATCGACACCAACATGAAGCTTGTTATCGCCGGAACCGCGACCGATCCTTCCTATTTCGATGCACTACAAAGACAAGCAGATTCCGCCAAGATTGTTTTCGTCGGTCATCGGGTTGGAGATGAATTGGCTGAATTTTTCAGCAATGCCTACACATTTGTCTTGCCCTCCTATATCGAGGGTATGTCCATGGCACTCCTTGAAGCGATAGCCTATAAAATTCCACCTTTGGTCACTGAGATCCCGGAAAACCGGGCCGTGGTTGGGGATTTCGGCTTTTATTTCCCTCCGCGTGATATCGATTGCTTGCGGGCGACATTATCCAGCTTGATAACACAGCCCGGTCGTATCGCCACGGCGCGCGAGCGACTTCAAGCTCTTTCTATTCCGGACTGGGACGCTGTCGCGGTGCGCTACGATAAGCTCTATCGTGATCCTGTCCAGCGGCGTAGTCCTGTCAGGATCTTCCAAATACAAAGTGGCGATGTGCAACAATGAACAAGGGAAGTATTTCTTTCCTCGTCGCTTTCGCGCGCGATCGAATCGTGAAACTGTCTCAACGTTTCGGTCGGGAGGCCAGCCTTGTTCTGATTGCAAGAGTACTTCAAAACTTCAATGGCTTCCTATTATCTGTCTTGATCGTGCGTCGTTTTGGTTTGGCCGCTGTCGGTACAATGACCGTCTCGACCATCGCGATCGTCATTATTGCTCTTCTCGGTACATTTGGCTTCACCTATATCTTTGCCCGAATGGACGCTCCGATCCGGGTCAAGAATGCTCTCGGCTGTACCGCGGCTCTTGCTGTCATCCCCCTGAGCCTACCATTCATTATTCTGCTTGGTGTTCTGACGGGTAAAGATGCCGAGGAAGTCGGCGTTATCGCTATTATGTCATTAGGAGGAGCATTTTTTGCGCAAGGAAATCTTGCCGGCGCTCTCCAGATTCTTCAGGGCAAAGCATCGGACGCCATCATCCCGCCTCTTGCCAATACTCTCGGACTGGTCGTCGCTGCGATCTTCGGTTCGTCCTATCTTTTATTTGCGCTCCTGCTGGCATTTTTTCGCTTTTCTGGCATTTTCCTGACATTTCAGCGCCTTGAACGCGCTCCGCTCGATCTGGGTTTGTTCGTGAAATATGTGCGCGATGGTGTTCATTTCCTCGCCGGCGATATGATCAACCTCGGATCTGATCAGTTGACGATTTTTATTACATCTTTTCTTCTGAGTCGCGCTGACCTCGGTCTCTTTGGTCTTTGCCGCCAAATGTTGACCGCCAGCGATACGCCTGGCTGGACGCAGATGCAGACAAAATATCCCGCCGTCGTTGCAGATCCTCAGAAAGCCATGCCTGAATTAAGGCGCCTGATGGTGCGGCTCGGCGGCCTGTGCGGAGTGGGAGGCGTATTTATTTCTGTCTTGTTCGGACTTTTCGTATTTCATCTGCCGCGTTTTGTCGTTCTTGCACCATTATTGTTGGCGAGCGTTCCCCTTCGATATTTGCTCCTGAGCTACGACTTACATCTTCGTGCTATTCACGCCCTCAAAGAAGTAAACAATATTTCTCTGATGCGGGCTGCGCTCGCTTTGTTAATTATTCCTGCTGGGGCATGGCTCTATGGAGATTTCGGCATCGTGCTCGCGGTCATTGTCCATACCGTGATAGCGGTTTTATTGACACGGCGCCTTAGCATGAGCAAGGAAATGTCAATTCGTAACTTCACACCCTCTCACGGCTAAATATGCCAGTGACGCTATTTTGTGAATATGACTCCATCCAATTCTTCTCCGTCTGCAAGCAATGTACTCGGCACCCAACACTCTGAATAGAATTATCCTTTTTCTATGGAGCATAAATTTATGACTGAAGCTATATTGCCTGCTAAGCCGATGTTCGATCGCACGACGGCATCTTCCGCAGTGCCGACCTTGAGTATCGTCATCCCTGCCTATAATGTCGCTAACTATATACGTCCAGCCGTGGAATCCGCTCTGGCTCAAACTTTCACGGATCTCGAAGTCATCGTTGTCGATGATGGCTCGACTGATACAACACCTGCGATTTTGGCGGATCTTGTACATACCAGTCGTGGGGGCCTATTACGGATCATCCGGCAGGAAAACAGAGGTCTTTCAGGAGCACGTAATACCGGAATTCAGCAAGCGCGCGGCGCATTCATCGGCTTTCTGGATGGAGATGATATTTGGTTACCAGAAAAAGCTGCCAAACAAATCGACTTAATGAAGAAGGACCCTTCGATCGGTATTAGTTTCAGTCATTCAGAATATTTGACTGAGAACGGACGACGTACCGGGACGATTTTATTCTCGCCCAAGGCGCAGCCATCCTTGCATGATCTGATCCGTCGCAACCATCTTGGGAACGGCTCCACTGTTATCGCGCGGCGGGAATGCTTCGAACAGGTTGGTCTCTTCCGTACCGAGTTACGTAGTTGCGAAGATTATGAAATGTGGTGTCGTATTTTGTGTTTGACTACTTATAAAGCTGTTTTGACACCCGAAGTGCTGACACTTTATCGACTCCGCCAGAGTAGTCTTACATTCAATGCGAAAAAATTCATCGAAAATGCGGATCTTGCTATCGCATTCTTGCGCAAAGAAATGCCCAATGTTCCAAAAGCGGTCATTGATACTGGACATGTGGAACATTATCGCATTGCAGCATCCCGGGCGGCGTTGTCGGGCCATGACAAAGATGCTTGGCAAATATTTATCCTGGCAATGCGCATACGGCCAATATCCCTGCTCACAGACTGGAAAGCCTTGGCAACCGCTGCAAGTATTCTTATCCCGAGCAGCATGCGGTCCTGGTTAGCTGACAAAGCCAGGGCAGTTCAGTCCCTTAAATATAAGCCGAGCAATCCTGCAGGCAACCCGGGTTGAAATGGATAAACGCAATCCGAATGAGCAGTTGCTATGGGGCCAGATCAAAGCCTGGCTGATTATCTAGTCGATCTTCCGGTGTCTGCGGGATCCGCGTGCCATCGTGATCTCGACGAGATCGTTCTTAAATACGTTTTGATGGCGGTTATAACATTTCGATCTATGGGTCTGGCCTTCGCGTTGCAGATCGAAAAGCTATCACGCTTCCTCTGCATTATGCTCAAGGACGAACCGATTCTAAACCCAATTTCTCGGGATTGATGGCGCGAGGGTAATTCTGTGTTTCCGCAAATTCGGTCGCTTATCATCTGTTTCGAACTTTAAATATGTAAATTGTGTCTCAAAATTTGAGAAATTATCGTCGTTGTGGATATTCCCGGAGTCTGGAACGCGGTTCGGTTTGTCGATTGGTGTCTAAAAAGTATTCATGACGCCAATATTGTCTGTGAGAACCATTTCTGCATAGGCGCTTGTTGTTCATTTTACAACAGCAATCACATCGGGTCGTCTTCGGGCCTATTTTCATTTGTTATGAAATCACATTTTTGTTCAATTTATTTGGAATAAGACATGCTTATCGATACAAGGAAAGTGGATACAAGCGATGCTATTATCGCAGATGTTTGCATCGTCGGCGGAGGAGCTGCCGGAATCACTCTGGCGCTTGAATTAGCCGACCAAACATTTACCATTATTTTGCTCGAGAGCGGTGGTGAAAGGCCGGACCCTACCACGCAACATCTTTATGCGGGAAAGAATATTGGTCTAGCGCATGAGCCGCCAGAGACATCCCGTAGCCGTTATCTCGGGGGGAGCACCAATTGCTGGGGTGGATGGTGCCGGCCTCTTGACAAGCTCGATTTTGAAGAAAGACCGTGGATTGCCAATAGTGGCTGGCCGATCACAAAAGAAGATCTCTTACCCTATTATGTACGTAGCCATGACTGGCTTCAGCTGAGCGAATTTCATTATGAAATCGATCATTGGTCTGAAGAGATTCAGAGACTCAAAGCAGCCATCTTTTCAATCGAAGCAAGCGGTCTTTGTAATATTGTCGACCAGCTCAGTCCACCGACCAGGTTTGGAAAATTCTATCGATCACGATTAGAAAAAGCACGTAATATCAAGACATTTCTCTTTGCAAATGTGACGGAAATTCTGACGAATTCTAATGCGACGCATGCGACGGGCGTTGCGGTCAGGACAGTCAACGGAAAATCCTTTGTCATTAAGGCTCGCACTATTGTCCTCGCTGCCGGGGGGATCGAAACTGCTCGATTGCTCCTCCTTTCGAATAAGGTACAGACTGAAGGTCTGGGCAATGCGCATGACCTCGTTGGCCGGTATTACATGGACCATCCGCGTATTTTATCAACACGTGTCAAAATACCTGATGCTCGGCGTTATCGCCCTCTTTATGACGCGACATTACATAGAATTCACAGAGGTGTGGGAAGCAAACGCATGCGGCTCGAAATTCATCTCGCTCCCGGACCGGATGTTCAAAGAGGCATGAAACTACCAAATTCACGCACGTATCTTGTAGCGCGCCATGACAATGATGTTTCCAAATCTTATCTCGCTCTGAAGGCTCTGCAAAACGCACTTTCGGGACGAAAGCAGTTTGGTTATCCTTATTCGAAAATCGTTCCAGACGTTGCGCGGCAATTATCCATATTGCTGCGATACACACCTATGACATTGGCGACAATCGGCGAAGTATTCCTAAATTCATTCTTGGCGACGCAGGAATTTTCTTTGGAGAGTGTGCTCGAGCCGATACCTAATCCAGACAGCCGAGTGATGTTGGGTCCGGAACGCGATTTTTTCGGACAAAATCAGGTTGAAATTGACTGGCGCTTGACGGAACAGGACAAGCTTCATTTCATCGCATTGAACAAGCTGATTGTCGACCGCCTTTCGAAAACAGGACTCGTTATTCCATTAGAATCTGGATTGCCCTATTTCGAGGCATGGCCGGAAAACGTTGTTGGCTGTTGGCATCATATGGGAACAACCCGCATGCATACCGATCCCGCGCAAGGCGTCGTCGATATGGACTGCAAAGTCCACGGTATTCATAATCTTTTTATTGTCGGAAGCTCCGTCTTTCCAACAGTGGGCAGCGATTCGCCTACGATCACACTCGTCAGTCTCGCCTTGCGGTTGGCCGAGAAAATCCGAAAAGATTTTCAAAACCCGCGAAACCACTAGGTATGATGTGCTTGAGGTCGTTCATACGATCTGTAAGACGGTTTTGTATAATTTCGAGATGCTACGTGACAGGGGAGTAACTTTTCTTGATTCTACTCCCGCACAAATGCTTTTAAAAAATGAAAGGCAGGAACGAAACTTTGATAATAATTTGATATTTAAGCCAGTTCGAAAAACGGTCTTTCGGGACCGCAATGTTTCAACAAATCGGAGAGACGAGAGCATTTTTGAAGTTATCTGAAAAATGCTCTTTGAAATGTTCTTACGGTTACTATTTTTACAGGCGTTGTTGCAGCCATGAAGGGATATAAGATCGATATTGATTGAATACGGTGCCGATGATCTGTGCACCGAAGCGTTCCAGCGCCTGTTTGGTCTCAATCACCAGCGATTGAGGCGTCGTTTCAGCTCGAACAACGAGAACAGTTCCATCACTGTAGCGGGCAATGGAAAGGGTTTCTGGTGCGTCTGATGGCGGCGGACAATCGAGGACGATAATCGAGAACGTCTCTTTTAATAGAGCGAATAGACGGCTGAGATCGTCGAAATCGATATTGGGAAATGTGCCTTCCACAGGTGACAATCGCGCCATAGCAACGCACGGTATATCGGTCGTTTTATGGACTGCGCCATGAATAGTACCATCATCAAAAAATGACTCGATGAGAGAAGCCGGTCTGTATTGAAATGAGCAAGATGGATGACAATCCACAAAGAGAATCGATTTGTTGGATTGAGACGCCGCCGCTTCGGCAAAGCCGGTCGCGATTGTCGTGGCGCCTTCTCCATGTTGTGATGCCACGAATTGCACGATGAAAGGCTGGTTTCCCGTGTTCAACGCTTTGATGGCGTGGAAAAGGTACAGGAATCGTACCTGTTGTTTGATGGCCGGCAGTTTCGACATTGGTGAAGCGGCCGAGCGTTTGGTCGAGATAAAGCGTGACCGTGAAAAAGCTTGAATTGCCTTGATCATGAAGGAGTTGGCCTCTAGTGAAAAAGCGGCAATGAAAGTTAAGTGCTGTTCTTAGCTAATACCCATTTTCCGCCTAATTCTAAATAAAATGAATAGAAAAACTCGCAGTCCGTAGATAGCATAAAAATTTAGAGTATACGAGAAAAATGATAAAATTATAGCTTCGATTTTTACGCAAATTAAAGAATGACTACCAATTGCCTGCTACCATTATTTGTTTTAAATATATATCAGTATAGATTCTATCTATGGGACGTAATGGAATTATTTCCATGAGCGCGTTGATTTTCGGCTTTGTTAATTATGGGAGCGATATTTTTGGAATATGCGCTACACTTGATGCATATATATTCTTCCTCCTGTGATTTTGAGTTGCTTGCTGCTTTTAAATCGGATAAATTCTTAATCTGATCTAGAAGAGGTCGCGCAGATTTTAGTGGCATTGCTTTTCGTGCTCGGAGTCTTGAAGTATAGGGATATCCGTGCCGCGGCGTTGTAAAACGACCTTTTGTTGAAGCTAGCTCTGTCAATTTTTGTATATCTTTTTGGTGGTTTTGTTTGATGACTAACGCGTCCGAACCGAAAATTGCCTCTAAGCCTCGGCAAGTAAAGCAGCTCCTTAGAATTGCCTTGAGTGGTGTGTTCAGGGATAAACGGCGTATTCTGTGTGTGATGGCCAGCGTGATCGTCTTGACCTGCCTGTCTGCGGTAATGGTCACGCCAAAATTTGTTGCCAATTCCACTTTGCTTGTGCTGTTGTCGCAGGATTATACGTCCCAGCCTGCCGTCGGTACTGTAAACGTGTCTCCTGTTATGTTAGAAAAGGATGCTATTCTCAAGGGCGAAGTCGAAATTCTTGTTAGTCCTGCAATCGCTAAAGCGGTTCTGCGCACCATTGGGTTCGAACGGGTTTATCCTGATCTCGTGAAAGAGGCCTGGACGGTCAGGCTCTCGGACACCTTCAGCAAGATTGCGGAAATGGTGGGATGGAAAATCAGCCCTCGGCGTAGCATCGATCCTCTTGAAAAGAGCGCTATCGCTTTCAGCAAAGATCTGTTCGTAACGCCTGATAAAATCGGCAATGTCATCTCTCTTGGTTTTCGTCATCGCGATCCCGAGATAGCTGCCGAGGTTTTGAATGAACTGACCAAAGCTTATTTCGTTAAGCGGGCGGCGATCTTTGCCAATGTCCAATCACCTTACGGAGCTGACAGGGCTGCTGAACTTCGACAGCAGCTCGATCATATCGATCATGCTTATGCGGATTATAAAGCCCGTAATGGTATTTCTGACTATAGCCTCCAGCGCGATCTTTTGCTGCGGCAGCAGGGTGATATTTCCCGTGATATGCAGCAAGCGGATAATGATATAGCGCAAATGACACAACGGTCATCCGTGATACGGCGCGAACTCGATCAAACGCCTCAGGATACTGTAGTCTATGGTGGAGTCCAATCGCAAATTCGGCACGGTCGTCCAACCGTCGTCGCAACTCTCGAGACGGATTATGAGCGTGTCAAACAGGATCTGGAAGCTGCGAAGGCACGACGCGCAATTGATACCAACCAATTGGCGCAAGTAGAGGGCAAAATCAAACAATTGGATGAGAAATCGGTTGAGCTCACCCACCTCGAGCGGCAACGAGAACTCACCGAGCAAAATTATGCTTCAGTTATAAAGGAACTAAATGCACATAAATTCCAGGAAGAGGTCAACGCCAGAAAGGCTGCCAATGTTCGGGTCATTCAACCGGCGGACGTGCCGACTGATCGAGGCAATATTCGCCTCATCATCGTCATGTTCGGTATTTTGGTGAGTCTTTTTGCTGGCGTTGTCACGGCGATCTTGTCGGAGTTTTTCAGATATGGTTTTATCTGTTCCGAAAAACTGGAATATACTCTCGGGACGCCTGTCCTGGTGAGTGTGCCGATGATTGCCGACCTGGAACCGGCAGTTGCTTCGCCTTCTCGTGGGACGATAGCGGAACTTCAGGCTGCAAAGCAAACTCTCTGATGTTGCTCTCGTTCTCGAGCATCTTGTGGAAGAAGCCTCCGAGGGAGTAAGATGGCATTTCCATTCCCCTGACCAGGGCCTGTTAGCGATTGAAGCCCTAGCTATTTCTGGTTGGTGGACGTGAATGATCTGATAGAAGTGTTCATAGGCGAAACATTGTCTGTCTTCGAGACGTTTATCCAGGCAATGTGATCGGATAGCTAGGCAACCTTTGGATCTGAGCTAAACCTTGCGACGATTTTCTGGCGGCGTGATAACGATGCCAAATGCTGCATGGCGCCTGAGCTTGGCCTGTGGTGGAGAGCTGTGGAACTTTACCTCCTCTGATCGAAGCCCTGGGGAGTGCGAGTGCCTGATGGTTTGCTTGCGGTAACACAATAATCGCGTGCGGAGTATGGCTTTCCTCAATCGCGCCCACTGTTCCCCGCGGATGCCCGAAAACAGTGGTGCAGAAAAAATAGGCTCTACGGTAAGGGGCGTAATGCACGTGAGGCGCTCGGCCATTGTCGCGGCAACGGTGGGCATAGACGCTTGCGTGATCTATGACGGTGAATGAAGGACGTCAGATTGCTTTCGTCCTGGGGTTTGAACAAGATTATGAACTGCCCCCAACTCCAAGCTTGATCGATAGCTGCTGGACAATTGGCTGGATCGTTGGCGATAAAAGGTATGCCTCGCGCAGCTTTCAGCACCCGGATCTGGGACCTTACCGTACGTCCTGCCATCCCTCATAATGCAATGATGGGCCGGTTGCCTGCCGCCAACTGGAACGACAACAATCGCTCAACCGTTGAAACCATGGGGGCTCGGCAGAAGGAATAGCGTGCTGCCGCGACCCAATGGATTACGTGCTAACAGGTCCTAGAACTAGATTTCGAGGGAGGAACTCGATTTCGGCATCCTCCGCCGAAGGTTGTATGGGGGAGATCGCCAATGCCCGGATGGCAAACACTGCTGCGGGTACCGGTTCCTGCGAGGCATGTTATCGTATGGCCTTTGCCTCTCCATCCATGCCGAACGGGCAACTTAATATCCAAGTCAATCCAGTCAGAAAAGCAGCGCAGCCCAAAACTTCTCCGGTCCGGTGAAGTAAATCTTTTTTTGCGACAAATTCTTTATATATGTTAGTTATATAATGAACAGATTGCATGAAATGGGGGGTGGAAAATGAAACACGCTGGATATTCAAATCGAAGCTATTTACAGACTATGACAAGACAATTTCTTGTCCCGGCCTTATTCGTGGCTTTGGGTATATCGACAGCTGTGGCTCAAATTTTTTCGTCATCTTCGGCATGGAATACACCGATTTCAAAGAAGGCATCCTATTCGACGATTGCGAATGCCTCAGGCATCTTGATGGGTCTTGATACTTGGTACTCTCAAAATCAATGGACCATTCCTTCTTATACGGCGACACAATCAGATTCCTTGCATCCTTTACTCTATAATGCCGACGCTTGGTCAAAGGTTTATACAAATGAATGGCTGCGGTTCGGTAATTCCGCAGCGGTAGAACAAACCATTCTCGCCTCCTCTTCCAACAGCTTTCCCTTTCCGGGCAATGTCTATTCCTCGACATCCACGACGGAATGGGTTTTACCTTCATCTTATAACAAGACCGTCAATCCTTCGAATGGTGATGCATTTCAATTCTATTTCAATAGTACCATGACTCCGGCAACCGGATCAGATGGCCATATGGCTGTGGCACAACCGGAGGGCTCTGTTGTTGAAACCTATTCAACGATCGTCTTGAGTACGGGTCAGATCGTGGCATTATCCTATTCGGTGACCTCGCCTTCTCAAAGCAGTCTCGGCGATGGCTGGCAGAATGGTCAGACGGCTTCCATGTTGCCAATGTATGCGGGCTTATTCTGTGATAATGAGATCGACACGGGGATCAAACATGCGATGGCGATTACCGTGCCGGCGAAACTGCTCACGCCCAAAATTGACTATCCGGCGTTTGCCTTCGACCGTGGCGCCATGACCTCTAATCCTCCCTATAGTGGCAATATCCCCATGGGGGGGCGGCTGGCCATTCCTCGATCCGTTTCCATTATCTCTTTGGGCTTATTGACGCAGGAAGGCAAAGCGATAGCGGAAGCAGCGATAAGCTATGGCTTTATTGTCGTTGATCAAGGAGGAAATGGGCTCACCATACGCGTAAGCCCGACGTGTTCGTCCCAGAAGTCCTTACTGCATACATGGAATTGGGATCTGCAAAATGATCTCAATACAATCGCTGGACAGCTGCGGTACGTCAAGCCGAAATAAAAAAGAGCTTATTGCGTCGAGGAGGCTCGATCATTGGCCGAAGACGGACAGCCAAAGCGAGAGTCGTGCTAGCTAGGCGGTGGAAGTTGTAGACTGTGGTGGTGAGTACTGTCTCCTTGAGACGTGCTATAATCAAATTTGGCAAGGCCGAGTTGTACCAAGCCCGGCCAGCATCTCCGCTTATCAGTATGAAGGTAGATGATCCGTGAACTCGGAGATGGCCATATGGCCGATCATCCGGGAATTTGCCTTGCCGCACGCGCTTATCCCCTCGGAATCGGGCGCCTGGATGATCTTCTCCCAGGAGGGCACGGCAGGGGCATTTTGAAAGCAGACGTGTGGAAGTGGGCTAGACCGGCCTGTCTGCCTGTGTCGTCTCTAGTTCTTGCTGAGCCAGTTCGAGCCGAGCATCCTCCAAAACGCGTGCATCCGGCGCAAAAGCATCAACGAGAATGTCCCGCTTTTGCCCAACTAACTAAACGCGTTTGGCCTTCATGCGTGTGGTCACCTGGATACGCTTGTCAGAACCGCTTCTGTAACCGATGTTAGGATCATCCGCTTCCGCTTCTCGTCAACCTCTTCAATCAAGGTGCGTCTGTCCACACAGCCCAGAGTGCACCCTCCCACGAACATTAGGCCTCATGGATTTGAAACAGCGGTAATATTGTCTTCTTCTGCTTTTTTGGGTTTTTTGAAGGAGATCATAGCGGGACGTTGCAATGACAGGGGCCGCTCGACCAGCATATATATTGCTAGTCCCGGAATGAGACACAATACGAAAGTGAATGGCAACGCGAGCCAAAAGAACATTTCCGCGATGCTGGAAGATACGTGTGGTAATAAGAAACCTATCACAATCCTCATCGTCAGATTATGAGTCAGATAAAAGGAAAAGCTGATTTCACCGATCAGTCCAAGCGGAACCCACTCGAAAATTCTGCGACAAATACCGTCAGTACCGAGTGTGGCCAACAGGAGTGTCGAGAAACCGATAAATAATAAATAACTGCGACCTAAGGCTTCGGGATATTCCGGATAAACAAAAGAGGAGGGGCCTCGCCAGTAAGCTATGGTGCCAATACTAATTACGAAAATCAAAAGCGCGGCTCCCTCCATGAGCCGAGGCCGTGAAAAACGATAGGAGCGGCCAACGAGAGATTCTCTGGCCAGCATGCCGCCGACAAACATGATGATGCGTTCATGCGCCTCAGCCGCATAGGTAATACACGATATGATCACTGCTATGCTGGCGAGAATGGCGATACGTGTGGACCAATTGCGGTAGCGCATACCAGTCACGTAAATCAGAAACGGTAATGCCAGATAAAATAGGATTTCGTAAGTCAGAGACCAGGCGATCCCGACAATTGGTTCCTTGCCGAAGAAGATCGGGATCAGCAGAGCACATTGAATAATGTAAATAATGGCTTCTATGGGGTCGTGAGGTAATTTCGATTTTTCCGGCTGGATGAGCATCAAGACAACATAGATTGCCAAGACAACGAGATAAGTCGGAAAGATGCGCCGCACCCTGCGCCCGAAATACACGGGAAACGGTTGTGGCTTGATCATCAAGTGATCATAGATCAGATAGCCGCTCATGACCATGAACAAATCGACGCCGGCATTGCCGAGCGAGAAAGCGACATCCGCCATCAACCTCGTAAAAGTTGCTTCATTGGCAGCTTGAGGGAAAAGGAGAGTCCATGCCACGCTATAATGAACAAGGAGAACAAGCAGGACCGCCAAACCGCGCATTCCGTCAAGTGAAGCAATTTTCGGTCGTCCGTTGGCGTGAAAGTCCATCATCGTTGAAAAAACTCCGTGCATCCACCTCTGATCACTGTTCCTGCGCAAGTCAGAACGAAGCGGCCACGGGTGATTGATGGGCCGATCGTCCCGATGCCGGGAAGCCACGCGCTTATTTGCCTGCGAGGGACACCTGAGGACATCGCGATGAAATTTGGATTCAAAAAATTTCCGCCTAAAATGAATGTCAAGGTTTTATCAAAAGGCATAATTACCGGCATCATGCTTTTTAGGCTATCTTTTTTAGGCGGAAAATTGCATCTTGGGGGTGATCAGTCAAAATAAATAATATCTATATTACCAATTTCCATTTTAACTTTGGATAAATATAAATACATATTTGATTTATATTTATTTTAAGGAAATGTATTATCTTTTGTTGCTTTAGTGTTGCAAATAGTGCTTTCCTCACGGTCTTGTGCCTGTGAGGGGGAGTAAAATAAAATCGTTCCATTTATAATTATTAATATATTTAGCGGAACTGCTTGGTATTTGATTTGCTAATACGAGAGTGTTTCATATAAAATTAGTGGGTTTGCGATTTATGCAAGAGTTATTGGTGAGAATTGGATTTTAGAATATTGGCAATTTCCAACTATTGTTAATGGCAGGATTGATGATACAGAATAGCAATCACTGCAAATCACTTTGTTCGACAATGGATTCGGTATCGTTTCGTGCGACGCCGAGGTCATTGATTCAAAATGTCATCACGAAAGCGAAGGTGCCTTACGATGGCGCGAGGCTGTTTCAGAATTTCTGCTTCTTAACGCCGCTCCTTTGGGCCTTAGGTATTCTGACGATCAGCACAGTTTTGATGGTCATGAAAATGGTGGCGGAGCGCTGGCCACGTGGTCTTGCGATAAATCTTATTGTGGCAAGCTGGTTAGGGATTGCGATCGTTCAGATCGGCACATCTCTCCTGCACGGCGTGGCGGTCGGTAACTTTTTTGGCGAATTGCGTAATCTCACATCTTTTGCAATCGTGGGGTGGGTATTTGGTGCTTTGATCATTGCTATGGGGAGCGCCCATTGTCTTGCCAACGAACGGACGATCCGTGCCATTACTTGGCTCGGACTCTATATGCTGGTCCTTTCGACAATTGCTTTACCTTTCCGCTTCCTAGGTTTTTCTTCTCTTACTTTTCCAACGCCGCTCGGCATGATATTGCCGCCGAGTCCAGCCATACGCTTTTATACGAGCGCTTCTTTTTTCTGGTCGGAGGATACGTTCGGCGAAAAAACAGCCCGCTTTATCCTGTTCTTTCCATGGTTTACAGCGCTTGGTCTTGGCGCGCTTTCTGTTGTCTTCATTAGCACCCTGGATAAGAACTGGAAATGGAGGCTGACCGGCATTATCGGTGGGTCCATTGCCACGGTGTTGAGCTGGAGCCGTATGGCAATCTTTTGCCTTGTCATCTTTGGCGCCTTGCAGTTTTGCTTGCGCTTGCCACGGCTCGTTCAGATCGTCTGTATAAGCGCCGCTATCCTGGCCCTTTATGTCGCCTTGTTGAATGGTTTCGACCCGGTGGCTGATTATGATTACTTTCAGAGCAGTCTGACTGCCACCCGTCCGGGCTCCAATCTGGCGCGTGATCTGATCTATGAAAAAAGCTGGGAGGGATTTCTTCAATCTCCTTATTTTGGAAACGGTCTGAATTTTCCGCCAGCTCATAAAACAGAGCCGATTGCAATCGGATCCCATTCCACCATTTATGGTTTGCTCTATACCGCTGGAGCCCCGGGATTGGCAGCCTTTGTCTTCACGATGCTAGTAACTTTTGCCTGTCTCATTCAACGCTATCTAACCGAGACAAGTGGGGAAGAGCGACAAAGGATTGTTATTGGTATTAGCTTGGCGCTCAGCCTTGTTCTTTATTGTAAATTTGAGGCGCTCTATAGCTTAACCATACCTTGCTTCGTCCTGTTCGCGTGGATCGGCGCCTGTTTCCCTTCGCAGTTCCAGTCATCGGCGGCAGGAATGTCTCGGGTATTCGTGTCCTTTACACCGCAACGGCCGCCGAATGGTGTGCAGTCATTGGCAAGCGTGGCTATGGTCTCGCCGGAAAGCAATCGAGCGTTGCAAACCACATCTAAGAATCCTGCTTTCGAGCGGGCCCTGCGCGCAACGGCGACGCGAAAAGGGGGATGTCATTTGCCGTGCGACGAGCACCGAACGGAATAGCAAATTGCCTATCGCGGCTGTCTATTATGATTTTTCCTGTTCCCTTGGCAGGCGCTAATTGCACAAAGCTGAGCTGGATGGCTCGCTTCCTGTGAGCGTAGGAGAAGTTTAGCCAGCGCCATTTCATTGACCACGGGCACGTTTTGCTGGAGAAGGTAAGAGAGATAGGCCTGCCGTTCGTTTATGAGGCGTTGACGGCATATCGACACCAATGAGGGTCCTTGACCTTTGCAAACGACGAGGCTCCGTGCAAACCTCCCTCACATTGAGAGCAGGCATGATGGGCCGCTTGAAGGACCCCTTCATAATTGAATAAACCTATTCTCTGCTTCGGACCGAACGGGGCCGATAGCGGTCCAGGCTGATGTGCGATGAAGTGCTGCGTCAAAATGGCGCATGTAAAATTCGTTCTTAAAAACAACAAAATACACACGGTGTGAACTGCATTCACACCGTCTTGAAAGTGTGCCCCTATCCCAAGCAAACCCGAGTTTCTATCTAAGTCCCAAAACAGGAAAGGATTAGATCATGAGACTCGAGCATATTGCTTGTGCTTTGGCACTTCTCGCCAGCACTTCGGCCTTCGCTGCCACGGAAATAACGCCCGTCCAATTTCATGCCGTATCCCAGAACGCTCAGGAGGCCCGCAATGTGACCGTCGGGCGTTCCGTCAGCACAGTTCCGGCTAACCGGCCGAATTGCTTGCGGCGCGCCCCTGCTATTTCGCCGAACGGCAACCCTTCGCTCATTGATATGGGCCGTTGCTGAACACTCCCCCGCGTCAAGACACCTCGGTATTTTTACAGAGACTGCGGTTGAACTTGGCGTTTGTAACGTCTCGCTGAGGCATCATTCGTCGCATATGCCGACGGGATCCTTGACGCAGAGCTCGTCCCGTAATTCCGGCGGAATAGATTTCAGCGGGATGGCGATCATCTTTTTTCCATTCACCTTTAAGAGGTGAACGGTTGCCATGTCGCCATCGTGCATTTTTGCCGGAATCGCCTTCATGTGTTCGAGGTGAAAAGCTTCTTCGCTCTGCACCTCGAAGGCGTGCAGCGTCGCGACAAACAAGCCTGTCATTGCGACAGCGGATACACCCCAATAGAATGCTTTCGGCATATTGTCCTCCCTTCGCTTGATCCTGTTATCGTTAAAAGACGATCGTCGCCCGAAGGCCGCTGATCCAGGCATCATTATAATGCCCATAATTGCCGTACCCGCCGGGATTATGGATATATTGCAGGCTGCCTTTGATGTTCAGCCAGCCTGTCGCCTGTAAGCCGTAAAAGGTTTCAAGAGTCAGTTCGCCGCTCTGCGTATAGCCGAGATTGGCCAGGGATTGTCCGGTCGCGACAGCCGGATTGACATGCGTCGTGCCGATGCCGAAGCCGATATCGTCGTTTGGCCGTGCCTCGAACAATCCATGATAGATGAA
>NZ_JQJH01000030.1 GCF_000745425.1 Beijerinckia mobilis
CCTCGCCCGCCGCAACAGCCAGCATCCCCTCTATCCGGGGATTGGCTATCTCCCTCTGATTGCCCCATGGACATCATATTGCCCATCCCAGGATGTTCCGGGGATGGGTCTTTCCCGGAACCGACATGGTGGCCGGCATGAGCGTCTCCGGGCACGACATCTTTCATGCCCTCACGGCTTCCCATCATCCCGCCATCCGTTTCCATTGCACCATTCCCCTCTGGTTGGTCCCGCCGGAGAGGGATAGCCTGTGCAGCCATACTTGCCGGGATCGGGCCGGATTGTGTGCCGCTCGACATAAACGGCATCACGGCCCCATCCTCCTGTGCCAGAAGGCCGGGGAAGGACATGCATTCGACTGCAAATATCGTCAAACTGGCCAGAACGAAGCGGACATGACCAGAAGATTCCAATGACTTTTTCATCCTGCCAGAATGTCCTGTCGCTGCGAGATCACGGCATCGGCATATGCATGCCGTGTTCGTGCATATGATGATCGCTCGATTCAGCGGCCTGACTGATCAAGATCTGATAGGTTTGCGCGTCCATATCAGGAAGCTGTTCCAGGAAAGCCACGATATTCCACAACTTTTCATCGCCATGGTCAGCCCAGGACGGCATGCCTGTCATTTTGATGCCATTCTTCACGATCCAGAACAGTTCCGAGGGCGAATAGTGTTTGGCGGCATCGGTTAAAGCCGGTGGCTTGGGATACATGCCGTTGGCCATGGACTCAGACACCACGCCAGGAGCCGAATGACAGGAAGCACAATGCGTCGCGAAATGCGCGGTGCCGCCGATGACCCTTGCTTGACGATCAAGATCTGACGGCGGCACGATTGTCTCCGCATGATGCCGGATCGAGGAGACGCGGATTGTCTCCAAAATATGGGACGTGATGGGCCAGTGCGGCGATGTCGCCGCCACGTCGAAGAATCCACCGAAAACGATGAGTGCGCCCGCCCCTATGCTCGCCGTCAGCAGGGCCGTCAACAACCAAACGAATGTACGCATATTCCCCTCCTTAGGAGGGCGGCTGGATCGTTGCCACCCTCCTCGTTCTTATTCCTGCCTTATCGGGAATGCGTCGCCGCAGGGGCTTGTTCATCGTCCATTTTCATCTTCCCTTTCTGACCATCGCAGCAGCCTCCCATCTTGTCTTTCATCTTCATCCCCTTTTCTTTCATCTTCATGCCTTTTTCCATTCCCTGCATGTCATGACCATGCATGCCTCCCATGTTCTGCATTTCTTCCTCTGACATTCCGTGCATGTCATGCATGCCAGACATCCCGGAATCGGACTGAGCCTGTGCCCAGGCGGCTGGTGTCAGAGCCATCAGGAAGGCAAAGGCGGATACAACTTGAATCTGTAAGCGTGACATGTGTCATTTCCTTTCATTGACAGTGGAAGAAAAACAAGGCCGCCGCGGCCCTGTTTGTAGTCGCGTCAAGAGCATGGCTCAAAACCATGACCTGACGCCGAAGGTGAAACGGAGATCCCGGACGCGCTCGTTTTGCAGCCGTGAAAACTGTGCGGCCTGACCGAAAGTGCCGGCATAGGTCACGCCGATATAGGGTGCGAATTGCCGATAGCCTTCGTAGCGAAGCCGCAGGCCGGCATCGATATCCGAAAGCCCCTTGCCGACATTGCGCGCGGCATCGGAGGCCGAATAGAAATTCAGCTCGACTTGTGGTTGCAAAATCAGCCGGTTGGTGAGCAGAATATCGTAAGAGCCCGTGATGCGGCCCGCGACCCCTCGGCTGCTGAAATAGGCGGTGGTTTCTATGTCGAAGAAATACAGCGCCAATCCCTGGAATCCGATCGCTCCCCAGGTGCGGGTCGGTCCACTATCGGCATCGACACGTACACCGGCTTGAAGATCGAAATAGGTCGAGAGGGCACGGGAATAGAGAGCCTGATGACTGCCATCGCCGAATTGGCGATTGGTGCCGATGGTGCCTTCCGATTTGAGCCAGAGCTTGTCGTAATCCGTGCCGAACCAGGCCTGCCCATCATAGCGAAACTGGCTGCCATTGCGTCCAAACCGGCCCTCGAACTGGTCCAGAAGCGCATGGATATAGGTGCCGTGATCCATGACCGGCTGGATGCCACTGACATAGAAGACGGGTGCGGGCTGCGGCACCGCATTCACTGTCTGGGCCTGACTGGCGCTTGGCAGCAAGGTGTTTGTGACGATAGCACACGTAAACAATGTGGGAACGAGAGGGAAGAGTTTCGTCATGACACCACCACCGTGCGGAACATGCCAAGATCCATGTGATAGAGCAGATGACAGTGATAGGCCCACATTCCGGGCTCATCGGCCGTCACGAGATAGCTCAGCTGCTCGCCTGGTTTGACGGTGATCGTATGTTTGTAGGGCCGGTATTTGCCGTGTCCGTTATCCAGCTCGCTCCACAGGCCATGCAAGTGGATCGGATGCTCCATCATCGTGTCGTTGATGAGGATGAAGCGAACCCTTTCGCCAAGGCGCAGATGAATCGGATCGGCTTCGGAAAACTTCTTGCCATCGAAGCCCCAGATGAAACGCTGCATATTTCCCGTCAGATGGAGCGTGATGTCGCGAGATGGCGGCCGTGGATCGGCGCCCGGCACTCTTGCCCGCAAGTCCCTGTAGGTCAGCACGCGGCGGCCATTGTTCTCAAGACCTGCGCCGGGCTCACCGAGCCGGTCGATCGGCGACATGGCCCTGTTCTGTTCCTCGGGCCCCAGCATGAATTCCGTCTCCGGTGCATTCATGGTCATTGACTGGCCAGTGTCCATGCCGGACATGCTGGCCATATCCGACGACCCCATGTTCATACCGGCCATGTTTCCGGCTTTCGCTGTATGCGCGGCATGAGAGGAAGCCGAGGCTTTCGCCTGATGCATGCCGGACATGGTCATGCCGGGCATATCCCGCATCCCTGCGTGTTGAGCGGTTTTCATCCCCGTCATGCCGCCATGCACAGCTTGAGAGGAAGGCTGCACAGCCTGATTGGACGCATCCCGCCCAGGCAGCGGCGGCCATGGAGGCACAGACGCATGTCCGTCACTCGATTGGACTGCGGCCCCTTCGGTCGCCAGGGAACGTTCCATGCCCTCATGCATATGGCCCATGCCCATATCGACCATGGTGCGGAGAGGACGCGGATCCATGGGCGGAATGGGACCTGCCGTACCAGGGCGCGTTGCCAGCGTGCCGCGTGCAAAGCCAGTGCGATCCTCGGACTGCACGAAGATCGTATAAGGCATGTCTTTGGTTGGCTGGACGATCACATCATAGGTTTCGGCCACGCCGATGCGGAATTCATCAACCGTTACGGGGACGACATCATTGCCATCCGCCTGCACGACCGTCATTTTGAGGCCGGGAATACGAACATCGAAGAGCGTCATCGCCGAGCCGTTGATGACGCGCAGCCGGATTCTTTCACCAAGCCGGAACAGCCCGGTCCAATTTGCGCCAGGCGGCTGACCATTCAGCAAATAGGTATAGATTGCTCCAGAAACATCGGAGATATCGGTCGGGGACATGCGCATGCCACCCCAGTTCAGGCGATCCTTTATGGTGGCTTCCAATCCATCGCGCTGGGCATCCGCGATGAAGGTGCCGACGGTCCTTTGCCGGAAATTATAATAATCGCTCTGGAACTTGAGGGTCGAGACGATCTCTTCCGGATCGACATCAGCCCAATCCGAAAGAAAAATCACATAATCACGGTCGAAACGGTCAATATAGCCAACTTTCGGATCGATGATCAGGGCGCCATAGAGACCCGTCTGTTCCTGAAAGCCGGAATGGCTATGATACCAATAGGTGCCGCTCTGATGCAGCGGAAAGCGATAAGTGAAGGTCTCACCCGGCTTGATCCCGGCGAAACTCAGGCCCGGTACGCCATCCATATTGGCTGGCGTGCGGATGCCGTGCCAGTGGATCGAAGTCGGAACATCAAGCCTATTGGTGACATTGAGTTCGACCGTATCACCCTGCCGCCAGCGCAAAATGGGCGCCGGGATGGAATCGTTGACGCCAGTCGCCAGTCGGGGTTGGCCAGTGATATTGACCGGCACATGGCCGATTGTGAGATTGAAACGGGTTCCAGGTTTTGCGGCAGGCTGGCCCCAGTTGGGAGCATAGCCCCAGGCATCTTGCCGCATGGCGCTCATCGCCGCGCCCCATAAACCCGCGCCAATGACAAAGCGACGGCGCGACAACACGCTCCGCCCCGAAGGGGGTTGGAATGTCATGTTTGAAAATCCACTAAGAGAAGGCCAAACCGGCTGAGCCGGGTAGAACTGACCGGTCTCGATCACGTTCCAAATCGCTGGAACAATCCAGTCGAGAGAAACGCACTCAAGATCGAGACCTTAAAGCGTGCCTTGGAGAGTCGGATGACTTTCCGCGCCAGACTTTAAGAGTGAATCAGAGCATCTCTTTGGGGGGAGGGAGAGCCAGGGCGGGCGTAAAGCCGGCAGGGTAATGCAGCGGCCGAGGGGTAAAACGGGCTTTGAAGCTGACGAAAGCGGGCGAATGGAAGAAGACCCGCGGCATAAGCCAATCGACCAGGCATGCGCCAAGCACGCAGTGATCATTGCAGTGTGGATGTGGCTCTGGCGCTTTGTGGGGCACATGGTCGCAATCGGCGGTGGCCATATCCATGTCCATATCTGGCATTCCCTGCCTGTCAGCGGGAATCATGATAGAGGAACGAGAATACATGGAAACGTCATGACTGGAGAGAATGGCTTGCGCGGGAACGGTCGCCAGCAAGAGCCCCACCTGCAACAGCAGGCAGAGGAGCAGCCTCCCGAATCCTGTCACGCCAGCCTTGAACACATTCACTCCGTCATTCGGTTGATCGTCTCGATCAGTTCGTCGATCTTATCCTGCCGTTCCATTGCATCGCCAGACGCAAGAGCCTCAACCACGCAGCCCGAGACATGATCCCGCAGGATCAAGGCTTCAACCTTGTGCAAAGCCGCCTTCACCGCGCGAAGCTGGATGAGAATATCCACACAATAGCGATCCTCGTCCACCATTTTCTGGATGCCACGGATTTGCCCTTCCACTCGGCGCAGGCGGCTCGATATTTTTGTTCTTGACGCACGCATTGCAATATACCCTATAGGGGTATAGATTAAATGGCAAGAAGAAGATTAAATACCCAAATTCATTGGACCTTGGGAGGAGAACAGAACGGAAATCCATCCTGCTCGTATCGGCGCATCCAGAGCTCAGGAGAAGACCGATGGATCATACAGACACTCACACACATCCTCATTCCTCCACTCCTCCCGGCTGCGGTCATGATCATCAGGCGGCAAGCCATGCTGGAACAGTGAAGGATCCAGTCTGTGGCATGGTGGTTGATCCAGCGACCGCTAAACACCATACTGATCATGGTGGAAAGACCTATTATTTCTGCTCGGCCAAGTGCCACGCGAAATTCGAGGCGAGCCCTGGCGCTTACATTGCTAACGTGCCAACCGCGCCGTCGGGCAAGACGGAAGCACCGCCGCAGGGTGTGATCTATACCTGTCCGATGCATCCGCAGATTCGGCAAATCGGCCCCGGCAATTGCCCGATTTGCGGCATGGCGCTCGAGCCGGAAGTTGCAACGGCCGAGACCGGTCCGAGCGCCGAACTTGTCGACATGAGGCGCCGTTTCTGGATCGGCCTCGTTCTCGCTCTCCCCGTTTTGGCTCTCGAAATGGGCGGCCATCTCCTCAATCTCCATGAGCTGCTCGGCGCACAGGCCTCGAACTGGATCCAGCTCGTCCTGGCGACGCCCGTCGTCCTGTGGGCAGGTGCGCCGTTCTTCAAGCGCGCCTGGGAGTCCCTCGTCACGCGCCATCTCAACATGTTCACACTGATCGCCATGGGAACGGGCGTCGCCTGGGTCTATAGCGTCGTCGCGACGATCGCGCCGAACATCTTTCCCAACACCTTCCGGAGTGCCGATGGCTCCGTCGCGATCTATTTCGAGGCGGCCGCCGTCATCACCGTGCTCGTGCTGCTCGGACAAGTGCTGGAATTGCGCGCCCGGGAACAGACGGGAGGTGCCATCCGCGCATTGCTGGACCTTGCTCCCAAGACAGCACGACGTGTCCGTGCGGATGGTTCCGATGAGGATGTCGCGCTCGAAAGTGTCGCGGTTGGCGACCGCCTGCGTGTTCGTCCCGGCGAAAAAATCCCGGTCGATGGCGAATTGCTCGAGGGTCGCAGCTCGGTTGACGAGTCCATGATTACGGGCGAGTCGATGCCCGTCACCAAGGAGGTTGGCGCCGCGCTTATTGGCGGCACGCTCAACCAGAGCGGCGGCTTCGTCATGCAGGCCGGCAAGGTCGGAAGCGACACGATGCTGGCGCGGATCGTCCATATGGTCGCGGAGGCCCAACGCTCGCGCGCGCCCATCCAGCGTCTCGCCGATCAGGTCGCGGGCTGGTTCGTTCCCATCGTGATGGCGATCTCGATCCTTGCTTTCGCCGCCTGGGGTCTCTGGGGACCGGAACCGCGCTTCGCCCATGGCTTGGTCGCGGCCGTTGCCGTGCTGATCATCGCTTGCCCCTGTGCTTTGGGTCTGGCAACGCCTATGTCCATCATGGTAGGGGTCGGCCGCGGTGCCGGGCTTGGCGTGCTGATCAAGAACGCCGAGGCTCTGGAACGTTTCGAGAAGGTCGACACGCTCGTCGTCGACAAGACGGGGACCCTGACCGAAGGCAAGCCGAAGGTCACGGCTTTGAAGGCCGTCGAACCGCTTGGCGAAAACGATTTGCTCCGGCTCGCCGCGAGCCTGGAACGCGCCAGTGAACATCCGCTCGCCACGGCCATCGTCGAGGCCGCGAAAGAACGCAACCTGCCGCTCGGCACCGCAGAGGACTTCGACAGCCCCGTCGGCAAGGGTGTGACAGGGACTATTGAGGGACTGAAACTCGTGATCGGCAGCCATCGCATCATGGCGGAGGCCAATGTCGATCTCTCCACCCTGGCAGGCGAGGCGGAAGCCTTGCGCGGGGAAGGTGCGACGGTGGTTTTCGTGGCGATTGATGGGCGCCTTGGCGGCCTCGTCGCTATCGCCGATCCAATCAAGACGACGACGCCGGCCGCTATCCAAGCGCTCGGTAAGGCAGATGTCCACGTGGTCATGCTGACTGGTGACAACAAGACCACGGCGCAAGCTGTCGCGCGCAAGCTCGGCATTGATGCAGTCGAGGCCGAAGTCCTGCCGGAGGACAAGGCGAAGGTGATCGCGCGGTTGCGCAAGGAGGGCCGTATCGTTGCCATGGCGGGGGATGGCGTCAACGATGCGCCGGCCTTGGCCGCCGCCGATGTCGGCATCGCCATGGGGACCGGAACGGATGTGGCCATCGAAAGCGCTGGCGTGACCCTGCTGAAGGGCGATCTCCAGGGCATCGTGCGCGCCCGCCAGCTCAGCCATGCCACGATGAGCAACATCCGTCAGAACCTGTTCTTCGCCTTCATCTACAACGCCGCTGGCGTGCCGATCGCGGCCGGCGTGCTTTATCCAGCGTTCGGGCTTCTGCTTTCGCCGATCATCGCCGCAGCCGCCATGGCGCTCTCCTCCGTCAGCGTCATCACCAATGCTCTGCGGCTGCGGCATATGCCGTTGAATTGAAGAGAAGGTCATCCCAGAAAGCACGGTGGCTCGTCGACTGCCTCGCTCATGTCATGGATCCAGTGTTCTTGTTGGTTATAGGTTCCATCTGTTGACTTGTTGTATATTTCAACCGTGGTGCTTTAGGGATCGACGATCTAAGCCATGGGAATTCCATCTTTAGCATAGAGCTTGGACTTCATTCTCCGATTATCTGCCAGCAAAGTATCGGATACTTCCATGAGAAGAAAGACGTCTTCGAGGCCAGAATAACCGGCTTATGATTTCATCTGCATCCAGTTGCCAAGTGGAGGTTAAGTTGAAAAAATCTGCTGTTGCGGCGCTCATTTCACTCGCAAATATAGCGGGTGCTTACGCGGCTCCCGCTTGTGATTATGAGATCAATAAAACGGTAAGCGATTGGAAGGCACTTCGATTGGTTCCGGTATACAAACCAGGTGCTATTTCAAGAGGCATAGGGACACACTCTCATACACAGGCGGCAGTCGACTCTATGAGGTATCATCTAGTAATAGCTAAACAGCTTTGCGAAGCGGGGAAGGATCATGAATCCATACTTCATGTAGATGTTATTCGTGCTTTTCTGACCTTACCTGAGATCCAGCATCCAATGGATCATCGTTATCTCTTTCACAATTCAAAAAAAGAATAAAGATGATTGTCTCTATGCGCTGCTGTCGGACGGTCGATAACCAGATTCTTCTCTATTCGGCGGGGTGAGGTCAAGCGTTTTCCAGCTGCTGTCACTTTCGTTTGTTGCGTCTGTCGCCGGCTCACTCTTCTCTTCGGGATCAGCGCTCCGGCTCTCCCAGTATATGGGATTAGAAGGATGAGTAACAAAGCATGAAGATCAGGCTTGCAAACGCCAATCCGTTGCCTTCGGTGGCTATTCCAGCCCCTCCTCTCCGTCCGCCCAATTGGTGGCAAACAGATCGTGGCCAGGCAGATCGGCAAGGCTCATGAACCCGAATTCCTTCAAAAAGGCCTCCGTCGTGACATAGGTGACCGGCGCTCCGGGCTCGGGGCTGCGCGGCCCAGAGCCGATCCATTTTTGGGCACGCAGCCAGGCGAGCGTGTCGCGGCTGATCTCGCGTCCAAAGAATTCCCCCAAACGCGCGCGGGTGATCGGCTGGAAATGCCCGATCGCCAGCAGCAGCGTCGCTTCCTTTGGACCGAGGTCCCCCTCCCTCTTCTTGAGGAACCCTGCCGCGCGCAGCACGGGGGCGAGCGCGGGCCGGGTGCGCAGCTGCCAGCCGCCATCGACCGCGACGACGTCATAGGGTCGGCCGCGCAGATCCGTGCGCAGATCGCCGATCAGGGCGTCGATCGCGCAGGACGCCCCGACGACGCTGGCCAGAACCTCGCGCGAGACCGGCTTGCTGGCGGCAAACAGCAGGGCTTCGACGCGCCGCATCCATTCCCGCCAGCGCAAAGGCGGCGGCAGGTCCTCGAGCTCGCGATCAAGATCAGCATCGATGCGGGAGCGTTTCGCCATGGCTACAATCCATAGAGCCGGAAGGCCGCGCGGCCGGTGAGCTCGCGCAAGACGCCCTCGGCGACCAGCCGGTCGAACAGACGGCGGGCACTGCGATCGCTGCCTTGCGGTCCAGCCGCGGCCGCCAGCGCATCCTCGCTGAGGAGAAGCCGGACGTGATGCGCGGCATCCTTGCCGCGCAGCTGCGGCGCCACGGTGAGCAGGCGATGGGCACGTGGGACGAGCTCCGCATAAAGATCCACGGCCGCGGCCGCCGCGCGGGCATAAGCCTGCCCGCAGGCGATCAGCCACGCATCCCCGCTCTTGCCGGAGCGCGTGATGTCTTTCAGCTCAGCCGGCCGGATCTGGCTGGCGAGCAGGGGCACGGGCGCGGGCCAGTGCAGGTGCGCGGCGAGGCCCGCATCGGCCAGCCACAGCGCCAGAAGGATGTTGTCCGGCAAGAGGCGCAGGCTGGCCGCCACGATGGCAATGGCGGCTGCCATTGCAGCCCCCTCCCCTGCCCCCTGTTTCAGAGCCATGGAAACGATCGCCTCGAGCCGGACGTCCCCCTCGAGGTCGAACAGCCTCGCCACCCTCTCCGTCCATCCTGCATCCGGCAAGGCCGAGGGCTCGCCGAGCGCGCGCCAGAGCCCGAGGACCCGCCCGGCCGGGCCGGGATCATCGCCGGCGCGGCGCAGCACCCAGGCATCGCGCAACTGGCTTTCCCCTTCCGCCCGCCCCACCAGGCGCGCCAGCCGCGCCGCCTGGGCGAGCGCCAGGCGGCGGCGCAGGAGCTGGCCGAGCGGATGCGTGGTGCGGGCGATCGGATCGAGCACGGCGAGCGCCGCACCCGCGCAAACCCCGACCTCCAAAGGGGTTTCCGGCGCATTGGCCCCGCGTGCCCAGGCGGGAACCACGGGGCAGGCAGGTGGTGGAGGCGGGAAATCGTCGGACAAAGCCATGCGCGAAGCCTAGACCAAGACGGCGCTTTTAGCGAGGCTTTCAGAGAGAAGTGAGCGCCGCGCTTGTCTTGTCCTAGAAACATCCGATAATGTTCAATTATCGGACATTATTGGAGAGCTCTCGACATTGCGCTGTCGCTCACCCTAATTGAGCGGACTGGGAAAGAATTCAGCTGTTTGCAGCGAATTCTTCGGCCGAGTTAAGCGGATTCTGCCTCATTAACCGGACTGGATCTGCCTGGATAAGCGGATTCCAAACCAAAGACGGGCCATCAAACTTCCCCACCTTCGATTGAGCGGCGCCTCTGAAAACAGCCTGTCCTTGCTTTTCTGCAGCCTCATAAAACACGCGACTAAAGGTTCCTTTTCAGGTGCATGTCAAAATTGGAAACCGCACCCGCCCTTATTCTTCATCCGCTGGGGGCCATTGCTGAGCCGCGTGGAGAACGCGCAGGATCGTCACGGCGCAAGCGTCCTCAATATACACAACCACGTAATTCGAGCGCACGACCATTTCCCGAGTGCCAGCGATGCGGCCTTCCCGATAGAGCTTCGGATAATCAGGCAACTTCGAGACCTTGGTCTCGATATCATCCTTGAGCCGCTGGGCCGCGTCTGGATTGTCGTCCGAGATGTAATCCACGATCGCCAGCAGATCGGCGCGTGCCGCTTCCCGCCACTCAAGAACGGGCACTGCGCTTCCTATCGATCAGAGCTTGCATCTCGTCCATGACCTGCTGGTGCGGAACGGCTGGACGGGTATCGGTCAATGCCTTGTGGACCTTGGCGCGGAACCAGGTGTCATAGGCTTCTGGCGTGGTCGTCAGGCCGGCTGGCAAGCCGCCTTCCTTGGCGATGCGGGTCAGCAGGATGCGAACAGCGTCGGAGACGGTCAAGCCGACATTCGCCAACGTCTCAGCTGCCTGCGCTTTCAGTTGATCGTCGACACGGATATGTAGCATCGAGGTTTGGGCGGCCATGTTGGATCCTCCACAGAGAATGACTATTATGTATCTCAATTGAGATGCAATCAAGTCTTATCTCAACCATTGCCGTTCTGCCTGGAAAGCTGATGGAATGAGTCTTCACCTTGTGCACGGTCGCGCGCTCCCTCGTCCGCTTAATTAAGCAGAAAATCCACCAAATCAGGATGAATCCGCTTAATTAGGATGAGCGATAAGCATTCAAAAACAACTCTATGCAGTCCGCTAAATTAAGTTGAATGACATCCTTTCTCGGAGGAGATCAGCGGATGGTGGGAAATCTTCACCTGTCGAAACCCTTGGTCACGCTTATCCGGCGGACGGTTTCAAGGATCTTGGCGGACCCATTGAGGTTCGGTAGGATTCCATGAGCCGCCGAAATCGCGATCCTCATGGCAGGAAGGGCGGGGCCGAGCCCTGATGAACCGCCGATCCTTTACAGAAACACTTTAACACTCCTCGGGTTTCCGGTCAAAACGCGCGATGACACACCTTCCGTCAGAGACACCCCCGCCCTCCTCGAGCGAGGCCAACGCGGACCAGCAAACACTGGCGTTGCCGAATCCCTCTGCCCTGCCCATTGCCCATGCCGGTCTGGCCGAGCAGGCACGCGCCTATGCCGAAGCATCGCGGTCCGCCAACACCCAGCGCGCCTATGAGGCGGACTGGCGGCATTTCACGGCTTGGTGCCGCCGCCAGGGTGTTGCTGCCCTTCCCGCCCATCCACCGACCCTCGGCCTTTATCTGTCCGCCTGCGCCTCCGGAGAGGGACGCCGCAAGCCGGATTGTGTCTCAACGATCGAACGCCGTCTGTCGGCGCTCACCTGGCACTATGCCGAGCGCGGCGATCATCTGGATCGGGCGGATCGCCACATCGCTTTGGTGATGGCCGGCATCCGCCGCACCCATGGCCGCCCGCCCGTGCAAAAAGAGGCGGTCCTGCCCGACGATCTCAAGGCCATGCTCGCTGTGCTCGATCAGAGTGGTCTGCGCGGTATTCGTGACCGGGCGATCCTCCTCATCGGCTTTGCCGGAGGCTTTCGTCGCTCGGAGATCGTCGGCCTCGACTGCGGCGACAAGCAGATGGGCGATGGCACGGGCTGGATCGAGATCCTGCCAGAAGGCCTGGTCGTGACCGTCAAAGCCAAAACCGGCTGGCGGGAGGTGGTGATTGGCCGGGGCTCGAGCCCGATCACCTGCCCTGTGCATGCGCTTGAGACCTGGCTGAAGCTCTCCCGGATCGGACACGGCCCTGTGTTCCGCCGCGTGACCGGCCAAGGCAAGGAGACCGGCGTTGACCGGCTCAACGACCGGCATGTGGCGCGTCTCGTCAAACAGGCGGCGCTTGCGGCTGGCGTGCGCGGTGATCTCTCGGAGGGCGAGCGGGAGGAGAAATTCGCGGGGCATTCGTTGCGCGCGGGCTTGGCCACCTCGGCAGAGATCGAAGAGCGCCATGTGCAAAAGCAGCTCGGTCATGCCAGCGCCGAGATGACCCGCCGCTACCAGCGCCGCCGCGACCGGTTTCGCATCAATCTCACCAAGGCCGCAGGGCTGTAGGGCTAAAATGGGGGCAGGTCACGAAACGGAAAAAATTGTACGTTTAGGTTTTTATTTATGGGATTGACCCTGAGAATGAGCTAGGGATTACAAGTGGTTCAATACCATTAGAAACATTGTCTAATTGATAATATTATTTATTTTATTGCTCTGGACACGGCACGGTTTCGAGCGAGTTTTTCGCATGAAATTTGCCGATCTTCCTCTGGACTAAAACTTACTCTCAAAAGTCGATCGTGGCCCTATATTTTAGTAGAATCAAACTTTTATTCGAACTCAACCAAAAGGCAAACCACGGCAAACGTACAATTTTTTCCGTTTCGTGATCTGACCCATAAAAGTATATATCGCAATATAAGTTATAATAAGTAATAATAATTATTACTATATAATTATATTTAATCATAAACCTCTTAATTTTAGAGAATGATAATGAGAAAATATCATAATAATATTGAACAAAATATAGAGAAATATAAACGTCAAAAGACGAAGGCCGAAGATAATACTTGGTATTTATTAGCCACACTTTATGGAGTTAATGATAAGCAACACAATAATATGTCAGCCTGGAATAAATATTTCCATGGAAATTTAGACACTGCTACGCAAGAGGAGTTTCGTGATAAATTTAAGGCTCGTTGCCGAGAGTTAGGGAAGGACCTCTCGCTTCCAGAGTATGATGCAAACATTGATTTTTCCAATGTTGAATTCGATCAAGATATATCTTTCGAAGGATTTCACTTCGTTAGGCCAGTACGCTTCGATGGCGCGACTTTCTCAGGGGATGCCAACTTCCAGAGCGCTTACTTCTATCAGAGGATCAGCTTTGAGAACGCGGAATTTTCTCGCAGCGTAGACTTCCATGAAGTGACATTCTGCGGAGTTGCTGACTTCGATGGCGCGACTTTCTCACAAGAGGCTCATTTTAACAATGCGAAGTTCTCTAATGAAGTCGTCTTTCGGAGCATGACATTCTCTGCATGGACCTTCTTTGCTAACGCTACTTTCTCAAGTCAAGCCGACTTCTTTGATGCAAAGTTCTTGGCCGGGGCAGGATTTGAGAGCGCGACTTTCTCAAGTACAGCTATCTTCGCCAAGGCAGCTTTTCATGAGGAGAGCTATTTCATTAACACCGAGATGAAAAGCACGACTTCGTTCGAAGGTACAAAATTCCTAACAGAGCCACCGCGTTTCTTCGGCGCCAAACTGCATCAAGGAACGGTCTGGCACAACATCATATGGCCGAAGCCACCGCCCCCAAATAAGGCCAGGCTGTTCATCGACGCTTATGCGTGTCTCAAACTCGAAATGGACAGGCTGAAAAAGCACGAGGACGAACTCAAATTTTTTGCCCTTGAGATGGAAGCACGCCGCGTTTTACTCGGCTGGCGGCAAGGCCTCCCTATCGCGATTTATGGAGTGGTTTCCAATTACGGTTTAAGTTATGGCCGACCGCTTTATTGGCTTCTCGCGACAGTAGTGATAGGGACAGGAACATTCTTTTGGTTCACCGATTTATCCATATACACATCCATTGGTTTCAGCCTCGCCAACATATTGAATGTTTTCGGTTTCCGCAGGGAATTTTTTGATCCCCATTTTATTGAAAACTTACCTGTCTGGATCAAAGTCGTTACTGCTGGTCAAACCCTTTTCGGGGCCATTTGTCTCTTCCTTATCGGCTTGGGCATTCGTAACCGTTTTCGCATGAAGTAAGAAAGTGAGAGCCCCGTCCACCAGCCCGAACCAGAGATCCCCTCGCCCATAATCCGTCTAATCACTCCACTACGACCATAAAGAAGTTCAATGTTATAACTGGCAAAAATCAGATGTGCTGGCGTATGCATTCATCTTTAATTTAATTATCAGACATTCACGCACAAATCTGCTTCTAAATGGTATTTATACCTTAGCTAAATTCATCAATTCGTCTATTCCTTCCCAATACGAAAGGCGACGTTGATCACAGAATTGAATGAATCGTTCTGCCACATCTTCAGGTACTCGTGTATTAATTGTGATTGTTGGACCTACCGACTTTTTACGGCGAGGAAGCAAACGAGTGCCTGGTTCTCTGCTATGGAATCCTACTTTTTCTGCAGCTTCATCAATCCTCGAAAGTGTAGGATTTACCGGCTCTGCTTGCTTTGGCTTAATAGACGCCACTTTCGATGCAAGTGAAGCACTTTTATTGAATCCAAACGTATCGTCGCTCATTAGGCTGCTACCTCAGTCTCAGTCTCAGGTTTGAGAATTTCTAAAAGTTCGTCCGCTAACATTTCAGCATTCTTTTGTGCTTCTGAGAGACCATTCACCTCGCTTGGATCAAGCTCTTGAATGCCAAGCCGCCGAACGAACATCGCTTTGTATGCTTGTCGTTCATGTAAAGCTGTACGCAGTATAGGGAGTTCAGCCGCCGTCAAGCTAGATAATATTTCTCTTTCAATTCTTGTTTTGATTGCAGGATTCGTGCGTGTCAAAACAACTCTAAACTGAATAGATCGATTACCAAGTGCTTCTTCTTCCTCATGGATAAGATCAACTGCGCGACTAGCTTGACGAGCATCCACACCACTGGCCTGTAATGGAATTAGTACCAGATCTGCTTGTGTAATCGCCCGAGATACCAATCTACTAGCCGTGCCTTCTAGATCCACAAACACAAATTGTTTTTTCGACTGTTCTTCTCTTATTTGACGAATGATTGAACTTTCCTTTGGATCATCAATCACGTCAAAATCGAGTTTTGAAGACCCAGATCGCCAATCTACAATTGGTCTGTTTGGATCTGCATCGATTACCGTCACAGATCCTCCCATAGAAGCAAGTGTTTGAGCTAAGACCAATGTCAGGGTGCTTTTCCCAGCTCCCCCTTTTGGGTTTGCCGTTACAATTACAGGCATATTTTAGGGTCTCCATGAACTTTCATAATGATAGCAATCAAATGCTAACGATAGCTTTACGTGCTACCGATTGCAGTCCATGCAATCGGTAGCACGGAGTGCATCTGCACGCATATGGTAGCTACCAATAGCGCCGCATGCAATATAATGCAACAGGTAGATATTTAATGCAACCGAAAGCAATCAAATGCAACCATGTGCAATCAATAGCTATTATAATCATCCGGTAGCTACTAATAGCATCTAGTTGCAATCTATTAAAATTGCAAATAATATCAGAATGATATAATATTATCGCTTGTTTGAATTATTCACCGCTTCATCCTTTTTCTCGCCTCTGGCAACGATTTCGAGTCGATGATATGGCAATGGCCTTTGGAGCCTGATTGCGTCTTCCGTTGGAGCTTCGAGCCAGATCCTGATTTCTTCCGGCTCAGTCAAAATCACCGGCATGGCCTTGGGATGAATCGCGCCAACCTTCTTGTTTGCTTCCGTCGTCAGGAAGCCAAACAGATCATTCGTCGTCTCGCCCTCACTTAATTTCCGCACAGACGTCCAACGGGTCCAAAGGCCGGCAAAAAAGGCCAGCGGCCGTGAATCACCGAAAGCGAACCAGACGGGCGTTCGCGATCCATTGGGAAAATGTTCGTTTTCCGAGAAGCTGGTGAACGGTACGATGCAGCGATGCTCGATCCCCAACCATCGACGCCAATGCGGTGAATGAAGATTGCGAATATTCGTGACGCCATGATCCGTCTGGCGTCCTTTCAGCGCAAAGGGAGGGGAGGGCATTCCCCAGCGCGCCATGACCAATTCACGTCCTTCCGCTGAATTGCGCACAATCGGCGCCGCATAATCGGGAAAGATGCTTGGCAAGCGGGGCAGATTGCCTGTGCGATCAACGCTTGCCTCCGCTGCTTCCATGATCTCGCGTTGGGATCGCAATTCAGAATAGAGATTGCACATCCGGTCCTCCTCCTGCAGCCCTTTCTCTGAACGCTCAACGACCGCGGAAAAGCGAAAAATTCAAAATCCGCTTATGAGCGGCCTCGTTGGTGGGGACTTTGACCAGTCCCCTCGTCTCCACTCAACGCGGCTCGCTTCGGCGACCAAGGCCGCCTGTAGCTCCGCCCCGCCAAGGCGGCGCGCAAAGCGCGGCGTTTGATCGGCGCCGATGAGGCCTGGTCCTTCTGTCCCCACGAGGCTGCTCGAAAGCGGCTTCCTGTGAGACAGGAGAGAGGAAAATGAAGCCCCAAGTCGATATTCATCAGCATATCACCGACCAAATCGTGGCCGCGATCGAAAAGGGTGTCGGCTCGTTTCAAATGCCCTGGCATACACTCGCCAACAAAGCGATCCGGCCGAAAAACATTGCCTCGAACAAAAACTACCAGGGCATCAATACGCTCATCCTCTGGGTCTATGCCGAGAAATTCGGATACACCTCCGGCATTTGGGGAACGTACAAGCAATGGGCCGAGGCCGGATGCCAGGTCCGCAAGGGTGAGAAATCCTCCTATGTAACCTTCTACAAAACCTATGAGGTTGAGACCGAAGGCTCAGATGAGGCAGAAACCCGCCGCGTGGCGAAAACCACGCCTGTCTTCGCGGCGGAGCAGGTAGAGGGCTTTGAAATACCGACTGAAGAGGCTCCGTCCGCGCCCGGGGTGCTGCCGATCGAGCAGGCCGAACACTTCATCAGTGCGACAGGAGCCACCATCCATCATGGCGGCGATCGCGCCTTTTACCGTCCTGCCACGGACAGCATCACCATACCGGACAAGAGCCTATTCACTGGCACGAAGAGCAGCACGCCAGAAGAAGCGTATTATTCAACTATTTTACATGAATTAGGTCACTGGACGAGCCATAAAAATCGCTGTGACCGCGAACTAGGAAGAAAATTTGGTGATCATGCCTATGCAGTAGAAGAATTAATTGCCGAATTAACAGCCGCTTTTCTCTGCAATGACCTCAAACTAACGTCAGAAACCCGTGATGACCACGCGCAATATATATCATCGTGGTTAAAAGCATTGAAGTCTGACAAGAGAATTATTTTCACCGCCGCCGCCAAGGCATCTCAGGCAGCCAATTATCTTCATGCTCTTCAACGCGACCAGGCCCTCGCGGCCTGATCTTTTCCTTTCATTCGAGCATTGGAATTCTCATGGCCAAATACCAACCTTGCATGATCGATAATGACGGAAAGCCGGTTTCCGAATGGCTCCCCCACATGCAGAGCAACGAATTTTTGAAACACGCTATCGTATCCGATATGCGCACCGCTGAATGCTGGGAGGAATTGAAACGCCGCCGACAACGCGTCCATGCCGGCATGCGCGCTGTCCATGGCCCCGACTGGACGCCAAAACCGGTATGAAATCATCACTGATGGCGGGTTTTTGGAAACAAGAATCCGCCATCAGTGAATTTCTTTTTAAGAATCTATAATTTCGGCAAATATGCAGGGTGTGTCTCAGCAAACATGTAAACGACCTTCGTATAACAACCAATAATTGTGTTTTCTAGTGGTCTTACGTCATATACCGGTATTCAACTTTTATTGAACATCCATCAGCCGATCGTTGGCAATTCCTCGATCCGAGTCGTATAGCGTTGACTACGCATAGCAAACTGTGTTGACCAGGGACGTTTGATGCCTGCGGCGGCTGGATACAAAGTTCCACGCCCGAATTTTCCGTTCACGGCATCGAGCGCCGCCATCAGTTTCGCGGAGACTTCCCGGTCATAGCCATCAAATAAGGCATGCGGCGCATCCTCGAGCCGAACAAGGTCCATGGTCACAATCCCGGCCTTGGAATAGCGATACCCATCCTTCCAAATTGCCTTCGCGCCGTCACGGGCCGCCCGCAGCAGCGTCAATGTATCGGCCGAGGCCTCGGGCAGGGTGACACATTTCTGGACCAATCTCGACGGCCCCGCATCAAACGGCGAGGTGTGGTAGAAGACCGTCAGCGCTTCCGTCGCCATGCCATGCCGGCGCAACTTTTCCCCGAGCCGCACGGCATAGGCCGAGACCGCCTCCAGCATCTGATCGAGATTTGTCACGCGCGTCGAGAATGAGCGCGTCACCGCACAGCCCTTGCGCTGCGGCGCCATCTGTTCAAGCGGCAGACAGGCATGACCTTGAAGCTCATGGACGATGCGCTCACCCACGACCGACAGGAGCTTGCGGACAAGCGGGGAGGGGAGGGCGGCGAGCTCGGCCGCCGTGATGACGCCCAGGCGCTGGAGCTTGGCGGCCGAAGCTCTCCCAATGCCCCAGATATCCTCGACCGGCATGCGTTTCAGCGCTTCCTCCCGCTTGCCCTGATCCCGCAGATCGCAGACGCCGCCCATTTCCGGCGTGGTTTTGGCCAGCCGATTGGCAAGCTTGGCCAATGTCTTCGTGGGCGCAATCCCGATACAAGTCGGAATTCCGATCCATCGGAGCACCGTCTGGTGGAGTTCGCGCGCATAGCTCTCAAGATCGCGGCCGTCGAAGCCGGAATAGTCCAGAAAACTTTCATCGATTGAATAGATCTCAATTTCCGGCGAAAATTGCCGGTACACCATATTCAATCTGGCTGAAACGTCGCCATAAAACGCGTAATTCGACGAGAACACGGCGATATTTTCCCGCCTGCAAACATCCTTGACCTGGAAATAGGGCTGACCCATCGCCACAAACGGCTTGGCTTCTTTGGTTCTTGAAACAGCATTTCCATCATTGTTCGAAAGGACAATCACAGGCCGATTTTTGAGCCTGGGATCGAACAGCCGTTCACACGAACAATAGAAGCTGTTCGCATCGATCAGCGCAAAGGTCCGGTTCATTTATCCACTCGCCCGATGCCAGTGGATGGAACAGCGCACGACACCCCAGATTTCCACTTCGTCGCCTTCATGCAGATCGAAACTTTCGGGAAAATCCCTGTTCTCGAAACGGAGAATGAGCTGTCCCTTGCGGACCTGCAGACGTTTGAGCGAGCGCTCGCCATTGACGATGACCACGACGATGTCGCCATCGACCGGCTCAAGGCTGCGATCGACGATAAGCAGGTCTCCATCGAAAACCCCGGCCCCCCGCATCGAATGGCCAGTGACCCGCCACAGAAACGTCGCCGGCGGATTGCGGATCAAAAGCTCGGCGAGATCGATGCTCTCGTCGAGATAATCATCGGCCGGCGAAGGAAACCCCGCGCACAGGCCCTCGAGGAACGTGGGCAGGAAGCGGCTCGCGCCGCGGCGTACCCGTACCGGATAGATGAGGCGAAATGAGAACATAATACGAACAAATATCGCGGCGCCTGTTCCCAGCCAATCCGGTTCGAGAGGTTATGAACCGCTTTCTCGCCTGGCTTCGAGCCAGTCCCAGAAGGTTGGCGGCAGGGCAGGCACAGAGGCAGGAGGCAATGCCCCAGACTTCGGCCCGGATGCCTGTTGAATGGGCCTGCGCGCAGACATTGGCCGGGCTGGAGCCCCGGCTTCCTGGCTGAGCAGGTCCCCGGCTTCGCCCGAAGCCTCGACCAGTTGATAGGTGGCGCCACAGCGGCGCTGCGCGCCCTTGCGCCGTTTGAGGCCTTTGCGCACGAAAGCACGGGCTTCATCTCGATCCTCGAAATCAGAACGCATGGTGCGGCCGGCTCCGCCGATCCGGCCGAAGGTCACGCGCGCATTCCATGACCCGAACAGATCGCGGCCGACCCTGACCCGCCAGAACCGCATCCGGTTCAATTCCGGCGCGCGCGCCTCGAGCAGGATCGCCAGCTCATCCATGGTTTCGTTCCCGTCATAGCGCGGCCTCTCCCGTGCGCCTCAGTACAGAATCAGAACATTCGCCAGAAGGGAAGGGGAAAACAGGAACAGAAGAAAGAACCACGGCCGGTTCTCAACGGCAAAAGGCGGGGTGCGGGAGCCGCTGCGCTGGGCCCCCGCAATCCCGGCGCAAGCGCCGCTTTTGCCGCATCGATCCGGCCGTGGTGCCGGGCAGGGGTCTGCGAGAAAAAGGAGATCCCGATGGTCAGGACAAAATCCCGGGACCCGCGCGGCGGCGTGGTGAAGCCCGTCAAAAAGCGCCCGAAAAAATCGCGGAAAAATCGTCGAGGCCCTGCTTGTTCGCGTGGACGGCTGCTGAAATCGCCCGGTCCTCTGACGGAGATTTCGATGTCCCAACCCCGTCTGCTTAGGGCTCCGCCCTCGGCGCACTCCGGAGTGCCTTCCGCCCAGCTTCCTCCGCGCCGCGCGCTCCGTGCAGCCGGTTCCCCGCGAAGGCACCCACTCCGTTTGCACACCCGCTGCTCGCCGCGAGGCAGAGGTTCAGGTGGACCTGACCCTCGCAAAACAAACGGAGAAAGCTGATGAGCCGTGATCCCGAACTTCAGGATTTCCGCGACCGCGTGCATTGCGGCGTCCTGCTCGAACGGCAGAATGATCCCTGGCAACTCGACAAGGCTGAAAGCACGCGCAACGCCCTCAAATATCGGCGTGGCAAAGGCGAAACCCTGATCATCAACCATGGCGGCAAGGGCTGGTGGGATCCTCACAGCGACGCCAAAGGCGATGTCATCTCCCTCGTGCAATATCTCAAGCCGGGCACCAGTCTTGGCCTCGCCCGCAAGATCCTGCGGCCGCTGGCAGGTGCCGAGCTGCAGGGATTTCACGCGCTGGCACAACCCGAGAGACCGCCGCGGATCAGTCACGAAGACCGGTCTCAGTCCTGGCGCTGGAACCAGCGGCTGGCGCTTTATCCCGGCTCGACAACCTGGCGCTATCTTACTGAAGAACGCTGCCTGCCGGCTTCCATCCTCAAAGCCGCCAGCCACGCCGATGTCGTTCGCTGTGGTCCTCAAGGCAGCGCCTGGTTCGCCCATCGCGACGAAAACGAAACCGTCTGCCACGTCGATATTCGTGGTCCGGCCTACAAGGGTGGTCTGAAAGGCGGCGCCAAACGCCTGTTCCGGTTCGGCCCGGCTGCAATCCCGCGCCGTTTGATCCTCGCCGAGGCCGCGATCGACGCCTTGAGCCTCGCCGCCCTGTTCGGGATCAAGGACGACACTCTGTTTGCCGCAACAAGTGGCGGTATGGGACCGCAAACGCTCGATGCCCTGCGTGGGCTTCTGAGGACCATGGCCGCCCATTATCCCGATGCGATGCTGATCAGCGCCGTCGATGCCAATCCGGCCGGCGCCCGCTATGCCTGTCTCCACGCGATCATGGCGAGAGAAACCGGCATTCTTTTCAAACGCCTGCGTCCATCCATTGACAATGGTGACTGGAACCAGGTCCTGCAGGAAAGGAGCCGCCCATGACGATGGCTCTCACGCCACCCGCGATGGCGAACGACAATCTGCACAACCGCCATTCTATCGCCTTCGTCAGCCTGCCCGAAGGAACCTCTCTCCAACCAGCCTGGCGATCCAACCAGAGCAGCCTGACGGACACATATGTGTCCGTCGAACCGCATGATGGTTCCGGCGCGATCGAAGGCCTTGTCATCTCAGGAGACCAGGATGCGGATGGTGATTGGATCCTGGAGACAGCGTTCACGGTCTTCGTGACCAGCGACAATCATCTTGACGAACTGCTCTGTATCTACCCCTGGAACTGCCATGTCGCGACTTTATGATTCTCCCAGCTCCGCTGAGAATAAACGCTACTTCACAGCGCATCTGACTGCCTTTTCCTGCCTGCCCGAACGCATTCGTGCGCGCTACTGGGAGCCGGATCACAACACGCCGCTTGTTTACGTTGAAGGCAATTTCGGTGGTTGCATCGGCATCGTCCTCGGCAAGCGCGACGAACCCTACGAAGACGTTGACGATTTCGACCGTGAATTCGTCCTGTTCTCCATCGATGACAAGCACATTGGCGAATTCATCATAGTTTACGGATACAATTGCCATGTCGAACGAATTTGATTCCTATGATCCCGACGCTTATGCGGCCCTGATGGATGACAGGCCGCTGTATGCGCCCTCGTCCCAGGCCTTCGAGACCCTGGCGGCGAACCTGACCGCCCGGCAGGTGGAAGCCGCTTCCACGCCTGGCGCTCTCGTCGTGCTGGCCGGTGCCGGCACTGGCAAGACCTCGACGCTGACCTGTGCCGTCGTCCATCGCATCGCCGTGGAAGGCCTTTCGCCATCGCGTATTCTGGCTGTGACCTTCACCAACAAGGCCGCCGCGGAAATGACCGGCCGCATCCGCGAGGCCTTGCAGGGCGGCAGCACACCCTCCTGGCTCGGCACGTTTCATGGGTTGGGCGCGCGGCAGCTGCGCGCTGAACCGGAAGTCGCGGGGCTGCGCCCGAATTTCGAGATCATCGACGCCGACGACAGCCGGCGCCTCATCAAGAGGATCATGCAGTCCTTAAACCTCAATGCCGATGAAAAGGACAATGAATCCGGCGCCGAGCCGGTCAAGCGCATGACCAACCAGATCGGCAAGTTCAAGGACCTGCTTCTGTCCCCGGAGGACACGCCCGCCTATGTTCGCAAGCTGATCGCCGATGCCAATACGCTCGGCAAGCCGATCCATCCGGCAAGCCTGCTCGCCGCCGCCAGGATCTACGACCTCTATCAGAAGCGCCTGCGTGACCAGAACAGCGCCGATTTCGGCGACCTCCTGCTCTGGCCGACACGCGCCCTCCTGCGCGATGCCGCCTATCGCACCCGCTGGGCGAACCGTTTCGACTGCATCCTCGCCGACGAATATCAGGACGTCAATTACGCCCAATATCAATGGCTGCGGGCTCTGGCTTCCAGCCATCAACGCCTCTTCTGCGTCGGTGACGATGATCAGGCGATTTATGGCTGGCGCGGGGCGGATATCGCGTATATCCGTCGCTTCACCCAGGATTTTCCGGAGGCTGCAGTGATCCGCCTCGAGCAAAATTTCCGCTCGACCGGAGCCATCCTCAACGCCGCCAATGCGGTGATCGCGCGCGATCCGCATCGGCTCGGCAAGACGCTCTTCACCAACAAGGGCTATGGCCAGCCGATCGAGGTGGTGCCGTTCAAACATGCCGAGGCCGAAGCCCATGGCATCGTCGAGGAAATCCGCAAGCGGCATGGCGAAGGCGTCGGCTTCGAAGCCATGACGATCCTCTACCGCAACAATTTCTTCTCGCGCGGCTTCGAGGAATGCCTGATGCGCGCGAAAATTCCCTATGTGATCGTCGGCGACGTCGGCTTCTACCAGCGCGCCGAAATCAAGGATACACTCGCCTTTCTGCGGGTCGCCACCACACCCAATGATCCGCAATCCGACGAGGCCCTGCGGCGCGTGATCAACGAACCGCGGCGCGGCTTCGGTCCCAAGGCCATGGCTGTTCTCGAGGAAGAAGCCGCCTTCCGCCGTCTGTCGCTGTTTCGCGCGATCGAGACGGCCGCTTTGCCGCCCGCCTGCCGCAAGGCTGGCCTTCTGTTCGTCGCAGCCATCGAAAAGGTCGCGAGTGACAAAAGCCTCACGCTGGCCGACCAATTGTCTCTCCTGCTCGACGCGACCGGCTATCGCGCCATGCTGAAGGAAAGCAAGGCCGAAGGCGTCGAGGCGCGGCTCGAGAATATCGGCGAGCTTCTGCAGCTGGCGGGCAGCTTTCACGACGCCCAGGAACTCCTCGACCATGCGGCGCTCGCCACCAGCCGGCCGAACGAGACGGAGGAAGGCCGGCTCAAGCTGATGACCCTGCACAAATCGAAAGGGCTGGAATTCGATCATGTCTTCCTGCCTGGCTGGGAAGAAGGGATTTTTCCGGCCGGCAACAGTGATCTCGATGAGGAACGCCGCCTCGCTTACGTTGCGATCACAAGGGCCAGACACCGTGCCGCGATCACCTTTTGCGAATTCCGGCGCGGTTTTGTCGATCCCTCGCGCTTCATCGCCGACATCCCGCCGCAGCATCGCATCGATGGCTGGCTGCGCGATGATGGCGCCCCGCCCGTACAGCGTGTGGCGAGAACACCCCTGCGGCCAAACTCGCGTCACACTCGCTCCTTCCCGGCGCGCTGACCATGCCGGATCTGTTTTCAAAACCATCGCAGCGCGATCTCGACACGCATTCCGAACCGTCGCGCATCGACCGCGATCTCAAGTCCCATAGCTGCGCGATCTGCGGCAAGCCGGCCTCCTTTGGCTTCGGTGTCAAACTCATGCATGGCATCGACGGCCGCTGGAGCTGCTTCGAACACCGCGACGACGTCAAAAGGATCAAGCCATGACGATAGTCCTCAGACAAAGGTTCGCCAATCGGCGGGAATCCACCTCTCTGCCCTTCGACGCCGAAGGGGTTCACTGGGTCGTCTCGTATTCCTGCCTGCCGGATGGCAAGGTCGGCGAACTCTTCATCGCCTGCAACAAACCCGGCAGCAAGATCGAGGCGAATATCCGCGATGCCGTCATCGGTGTTTCGATCGGGCTTCAATACGGCATGCCTCTCGAAATCGTCCATGCTGCCATGAATGCGGACGAAGACGGTTCTCCTGCTTCCGTCGTCGGACGCGCCATCGCGCTCGTCATCGACGATCTCCGCAGACAAGCGCCGGACCAGAATGGGCCGACCCTGCAAGCAGCAGAATAAGGATCACAAATTAGAGATCGAAATAATGTGATATGCCAAGTTTCTAGAAAAATTGGAAAATTTAATATATAACGGTAATACCATATAGATACTCCTGGAACGATGGGAAATTATATCGGCCAGAACAGACACATCTCACATAGGGGGGATTGTTCATGACGTGTCCGAACTGCGGCTGCGCGACCATGAATCGAGTCATTTATCTCGGTCTACCAGGGCGTCTCTGCCCGACATCAGGCTGCAACACACTTCTTGGTCTGGCATCCTACGCACCCGCAATAACCTATCTGAATGCCGAAGGAGAAATTGATTACCATTTCACGCGCTATGAGGGTTCCTATTTAAAGGGGCTCTGGTTCTGGTTTATAGAAGTCAGCCAGAAAAAACGTATCCAGCACGTTGTGCACTCCTCGATCAAGAAAAAGCAGGATGCCTATGGCATGGCACCCGATGCTTATATTGTTCGGGATCGGGACGGCACAGTCGAGGAATATTTCGATAGACAATCGGCGATTCAGAGCGTGCAGGAAAAGACGCGAAGTCATGACGGGGACATCGTGATGCTTCCGGCATTCTATAATGCCAAAACCCTGATGAGAACCGAGCGGGAATGCGCCCTTCTCGAGATACTCTATGATGTTAACAGATTGCATGGCAATGCCATTATGGCATCGCGGCATGATCAGAACGACGAACATGCGACGGCTCGCGCCTCCGCGTTTCTCCTGGTCGCGACAGTCCTCGCCCGTAAGATTGACCCCGATTACGACGGGAGCAAGGATCCACTTGGTCCCTTCCGTCTTCTCCAGCGTATGCAGCGCATCCATCAAACGAGTAAGAAAGCAGCTTAAGGCCCGGGCTACCGTCCTGAGCACGGAGACATGCTTTCGTCTATTCCCCAATGATTTCGTTTATTGACTCTGTTCTGGAATAGGACAGTCATAAGGACACTAAAAGAAATGCTTGTGCAGGCACAAATCGTTGAGACTGGAGATCGTCTTTAAAGACATGCTATTCCGGTTTCCTGGAACGGAAAAAAGGAAAAAAGAGAAGAAAAACCACGAGCGGGGTCCGGCCGGCAAAAGGTGGGTCGTCCGGCCGCTGCGCTGGGCCGGGACGATCCCGGCGCAAGCGCCGCTTTTGCAGCCGTCCCTCCGGCTCGTGGTGAGGGGATGGGGTCTTCAGACAAAAGGAGCTCCCGAATGAATCCCAGTCTCAGCCTATCCCATCCGCTCTGGCAGGAACCAGGACTGCGCATCCTTTTACAGCGCCTCGTGCAGTTTCTGAAACCGGAACCCTCGCCGGCGAGACGGATCGAACCCAAAGCACCCGTCGCCAGTGTGGAGACGATCGCGTCCGAGGTTCAACCGCAATCACCCTCCCTTCCGTCCGCCCCGGTCATTCCGCTGCATCCGCGCAAGGTCATGCTGCCGGCAGAATTCGAGATCACAACGGAACAGGATGAGGCGGTCTCGGACAAGGCCATCGAAATCCTTCTCGGTCGCGGTTCAACCAGTCCCGCCGCGCTGATCGATGATCTTCTGCCACATGCCTCTGAAACCGCTGCGACCCGCGCCTTCGACCTGAAAGTCGCCCGCGCCATTCTTCTGCATGTCATCGCGCTCGACATCCGTCACGTCGCGCGGATGACGGGATTCAGCGAAGCGACCATTCTCGCCATTCTCAATGGCTGGCGTGAGGAACGGCTGGAGAAAGCCGCATGAGCCGCTTCAACATCCTTCTGTCTCAGGCCACTGAAGGGCCGTGGATCAAGCTGCCAGGCCACACCCGCATGGCGGATGGGCAAAACCTGCCGGTGTCCCGGATCGTCTCGCGCAAGACCCTGGCGTTCGTCGCCGAGACCCATCCCATCGGACCGGGCGATGCCGAGCAGGTGCAAGCCAGGGCCAATGCGGAGCTTCTGGCGAAAAGCCACGCCATGGCCCGATTGCTGGAGGAAGCTCTTGCGGTTTTCGATGTCGAATTCGAACGGGATCTGGAGATTTCAGGGGGCGATTTCCTCGAATGGTTCTCCAATTGGCGCGCCCGCGTCAAACAACTGGCTGAAACACGCTGATCCTGTGCCCTTCCCTCACTTTCAAGCCCGTCCTAGCGACGGGCTTTTGCATTTTTACACCCTGCCAATGGAGCATCTCATGCCACGCTACATCATTTCCGCGCACAAGATCGACACAATCACGGTGCGCAACGGATTGACCTGCACCAAAATGTCCAGTCTGTTCGGTCCGAAACCGGAGAAAGTGGTCGATGTCTCGTCCCTGAAAGAACTCATCGCCGAATACAATACATTCGCCGACAGTCTCATCGACAGCGGTCTTTGTTACGACCTTTATGTCACCAAACATCCACACGAGATCGCCCGTCTGTTTTCCGGATTCAACAAGGCCCTCACCAACGGGGGACCGCTGAAGCGCATAATCAATCGGGAAATCGCCCTGGCCGCGGGAGCACAAAAACAGGAATCCGCCGAGTCAATTGGCACATGAACACATGATCATGTGAAAGAAGAGAAAGGGAGAAGGAAAGAACCACAAGCGGGTGCCGGCCGCAAAAGGCGGGTCGCCCGGCCGCTGCGCTGGACCGGGCAATCCCGGCGCAAGCGCCGCTTTTGCATCCGTCCCTCCGGCTTGTGGTCGGGGAATGGGGTCTTCAAGAAAAAAGGAGATCCCCATGAAAGCTTACCATCTTCCCCGTCCAGATACCGCCTTCTCCCTCAGCCCCATCAGCTTCGACACATTCGATCATGAGGCCGCCCGCCGTGAGGGCTGGGACCTCGTCCGGGACGGCGTCTATTCCGATGGCGTGCCAAAAGTCCAGCTGCAATCGCTGCGCGACAATTCTCCCTTCAGCGAGGACCGCGATGTCTGGTCCCATGTCGTCGAGAAAGCACGTCTCTGCTCGAGCCTGCATCGCCAGGCGCTGGACCTGGTCGACCGCCTCGAGCTCATGGCTATCCACACCGTCCACGGATTCTGGTGAGCCATGACGGCCCGCAAGAAACCCCTGCAATGGGGCCGCGGCAGGAAACGGGAAACCGGCCTGCCCTCCCTTCCGCCTGCCCTGCCCCCGGAACTCAGCTTTCTTGGCAGCTGGTCCTGGCGTGATCCGCAGCCTGGCGAAACCATCCGCCAATGGGTTTCGCGGCAGGACCTCCTGCGCGCCGAACTCGAGGCCCGCGCCGCCAACTGGTGCCGTCCCGGCCAAAGGGTCCGGATCCTTCACGAACCGTCTCTGCGGAGCATCGGCGGCCGTCTACGGACCGGCACGATCATCCGGCCGGGAACACATCCCTTTGCCGATTACGTGCGCGTCGAACTCGACCTGACCGGCAGACAAACATCCCGGCGCATACGCTTTCTGGCGCTCGAAACCATCGAGCCGCTGTAGGCGCATACGCACCCCTCACTCTTCGTCTCATTCCACCGCGCGGGCGGCCCCATCGCCGCCCGCCGATGACGCTCGTCCCGAGGACTTCAATGGCTCGCAAAGACTCGTTCCAGCTTTCCCTGTTCGATACGACCGCCCTGTCGGCGGCCTTCACCGCCCGGCCCACCGTCAAGGCGCCGGCGAGCGCGACCGCTGCCCCGCGCGAGACCGCTCCGCTTATGCAGGAAGCCGATCCATTCCCAGCCCAGGATTTTCGCCTCGAGGACGATCGCGGGCTTGCCAAAGGCTGGAAAGCCCGTGCCATGGACAATCTGAAAGCCATCGCGCTTTCGCAAAAGATCACTGAAGAAGGCCGTAACGCGTCTGCCGAGGAACAGGCGATCCTCGCCCGCTTCACCGCTTTCGGCGCCGGCGAAGTCGCCGACAAAATCTTTCGCCGCCTCGACAATCCGCCGGTTTCCGGCTGGGAGGATCTGACCGAAGAACTCGAACAGCTGGTCACGCGAGAAGAGCTCGCGAGCCTCAAGCGCGTGACCCAATATGCCCATTACACCCCCGAACGGCTCGTCACCGCGCTCTGGAATGGTGTACGCCGCCTCGGCTTTGCCGGAGGCAAGGTCCTGGAACCCGGTTGTGGCACCGGCCTGTTCTTCGCGCTGCTGCCGGAAAAACTGCGCGGCAAGGTCAGCCTGACCGGCATCGAGATGGATCCGGTCACCGCGCGGATCACCAGCCAATTGTTTCCCAATGCCTGGATCCGCAACGAGGATTTCACCAAGGCGAAGCTTGCCGATTCCTATGACCTCGCCATCGGCAATCCGCCCTTCTCGGATCGCACCGTTCATACCGATGACGCGACCGGCAAACTCAACCTCTCCCTGCATGATTATTTCATCGCGCGATCCATTGACCGGCTGAAACCCGGCTCCCTCGCCGCCTTCGTCACCAGCCGTTACACGCTCGACAAAGCCGGCACGACCGCCCGCGCCACCATCGCCCAAAGCGCCGATCTCGTCGCCGCCTTCCGCCTGCCGCGCGGCGCCATGGCGGAAAGTGCCGGCACCGATGTCATTCTCGACGTCCTGTTCTTCCACAAGCGCCCCACCGGACAGGAACCGAACGGCATCGCCTGGCAAGACCTCGCTGAAATCATTCCAGCCGAAGACGGCGAAGCCGCGATCGCGATCAATGAATATTACCGCGATCATCCCGACCATGTCCTGGGCTGGAATGCCCGCGTCTCCTCGCAATATGGTCCGACCTATGGCTGCACGCCCCTATTCGGGAATGTCTTCGACAAGCTCGACCGCCTGATCGAGAGCCTGCCGCAAAATCTCGTCCAACCCGCCAAAGCCAGCCAGGACCGGCCATCACCCGGAAAGCCCCAGATCGTCGTCGGCACGGCCGCCGATGGCGCGACCATCAAGGAAGGCAGTTACATCCTTCTCGATACTGTCCTGCATCAAATCCTTGACGGCCAACCCTGCAAGGTCGCGATCCGCAGCGCAACGAACAAGGAGGGCATTTTCGACAAACATGCGCGGATCATCCGGGCGCTGATCCCCGTCCGCGACGCCATCCGGGACGTCCTGCGCGCGCAGGAAGCCAATCAGCCCTGGGGCATGGCGCAAAGCCGGTTACGCACGGCCTATCAGGCCTTCGTCCGCCAGTTCGGACCGATCAATCTGACGAAGGTCACGGAAACCAAAGATCCCGAGACCGGCCTCACCCGCGAAACCCAGCGCAAACCCAATCTCGCCCCCTTCCTCGATGATCCCGACGTCTGGCTGGTCTCCTCGATCGAAACCTATACGGTCGAGACGGGAGAGGCCAAAGGCGGCCCGATCTTTACCGACCGTGTGCTGCATCCCCCCGTCGAACCGATGGTCCAGAGCGCCGCGGATGCGCTGGCCGTCTGCCTGCACGAGCGCGGAACGATCGACCTGCCGATGATCGGCGAATTGCTCGGCCAGAGCGAGGATCAGGTCATCGAGGCCCTGCGCGGCCAGATCTACCGCCTGCCGAACACCGTGCCGGGTCTCGACGTCTGGCAGACCGCCGATGCCTATCTCTCCGGCAATGTCCGCAAGAAGCTCGAGGAAGCCAAAGCCCTCGCGGACAGCGACGCGCGTTTCCACGCCAATGCCACAGCCCTTGAAGCCGTCCAGCCGATCGATCTCAAACCCTCCGACATTACCGCCCGCCTCGGCGCCCCGTGGATTCCGGCAAGCGACATCAGCCGCTTCATCCGTGAGATGATGGAGATTGATACACGCGTCCATCACGTCGAAGCCCTGGCGATCTGGACCATCGACGAGACACCGTTTCGCGGGCAGGCATCGGCCACTTCGGTCTGGGGCACCGAACGGGCGCATGCGGGGGAATTGCTGAGCGATGCGCTCAATTCCCGGATTCCGCAAATCTACGACGTCTTCCGGGAGGACGGACACGAAAAGCGAGTCCTCAACGCGATCGATACCGAGGCCGCCCGAGAAAAGCTCACGAAGATCCGCGAGGCCTTCAGCGCCTGGATCTGGACCGACAGCGAACGCGCCGACCGCCTCTGCCGGATCTACAACGAGACCTACAACAATCTCGTCCCGCGCCATTTCGACGGCTCGCATCTGCGCCTGCCGGGCGCGAGCTCCGTCATCACTTTCTATGCGCATCAGAAACGGGTGATCTGGCGGATCATCAGCACCGGCAAGACCTATATCGCGCATTCGGTCGGCGCCGGCAAAACCTTCTCGATGGCCGCCGCCATCATGGAGCAGAAACGCCTCGGCCTGATCACCAAGGCGATGTATGCGGTGCCGGGCCATTGCCTGGCGCAGGCCGCCCGCGAATTCCTGCTGCTCTATCCGACAGCCCAGATCCTCGTCGCCGACGAGACGAATTTCACGAAAGACAAGCGCCAGCGGTTCCTCAGCAGGGCCGCGACCGGCCATTGGGACGCGATCATCATCACCCATTCGGCCTTCAAGCTGATCCCCTCCCCTTCAACCTTCGAGCAGAGGCTGATCCAGGAGCAGATCGATCTCTATGAGACCATGCTCGAATCCGTCGACAAGAGCGAACGCTTCACCCGCAAACGGATCGAACACCGCAAGGAAGCCTTCGAAGAACAGCTGAAAGCCATGCGGAGCCGCAAGGACGATCTTCTGACCATCGGCGAAATCGGCGTCGACCAGATCATCGTCGATGAGGCGCAGGAATTCCGCAAGCTCTCGTTTCCGACAAACATGAGCACGCTGAAAGGTGTCGATCCCGAAGGCTCGCAACGCGCCTGGGACCTTTATGTCAAGACCCGCTACATCGAGACGCTCAATGCCGGACGCGAACTGATCATGGCCTCCGGTACGCCGATCACCAACACGCTCGGCGAAATGTATACGGTGCAGCGTTTCATGCAGCCGGAGGCCCTCGCCGAACGCCACATCAGCGAATTCGATGCCTGGGCGGCGAATTTCGGGGAAACCCGCACCGAGCTCGAATTACAGCCTTCCGGTCAATACAAGCCGGTCACGCGCTTTGCCGAATTCGTCAATGTCGCCGACTTGATGGCGATCTATCGCACGGTGGCCGACGTCGTCCTGAAAAGCGATCTGCGCAATAATCTGAAACTGCCGCCGATCCGTGGTGGCCGCCGCGAAATCGTCTCCAGCGAGGCGAGTGTGGCCTTCAAACGCTACCAGAAACATCTCGCCAACCGCATCAGGGCCATCGAAAGACGCCACAGCAAGCCACAACCTGGCGACGACATCCTCCTGTCGGTCATTACCGATGGCCGCCATGCCGCGATCGATCTCCGTTTTGTCGGCCTGAAGTACGGTGAACCCGGCAACAAGCTCGCCAAACTCATCGACAATGCCTTTTCGATCTGGCTGGAGACGAAGGACTGGACCTATCGCCAGCCGGACGGCACGCCCTGGCCGCTGCCGGGCGCCGCGCAAATGATCTTTTCCGATCTCGGTACGCCCAATGCCGAAGGCAAGCGCGGGTTTTCCGCCTATCATTGGATCCGCGACGAGCTCATTGCCCGCGGCGTGCCGGCGAACCAGATCGCCTTCATGCAGGATTACAAAAAGTCCAGCGCCAAACAGCGTCTGTTCAACGATGTCAATTCCGGGAAGGTCCGGTTTCTGATCGGCTCGACCCAGACCATGGGCACCGGCGTCAATGCCCAGCAACGGCTGATCGCGCTGCACCATCTCGATGTCCCCTGGCTGCCGGCCGATATCGAACAGCGCGAAGGCCGCATCGAGCGCCAGGGCAACCAGAACACCGAAATCCGCCTCTTCGCCTATGTCACCAAGGGCAGCGTCGATGCCACCGGCTGGCAACTGCTCGAGCGCAAAGCCCGTTTCATCGACATGGCCATGTCGGGCGATACCAGCATTCGCCGCATCGAGGATGTCGGTTCCTCGGCCGACCAATTCGCCTTCGCCAAGGCCATGGCCTCGGGAGACGAACGGCTCATGCGCAAATCCGGTCTTGAAGCCGAAATCGCCCGCCTCGACCGGCTGAGAGCGGCGCATTTCGAGGACCAGCTTGCCGTCCGCCGCGAAATCGAACGGACCGAATTTTGGCTTGACCGCGCCGAAAAGCAAAGCGCGGCTCTG
>NZ_JQJH01000031.1 GCF_000745425.1 Beijerinckia mobilis
AGAGCCGGAACGCCGACCTGGCGCGCCAGAAGGATGTGTTCGCGCGTCTGCGGCATCGGGCCATCGGCCGCCGAAACCACCAGGATCGCGCCGTCCATCTGCGCCGCGCCGGTGATCATGTTCTTCACATAGTCCGCGTGGCCGGGGCAGTCGACATGCGCGTAGTGGCGCTTCGGCGTCTCATATTCAACATGCGCCGTCGAAATCGTGATACCGCGCGCCTTCTCCTCCGGCGCCTTGTCGATCTGGTCATAGGCCGTGAACGTCGCGCCGCCCGCTTCCGCAAGAACCTTGGTGATCGCCGCCGTCAACGACGTCTTCCCATGGTCAACGTGACCAATCGTCCCAATGTTGCAATGCGGCTTCGTCCGCTCAAATTTTTCCTTGCCCATCGTCCGGCTCCTCTAAGATCTCTGCAGGTCAGTCAGAAACAATCAAGCGTATTTCGCCTGAACTTTCGCGGCTTCGTTCGCCGGAACCTGCTCATAATGGTCAAACTGCATCGAATAATTGGCGCGTCCCTGGCTGAAGGACCGCAATTGATTGACGTAACCGAACATATTGGCGAGTGGCACCATAGCATTGATGACGACGGCGTTGCCGCGCATGTCCTGCCCCTGCACCTGCCCACGGCGGCCAAGCAAATCGCCCATGACCGAACCGGTATATTCTTCCGGCGTCGTCACTTCGACCTTCATGATCGGCTCGAGCAGAACCGAGCCGCCTTCCTTCAGCGCGCGGCGCGTCGCGGCACGGCTGCAGATTTCGAAGGCCAACACAGAGGAGTCGACTTCGTGGAAGGCGCCATCAATCAACGTCGCCTTGACGTCGACAACCGGGAAGCCCGCCAACACGCCGCTATTCAGCACACTGTAGAGGCCCTTTTCCACGCCGGGGATATATTCCTTCGGAACCGCGCCGCCGACGATCTGCGATTCAAAGGCATTGCCCGCCGCCGCCTCATTCGGCTCGAAGATCATCTTGACGCGCGCGAACTGGCCGGTGCCGCCGGTCTGTTTCTTGTGCGTTTCGTCGATCTCGACGCGGCGCATGAGCTTCTCGCGATAAGCCACCTGCGGCGCACCAATATTGGCATCGACCTTATAGGTGCGCTTCAGAATATCCACCTTGATGTCAAGATGGAGTTCGCCCATGCCCTTGAGGATGGTCTGACCGGATTCCTGATCCGTCGTGACTCGGAAAGAGGGATCTTCCGCCGCGAGCTTCGACAAAGCGATACCGAGTTTTTCCTGGTCCGCCTTGGACTTCGGCTCGATCGCGATTTCGATAACAGGCTCGGGAAACTCCATCCGTTCAAGAATGACCGGCTTCAGAGAATCGCACAAAGTATCGCCCGTCCGAGTCTCTTTCAGACCGGCAAGCGCCACGATGTCACCCGCATAGGCTTCCTTGATGTCCTCGCGATTATTCGCATGCATCAGCAACATGCGGCCAATGCGTTCCTTTTTATCCTTGGTGGAATTGAGAACGCTGGTGCCAGATTCGATCTTGCCGGAATAAACACGCGCGAAGGTGATCGAGCCCACGAAGGGATCGTCCATGATCTTGAAGGCAAGCATGGAGAAGGGTTCGCTGTCGCTCGGCAGGCGCACAGTCTCTTCACCGGTCGCGACATCGACGCCCTTGATCGCTTCGCGATCGACGGGGGTCGGAAGATAATCGACGACGGCGTCGAGCAAAGGCTGCACGCCCTTGTTCTTGAAGGCCGAGCCGCACAGAACCGGAATGAAGACGATGCCACGCACCGCCTTGCGGATCAGATGCTTGAGCAACGCCTCATCAGGTTCCACGCCTTCCAGATAGGCGGTCATCGCATCATCGTCGAGTTCGACGGCGGCCTCGATGAGAAGATTGCGATAATGAATCGCCTTCTCCTTGAGATCTTCCGGAACCTCTTCGTCGTGATATTTCGCACCGAGCGCCTCATCTTCCCAGACGACCGCCTTCATGCGAACGAGATCGATAATGCCCTTGAAGTCCGATTCCGCGCCAATCGGCAATTGGACGCAAACCGGCCGACCACCAACCTTATTCTTGATGTCATCAACGCAGCGATAAAAATCAGCGCCGATCTTGTCCATCTTGTTGACGAACACGATGCGTGGAACATTGTATTTATCGGCCTGACGCCAGACAGTCTCGGTCTGCGGCTCGACACCCTGGTTGCCATCAAGCACGCACACGGCGCCGTCGAGCACGCGCAGAGAGCGCTCCACTTCGATCGTGAAATCAACGTGGCCGGGCGTGTCGATGATGTTCAGACGCTTGCCGTTCCAAAACGTCGTGGTGGCAGCAGAGGTGATCGTGATGCCACGCTCCTGCTCCTGCTCCATCCAGTCCATCGTGGCCGCGCCATCATGGACTTCGCCGATTTTATGCGACTTGCCGGAATAGTACAGGATACGCTCGGTCGTCGTCGTCTTGCCCGCGTCGATATGGGCCATAATGCCGAAATTTCGGTAGTCTTCGATCGGATGGCTGCGAGGCATGGTGAAATTCCTTATCCAGCGCGAACACGCTTCCCCGTGTGCTACCAGCGATAATGCGAAAAGGCGCGATTGGCTTCCGCCATGCGGTGCGTATCTTCCCGTTTCTTCACCGCATTGCCGCGATTGTTGGACGCATCGAGCAATTCAGCGGAGAGACGATCAACCATCGTCTTGTCGTTGCGGCCACGGGCAGCGCTGATGATCCAGCGAATGGCGAGCGCCTGGCGCCGCTCGGTCCGCACTTCGACGGGAACCTGATAGGTAGCGCCACCGACACGCCGCGAACGTACTTCGATCGACGGAGCGACATTATCGAGCGCCTGCCGGAAGACGGCGATCGGATCATTATGAGCTTTCTGTTCGATAATATCGAAAGCCCCATAGACGATTGCTTCGGCGATCGACTTCTTACCATCATACATGATCGAATTCATGAATTTGGTCAGAATGATATCACCATATTTCGCGTCAGGAATGATTTCCCGTTTTTCAGCACTATGGCGCCGCGACATCTTTTTGCTCCGTCCAAATCTCTACCGGAGCCTTGAATAAAGCCCCATCGATTACAAACCGCCCAGCTAATAAGCCAGACACGCCACCGACTGTCCCAGTCGCTTATTTTGGCCGCTTGGCACCATATTTCGAACGGCGCTGCTTACGGTTCTTCACGCCCTGCGTATCAAGCACGCCACGCAGGATGTGATAGCGCACACCCGGAAGGTCCTTGACGCGGCCGCCACGGATCATCACGACGGAGTGCTCCTGAAGGTTATGACCTTCGCCCGGAATATAGCCGATGACCTCGAACCCATTGGTCAAACGGACCTTGGCGACCTTACGCAAAGCCGAGTTCGGCTTCTTCGGTGTCGTCGTATAGACACGCGTACAGACGCCACGCTTTTGCGGGCAAGCCTCAAGGTGGCGAGCCTTTTCACGATAGGCCTTTTCGTGCCGCGGCTTGCGAATCAACTGACTGATCGTCGGCATGCTTTCTTCCGTGGGCGTCCTGAACGGCGCCAGCGAGAGGATCCATTCTTCAAGCCCGCAACCAGTGCGGACCGCAAAACATCACCAGAACAGTACATTTGCGAAACAGAGCTGACCGTGAGGCACACCCGTTTCACGAGGAAAATCAAAAACTCCAAACGCAAACAACTCGACGCCGTAGGCCAGAGGCTTTCGGCGTCAAGGACAAGGAGAGGACCCGAACGAAAGCCCGGTTCATACCTTCTGTCGATCGGAAAACCGATCTATGTGACTTGTCAGTCGCTGAAGCCAACAGCGTTTAGAATCTATGGGTTCGGGACGCGTCATCCTGAACAAAGAGTCTACGGCCTGTTGAAAGTGGGCCGAACTTATTGTCCGATGTGCATTCCGTCAACCTATTTTTCAGATAAGGGCGACGCCGAACGACAGATTTCATTGGCATTCTGCGCCAAGAGACAAAACAACGGACCGGGAAATTGTAAGCTTAGGCGTGAAAGGGAGCTTGTCGCCGGGGCTCGGGCCGGACAGAAATCCCTATATTTTTCAATATGATTCCCTGAAGGACCATAACGAAAGCAATAATTCCCAAAAAGAAAGGGTCTCCCTGACGGGAGACCCTTCTATTCTTCAGCTTCACTTGCCGATGGGTCGATTTATTCGGCCGCCGGCAATTGCGGCACAGGTGTCAAAGGCGCTTCCGAGCTTTCAGCTTTCTGCGCGAGAATCAGTTCGTCACGCTGCATGGCGACTCTCCGCAATTTCGCCATCGCCGCGCCGGTGCCGGCCGGAATCAGACGTCCGACGATCACATTCTCCTTCAGGCCTTCGAGCGTATCCGCCTTGCCGTTCACGGCCGCTTCCGTCAGCACACGCGTCGTTTCCTGGAAGGAAGCTGCGGAGATGAAGGAACGGGTTTGCAGCGAGGCCTTGGTGATGCCGAGCAAGACCGGCGTTCCTGTCGCCGGCTTGCCACCATTTTCCACGGCCTTGATGTTTTCGGCTTCGAACTCGAGCTGATCAACCTGTTCACCAGGTAGGAAGTCCGTATCGCCAGATTCGACAATATCGACCTTCTGCAACATCTGCCGGACGATCACCTCGATATGCTTGTCGTTGATGCTCACACCCTGAAGCCGATAAACTTCCTGAATCTCATTCACGAGATAGGCTGCGAGTTCCTCGACCCCCTTGATGGCGAGAATATCATGCGGCGCCGGATTACCGTCGACGATGTAATCGCCTTTTTCGACCACGTCTCCATCCTGCAGATGGATGTGTTTGCCCTTGGGGATCAAATATTCGACCGGCTCCGCGCCTTCTTCATGCGGAACAATCGAGATCCGGGTCTTGTTCTTATAATCACGGCCGAATTGCACCGTTCCCGAAATTTCCGCGATGATCGCATGATCCTTTGGACGGCGTGCTTCGAACAATTCGGCGACACGCGGCAGACCGCCGGTAATATCACGCGTCTTCGCGGATTCCATCGAGATACGGGCAATAATATCACCCGCCTTGACGGACCCGCCGGGATCGACGCCGATGATGGAATCGACCGGCAGCAGGTAGCGTGCTTCACCGCCACGCGCCAGCTTGGCGATCTTGCCATCCGGGTTCTTGATCACCATCGCCGGCTTCAGACTCGCCGAACGCTGGTTAAGACGCCAATCGAGAACCACGCGCTTGGCGATACCAGTCGCCTCGTCGATGGTCTCCGTCATCGAAGCACCTTCGACCAAATCCTCGAAGTCGACGGTGCCGTCGACTTCCGTCAGGATCGGGCGTGTATAGGGATCCCATTCGGCAATCCTCTGGCCACGCTTGATCTTGTCGCCTTCATCGATCTTGAGCCGTGCGCCATATTGTACGCGGTGCACGGCGAGTTCCGTCCCGTCCGGCCCCTCGATCACGACCGCGACATTGCGCGCCATGACCATCAGGTCGCCTTCCGAGTTACGGGCAAGATGACGATTGCGGATCTTCACCGTTCCTTCGAAATTCGATTCGATGAACGAAGAATCCGCGATCTGCGCCGCGCCACCGATATGGAAGGTACGCATGGTCAATTGCGTGCCAGGCTCACCGATCGATTGCGCAGCAATGACACCAACCGCTTCACCCATATTGACGGGTGTGCCACGTGCCAGATCACGCCCATAGCATTTGGCGCAGACACCGTTCTTCGCCTCACAGGTAAGGACAGAACGGATCTTCACTTCCTGAATGCCCGCGGCATTGATCCGCGAGACATGTTTCTCCTCGATCATTTCGCCGATGCCGACGATGATGGTTCCATCGGCCTCACGCAAGTCCTCGGCCGCCGTGCGCCCAAGAATACGGGTCTCAAGCGAAGCAACGATCTGACCCGCATCGATGATGGCGCGCATACGGATCCCATTCTCCGAATGACAATCGGGAATGGTAATGATCGCGTCCTGAGCCACGTCAACGAGACGGCGCGTGAGATAACCGGAATTGGCGGTCTTCAGCGCGGTATCAGCGAGACCCTTGCGGGCACCGTGGGTCGAGTTGAAATATTCAAGGACGGTCAGGCCTTCCTTGAAGTTCGAGATGATCGGCGTCTCGATGATTTCGCCCGACGGCTTGGCCATCAGTCCGCGCATGGCGGCGAGCTGCTTCATCTGCGTGGGCGAACCGCGCGCACCGGAATGGCTCATCATGTAGATCGAGTTGATAGGCTTGTCGCGACCCTCATCATCCTTTTGAACCGCCGAAATTCTCGCCATCATTTCGTCGGCCAGCTTGACCGAACATTTGCCCCAGGCGTCGACGACCTTATTGTATTTCTCGACCTGGGTAATGAGGCCGTCATTATATTGCTGCTCATATTCCTTGGCGAGCGCGCTCGTTTCCTCGATGATGCGCGGCTTCGTCTCCGGCACGACCATGTCGTCCTTACCGAACGAAATGCCGGCCTTGAAGGCCTCGCGGAAGCCAAGTGCCATGATCCTGTCGCAGAAGATGACCGTCTCCTTCTGCCCGCAATTGCGGTAGACAATGTCGATCATGTTCGAGATCTCTTTCTTCGTCATGAGCTTATTCACGACATCGAAAGGAATCTTCTCGTGGCGAGGCATCAATTGCCCGAGAATGAGACGGCCGGGAGTCGTATCGAAAACCTTCGATATTCTCTCGCCATTCTCGTCATAGGACCAGGCGCGTCCCTTAATCTTCGTATGAAGAGTGATCGCCTTGGCATGCAGGGCATGTTCGATCTCGCCCATATTGGCGAACATCATCCCCTGCCCCGGCTCGCCATCGCGCATCAGGGTCACATAATAGAGCCCGAGCACGATATCCTGCGACGGCACGATGATCGGCTGACCATTGGCCGGATGCAGAATATTGTTGGTCGACATCATCAGGACGCGTGCTTCGAGCTGCGCCTCGAGAGACAGAGGCACGTGCACGGCCATCTGATCGCCGTCGAAATCCGCATTGAAGGCGGCGCAGACAAGCGGATGCAGCTGGATCGCCTTACCCTCGATCAGCTTGGGCTCGAAAGCCTGGATGCCGAGGCGATGCAGGGTCGGCGCGCGGTTCAGCATCACCGGATGTTCGCGGATGACCTCATCGAGGATATCCCAGACTTCCGGCTTTTCCTTTTCGACGAGTTTCTTCGCCTGTTTGACCGTCGCCGAAAAGCCCTTCGCGTCAAGCCGCGAGTAGATGAACGGCTTGAACAATTCGAGCGCCATCTTCTTCGGCAGACCACATTGATGCAGCTTCAGTTCCGGTCCGACGACGATAACCGAACGGCCGGAATAATCGACGCGCTTGCCGAGCAGGTTCTGACGGAAACGTCCTTGCTTGCCTTTCAGCATGTCGGCCAGCGATTTCAGCGGACGCTTGTTGGCGCCGGTGATCACACGGCCACGCCGGCCATTGTCGAACAGAGCGTCGACGGCCTCCTGCAACATGCGCTTTTCGTTGCGCACGATGATATCGGGCGCGCGTAATTCGATCAGCCGCTTCAGACGGTTGTTACGGTTGATGACGCGGCGGTAGAGATCATTCAGATCGGAGGTCGCGAAACGGCCGCCGTCGAGCGGAACCAGCGGGCGCAGATCCGGCGGAATGACCGGCACTTCGGTCAGGATCATCCATTCCGGCTTATTGCCCGAATGCATGAAGGCCTCGATGATCTTCAGACGTTTGGCAAGCTTCTTCGGCTTCAGTTCCGTCGTCGAATTGGCGATCTCAACCTTGAGGTCTTCCGCGATCTTCGGCAGATCCATATTGCGGAGGATCTCACGAATGGCTTCGGCACCGATCAGCGCGGTGAAACTATCCTGGCCGTATTCATCCTGAGCTTTGAGATAATCTTCCTCATTCAGAAGCTGACGGTCCTTGAGCGGCGTCAGACCCGGATCGAGAACGATATAGGATTCGAAATACAGGATACGCTCGAGATCCTTCAGCGTCATATCGAGCAGAAGGCCGATGCGCGACGGCAGCGATTTCAGAAACCAGATGTGGGCGACCGGCGCAGCCAAGGAAATATGGCCCATGCGTTCGCGCCGCACACGCGACAGCGTGACTTCAACGCCGCATTTTTCGCAGATGACGCCCTTGTATTTCATCCTTTTGTATTTGCCGCACAAACATTCATAGTCCTTGATCGGACCGAAGATGCGGGCACAAAACAAACCGTCACGCTCGGGCTTGAACGTGCGATAATTGATGGTTTCCGGCTTTTTGATCTCGCCGTAGGACCACGACAGGATCTTTTCCGGACTGGCGATCGAAATCTGAATCTGGTCGAACGCCTGCGGCTGTGCGACCGGATTGAAGAGATTCATCACCTCTTGATTCATGCTTCGCTCCTATGCTCGGGCCATCGGCTGCGAGGCCGAGGCCACTGGCCGGAAATCTTTTCGTCCCCCAAAGGGGCGTCATTGGATGAGGAAAGCCTGAGGTCTTTCCTCATTTCGTAATCATAATCGGCGCAATCATTCGGCGGCTTCAGCCGGCGGCTCCTGCTGGTCAACCAGTTTCGGCGCCATATTCAATTCCACATTGAGGCCCAGCGAACGCATTTCCTTGACCAGGACGTTGAAGCTTTCCGGAATACCGGATTCGAAAGCATCATCGCCGCGCACGATCGATTCATAGACCTTGGTGCGGCCCGCGACGTCGTCGGACTTCACGGTCAACATCTCCTGCAGCGTATAGGCAGCACCATAGGCTTCGAGCGCCCAGACCTCCATTTCACCGAAGCGCTGGCCACCAAACTGCGCCTTGCCGCCAAGCGGCTGCTGCGTCACGAGGCTGTAAGGACCGATCGAACGCGCATGGATCTTGTCATCGACCAGATGGTGCAGCTTCAGCATGTAGATGTAGCCGACAGTGACCTTACGGTCGAAAGCCTCACCGGTGCGGCCATCATAGAGAGTGACCTGACCCGAGCGCTCGAGCCCCGCCTCCTCCAGCATGGATACGATGTCCTTTTCGCGCGCGCCGTCGAAGACGGGCGTCGCAATCGGAACACCGCGCCGCAGATTCTCGCCGACCTCGATCAGGGTCTCCTCATCAAGGCCCGTAATCTGCTCGCGCGATCCTTCACCATAGATCTCGATGAGCTTGTCGCGAACCGGTTGCGTATCATTCTGCCGGAGATAGGCATTGACCGCTTCGCTGACCTGCTTGCCAAGACCGGCGCAAGCCCAGCCAAGATGGGTTTCGAGGATCTGGCCGACATTCATGCGCGACGGCACGCCGAGCGGATTGAGCACGATATCGACCGGCTGTCCGTCGGCAAGGAAGGGCATGTCCTCCTGCGGCACGATCTTGGAAACGACACCCTTATTGCCGTGCCGTCCCGCCATCTTGTCGCCAGGCTGGATCTTGCGCTTGATCGCCACAAACACCTTGACCATCTTCATGACGCCAGGCGGCAATTCGTCGCCGCGCTGGAGCTTCTCGACTTTGTCGAGGAAGCGGTCTTCCAGACCTTTCTTGGCCTCATCATATTGTTTGCGCATGGCCTCGATCTCGGCCATGAGCTGATCGTCCTCGACGGCGAAGGTCCACCATTGCGAACGCGGATAATCTTCCATCACCGCGCGCGACAGAAGGGTTTCCTTCTTGAAGGTCTTCGGCCCCGAAATAGCCTTCTTGCCGTCCAGCAGCTCGACCAGACGTGTGTAGACGTTGCGATCGAGAATCGCGAGCTCGTCATCGCGGTCCTTGGCGAGCCGCTCGATTTCCTCACGCTCGATCGCCTGGGCACGTTCGTCCTTATCGACACCGTGCCGGTTGAACACACGCACCTCGACGATCGTGCCGGATACACCCGGAGGCACACGCAGCGACGTATCGCGCACATCCGACGCCTTTTCGCCGAAGATCGCACGCAGCAGCTTTTCTTCCGGCGTCATCGGGCTCTCACCCTTCGGCGTGATCTTGCCGACGAGAATGTCACCCGCCTGCACTTCCGCGCCGATATAGACGATGCCGGCCTCGTCGAGATTCTTCAGCGCTTCTTCCGAGACATTCGGAATGTCGCGCGTGATTTCCTCAGGACCAAGCTTGGTGTCACGCGCCATCACTTCGAATTCATCGATGTGAATCGACGTGAACACGTCGTCCTTGACGATCCGCTCGTTGAGCAGGATCGAATCCTCGAAATTGTATCCGTTCCACGGCATGAAGGCGACGAGCACGTTGCGGCCGAGCGCCAGATCGCCGAGATCGGTCGAGGGACCATCGGCAATGATATCACCCTTGCGGACGAAATCGCCGACACGCACCAGCGGCTTCTGATTGACGCAGGTCGATTGGTTGGACCGCTGGAATTTCATCAGCCGGTAGATGTCGACGCCGGGCTTGCCGGGATCGATCTCTTCCGTTGCGCGGATGACGATACGCGTCGCATCGATCTGATCGATGTAGCCGGTGCGGCGCGCGGCAATGGCGGCGCCGGAATCCCGCGCCACGACCGCTTCCATGCCGGTGCCGACGAGCGGCGCATCCGCCTTGACGAGCGGCACCGCCTGGCGCTGCATGTTCGATCCCATCAACGCACGGTTGGCGTCATCGTTCTCAAGGAACGGGATCAGCGCCGCGGCCACTGAGACGAGCTGCTTGGGCGACACATCCATGAAATCGACGCGCTCGCGCGGCACCATGATCACATCGCCAGCGTGACGGCAGACGATCAGATCCTCGGTGAGCATACGATCCGTGTCGGTCTTGGCATCCGCCTGAGCGACATAATATTTGCTCTCTTCCATGGCGGAGAGATAGACGACCTCATCGGTCACCTTATTGTCGCGCACACGCCGGTAGGGCGCCTCGATGAACCCGTATTTGTTCACGCGCGCAAAGGTGGCGAGTGAATTGATGAGACCGATGTTCGGCCCTTCCGGCGTCTCGATCGGGCAGATGCGGCCATAATGCGTCGGATGCACGTCGCGCACCTCGAAGCCGGCACGCTCGCGCGTGAGGCCACCCGGTCCAAGTGCCGAAAGACGCCGCTTGTGCGTGATCTCGGACAGAGGATTGGTCTGGTCCATGAACTGCGACAATTGCGACGAGCCAAAGAACTCGCGCACCGACGCCGCCGCCGGCTTGGCATTGATGAGATCCTGCGGCATGACCGTGTCGATATCGACCGAGGACATGCGCTCCTTGATCGCCCGCTCCATGCGCAGGAGACCGAGACGATATTGATTCTCCATCAATTCGCCGACGGAACGAACGCGGCGGTTGCCCAGATGGTCAATATCATCGATCTCACCGCGACCGTCGCGCAAATCGACGAGCGCACGCATGACAGCAAGAATATCCTCCTTGCGCAGGATACGCACCGTATCCGCGGCGTCGAGATCCATGCGCATGTTCATCTTGACGCGCCCGACCGCTGACAGATCATAGCGCTCGGGATCAAAGAACAGCGAATGGAACATCGCCTCAGCGGTCTCAAGCGTCGGCGGTTCGCCGGGACGCATCACGCGGTAGATGTCGAACAAGGCGCCTTCACGCGAGTCATTCTTGTCGACCGTGAGCGTATTGCGGATATAGGGACCAATATTGATGTGATCGATATCGAGGACCGGGATTTCATTGAAGCCGGCATCAGTCAGGATCGTCAGCGTTTTCGCGCTGATTTCCTCGCCAGCCTCGGCATAGATTTCGCCGGTTTGCGGGTCATAAAGATCGGTGCCAATATATTGGCCGTGCAGATCCTCATCGAGCGCGCGGATGAATTTCAGACCGCGCTCGGCAAGCTGACGAGCCGTACGCACGGTCAGTTTCTTGCCGGCTTCGAGCACCACCTCGCCGCTATCAGCGTCGATCAGATCGACGGCCGCCTTCATTCCCTTCATACGGTCGACGTCGAACGGAAGGCGCCAGCCATCCTTATCGCGGGCATAAAGAACCGTCTTGTAGAAGGTCGAGAGGATTTCCTCGCCATCCATGCCCAGCGCATAAAGCACTGACGTCGCCGGGATTTTGCGGCGGCGGTCGATACGCGCATAGACGATATCCTTGGCGTCGAATTCGATGTCGAGCCAGGAACCGCGATAGGGAATGATGCGGGCGGCGAACAAAAGCTTGCCCGAGGAATGACTTTTGCCTTTGTCGTGATCGAAGAAAACACCCGGCGAACGGTGCATCTGCGAGACGATGACGCGCTCCGTCCCGTTGACGATGAAGGTACCGTTCATCGTCATCAAGGGCATATCGCCCATATAGACATCCTGCTCCTTGATGTCCTTGACGGATTTCGCGCCGGTGTCGGGGTCGACATCGAACACGATCAGGCGCAAGGTGACCTTGAGCGGGGCGGCGAAAGTCATGCCGCGCTGGCGGCATTCATCGACGTCATATTTCGGCGGCTCGAATTCATATTTGACGAATTCAAGCAGAGCCGTGCCGGAAAAATCGGAGATGGGGAAAACCGACTTGAAAACCGACTGCAATCCCTCGTTCGGCCGACCGCCCTTGGGCTCATCGACCAAAAGGAATTGATCGTAGGAGGCTTTCTGCACCTCGATGAGATTGGGCATTTCCGCGACTTCGCGGATATGCCCGAAAAATTTACGGACACGCTTGCGGCCGGTGAACGTCTGCGCCAAAGATTGAGCCATGTCGCTCCTCCACCTCGTTCTGATCGGCGGTTCCGCGCGGGGGAACAGCCTGTCCGCATCCGACACGGCTGCCGGGAGGGACCGAAATCTGCCTTCAGATTTCAAAATACCGATTCAAACATCGAGGGCCCGGCAGATGTGGACAAGGCGCGCGTCTGGCGCGCCACCCCATCCAAACCGACCAACAGTCCACCTCGAATATCGCCTGATCGCGCCAAACCATCCGAATGGATGCCCTGTCCCACGATCCTGCCAGATCATTTTCGATGAACAGCTACGGCTCTCAGGACAGTCGCCTTGAGACCCGATGTTCATGGGAAATGCCCCGGTATTCCTTTAAGACAAGGCGCGGCGGCCATGTGAATCCCACATGGCCGCCGGCGCCCGAATAATCCGGACGCTTTCGTCCGGCTGCAAAATCGCTTACTTGAGCTCGACCTTCGCGCCGGCCTTTTCGAGAGCCGCCTTGATCTTCTCGGCCTCTTCCTTCGGCACGCCTTCCTTGACGGGCTTGGGAGCGGCTTCGACCAGATCCTTGGCTTCCTTCAGGCCGAGCCCGGTCACGCCGCGCACTTCCTTAATGACTTCGATCTTCTTGTCGCCAACAGCGGCGAGCACGACCGTGAATTCCGTCTGCTCTTCCACCGGAGCAGCCGCAGCACCACCAGCAGCCGGGCCAGCCGCGACAGCGACGGCAGCCGCCGCAGAAACACCCCACTTCTCTTCGAGAAGCTTGGCGAGCTCAGCCGCCTCGAGCACCGTCAGGCTCGAGAGGTCTTCAACGATCTTCGCTAAATCAGCCATGTTCTTGTCCTTCGATTTGTCTTTTGAAAATTCGTCCAGTCGATACGAGATCAGGCCGCCAGAAACGGCAGCCCGCTCTTACGCGGCATCGTCCTTTGCGGCATAAGCGCCGAAGACCCGGGCCAGTTTGGCAGCGGGAGCCGTCGTGAGCTGCGCGAGCTTGGTGGCGGGAGCCTGGATAAGCCCCACAAGCTTGGCGCGCAGTTCGTCGAGCGACGGCATGGTCGCAAGCGATTTGACGCCATCGACGTTCAGAGACGTCGTTCCCATGGCGCCGCCGAGGATGACGAATTTGTCGTGATCCTTGGCAAAATTCACCGCGACCTTCGGCGCCGCGACCGGATCATCCGAATAGGCGATCAGGGTCGGGCCTTTGAGCAAAGGAGAAATCGAAGCCACCGAAGTGCCTTCGAGCGCAATCTTGACAAGACGGTTCTTGGCGACCTGAACGGTAGCGCCAGATGCCCGCATCTGCTTGCGCAGATTTTGCATTTGCGCGACGGTCAGGCCGGAATAATGAGCGACGACGACCACTGATGTCTTATTGAAGACATCAGCCAGCGCCGCGACGCTCTCTTTTTTCTCCGCTCTGTCCACAGTGCTTTCTCCTGACACGGACGAGAAAATCGCCCGCTAGTTGCATTGCCGCCCATGCGTGATCAGGTACCACGCAAGAAGCAGCCTGTGCCTGTCCCCGGAGCGACATGTCGCACCGGACAGAGGGATAGACCGACATCGAAGGAAGCAAGGAGCATAACTCCAAACATCCGAATTCTGGCGATTACCCCGTCTATGCTGGCCCCGCCGCCATCAGATGGAACTGGATGGAGGAAATGGAATTAAGCTGAAGGTTCCGCTAAAAAGAACCGAAGCACCGGCAGTCTCGGACAGGACATGACAAAAAGGGACAGAGGCCAAGGCCCCTACCCTTTTGCCTATCCACCCATGGTCTGTTCAAATGACTTCAGGAAATGAGAACTCAATTTACCATCCACGGGATGCACCCACCTTAAAACAAAGGCGGATTTTCTATTTAGATCATCTCACTCTTTTTGCCAAGTGCCGATTAGCGGTCGAAAGATAAATTTCTTTGCTTGTCAAGCAGAGAATAATTCAAGCTTTACGGCAAAAGACATCGAGACAACGCGCTGCATCGCAGGAAACCCGGCGCAACGAGTAAAAGATTGAGAGAAAAGCGTCGCTGTATTTTATGGCCGGGAGACTGGCCCGTAATCAACGACGACCGCGCTCCCACCATTCGAACATGGTATTCCCGAGGATGCCAACGCATTTCCATGCGCAGCAGCACCCTCGGGACGAGCCCGAAAACCTCAGCTCGTCACGGTCACGGGATCAATCTTGACACCGGGCCCCATGGTCGAGGACAGAGCCACGCGCTGGATATAGGTGCCTTTAGCACCCTGCGGCTTGGCCTTGGCGACTGCATCGACGAAAGCAACGATATTTTCGCGCAGCTTGTCTTCACCAAAAGAAGCTTTGCCCACGCTGCCCTGGATGATACCGGCCTTTTCGACGCGGAACTCCACAGCACCGCCCTTGGACGCCTTAACCGCGGCGGTGACATCCATGGTCACTGTACCGACCTTCGGATTGGGCATCAGACCGCGCGGACCAAGCACCTTGCCGAGGCGGCCGACCAGCGGCATCAAATCCGGCGTGGCAATGCAACGATCGAAGGCGATAGTACCGCCCTGAACGGTCGCGACCAGATCTTCGGCGCCAACCACATCGGCTCCGGCAGCAAGCGCCTCATCGGCCTTGGCGCCGCGCGCGAACACGGCGACGCGCAGCGTGCGGCCCGTTCCATTCGGCAGATTGACGACGCCGCGCACCATCTGGTCCGCGTGTTTGGGATCGACGCCGAGATTCATCGCGATTTCGACGGTCTCGTCGAATTTCGCATTGGCGCGTTCCTTGATGAGCTTGATCGCTTCATCGACGGGATAGAGCTTGACGCGGTCGATCCCTTCCCGATTCTTGACGACACGTTTTCCGACATGGGTCATCTGGGCTTACTCCACGACCTGCAAGCCCATCGAACGGGCCGATCCCTCGATCATCTTGGCTGCCGCGTCAACGCTCTCGCAATTCAAATCCGGCAGCTTCTTTTCGGCGATTTCCCGCACCTGAGCCTTGCTCACCTTGCCGATGAAGCCGCGTCCGGTGGTCTTCGCGCCAGACTGAATGCCGGACGCCTTCTTCAGGAAATAGCTCACCGGCGGCAACTTCATCTCGAAGGTGAAGGAGCGGTCGGCATAGGCCGTGATCACGACGGGAATCGGCGTGCCTTTTTCCATCTGCGCGGTCTTCGCGTTGAAGGCCTTGCAGAATTCCATAATGTTCAGACCACGTTGACCCAGAGCCGGACCAATCGGGGGCGCCGGTTTAGCGTCTCCTGCCGGCACCTGAAGCTTCACGTAACCCGCGATCTTCTTTGCCATTCTCCAATACTCCAAACAGGCCGGCTAACGCACGGCGCTTGTTATGGTGGTTCGATGATCGGCCCGCATGGCAAAACGGACTTTCATCTTCCACCTTCCAACGAGGAATGGAAAACCATCCCCGATCCGCCCGCACGAGAACACAGGCAAATTCATCGAAAGCCTTAAGAAAAGCGGCTAAACCTTTTCAACCTGGCCATATTCCAGTTCGACAGGGGTCGCACGTCCAAAAATCGAGACTGCCACCTTGACGCGCGAGCGGCTTTCGTCGACCTCTTCCACAATGCCGTTGAACGAGGCGAACGGACCATCGGCGACGCGCACTGTCTCGCCCACCTCAAACGACACGGAGGTTTTGGGACGCTCGACGCCTTCAGCGACCTGCCCCTTGATCCGCTCTGCCTCGGCATCGGAGATCGGCATCGGTTTCTTGTCCGCACCAAGGAAACCCGTGACTTTCGGCGTTTCCTTGATCAGATGGTAAAGCTCATCGGTCAGATCGCATTTCACCAGCACATAGCCGGGAAAGAATTTCCGCTCCGAATTCACCTTACGCCCGCGCCTGACCTCGACGACCTGCTCGGTCGGAACCAGGATTTCCTCGAACTTCTCCGTAAGGCCCCGCTGCGCCGCCTGTTCCCGGATGGATTCCGCGACCTTCTTCTCGAAGTTGGAATAGGCGTGGACGATATACCAGCGCATGCTCATTGGAATCTCGAATGATCTTTGAAGAAAAACCGCGTTTCAACCCAACCTGAAACTCAAGCCTAATGGCCAAGCTTCAAGATAAAGGTCACGATCAGCCGCAACCCTTGATCCACCGCGACAAAGAAAAGGCTCGCGACCAGAACCATCAGGATCACCAAGATGGTCGTGATCAATGTTTCGCGCCGCGAAGGCCAAGTGACCTTGGTGGCCTCTGTACGCACGTCCTGCAGAAACTGAAACGGATTTGCCATGAATCTCGAAACATCTGGTGGGCGTGGCCGACCTATTGCCCAAGCTCGTCCCAAGCCAGACGCCAGCCAATAGTGTAGACCAAACGCCGCAGCGGACACAGAGCCAGGACGAACACCAGCCGAAGTGAACACCAAGCCAAAAAAATCAGGGCGCGAAGCCGCCAGGCCACGCGCCATATCCTTGTTTTAGTAAGACGCCGTAATAAAAAATGCAATCCTCTTTATTCATACGCCGTGATTCACTTGCGAAGACCGCCGGCAATTGAGGGTAGCAAAAGCGATTATGATTACCCCCAAACGGACGGCGTAAAACAAATGCATTTTCAAACCACTTAGATCATGCTTTGATGATCACTATGGCAAAATCGCTCCGGTAAAATTCTTTGCGGCCGGCTATTGGGCGGCTTCATCAGGCGAGTTCACAACCCTTCGCTCGTTCGGCGTCGGATATTTCGAAGACGCTTCATCGAGAAAGGGGAAGCGTGTTCATTCGCCATTTTTAAGTCACACGACGAATCCCTCAGATAGAAAAACAGACCAGGGAATTAAACCAAAACCGTCCCTTGGATCGAGCAATTTCATGTGTTTTCAAAGCAAGGAGAACATCGGTCAGGATTTGATTTAAACCTCCGTTGCTTTTCGGACACAACTATTCGCAAATAGACTTTGGTTTGAGGCTCACTGCTATTTACACTGCGGCCTTGTGTGCCTTAGGTTTCTGCTTAGGTCTAGGTGTGTATTTTCTGTCGTCTTCTTCAAGCAAGAAGGCAGGGCTTCAGTCACTATGATTTTACGGTCTCACGAGAGAATCAGGATTGCCTGAGCTGCGCGACAGGAGCTGACCCGTTAGGGAATGTTTGACGCGCCAAAACCGACTATTTTTTGAACCCATCCATCTGTCATTTGAAACTCATGTTCATTCCTATGTTTCTCTTTCCCATCACCATCACTTGCCCATTACCATCACTTGCCGCTTGCGGGCTTGAACTTGCGGGCTTGAACAAGGACCTTCCACCGCGAACCTGCGATAGGGTCGCTCGCGAATCTTAAAACGGCGAAAGATCAAGCTGTTCTGTATGAAAGTCGAAGTGGCATGACAAAAGATCAAGCTGAGTCGAATACGAGCGTCGATATTACGCTCGTTGAAACCATTGCCGAGATCGTCGCACGCCTGGGCCTTTCGGAGGTCGAGGTGGAACAGACCGGATTGCGTATTCGCGTGGCGCGGCAGATCATTGCCGCAGCCCCGGCCGCTGCGCCAGTCGCCGCGGCGGTGCCGCTTGCGCCTGCGGCAGGCGCCGCGCCAGCCGCCGGAGCGGATCATCCCGGTGCAGTCAAATCGCCGATGGTCGGGACGGCCTATCTGCGCCCCTCCCCTAGTTCGGCGCCTTTCATCGAGGTTGGCACCCCGGTCAAGTCGGGCGACAAGTTGCTCCTCGTCGAGGCTATGAAAACCTTCAACGAAATTGTTGCGCCGCGCGCTGGTACCGTGACGGCTATCCTCGTCGTCGACGGCCAGCCAATCGAATATGATCAGCCTCTTGTCGTGATCGAGTAATTTTCCGGCGCCATAATCCCGCCGGTTTCAAAGACAAATCCCGCTGTTCTTTTTTTATCGCCTCTCTTTAAAGAGAGGCGATTCCTATGGTCGGTGTGACAAAACGATTCACGTGTGAGCGTTTCTCTCTCCGAAACCCTCGACTCAAAAATGAGAGTATTTTCAAAATAATGAAATCGTGAAGCGATTCACCATTATGGAAAAATGCTCTAGACAAATGAAAATAGAGTGCATTTTCAATCGGATTGCATCGCCAGGCGATTCAAGCGAACCGAAATTGCTCTAAAAGCCTCTTGTTCCTGCGAGCTTCCGGCCCTTGTTCTTCGGCAGCTGCGCGATGATGAAGCAGTCATACTGCTTCGGACGGATGGACATGTTCGACAAGATTCTGATCGCCAATCGGGGCGAAATCGCCCTGCGAATTCTGCGCGCCGCCAAGGAACTCGGCATAGCAACGGTCGCGGTTCATTCGACCGCGGATGCCGATGCCATGCATGTGCGCCTTGCCGACGAATCCGTCTGCATCGGTCCGGCGCCGGCCCGCGATTCCTATCTCAATATTCCTGCCATTCTGTCAGCCTGCGAGGTCACCGGCGCGGAAGCCGTCCATCCGGGTTATGGATTTCTTTCGGAAAATGCCCGTTTTGCGGAAATTCTTTCCGATCACCACATCGCCTTTATCGGTCCTCGGGCAGAACATATCCGCCTGATGGGCGATAAGGTCGAGGCCAAGCGCACCGCCCGCAGTCTCGGCATTCCTTGCGTTCCTGGCTCGGAAGGGGCGGTGCGTGAGGAAGCCGAAGCCATTCAGGTCGCCAAGGAGCTTGGATTTCCGGTCCTGATCAAGGCGGCAGCCGGTGGCGGTGGCCGCGGTATGAAGCTCGCCCGTTCCCTCGAGGAACTGCCCGAGGCCCTGGCGACGGCTCGGCTCGAGGCGCAAACCGCCTTCGGCGATGATTCCGTCTATCTCGAAAAATATCTGGAAAAGCCACGCCATATTGAAGTGCAGATATTAGGCGATGGACACGGCAATGCCATTCATCTTGGCGAACGCGATTGTTCGTTGCAGCGGCGGCATCAGAAAGTCTGGGAAGAGACGGCATCACCCGCGCTCAATCAGGAGCAGCGCAAACGAATCGGCGACATTTGCGCCGAGGCAATGCGTAAATTCGGCTATTCCAGCGCCGGAACCATCGAATTTCTTTACGAGAACGGCGAATTCTATTTCATCGAGATGAACACCCGTATTCAGGTCGAACATCCGATCACGGAAATGGTGACCGGCGTCGATCTCGTAAACGAACAGATCAAGATCGCCGCCGGTTCACCCCTGACACTGCGGCAGGAAGACATCGAATTTAGCGGCCATGCGATCGAATGCCGGATCAATGCCGAGCATCCTTCGACCTTTCATCCCTCGCCCGGACGCATCTCCTATTATCATCCGCCGGGCGGTCTCGGGGTACGCGTCGATAGCGCCGTCTATGCCGGCTACAAAATCCCGCCGAATTACGATTCCCTCGTCGGCAAGCTGATCGTTCATGCGCGCACTCGTAACGAGGCCCTGCTACGGCTGCGTCGTGCACTTGATGAATTCGTCGTCGATGGAATCGAAACGACGCTGCCTCTGTTTAGAACCCTGATCCGCAATACGGATATTCAGAACGGGTCATATGATATCCATTGGCTCGAGAAATTCCTCGCCACGGGCGGCATGGATATTTCCGACGTTTGAATTCGGAACGCAAGGAATAGCGGTTGGCGTTTGGGTTAAATGCTTGGTCCGCCAACCGGCTGGACCGCTGGTAAGGAGGTTGAAGGTTTCATCTCAACCTCCGCATTTCCCAACGGAATCAGCAAGGATAGGAAAAGCCCTTCAGGTGCGAAGACAAGATCGATTTCCGCGTGGAATTGCGCGGCAAGCACCCGCCGGAGCAGTTTAAGGCCAAAACCTTCATGGTCAGGCAAAAGAACCGGCGGCCCATCATGCTCGCGCCAGTTCAGGCAGAAAAACGACTTGCCGTCTCGACGTTCCATCGACCAGCAAATATGGAGCCTGCCGGCTGGGTTGGAAAATCCCCCAAATCTCGCGGCATTGACCACCAGCTCATGCAGCACCATGCCGAGCATGATGGCAAGATCGGTGGCAAGTTCGGCTGGCGGCCCACAGCTCTCGATCGGTGCGTCGAGCTGATTCTCATACGGTCCAAGAGCAGCTGAGGCGATTCGATCGAAACGAATTGCCTGCCAGGAATCGCCGCCCACGAGTGATTGAAGCTTCGAAAAGAAGCCCAAGCGCGCGGCGAAAGCTTCCTTGAACGCGTCGATCGTCGTCGAGGAACGCGCCGACAGGTTCAAGATCGCCTGGACGACGGCAAGAGCATTCTTCACCCGATGGGTTAATTCATGACCGAGGCGACGCATCGCGCCGTCGAGATCGCGCAAGCGGCGCAGTTCGCCGAGCCGCGCGGCCTGGGCGGAGAGCCTGCGAAGGCTCGCTATCTGCGCGGGCGTGAGATCGTGCGGAGCCGTGTCTAGAAGGCCGAGAAAGCCCATGGGCGGGCCTCCCTCCACCGAAGCAAAGGGCATGGCAGCATAGAAGCGCCAGAAAGGCTCCTGCACGACAGAGCCATGGCGGCAAAAGACCTTGCTCGCCGTAAGGTCCTCGATCATCAGAAAAGAGGAGGTGACGACCGCGAAAGGCGAATCCGGCGGAATGGCGCAGGATTGCAAAGCGACCTTTCCAGCCCAGGATTTGATCAGTACGCCATCGCAATCATGAAAGGCGATAAAAGCCGTCGCCACATCGCAGATCTGGATGGCAAGGTGGCATAAATCCTCCCAGCCCGGATCTGTCATTTCCTCAGGGAGAATTCGACCTGACACGCCGAATGGCCTCATGAACGGAAACCGGAAGCTAACCGATGGGTAAAAGCCCAACTCCGGCTCGAGTACGAAACAGAAAGCAGAAATTGTTTGGAGCGGGTGAAGGGAATCGAACCCTCGTATTCAGCTTGGAAGGCTGCTGCTCTACCATTGAGCTACACCCGCCTGAATCCCTTGCCACTATGCAATGGGTCGCTAGGCTTAGCAATCCTCAAAGGCGAAGTGCCTCAAGGAAAAATGGTGGGGGAGGTAGGACTCGAACCTACGAAGGCATAGCCAGCGGATTTACAGTCCGCCCCCTTTGCCGCTCGGGACACTCCCCCAAGCCACACGCCGATGGATCATGCGTGGGGTCGGCGCCGCTTATGCGAAGCGCGCCCCTTTCTGTCAACTGCAAATTCGGGCTGGCCCTCCATAATCTCCGAGAAATCCCATGAAATGGCGCTCGAAGCTGTGAAAAACTTTGTGTCGAATCAGCTCAAGATCCGGCTGAAGGTGTTCCCCGCGACGGGTTTTAATGGTCGCCTGCTCAGAGCGCGCGGTTTACAAATTTCCGCATTTGCCGGAATGATCCTCCAACACAGGACCATGGCGGACCGACCTTCAGGATGAAGATGAAGCACGTTCTTCAACAAACTGATTTGAATTTAAATTCATTATCTTTTTCCCGACCGTTAGGCTCAGCGCCTTGCAACAGAGCGAGGATGCCTTGAGTCGCCAAGCACCGCCGCCGAAGGGCCTCGCTCCGAAAAGGGTGGATCAAACATCGGCCGCAAAAGAAAAGGCGCGTGGCAAGGATCATCCACGTCCCGAGAGGCCGCAGCCGCAAGCGCCGCGCTTTGCAAAGCCCGGCGCCGATCTCATCCAGCTTTACGGCACGCATGCCGTGCGGGAGGCCCTGCGGGCAGGCCAACGGGAATGTCTCCTCCTCCATGCGACCGCTATGGCCGCAGAGAAGCTGGCCCCAGAGATTGCCGCCTCCGGCGTGAAACTTCAGATCGTGACGGCGGATGATCTCTCCCGACAATTGGGGCCGGGCTCGGTTCATCAGGGGCTTTTGCTCGAAGCGCGGCCGATAGAGCCTTTGGATGTCACGGAAATCGAATCACGAAGCGGAATCGTTCTCGTTCTCGACCAAATCACGGATCCGCATAATGTCGGCGCCATTTTACGGACGGCGGCTGCATTTGCCGTCGATGCAATAGTGATAACGGAACGACATGCACCGGCACTGGGCGGTGTTCTGGCGAAAACCGCCTCCGGTGGCCTCGAACATGTCCGGATGGTTCCAGTGGTCAATCTGGCGCGATCACTCGAAACGCTTGGAAAACTCGGCTATCTGCGCATCGGCCTCGATTCGGCTGCGGAAAATGATTTGACACAGCTTCCTCTCCACAAGCCGCTGGCGCTTGTTCTGGGAGGCGAAGGCGCGGGGCTGCGCCGTCTCACGCGCGAAAAATGCGATTTCCTGGCGCGCCTCGATATGCCTGGTGCCATAAAAAGCCTCAATGTCTCAAATGCCTGCGCCGTCGTTCTCACCCTCGTTCAGAAGGCCTGACACCCAGAGGCGATGCGCGCGGCCCTTCGCATGATGGCCCGAGCCACTACCGGAAGGCGGCAGTCCGATCGACGACAAGGATCAAGACACACCTCAATCCTGGCCGTGTCTGTGCCCCTGATCATGAGCCGGAGACCCCGCTGCTTTGCCGGTGGCAAGCGACTCGACGGGAAAAACGACCTCCACATCGCCGGCTTTTTCGAATCGTAAAGTCGCGGTGAAGCTTTCGCCTTGCCTGAGCGGAGCGTGAAGCCCGCCAAGCATGATATGGATACCTCCCGGTTTCAATTCGACCACCTCGCCTGGCGGCAGGAGGAGGCCCTCCGGCAAGGCGCGCATCGTCATTATGCCATTCTCGATTTTCATCGAATGGATCTCGGCCTGATCGGCAACCGGTGTCGAGAGTCCGATGAGCCGGTCGGCTGATACGCCTTCATTGACGATTCGAAGATAGGCTCCGGCGACCTTCGCCCCAAGCGGCGGTTCGCGCACGAAAGCATGGTCCAGCCTCAAGGAAGTGCGCTGCTTTATCGGCATTGTCTCGGCTTGCAGCGTGGAAGGCCCAACGCATGCCAAGAGCGAGAAGCCCATGATCGAGGCGAGAATGGTTCGCAGCCATACCGGTGCCACATCGGCGTTGGGCTCACGACACTTGCGCAATGTGCGGCTGATAAACACGAGGAATCCTCCCTGTCTGGCCCTCTCGCCGATCGGTGGCGGTCAATTGCGCAGAGACGTATCGATCGACCAGGCTTCAATATCCTCAAGCTAAATCATATGCTTATCTATAAGGCACAGGATTGCCGGGAAAATTGTTTGATCAGACATCGGCATTAAAAGGCGGCGGATCGCCATGCGGCAAAAAGCCGCGCAGACTTGAGTCACAAAAGTAAACTTTCGATAGAGAGCTGAAGTGACTGCATAGCTGGACAAAGGCGCGCGTTCATATTTAAGTGATGCTAGTCCGATGGCAGGTTCGGTCAAAAATGCCGAAGATCACAAAAACGCCATAAAATACAGATCCGTCGGCCTGACTGACCGTAAAATTAAAGACGATTATCCGCTTAAATTTAGCGACATGGGAGGAATTATGGTCTTTTCGACAAGCGCGGTGCGCCCGCGCGTTGAAAAAAGAGCAATGACGCCAGCCGAGCGAAAAGTCATTTTCGCATCCTCGCTGGGTACCGTTTTCGAATGGTACGATTTTTATCTTTACGGCTCTCTGGCCAGCATCATCGGCGCGCAATTTTTTAGCCAGTTTCCCAAGACGACAGCCGATATTTTCGCGCTTCTTGCCTTTGCCGCGGGCTTTCTCGTGCGTCCCTTCGGAGCACTTGTCTTCGGACGCCTTGGCGATCTCGTCGGCCGTAAATATACCTTCCTCGTCACCATTCTGATCATGGGCCTTTCGACCTTCGTCGTTGGCCTGCTGCCAAATTACGCCACGATCGGTGTCGCAGCACCCATCATCCTCATCTCCGCCCGCCTGCTCCAGGGTCTCGCGCTCGGCGGCGAATATGGCGGCGCCGCTACTTATGTGGCGGAACATGCGCCCCATGGCCGGCGTGGCTTTTATACCTCATGGATCCAGACGACTGCGACGCTCGGTCTGTTCCTCTCCCTGCTCGTGATTCTCGCCACGAGAACATATTTCGGCGAGGCGCGTTTCGCCGAAATCGGCTGGCGCGTACCCTTCATCGTCTCGGTGCTGCTGCTTCTCGTCTCGCTTTGGATTCGCCTGCAATTGCATGAATCCCCGGCGTTCCTGAAGATGAAGGAAGAAGGCACGCATTCCGAGGCTCCGCTGACGGAAGCATTCGCCACCTGGTCCAATGCCAAGATCGCGCTCCTCGCTCTGTTCGGCCTCACCATGGGCCAGGGCGTCGTCTGGTACACCGGCCAGTTCTATTCGCTGTTCTTCCTGCAATCGATCTGCAAGGTCGACGGCTATACGGCGAATCTTCTGATTGCCTGGGCGCTCGTCATCGGCACCGGCTTCTTCGTCTTCTTCGGCTGGCTCTCGGATCATATCGGCCGCAAGCCGATCATTCTCCTCGGCTGCCTGTTTGCTGCGGTGACCTATTTCCCGATCTACAAAGCCATCACGGCCAATGCCAATCCGGCGCTCGCCCATGCGATCGAAACGGTGAAGGTGCAGGTGGTCGCCGATCCCGCCGATTGCGGCAATCTCTTCAATCCAGTCGGCACCCGTGTGTTCACCAATTCCTGTGACGTCGCGCGCGACTTCCTTGCCAAGAGCGGCGTGCGTTACGAAACCGTCGCCGGCCCGGCGGGCCAGCCGGCCCAGATCGTCATCGGTGGCGTTTCCATCCAGGCGTTCGATGCCGCGCAGGCAACAAACGTCAAGGCGGCCAATGCTGAATTCGCCGCCGCCGCAACTGCAGCCTTGCAGCAGGCTGGCTATCCGAAGGCCAATGATCCGGATATCGTGCGGATGACCCATCCGTTCGATTTCAACAAGCCGGGCGTTCTACCCCTGATCGGTCTTCTTGCTATCCTCGTGATCTATGTCACGATGGTCTATGGACCGATCGCCGCGGCTCTGGTCGAACTCTTCCCGACCCGTATCCGCTACACGTCAATGTCCCTGCCCTATCATATCGGCAATGGCTGGTTCGGCGGTCTTCTGCCCGCAACAGCCTTTGCCATGGTGGCCCAGACCGGCGATATTTACTACGGTCTCTGGTACCCGATCGTCTTCGCCGCCATTACCTTCGTCGTCGGCGCGCTGTTCATCCCCGAGACCAAGGATCGGGATATTTTCGCCGACATCTAAAACGGCCGCTCTATCCCGGCCAACATCCGGCGCCCTGGAAATCGAAAGATTTCCAGGGCGTTCTTTTATGAATGCCGGATTGGGCACCATAGAGGAGGGCTCAAGATCCAAGCCGGTGCGCCGACCCGGTTGTTCGTCGCTGCATCCTTTGCGGATTCGTGGCATGATTCATCAAAGCTTGCCCCCGCGACCGAGGGACGGCTGCTTCCCGCCAGACCTTGTCGATCACACCAGGCCGTGAATGACGAGACCCGGCCTTAATGGACATTCGCCATGAAAATTCGCGCCGATTTTTCAGAAAAAGCCATCCTGCGCCCCGGCGACGAGCCCTGGGCCGCCTCCCCGCAACCAGGCGTCGAGCGGCAGATGCTCGACCGTATCGGCGGAGAAATCGCCCGCGCGACGAGCCTCGTCCATTTCGCACCGGGAAGCTTCTTCCCGCATCATGTGCATGGCGGCGGTGAGGAGTTTTTCGTGCTCGACGGCATGCTGGAAGACGAAAACGGCCGCTATCCCCAGGGAACCTATCTGCGTGATCCGATCGGCTCCGAACATACGCCGTTCACGAAGGGAGGCAGCACGATCTTCGTCAAATTGTGGCAGTTTTCAAAGGATGACAGGGCGCGGCACGTCGTCGATACCAATGCGCTGCCCTGGCAGAAAGGTCCTGGCAACGGCCTCGCCACGAAGGAGCTGCATACATTCGATGGCGTCTCGACATTTCTCTTGCGGATGGAGCCTGGCGCCCGCTGGGATCATGAAACCCATGCGGATGGCGAGGAAATTCTCGTGCTTGAGGGCGAGGCCGCCGACGCCGACGGCACCTATTCCGCGCGCAGCTGGATCAGGCAGCCGGGCGGTCGCGAGAGCCGCCTGATCTCCGAAAGCGGAGCGACGCTGCTGGTCAAGACGGGACACCTCACCGCATCCCATCTCGCGCTTTTCGCCGAGGATGCAACACTCTGACCCTCGACCAGGAAAATTGAAAACACCTTCGGGACAAACCGGGGATTGAACCGTGCCGGAGGCCCGGTTCGTCATCCGCTGATCTTTGCGCCGATTATTTCTCGACCGGCTCGCCGGCCTCAAACCAGCCTTTGAAACCGCCGGGAAAATGCGCCTTGATGTCGTCGCGGCCACCCGCCTGGGCAAGGCCGAGCGCGGTGAGAGAGCGGTTTCCGGCCCGGCAGGCGAGAACGACGCGCTGGCCAGGGCCAGGCTGCGGCAACGCCGCTACGTCGAATTTCTGCAAGGCGTTCAGGATCGCACCGGGGATATGGCCTTCGGCATATTCATTGGGCTCGCGCACATCGACGAGGAGGATGGATTTGTCGGCGAGACCTTTCTTCAATTCATCGATCGACACATTCTCAACGACCTTTGGTGCGGGCCCGGCCATTTCCATTCCTTTCAACCCAATGAAGAAGGGCTTATCTAGCGCATAAGAGAGAAGTGAGAAAAAGGATTTTTCATCCGGCGACGAATCGACGCGCGCCGGATCGTTAAAATCGATACAGGGTCTAGAATCGATACCACATGGCCAGAAGCGGCCCTGCCTGCCGCCCCGCATCATAGCCAGCCACGGTCATAAAGGCGCCTCCCTGAATCGACCAGCGGGGTGAAACATCATAAACCAGACTGAGTTGCAGCGTATGCCAGCTCTGGCGTGGCCAGATCGCCGTCTTGTTTGTGAAAATCGTGCTGAAACTTTGCAACATTACAAGAATCGAGGGCAAAGGGCGTGCGCCAAGCGTCAGATCGGCATGCACTTCACCCGGCTGTTCGCCGCCATAGATGCGATAGCCAGAAGCGACTTCAAGAAAAACGGGAATTCCTTGCACAGCAAAGCCATGCCCCGCGGCAAGGCGCAGGTCAGCGCCGGCGGCGCGGCGCGCCCTGATGAGGCCCACCCCTTGCGAGAATGGCGGACCGGGTCCGATGAAGCTCGCTTCAAACGAAAGAACATCCCAGGGGTTGCGTAAAAGACCAAAACGCAGCCCGGCACCGCTGGTCCCGAGACCATCATAGGTCGAGCCCGGCTGGCTCGCTCTTATATGGTCGAAGGAAGGAGCGGCAATGACAGTAACCCGTTCGGTGAGGCCATATTCCAGATAGCTGCCGAGCTCGAATTTGCGATAAGATGGCACAGGAATGACCCGGCCATGCTTGTCGAAAGCTTTTGTCGATCCTGAAAAGGTCATGCCGGTGATGATTTGCCCCACGCCGGGCGGCATCAGATAGGCTCCGGCCATGGCCGAAATCCATCGAGGCGTCGTGAAAGGCGCAAGAAAAGGTCCGTGGAGGATGAGCCCCAAAAGGGCGATGCTGAAGGAAGCAAAGCCGCCAGGAAGGCGCGGGACATTGGGAGATCTCGGCCAGCAATCGCACATGACCCGAAAACTTCTAGGGAGCAGACACCAAACGGCGCTTCGCGCTCTTGCCCCATCGGGAAATTCGGCGCCACCGTCACCCAGTGGCTTTATTATATATCTTATTTACATTGCGTTATAGCGCCATTTTTCCCGAATAGAAATTCGGTTGATTACGTGCTGCGAGAAACTGCACAGATCCTAGGTCCTGTTGACGAATGCGCGCATCCAGAGGCGAATAGCGGCGATATGAACGAAGCCAAGGTAGCTTTCGGCGGTTTTATCGTATCGGGTCGCGAGGCGGCGTGAGTTTTTGAGCTTGTTGAAGCACCGCTCGATGCGATTGCGCAGGGCGTAGATGTAATCGTCGACGGGGATTTGCGTTTTCCGGTTTTTCCGGGTCGGGATGATGGTGGCCGCGCCTTTTGCTTCCATTGTCTCGCGAATATGGTCGCTGTCATAGCCGCGATCGGCCAGAAGCACCTT
>NZ_JQJH01000032.1 GCF_000745425.1 Beijerinckia mobilis
CCGCTATGACAAGCTGCTTGCCAACTTCATGGGCTTCGTCAAACTTGCCGCAATAGCCATATGGCTCAGATAGTTAAATCGTCACTACCGCCTAGCGATGGAGGTGGACAGCACATGGGCAAGCCGATTCCGGCCCTTGTGGTGATGGGCGTTTCCGGTTGCGGTAAAAGCAGCCTCGGCGCGGCGGTGGCGGTACTCGCCGGAGCCCATCTCATCGAGGGCGACAGTTTCCATCCTCCGGCCAATATAGCGAAGATGAGGGCCGGCATCCCCCTCAGCGATTCCGATCGCGCCGGCTGGCTGGCGCGCCTCGGCGTCGAAACCGCGCGGATCGTTGCGAGCGGCATGCCGGTAGTCCTCACCTGCTCGGCACTGAAACACCTTTATCGCGAGACGTTGCGGTCCGCAGTGCCGGGCCTCGGATTTGTGTTTCTGAAACTCTCGCGGGAGGAAGCCTTCCGGCGTGTCGCCACGCGTCCCGGCCATTTCATGCCGGCAAGCCTCATCGACAGCCAGTTCACCACGCTGGAACCACCCGAAGCGGAGCCTGCGACACTGACGGTGGACGCAACCCGCTCCATTACTGAAGTCGCGCATCAAGTGCTGATCTGGTGGTCCACCCATGGACTGAAGCCGCAAGCCTGTATGCGCGAGCGGGAACAGACGCAAATATGCGCCGCTAATTCCCCCGATCGAATGATTTGATTCAATCCTGCAAGAAAACCCCGTTGCGGATCTGCCTGTGACCTGCATGGTCTCGGAATTCATGGAGCATGTTCGGAAGCATCCGAATATGCTCCGGCCATTCAAGGAGAAACCGAGGCTCTATCACTTCGAAAGCCGGTCATGGACGGAGTTGCGCTGGCACGAGCGAAGAAAGATCAGAGGCCAGCTACCCCAACCTAGCCTGCCAACCATCAGAACGGCCATCCTCGACCGGCTCTTTTGACGGTCCCCTCTTGCGATTTCCCGCACTGTAAATGGCTCCCGGAAAAACCATCATACATAAACTGACAAAGGAGCGTTAGATGTCTGGTCTCACTCATGCTGACGCAAAACAACCGTCAATTCAACGTGGTTCATTCAGAAAGTCTTGTATGAGTCTGACGAACCGCGCACTATGCTCGATTTGTGTCCAATGACCGCAACGGCCGAATACATGCAGCTGCGAACACGAAATCAAATCAGCCAGGCGTAACGACGTCGATAAAGGAATAACCTTGTCCTCGCGACCATGAATGATAAGCGTCTCATGCGGCAGTGCCCTAATCTCATCTTCGCTTGAGGCCAATGCATCGATCCAGCGTTGCCGTGGAGCCGGGAACATACTCGAAAAGGATTCCTGGAAACCGGGACGGATGCTGGCGCGATACCGTAGTTCAGCGAGTTCGTCATTCACCAAAGAACGGTCATAAGCGAAAATATCAAGTAGCCTCCTCATGTTCTCGAACGAAGGCGTATAACCCCAGACGGCGTCGAGCCCATCCGATAACGGGAATGAAAGACCAACGCTCCCCATAAGCACGAGGCGGCCTACCCGTTCAGGATGCTGTACCGCAAGCCCGAGCGCAATTGCCCCGCCGAAGGAATTGCCTATGAAATCTGCACGCTCGAGACCGAGAACATTCAAGAGGTCGAGAATCTGCTTTATCCATGCGGATTTGTCGTAGACAAATCCGTCAGGCCGATCAGTATAACCGAACCCGGCCATATCGGGTGCCAGAACCCGAAATTCCTTGGCGAGAGAAGGCAGAACTAAACGCCAATTGGCCCAGGCAGATACACCTGGCCCTGATCCATGAATGAGCACGACCGGATCACCCGTTCCAAGATCGTGCAGGTTCGTTCGAAGGCCGCCGCATTCAATCGACGTGCCTATCTCGACGTTTTCTTGTTTCATGATGATCTCTCTTGATCTGATGTTCATACTAATCGCAGAAAATCAAGCAAAAGCAGGCGATGCATCCGGCAAGACCGCACGCCGCAACCAAATTCAAATGAAGAAATAGCGATCACTTAGACATTGCCGCGCCGATGACTTTGGCGATAACATCGACCGTGCGTTCGATATGTTCTGATGCCAGATAACAAGCGAGATCGGCATCGCGCGCCAGAACCGCCTCCATAAGTTTCTTGTGCTCCACATGCACGTCCCGCGGCACAAGCCGGCTGCTGAGAGCGATACGCCTGTAACGTTCCGACTGCTGAAAAAGCACATTGTAAAAATTATGCAGCCAGCGTGAGGGGCAGGCCGCGATCAACGCACGATGAAAATTACGATTTCTTTCTTCAAATTCCTCACTCAATGTTTCCGATGTCTCTCCAAGCTTCTCTTCGACTTTGGACAAGTGATGGAATGCAGCGACAATGTTGGCTTCCCACGCATCATCTCCAATTTTGATGGCCTGGCGCAGAGCCTCACACTCAATCAGCACGCGGACGCGGCTGAGATCGGCAAGATCTTCAACGGAAACCGCTGCCACCCGAAAACCTCGCTGCTCCTCGGAGATCACCAACGCTTCACCGACAAGCCTGGTCAAGGCTTCGCGTAACGTGCCTCCACCCACATTATATCGTTCCTTCAACACCTCAACCCGGAGCTTGCTCCCCGGTGCAAGGTGTCCATTCAGAATATCCTGACGCAAAGCGACATAGGCGGCCTCGACCAAGCTTCGAGCTGGAACAACATTATGCGCATTCGCGGAAAAACTATTCATGTCGGTGCCTGCAATGATTTTTCGTTCGAGCCGAGTGAAGGCCAAGCCTTCCTACTCTCGATAATTCCAGATGCCCGCAATTATGCTAAAAAGCGATATTAGTAGCAATATGCGTAATTATTAAAAATATTAGTTTTTATTGTTTTTTCGTTTTTTATAAAAATATCGATATTTTTATTGACGGCACTCAGGCTGTCAGCAATAAATGCATCCCATAAAGCGGGCCGATCAATGCCCCGACACAAGGGAGGAACGACCTTCATGCTTGCCCTACCAAACTTGGGCGATGTCGTGCAGTATGTCACAACATACGCAGCGTTAATCACAGGCCAACAGCACCACGCACATTGTAAAATTACCGCTTCAGTGTGATCGGGTGTGGAACTCATGCATTGAGGCCTGATAATGACAGCCACTCACTTCAGGATATACGTCAAAGATGTCGGCGCGGCCGATTGCAATATCGACGAACGTGTCCTCGTCGCTCTGGAGCGTGCTCAGGGCCTTGGCCAGTTAAATCCCCTCCCCTGCAAATTACCTGTCGGCTGCAGGCGAGGTGGCTGTGGTATCTGTAAGGCTAAGATCGTCACTGGCGAGTTTCTTCGCACCCCGATGAGCCGCTCGCATATTTCCGTCGATGATGAACAGGCAGGATTTGTTCTGTCTTGTTCCATTTATCCACGTTCCGATCTTTTGTTGAAATTGGAATGTTCCACAAAGACCGGGACCAAAGGCAAAAAAGTCATTAGCAATGAGGAGGAAAACCAATAATGGCGCACACAGGCGTTCTAAGACCCGGTTTCATACAACTCCGCGTGCTCGATATGCCATCCGCGATCACCCATTATGTGGATCGTATAGGCCTCCATCAGGTATCGGAAGGACCCGACGGACGTATATATCTAAAGTCGGCGGATGAATTCGACCACCATAGCGTGGTTTTGCGACGTGCCGATTCCGCAGGAATGGACGTCATGGCCTTCAAGGTCGCAAAAGACTCAGATCTCGACCGGTTCGAGAAGCGCATAACAGATTATGGTTATGTAGTCGATCACATTCCGCCAGAAGAACAGCCGGGAATAGGCCGTCGAATTGGGTTTATGCTGGAATCCGGTCATCGAATTGAACTTTTCGCTCACGCCGAGCAATCCGATCCGAAGCCGCTCACACTCAATCCCGATGTCTGGGATTACGAGCCGCACGGAATGCGCGCAAGACGTTTCGACCACGCTCTTCTCTATGGCCCAAATGTCGAAAAGAATCTTGATTTCTTCTGTAATGTTCTCGATTTTTCCTGCACGGAAACCGTTGGTCCCACCGGTAACCTTATCGCCGTTTTTCTCTCGGCGGGCATGAAAGCCCATGATATCGCCTTCGCCAATTACCCCTCCCCTGGTAAACTGCACCATATATCGTTCGAACTGGAAAACTGGAACGATGTCGGTCACGCTGCGGATATTATCGCGCGTTATGATATTTCGATTGATATTGGTCCAACACGCCATGGTATCACGCGCGGCCAGACTATCTACTTCTTCGATCCATCCGGAAATCGTAACGAGGTTTTCGCGGGCGGCTTTACTTTCTACCCGGACCATCCCATCAGAACTTGGGATGAAGGACATGTCGGCAAAGCCATCTTCTATTACGAGCGCGTGCTGAATGACGCTTTTCTCAGCGTCGTGACTTGACAGTCTTGCATGCAGAATACGGCATGAAAATCTCCAGACAGCAACCGGTCATCAATACATCCGCGGCGCTCGTCGCAGCCAAGGCCGCTCTCGCGCATGGAACGACACTCGGCACAGCCATGGTTGTGGCCGTGGTCGATTCAAGCGGAACTCTGATGGCCCTCCTGCGCGCCGATGGTGCCTTTTCCGCCTCGGTCGAGATTGCCCGGGACAAAGCCTACACCGCTGCGACCTTCGGAGTTTCGACCGATCAATTATGCGCTGCTCTCAGCCAAAACGAGATTCTACGCGAGGGCATCGCTTTGCGCCCCAGCATTATTCTCTTCGGTGGCGGCCTGCCCATCAAGGAAGAACAACAAGTGATCGGTGCCATAGGCGTTTCCGGAGGCTCAGAAGATGAGGACAGGGCCTGCGCCGAAGCAGGAGTTCGCGCCCTTCAAAGAGATCCCTTTAGCGATTGATTTTCCAATCTTGAATTCGATGGTCTCGGCTGAAAAGAGGAGAACTGGATGACGGTCCAGGCAATTCACAAGCGTGCGTCCCTTGCGCAATCCAATGCAAGGCGTGATGCCGCACATTTCATTAATGGCACATTCACCGCTGGTTCGACAAATCGGGGTTGGGACAACCATTGTCCTGTCGACAATAGTGTCATTGGCTTTGTGCCCGAAGGCGGAAAAGTCGAGATTGATCAGGCGGTTTCCGCCGCGCGCGCCGCACTCGAAGGACCCTGGGGCCGTATGAGTGTAGTCGAGCGCACGGATCTTCTCGGTGCTGTCGCGGATGAGATCACGCGTCGCTTCGACGAATTTCTGGAAGCGGAATCCCTCGATACGGGCAAGCCAATGAGCCTCGCGAGCCATATAGACATCCCGCGTGGCGCCGCCAACTTCAAGATGTTCACAGACATTGCTAAAACGATCTCAACAGAATGTTTCCAGACTCCAACGGTGGATGGCACAGGAGCTATCAATTATGGCGTGAGGCGGCCAAAGGGTGTCATAGCGGTCATTTCACCTTGGAATCTGCCACTCCTGCTGATGACATGGAAAGTCGGTCCGGCTTTGGCACTCGGCAACACCGTTGTCGTGAAGCCTTCGGAGGAAACGCCTTTGACGGCGACCTTGCTCGGCGAAGTCATGAACAAAGTGGGCATCCCGAAAGGTGTCTACAATGTCGTGCATGGATTTGGCCCGAATTCCGCCGGTGAGTTCCTGACGCAGCATCCTGATGTCAATGGTATTACCTTTACGGGAGAAACGCGCACCGGAGAGGCTATCATGCGGCAAGCCGCGCTCGGCCTACGCCAGGTGTCCTTCGAACTCGGGGGCAAGAATCCCGCGATTGTCTTTGCCGATGCCGATCTCGATAAGGCTATTGAAGGGACGACACGTTCAGTTTTCTCGAATACGGGTCAAGTATGTCTTGGCACCGAACGCATCTATGTGCAGCGCCCGATCTTCGATGAATTCGTCTGCCGTCTGAAACAAGCCGCCGAGACCCTGAGACTTGGACGGCCAGAGGACCCGAATACAAATCTAGGACCATTGGTCAGCCTGGAACACCGTGAAAAAGTATTATCTTTTTATCGCAAGGCGGTGGAGGAAGGAGCAACTGTCATCACCGGAGGCAGCATTCCGGAAATGCCCGAGGATCTCGCGGCGGGAGCCTGGGTGCAACCCACGATTTGGACAGGCTTGCCGGACCATGCAGCCGCCGTCAACGAAGAAATTTTCGGGCCCTGCTGCCACATACGTCCCTTCGATACGGAAGAAGAAGCCGTAAGCGTCGCCAATAGCACACGCTATGGGCTTGCCGCAGCGATCTGGACAGAGTCCCTCAGCCGCGCGCACCGCGTCGCATCGAGAATGGAAGTCGGTATCTGCTGGGTCAATTCCTGGTTTCTTCGAGATTTGCGCACCGCCTTCGGAGGCTCGAAAACCTCGGGCATCGGCCGCGAAGGAGGCGTGCATTCACTAGAATTCTACACCGAACTCAGCAACGTCTGCATCAAGCTGTGATCGGAGAGAGAACCAGGCTATGACAACGACTCTTACAAAACCATCGGTCGAAATAGCGACGGCAGCGGATCGGCTGTTTGACGCCGCCCGCTCCGGCATTCCCTGCGCGCCAGTACGCGATCTGATTATGGATGGCGATGTTGCAGCAGCTTATGCCGTACAGACGATCAATACCAAACGGGCGCTTGAAAATGGCCGACGCCTCGTTGGGCGCAAAATTGGCCTCACCTCTCTCGCCGTCCAAAAGCAGCTCGGCGTCAATCAGCCGGATTACGGCATGTTATTCGCCGATATGGCGCGGAGCGATGCTGAAGAAATCGTTCTGAGCGAGATCATGCAACCCAAGGTCGAGGCGGAAATCGCCTTCGTTCTTGGCCGTGACCTGACTGACGACCAACTGACATTGGCCGATCTCCAGAGAGCCATTGATTTCGCCCTGCCATCGATCGAAATCGTCGGCTCACGCATTTCCAATTGGGATATCAAAATTACGGATACAATCGCGGATAATGCTTCTTCTGGTCTTTATGTCCTCGGCTCGCGGCCGCGCAAGCTCGGGGACTTCGATCTGCGCTTGTGCGGCATGGTAATGGAGAAGGCCGGTGAACCCGTCTCCGTCGGTGCCGGTGCCGCCTGCCTTGGAAACCCGCTCAATGCAGCCCTGTGGCTTGCCAAGACCATGGCACGGGCTGGCTATCCTCTCAAGACCGGTGACACGATTTTATCCGGCGCGCTTGGCCCCATGGTCACAGTCTCCCCCGGCGATGTGTTCAATGTGCGCATTAACGATCTCGGCTCGGTGCGTGCCGCATTTTTAAGGAATTGAATGATGGCATTGGTCAAATGCGCGATTATCGGTTCTGGCAATATCGGTTCGGACCTCATGATCAAGATCATCCGCACAGCAAAAAATCTCGAAATGGGAGCGATGGTCGGCATTGATCCGGATTCCGATGGATTGGCACGCGCCGCACGTCTGAATGTGCCGGTGACGCATGAAGGCATCGATGGATTTTTGAAACTGCCGAATTACAAGGATATCAAAATCGTCTTCGACGCCACATCGGCAAAGGCCCATATTCATAATAACGCCCTGCTACAGAAAGACGGCAAGAAAGTCATTGATCTCACTCCCGCCGCGATCGGTCCTTTCACCATTCCTGTAATTAATGGTGATGCCAATCTTGATGAACCCAATGTCAATATGGTCACCTGCGGCGGTCAAGCCACTATCCCGATGATCTATGCAGTTCGCCGCGCTTGCAAACGGCTCATCTACGGTGAGATCGTCGCATCTATTTCATCAAAATCGGCGGGACCCGGCACACGCGCCAATATCGAGGAGTTCATCGAGACCACCTCCAAGGCCATCGAAACCGTGGGGGGTGCTGAGCGCGGCAAGGCAATCATCGTTCTCAATCCAGCGGAGCCGCCACTCATCATGCGTGATACGATATTTACGCTGTCACAAGGGGGTGACAAGGAGGCGATCGAACGATCCATTCACGAGATCGTCGCACAGGTCCAGAAATATGTGCCGGGATATCGCCTCAAGCAGAATGTCCAATTTGAAAACATCGGTGGTAACGCGCCTATCCGGATTCCGGGCATCGGTTTGTGCACAGGATTGAAAACCACGATCATGCTAGAAGTCGAAGGTGCCGCGCACTACCTGCCCGCCTATGCCGGCAATCTCGATATCATGACATCAGCCGCCCTTGCGACCGCCGATCTCTGGGCTGGAAAATTGCTCGCCAAGGAGGCTGCATAATGGCGCGCCCAAATCCCGATAAGCTCTACATCCAGGATGTGACACTTCGCGACGGTATGCATCCGGTTCGCCACCGTTACAGTCTGGATCAGGTGAGAAGCATCGCAAAAGCTCTCGACGAGGCATATGTCGATGCGATAGAAATTAGCCATGGCGATGGTATCAGCGGCTCGACCTTCAATTACGGTTTTGGTGCCCACGACGATGTCGAATGGGTGGCCGTTGTCGCCGATGTCTGCAAACATGCAGTTGTAACGGTACTGCTGTTGCCTGGCATCGGTACACTCCATGATCTCAGACAAGTCCATGATGTCGGCGCCCGCTCTGTACGCATCGCGACGCACTGTACTGAGGCAGACGTCTCCCGTCAGCAGATAGAAACGGCCCGCAAGCTCGGCATGGATACAGTCGGGTTTCTCATGATGGCCCATATGGCTTCGCCTGAGAAACTGGTCGAACAGGCGAGGCTCATGGAGAGCTACGGCGCGGAATGCATCTATGTTACCGATTCCGCAGGCGCCTTGCTGCCAAAGGACTATATGGAACGTGTGAAAGCCGTGCGAGACGCTTTGCGGCCGGAGACAGAGATCGGCGTTCATGCCCATCACAATCTCACCATGGGTGTCGCCAATGCAGTGGCCGGCATCGAGGCGGGCGCCGTGCGCGTCGATGCCTCTCTCGCGGGCATGGGCGCTGGCGCCGGGAACACTCCCCTTGAGGCGCTGGTGGCTGTGCTCGACAAGATGGGGATGAAGACCGATTGCAATCTCTTCAAACTGATGGATGCCGCCGACGATCTCGTGCGTCCGCTCCAAGACCGGCCGGTGCGAGTCGATCGCGAGAGCTTGTCGCTTGGTTATGCTGGAGTTTATTCGAGCTTCCTGCGTCATGCCGAGGCCGCAGCCAAACTCTATAACGCGGATACACGCGATATCCTCATCGAGCTTGGCAAACGCCATATGGTCGGCGGCCAAGAAGACATGATCATCGATGTTGCGCTAAATATTCTCAAACAACGCGGAGCAGCTGCATGAGCAAATTAGCTGAATTTGCCCGTATCATCGACGAGGCCGCAAGGACCGCGACAGCCGTTCCTCAACTAACAGATACTCAACCGGATATTACCGTCTCCGATGCCTATGAGATCCAATCTCTTTCCCTAGCCCATCGCCAGGAACGCGGTGAGGTCCAAATCGGCGTGAAAATGGGTCTGACGTCGCGGGCGAAAATGCTCCAGGTCGGCGTCTCCGAAGTCATATGGGGCCGGCTTACCAACACCATGCGGCTGACAGAAGGTCATGATCTGATCCGTTCGCACTATGTCCATCCGCGCGTCGAACCGGAAATTGCTTACATCATCCGTAAGCCGCTTTCCGGTATCGTTTCGGCAGCCGAGGCATTGGCCGCCGTCGAGGCGGTTGCGCCAGCCATGGAAATCATTGATAGTCGCTATCGTAATTTCAAATTTACTTTGCCCGACGTCATCGCCGACAATTCTTCGTCATCGAGCTTTTTTGTCGGAGCATGGCATAAGCCGGAAACCGATGTGAGCAATCTCGGGATTCTCCTGGAGGTCAATGGCCGCCCTGCGCAGATTGGTTCAAGCGCCGCCATTCTCGGCAATCCCATCCGTTCTCTCGTCGCGGCGGCACGCGCAGTCGGCGATATCGGCGAGAGCCTTGAGCCCGGTTATATTGTGCTCGCCGGCGGAGCGACGGCGGCCCATCCCTTGACACCCGGCGAATATATTCAAACGTCGTTTCAACATCTCGGCTCGGTTTCCTTCACCGTAGCAAATTAAGGCTACCCTATGCCTATTGTCGAAATTACCTTGATCGAAGGCCGAAGCCACGAACAAAAGGCCAAGCTCGCAGCCAAAGTGACCGATGCTGTGATCGATTCAATTGGTGCCCCGCGCGAATCGATTCGTGTCATCCTGCGAGAAATACCAGGCCATCATTTCGCAGTCGGCGGAGTGCTGAAAAGCACTCCGCAGAATGTTTCCAATCAGCCCAACGTCGACTTTGTCTCATAACACCGCCGCGAACATTCTCATTAACAATACTCATGCGATGACCTACTTGAGCGATAGTTTCCCGACGAGCAAGACCGCCCCAGACTTCTCGGCTCTCTCATTCCAGGTAGCGAAGCTGTTGCGCGCCTTTGGAAACATCCGACGCCGAAGAAGCCTTTCAGCGGATGAATATTTGATTTTCCTGGCAATAGGTCAGCTTAGCCTAGCCTCGTCAAAGGCAATCCTTACGGTAAAGCCGACGACATATCACGATATTTCTGTAGCACTGAAGATTCCAAAGGAAACCGTTCGCAGGAAGGTTGCGAGACTCGTCGACAACGATCTTGTATACATAACACCCCAAGGGGTAATGCTTAAAAATGTAGACGAATGGTACACACTCTCAAGCGCCCTCTTCAAGCAGACAATATAGATAACAAGAACACCTCGCAAAACCTCATTTCCAGAGACTACACTGGCAACACATTGATTTTAAGCTGCTTCACCATGACAGCAATCACGACCCACTACACGCCTCAACCAGCCGCACCATACAAAACAACAAATCCATAATAATCGGACCTAAATTGGGTCTTTGAACCCAATTACACTAATTGATTTTGATAACCTCCAGTTCACGGCCAAATAAACACTTATACTTTGGCCTGCCGTCAAAATCTGATCGGTACATACAAACAACGGGGGGATATCGGAATGTGCCCGAGGAAATCGCTCGGCTGGATTGTTGCCGGGGTACTGAGTTTCTGTCTCATTATACAAAATGCCTTTGCCTGGGAGGCAGGCTATCTGGTCGGCACCTTTCCGGGAATTACAATGGGCCTTCCATCGGGGAGCAATCCACCACCGGGCATCTATTATTTCAACTTCGCGAACTATGGATCCGATACATTCACGGGTCACGGTACGTCAGGCCCCGTGGGCGGCTCCTTGGGTGAACGCAACACAAGAGTTGATCTTGCACAAGAAGTACCCGTATTCGTTTGGTCGACTCCATGGATCATTGCCGGTGCGACTTGGTCGATGATGCTCGTTCAGCCCTTGATCGCCAGCCATTTTACGACTCCCGATGGCGCCAGCAACTCGACGGCAAATGGTCCCCATAATCTCATTCTCAATCCATTCAATCTGTCATGGCAGCTGACCCCCGGTTTTTTCACCGCTATTGGTCTCGATATCATTGTACCGACGGGCAAAATATCCGGATCCAATGGACTAGCGAACTGGGGACAGCCATTCACGACAATCGAGCCTCGTATATCCTTCACCTATGGCGGCGACGGGTGGAATCTAACCGGATCTTTTCGTTTTGGTATCAATACGGAAAATAGATATACAAAAATTACGGACGCGGCCTACCTTCATACCGATATCACCGCAACGAAAAAGTTTGGACCTTTGGAATTTGGCCCTATAGCTTATGAAATCAATCAAATCGGCTCGGACAGGAATTGTCGATCAATGCCGGCCGGATATTGCGCCAGTGGCATCGATATAGCCGTGGGTGGCCTCATAGGCTATGATTTCGGACCAGTGACACTCAAACTAGCGGTTACCGATTCAGTATATACAAGAAATTTTGCTGGCGGCTGGCGTATCTATTCGCAATTGCTCGTCCCATTGTGGCTCGATAGCGCACCTTTCAAATCACCAGACCCTCTCATGACGAATTAATCATGAGAAGAAAACCAAAAGTGCGTGGCTCGCGGCCCTGGTATTGAATTGACAGGCGAGACGCTTCACATACAACATTCCCATTGGATTACCTCGGCAGTCCTCTGGGGCCGTTGTACCGTTGTTCATCGCAAGAAATGCGGTCGGAAACCCAGTAATCAGCACTATAAAGAATAACTCCTTCGATATTCCGAGATTCCCGCCAATTTTCGAACTGCCCGATCTGATAAAAGTCATTCGTCGAGACCGGTGGGTGGAGAATCTTGGATCTTTCTATAACGATAAGCGAGTTGAGGCCTTGTCAGACCAAGCGATTTAGCCGCTTTGCTGAGATTTCCAGCAGCTCTTTCCACTGCACGCGCGATCAGTTCATTTTCGAAGGCTTCGAGTTCGAAATTGCTGTCGAGGAGACGGTCCAGTGCACCAAGATCGTGGCGCGCGCCACCATCATCGGCTTTGGAAATGAGCAGCCCCCGTGTCGAGAGACCGTAGAAACGGGGATTACGCTCATCAATCGGTGAACCGAGATAGGTGACACCGAGAGGTCCCTTATCCGGTGCCATGATGACAGCGCGTTCAATCATGCTTTCAAGTTCTGTGACATTTCCGGGAAAATCATAAGTCAGCAGGTAACCAACTGCCATCTCCGATATACCCGTGATTTCCTTGCCGTAGCGCCGTGCAAACACCTCCAGAAAATGGCGGATGAGCAGAGGCAAATCGGTTCGGCGTTCGCGCAAGGGCGGAATCAAAATGGGAAACGTCGTCAGGCGATAATAGAGATCCTCGCGAAACGAACCGTCACGAACAGCCTCAACGAGCCGAGCATTCGACGCCGCGATAAGGCGGATTCGCACCGCTCTTGGCTGGCTGCAACCAACCCTCTCGATCTCTCCGGTTTGCAGCATGCGAAGGAGCTTCGTCTGGGCACGCAGATCGAGCCGGTGAACATCTTCGAGAAAAAGAGTGCCCCCATTGGCCCGTTCGACGCGGCCGGTACGGCCCATCTGGGATCCGCCTGCCGATGAACTTTTTTCCACGCCAAAGAGCTCGGCATCGAGTTGGTCGCCCGAAAGCGCAGCGCAATTGAACGCAACGAAGGGCTTTGTTCCTCGCGTGCTCAATTTATGAAGCACCCGCGCGCAGCTCTTCTTGCCTACCCCCGGTTCGCCAATAAGTATGACTGCTGCATCGGTCCGCGCGACCTTGTCTACCATGTGCATCATGGATACAAATCCCGCGGAAGCACCGATTAGACGATCGCCGGGGCGTGTCGCTTGGCAGCTAGGCTCACCGCAGACCGCAGCCCAACCAGAACCAATCTCCGCCTGTGTATCCTCAAGGTCAAAGCCTTGGTGCAGATCGTCACGAGCCTGATCGTCCCATTGATCGGACGGCTTGGCGACAATGCGGCAATGCCTCGCACCCATCGCCCGACACTCGACCTCCCGAAATAGAATCGGGCTGCCCATGAAGGCGCTGGTGTAGGCGGAAGCATAGCCGGTCAGCGCCCAACAGACGGGCTCTGCGCTCATGCCATAGGACTGCAGATGGGCATCCACTTCAGCGGAATTCCGCCATATCCATTCGCCTCCGTGAAACCCTGTTTCCGGATCGGCATCGAATAAAACGGGATCGACGGCAACCATTCCCTCAATCGCATGAAGCCTTGGTCCAGCCATGAAGGATTCCCGAAATCCCGCATGCGGCATCGTCCGACGCGCAAGCGCCGCATCGGCCGCGCCAGACGTATGTCCCATTCGCGTCAGGAGTCCACGAGCGACATCAACTCCAAAAGTATCGATAAGTTCTCGCCGGAGGTTGGCGAAAGCTGCCAAATGCAGCATCACCACCCGTTCCCCTTCAAGCCAGATGCAACCATCCTGCGGGTTGAAGCGAAGACGTGCGGACAGATTTCCAATGTCGACACCTACGGTTGTTTCATTCTCCATCAGCGCACGCCATCGCACGCTGCAACCTTGTGGGCGTTTGTCTTTAAGCTCATCGTTTACTCCCGAAAGTATTTTTATCTCTGCGCACTATGGAGATAAGCGCAGCAAATTACAAACCCCCGGAAATCCGGAAATGCGTCATTCCGAAGCGTTCCCACCGCGTTTCATCAGATGGTGAAAACTACCGCGATGCAGCATGATTAATTGCTTATGAGTACGGCTCACTTTGGGTCCACCTGGGCTCCAAAAACTCCGTGATGCACTATCCAACTATCTGATATTTATTGCTTATTATAATTCAAAATCGCTATTCTTCCGATTCATCCGTTATTGATTGAAGCGAAATTTTCGTTTCCGCATAATTCTTTCCGTCGCGTCAACGATACGCGACAGGGAGGATCGCATGCCCGGCCACGGCCCCGAGCCAGGACCTAGCCAAAACACTGAAAGCCAGGCCACAACTGGCTTGGAGGAGGCGCAAGTACCCCCGGTACACCTTGATCTTAACCATCGCGATGTCTTCGTTACAGGGATACGCGGTGGCTTTATAGAATTCCTATTCACTCTTGCAGATCCGATGCTGACGGTCGAACTCGTCATGCCTCCGGACGCATTCGACGCATTTTGCCGTGCTCAGAACGCAAGCATAAACGCAGCAGAAGGTCTCAATATGGCTTTGCCCGGATCACGAGCTTGCCCTGATTGATGAACAAAGCCGTCACACGTGATCACAATCAAAATTTAAGGTGAGGAAATGCAATGGCGCTTGAGATAAAAACGAATAGTGTCCGGCAAAGACAGCAGACTTTTTCTAATGTCGCTCGACGGCTTGGCAGTGATAAGCCGGCATCCCGCTATGAGGAAGCCACCTATGACCTGCAACCGGACGTAAACTTTCATTATCGGCCGACTTGGGATCCCGCACACGAAATATTCGACAAGACCCGTACTTCCATTATCATGGCCGATTGGTATGATCTCAAGGATCCGCGCCAATTCTATTACGGAACATATACAATCCAGCGGTCACGGATGATGGAGGCAGTCGAAAAGAATTTCGCTTTCGCTGAGAAACGCGGCCTGTTGTCTACATATGATCCAGAATGGCAGGCAATGGTATGCTTCTACCTGCTGCCTCTGCGCCATCTCGAATGGGGCGCCAACATGAATGCCTGCAACATGGTTGATCAAGGCTATGGGGCCGCGATCACACAATCGGCCATGTTCGCCACAATGGACCGGCTCGGCATCGCGCAAATCATCAGCCGTATCGGTCTCGCCATGGGCGGAGCCAGCACATTAGATCAGGCCAAGGACTATTGGGTCTCAGCACCGGAATGGCAACCGATCCGTCAATTGGTCGAAGACAGCTTTGTCGTCGAGGATTGGTTCGAACAATTCGTCGCCCAGTTTCTAAGCCTCGATGGACTACTCTATCCTCTGGTCTATGGTCATTTCGATGCTATTGGCTTGGAACGAGGAGCCGGCGCACTCTCCATGGTCACCGAATTCATGGTCGACTGGCAGGAAGAAATCAGTAAATGGGCGGATACCGTGCTCAAACGTGCCGCGGCAGAATCGGATACCAATCGAACCTTCTTGGCACAATGGTACGGCGAATGGACGGAGCGTGTCCAGACCGCTCTCCTACCGCTTGCAGAAAAGGTGCTTGGCCCCACCGCTAAAGATATTTTGGCCTCCTTGCGTGAAAGCCTCGACAAAAGGGCTATGCGCCTTGGCATCCAGATCGAGGCGGAGATCGCAGCATGACCAGCAATGTTTCCATCACTTTGCAAAATACTGATGATGGTCGTGGCATTGTGGCAGCAATCATCGCGGATAATCCAGAGGCTGTCGTCAGCACATATCCGGCAATGACCAAGATTGATTGCCCCAGCCGTCTGATAATGAACAAAACATCGATCGAACAACAGCTCGGGCGTGAATTCGATCTCCACGAACTCAACCTCACAATGGTGAGCATATCCGGTAATGTCGATGAGGATGATGACCGGTTGTTGCTTATGTGGAATGTATGACGCCATTCGCGCACCAGTTTTCAGGAGAGATTGATGAACACACCCAACCCGAATGAACGTCTCCGCAAATTGTCTCTCAAGGAGCGCTATGCTCACCTGACACGCGGCCTCGATTGGCAACCGACTTATCAGGACAAGAAGAAGATCTTTCCCTTTACCGATTATGAAGGAATCAAAATTCATGATTGGGATGCCTTCGAAGACCCATTCCGTCTGACCATGGACAGCTATTGGAAATATCAGGCGGAAAAAGAACGTAAACTATATGCCGTCATCGATAGTTTCGCGCAAAACAACGGCCAGATGAATATTTCCGACGCGCGCTATATCAACGCTCTGAAAATTTTTATCACCGCCGTTTCACCCCTCGAATATGCCGCACATCGCGGCTTCGCCCATGTTGGCCGCCATTTCGAAGGTGTTGGTCCGCGCATCGCCTGTCAGTTCCAGGCGATCGATGAATTACGGCATGCACAAACGCAAATTCATACGATCAGCCATTTCAACAAATTTTTTGACGGCCTTCATGATCCTTTACATATGTATAATCGCGTCTGGTATCTCTCAGTCCCGAAATCATTCTTCGAAGATGCGATTACCGCAGGACCGTTCGAATTTCTCACCGCCGTCTCATTCAGCTTCGAATATGTTCTGACAAGCCTCCTGTTCGTACCGTTCATGTCAGGGGCCGCCTACAACGGCGATATGGCGACAGTCACATTCGGATTCTCCGCACAATCGGATGAAAGCCGGCATATGACGCTCGGATTGGAAATCATCAAATTCATGTTGCAGCAGGATGAGGGCAATGTGCCGATCGTCCAGAAGTGGATCGATAAATGGTTCTGGCGCGGCTACCGCCTGCTCTCCATCATTGCAATGATGATGGACTACATGCTGCCAAAGAAAATCATGTCCTGGAAAGAGGCATGGGAGATGTATTTCGAGCAAGGCGGTGGCGCTCTGTTCAACGACCTTTCACGTTATGGCATCCGTCTACCCAAATATCATGAAGTCGCTAAAGCCGAAAAAGATCATTACAGCCATCAAGCCTGGAGTACCTTCTACCAATATTCCCATGCTTCCGCATTCCATACCTGGACGCCGAGCGAAGAGGAAATGACATGGTTCGCGGAAAAATATCCGGCGAGCTTCAATCAGCTCTACAGGCCCCGCTACGATTATTGGGCGAAAGCGGAGGCGGATGGAAAACGTTTTTATAATAATGGCTTACCACAACTTTGCCAAGTTTGTCAGATCCCGACTTTCTTCACAGAACCCACTGACCCGACACGTATCTCCACACGCACGAAAATTTATAATGGTGAAAGATTTTATTTCTGCTCGGATGGATGCCACGACATCTTCGAGGACGAGCCGGAAAAATATCTTCAGTCCTGGTTGCCCGTTCATCAAATCCTCCAGGGCAATTGCGGCGGCACCACTGTGCCCGAGGTTTTGGACTGGTATCACCTGAATCAAGGCGCAGATAATTTCGACTATCTTGGATCGCCGGATGAAGCCCTCTGGGAAAATTGGCAGTCCGCGCGCAAACGCGTCATCGCCTCATAAATCAACTCACAAAGCAATAAGAGGATAAGAGGAAACGCTTCATGACAACCACCGCCATCGGCACTTATACTTTTCCTTCGCGCGACCGGATCGAAAACTTCCACGGACTTCAGCTCGTCTATTTTCTGTGGGACAAACATCTGATGTTTTCTGCACCAATTACATTGGTGCTGCCCCCCACCCTACCCTTTTCCGAAATTCTGGGTGAAGTGCTCCCCAATCTTTACGGGGCGCATCCACAATTCGCAGAAATCGATTGGAGCACGGTGGAGTGGGAGCTTGATGGCGTGGCCTTTATCCCTATGCCGACGCTGACGTTAACTGCTCTCGGGATCGACCATAAATCATTGCTGCGGTTTCGGACGCCTGGCCTTGAAGGTCTTGCTCAAGCAAGCTTTTGAGCGAGGCCTACCATGACCTATCAACTCACAATCGAACCGCTCGGTGAGACTCTTGCCGTCGAAAAAGGCCAAACTATGCTCGACGCCTGCTTACGCGCAGGCGTTTGGTTGCCTCATGCCTGCGGGCACGGACTCTGTGGCACGTGCAAAATTACTGTCCTCGAAGGCGAAATCGCCCATAATGAAGCATCTTCCTTCGCTCTCATGGATTTCGAGCGCAATGAAGGAAAAGCCCTCGCCTGCACGGCCACGCTCGAAGCCGATACAGTAATCGAAGCTGAAATTGACGATGATATCGATGCGAGACACATTCCTATCCGCGACTTTCGCGGTGTGATCGAAGACCGAAGAATGCTTACGGATGACATTCTTGGTCTCTGGTTACGTCTGCCTGATGAGGGAATAGATTTTCAGGCCGGGCAATATATCGCTTTATTCGTTCCAGGTATCGAAGCACCACGTTCTTTTTCGATCGCAAGCCCACCCTCGCAACCCAATCTCATCGAACTTCATATCCGCCTGGTGCCGGGCGGCCAAGCAACGTCCTGGCTGCATCATCATGCCCAGCCTGGAATGGAACTCCGTTTCACCGGCCCCTACGGCCGATTTTACATCCGAAAGTCGGCAGGGCTGCCAAAATTGTTTCTTGCGGGCGGCTCCGGGCTGTCAAGCCCTCAAAGTATGATCATCGACCTGATTGAGCAAGATGATCCGTTGCCGATTACACTCGTCCATGGCGCGCGCGCACCCAAAGATCTCTACAATATGGGTTTATTTCAAGAGCTTGCGGTGCATCACCCCAATTTCCGTTATATTCCAGCTGTGTCTGGCGATATAAGCGGATGGAGCGGTGAGATTGGCCTCGTACATGAAGTGATTCAACGCCTTTATGACGGCCGCTTTGAAGGCCATCAGGCTTATCTTTGTGGTCCACCTCCAATGATCGATGCCTGCATCATGACATTGATGCGTGGACGCCTGTTTGAACACCATATTTTCAATGAAAAATTTGTCACTCCGGCGGATGCGGAGCAAGCACGTTCGCCATTGTTCAAACGGATCTGAACATGTCTCATTTTATCATTCATGTCGGCGAAGCCGAGGATTCCTTTCCGTGCAAGGGCGAACAAACGGTCTTGCATGCATTGGCCTCCATACATCACAAACAAATCAGAGCTGGTTGCCATGGGGGTGGCTGTGGTGTCTGCCGTATCCGTATTCTAAAAGGAGATTTCGTCGTTGGCTGCATGAGTCGCGACCACGTCAACAACGAAGATGAGGCCTCAGGGATAACACTGGCATGCCGCACTTGGCCTCGCTCGCATTTGGTCATCCAACCGATGGACAAACTGCCCGTTCGATTGACACGCCGTTTCAGTTTGCTGCAAATCATACCAGATGATCGGGTCAATAGCTCTCGCGATGAGGATGTGGAAGCATGGCGGTCATGAGATTAGGTCACGTTCGGCTAAACGTTCTTTCGATCGAAGAAGCGTTAACCCATTACACCGATATACTCGGGTTGATTGAAACCAGTCGCGATCCAGATGGGACCGTCTACCTAAAAGGTTGGGATGAATGGGATAAATATTCCGTCATTCTTGCCCCTTCCGATCGGGCAGGTGTGCAACATATCGCTTTCAAAGTTGAAAAAGATGCAGAACTTGATGCCTATCGTAAACGCATAGAATCTTATGGCCTCGAAGTTGAGGAAAGGGAAGCAAATGCGTTGCCGTTCTGTGGCCGTTCGCTTTTCTTGCGGCTGCCGAGTGGTCATGAATGTTTCCTGTATGCCGAAAAGCAATTCGTCGGAAAATCAGTCGGCACGCTTAATCCAGACCCCTGGCCCGATGGTTTGAAGGGAGCCGGTGCCCATTGGCTCGATCACGTTATGCTTATGTGCGAAGTCGATCCCGCGCGGGGTACAAATAAGGTCGCCGAGAATGTGGATTTCTTCGGCAAGGTTCTTGATTTTGGTCTGGCGGAACAAGTCGTGGCGGGACCGCAGGGGGAAATCCAGGCAGCGGCCTGGATGTTTTGCACGACCACACCACATGATATAGCGTTCGGCGCCGGGCCGCGCGCGGGTTTACATCATATATCTTTCTTTTTGGAAGACTGGTCCGACATTCTGAAAACCGCTGATCTTCTTGCAAAGCATCGTGTTAAGGTAGATGTAACCCCCCAGCGTCATGGCATCACCAGAGGTGCGACAACATACTTTTTCGATCCGTCTGGAAATCGCAATGAGACATTTGCAGGATTAGGTTATCTAAGCCAAAAAGATATGCCGACGATAACATGGAATGAAGAAAATCTATGGCGTGGAATATTCTATCATACTGGAGATATTATTGGTGATTTTCTTGGCGTCTACACATAAGCATAATCGTTAGAGCCGAGCACCCAATATGGCAGATCACTTGAGGTGTGAGTCATCAATTTTGTTGCCTTGATCTTATTCACTACCCTTGATGACTGCGGATGGAGACGAGAGATGATTCCTCCTCGGAAGTGTTCAGTAAAACTGAATAAGGAAGAGCAAGATCATCTCTCTCAGTGATAACCCACGTTGGACATTGAGAGCCTGATCGGAATGAAGAGTTCGTTCTTTTTGCGAGTGTTATGACAAGGCAACATTTACGCTATAAGGCTATCGAATATTGAAGCATATACTTGCGTATATGTTTAAATCCCGACTTTTGAGCCAAGTATTTTCCCACCTTGTGTAAAAAATCGATGATGGACCTTACATCTCCGTAGGCGAGACAGGGCCGCCCGCCCCGATCCCGAGCGTTGCAGTCGGCGAAACGCGATCTGTTGAGAATTTCAATTTGGCGTCAGACGGCTTGGCCATATAAATCATAATTATCGGACGCACTGATCTTGACCGTGACGAGATCTCCGGCACGCAAGGGTCGTCTGGACGTAATGTGAACCTTACCGTCGATATCCGGGGCATCACCTTTGGTGCGCCCAATGCCGCCATTGTGAGCTGCCTCATCGACGATGACACTTAAATGCCGCCCTACCTTGGCCTTGAGCCGATGCGCGCTGATGCTTTGTTGATGTTCCATGAGACGACGATAACGGCGCTCCTGAATCTCCGGCGCCACAGCAGGCAGACCGAGTTCATTCGCCGCCGCGCCGGCAACCGGCTCATATTTGAAGGCGCCGACCCGATCGAGCTTTGCTTCGCTAAGCCATTCAAGCAGATAGTCGAAATCTTCGTCACTTTCGCCCGGAAAGCCAACGATAAAAGTAGAACGCAAAGTCAGGTCGGGACAGCGTGCGCGCCACTCCCGAATACGCTCGAGTGTTTTTTCCTGATCGCCCGGACGGCGCATGTCCCGCAGCACGCGCGGGCTCGCGTGCTGGAAGGGGATGTCGAGATAGGGAAGGACCTTGCCCTCCGCCATTAGCTCCACCACCGCATCAACATGCGGATAGGGATAGAGGTAATGCAAACGGATCCACAACCCTAGCAAACCAAGCTCTCTGGCAAGATCAATGAATTTGCTGCGCACCGTGCGATCGCGATAAAGGCTTTCCGCATATTTGAGGTCGAGTCCATAAGCACTCGTATCCTGGGAAACGACGAGGATTTCCTTCACTCCAGCGTCGGATAGCTTTTCTGCTTCATCCAGAATCTGATCGATCGGACGCGATACGAGATCCCCGCGCAAATGAGGAATTATACAGAAAGAACAACGGTTGTTGCAGCCTTCCGAGATTTTCAAATAGGCGTAGTGCCGCGGCGTCAGCTTAATGCCTTGCGGTGGCACAAGGCTCACATGGGGATCATCCGGAGGCGCGATTGCCGCATGAACCGCTTCCATCACGCTTTCATAGGCTTGCGGTCCTGTGATAGCGAAAAGATTCGGGTAGGCGTTGCGTAAGGCGTCCGGCTCAGCCCCCATGCAGCCGGTCACAATAATCTTGCCATTTTCGGCGGCGGCTTCGCCGATAACAGATAGGGATTCCGCTTTGGCGCTATCGAGAAAACCACATGTATTGACGATGACGGCATCGGCGCCGCGATAGGTTTTCGTCAGGTCATAGCCTTCCGCACGCAAGCGCGTGAGAATCCTTTCGCTGTCGACTAAAGCTTTAGGGCAGCCAAGGGACACGAAAGCAATTTTCGGGGCGGGGATCGTTGTTTTGTCGAAGGTCATGGATTGGAAGTGCCACGACGGACAGGCGCTGGCAAGCCAAGAGAATTGGCGTGAGCGTCACACTCGTCTTATGGAGCCGTTCGTCAGCCATATTGCCATCGGCGGCAGAGCATTCGCCAAACAGCGGCTAACCCTTCGCTAGAGGAGGAGTTGATCCGAGGAATTGTCCCGAGAAATCAACCCAATGAGCAATGCCCAACCTCTACCGTAAACACCTCGAACTTTTCCAAAAGGATCTTCAGCTTCACAGATCGATGCCGTATCCTATCGAAAACAAAGATAAAATCAAAATGTTGCAGGCAAGCCAATATGCCTTAGCCGTTGCCAATCCAAAGGAGGAAGCAAAGCCTTTATACAGTCCGCCTTGAAAGGCTCGCTGCGGGAAGAAAAAACGGTGAAAAAGAAAAACCCGGTCAAATGACCGGGTCTTCCTGAAATGGGGCCACTTCGTTTCGAAGAAAAGCCAATCAATATTTGGCGACAACCGGAGCCAAAGGAGCGAAGGTGTCGAACTTGTAGCTGAAGCCAACACGCACGGAGTTCTGGGTGTCGTGCTTGTTGTAGTTGGCGTTGCCATAGTAGCTGTCGATATGGCCGTAATCGGTGTAGCGATACTCGGCGCGAACCGACCAGTTGTTGGTCACGGCATATTCGATGCCGCCGCCAACCGTCCAGCCGACAGCGGTCTTGTCGTTGCTCCAAGAGCCCGTGCCATTCTGGAGACGGAGCTGGCTGGTGAAGCCACCGAACGCGACACCGCCCGTGGCGTAGATGAGCGCGCGATCGAAAGCGATGCCGAGACGGCCGCGGATCGAACCAGCAACATCCATCTTGGTGGTGTAGGAATCACCGAAGGCGCTGAGGAAGGTCTTCGAGTAGTTCGAACCCGACACGTCGCCTTCAACACCGACCACGAAATTACCCGTGCCAATGAAGGAAGGACCAGCCTGGAAGTTGTAGCCGACGTGCGCACCACCGATCACACCGTCAGGATTGGTGCTGCCCCAAGCGGTGGAGGGACGGAAACCGATGGAGGAGATGTAGTTTGATTCACCCCAAGCGTAACCGATGTCACCACCGATATAGACGCCGGTCCAGGTGAAGATCGGGATCGGAGGCGTATAGACCGGAGGAGCAGTGCGGGAAGGAAGGTCGGCGGCGAGAGCAGCGCCGCTGAGAACCGCGAAAGCGGTGGTGGACAGAAGAAGTTTACGAAGCATTTTGGTCCCCTTTCAGAGATTCGAGCCTGAGGCCAAACTATTCGTTTTCCGGCGCATCGCAACAGGAAAGGGCAGCACCGGAAGGTCAAAGACATGCTTTCCGGCTGAACTGATGCACAGTTGCAACGATTTTCGTCGGCTAATCGACGTGAATTTTGCTGAAGCTTAAATTTCCGTTGAGAGATTTCGACAAAAACCAGAAAAAAGCTATCTTGCGGCACAGGCTCTTCACAAGATTAATAAATAATTTCCTCAACTGACACAGTTTTTTCGTCGCCCCGACATCGAATAAGAATCGACAAGACTTGCCCAGCACTCCATACGGTCTCACAAAAGCTGTCTCTTCCCGTGCTGGGCCGCCCCTGGAAAAGTCCCGATGTTTCAAAGCCATCATACCTTAGGCCCACCCATATCAGGCGCCCGATGCGCAGCAGCCAGGCCACAATTTGCTTCCCCGCTGTTGCATCTTGCCCCTTAAGAGAGCTAACGTACTCCGACTTAGCCAATTGAGGCTCGTCGGACGCTCTTCTGAAGGAAGTAAAGTTCGCTCCCAGACAATTTGTGGCGTCTTATATGAAGCCGTTACGGAAGTGTGGCCGAGTGGTTTAAGGCACTGGTCTTGAAAACCAGCAACCCGCAAGGGTTCGTGGGTTCGAATCCCACCGCTTCCGCCAACGTGTTCAACACCGCCCTAGATAGTGCGATATTACCCCTAAGTTCTTCGCATCACTTGAAATTATAGCTCAGAGAATTGCCGCGGCCTTCCGCTCAAGCTGATATTCACGCTGGGTATCGAACCGGGTAATGCCCCTGCGATTTCCGGGTATTGTGACGACGTCTCTGACGGAGCATCAGATTCGCAAAGCCAGGGCGGTAGCAAAGCAATATCACTCGACGGATGGCCATAGACTGACCTTGCGGATCAAGCCGAAAAGTAGCAGCCCTAGGCGGTAGTGACGATTTAACTATCTGAGCCATATGGCTATTGCGGCAAGTTTGACGAAGCCCATGAAGTTGGCAAGCAGCTTGTCATAGCGGGTCGCCACCCGCCTGAACTGCTTGAGCTTGTTGAAAAAACGCTCCACCAGATTGCGTTCCTTGTAAAGCTCGGTGTCGTAGGGCCGCTGAACCTTGCGATTGCGCTTGGGTGGAATGACGATCTCGCTGCCTTGTCCGGTAATCTTCTTGTGCAGATGGTTCGCGTCGTAGCCTTTGTCGGCGAGAGTTGCAGTCGCGTCAAATCCATCAATGAGTTCATGCGCGCGAGTGATATCGTTTTCCTGGCCCGGTC
>NZ_JQJH01000033.1 GCF_000745425.1 Beijerinckia mobilis
CCCAGCCAGGGCCAAAAGCTGCATATCTACAAGATGGAGCTGGACACCATCCGGGATGAAATCGACCAGCTTGAGGCATGTTCTATGGCGTTCATCCTGCTCAACATCCGCGCCGAGCTCGACAAGGTCAAAATCGTCAATGTGAGCCAGCAGGATCCGCTCAAAAGCAGCGTTATCGAATATCTCGATCAGGCCGTCCAATACGGCACGAATCTCGCCCGCCGTTTTCTCTATCTGCAGGATTATCGCAAGGCCAACGGACAGCCCCTGAAATCAGGCAGGCCCCATCACTCGAAGAAACACCATTGACGCTCGCCCTGTAATTCCTGCCGCCAGTCAGAAATCGCGCGGTCTTATCATGACCTACGGCCATGCTGGGAACATCCCGTTCGGAGACCTCACATGGCCCATTCTTCCACCGATCCAGAGCCCACCACCGAAAACCGCCTGCAAGCCATTCAGATGGTGCAGACGGAGCAAACAGCGATCCTCGGCACCCTGGTCAAGCAAAACGCCTTGATCCTGGAGCTTCTGGCCCCTCCCGAAATGGACCCCGACCGGATTCCGCTTGATCAGCTCCTGACTGTCCTTGTCCGCCAGAGCAACGACCAGCTCGATCTTCTGCAGCAGATCCTGATCCTTCTGCAAAAGGGCAGAGAAACCCCTATCGCGCCAAATGGCCATGGGGATGCCCGCCGATGATGAATTTCCGCAAAATCGCGGCGGATTCTCAAGGTGTCCTGCTGCGCACCTATTTTACCGAAGGCAAAACGGCACCCATCCACGACCCTGCCAAACATCCAGAAAAGCCTCTGGAACCGGGCAGCCGGCTGACGTCCTATTATACCGGCCGGGATAGCCGGGCCACCTGGCGGCCAGACATCACCCCGGCCTTCGCCAAGGCTGTGGGGATCGATCCAAGCCAGATGCCAACCAGTGAAGTCCTCGATCGTCTGTTCGAGGGCAAGCGGGGGGATAATGGGGAGCAATGGTCCAAGCAAGAACGAAAGCTTTCCGGATTTGATTTCACCTTCTCGCCGCATAAATCGGTGACGCTTGCCGCTGAATTCGCCGCGACACCCGCCGAAAGCGCCGCGATCTGGAACGCCATTGACCGCGCCAATGATGCCGCCATGCGCTATGCGGCCGGCCGCCTCGGGTTTGCACGGCGCGGCAAGGGCGGCGAAGAAGGCGTTGATCCGGGTGATGTCGGCTGGGTGAGTTTCCGGCATCACGTCGCCCGGCCGACGGTCGAATTACAGGATGGCAAAAGCGGCGCGACCTATCTCGTCGAGGCCAAGACAGCGGGCGATCCACAAGCCCATATCCATAATTTCTTCATGAACATGGTCGTCACCGCCGATGGCCGCGTCGGATCGCTCAATACCAAGGAGCTGACATCCGATCTGATCCATGAGCTTGGTGGTTTCTTCCAGGGCCGCCTCGCCGACGAATTGCGCCGCCTCGGCGCCGAGATCGGTTATGACAGGAAGGATGAAGCCGTCGTTCTCGAGGCCATTCCGCAAAAGGCGGTGGACACTTTCAGCAAGCGCCGCCAGCAGGTCCTGCGCTCGGCCAAGGCCTTCGCTAAAAGCCAGGGCCTCGATTGGGACGAACTCTCGATCGAGCGTAAGCAAACCATCCTCAATGAATCGAGCGTCGTCTCGCGCTATGCCAAGCAAGATGGCAAGGGCGAAAAGGAAGCCTGGAAGGCCCAGGCCGAAGCCATCGGCTGGCGCCATGAAACCGTCCTGACCGGGGCCAAGCACGAGACCCTGTCCGACGCGGAGCGCTACGACAGGGCCTATGACTTCGCCGCCAAGCGCCTGGCCGAGGATTTCAAGACGGCTGCCGTCCTCAACCATGATCGTCTGCGCGTCCATGCCGTGCGCGGTCTCATTGGCTCGGGTATGGAGCATGGCCGGGATGATATCGACAGGGTGGTTGCCCTCCTCAAGCAGCGCGGCTTGAGCCTCCATGGTGAACATGTGGCGCTGATCACAAGCCAGATGGAGGATAAGGTCCGCATCACCAACACGGCGCAGATCCGCATCGAGACCGAGCTCGCCAATAAGGCCCGGGCCGTGGCGCGGGACAAGGACGGCGCGCTCTCTGCTCAAACCGTCAAGGCCGCGATCAACGCCTCTGGCCTGGATTTCACCAGCGAACCCGAACATGGAGCGGCGCAGCGCGCGGCGATTCATGCATTCGGCGAGGGCGGGCGCTTGACCCTCCTGACGGGCGTGGCCGGGTCCGGCAAGACGACGCTCCTGCAACCCCTCGTCGCCGCCTGGAAGGCCGATACCCGCTATGATGCAGCCGGCCGTGAAGTGATCGGCGTCGCCACGGCCTGGCGGCAAGCCGATGCCTTGAAAGATGCCGGCATCGAGAAGACCGTCGCCCTCCAGCCCTTCCTGCAATCGCTCGGCGTTGAAGGCCAGCCCGACACGACGACCCTGGCCAAGGCCGGGATCGAGAAGACGGCCGGTGTCGACGCTTTGCTGCAGGCCATTGATAAGGGGACCGTCAAACCGACCCACAACACTGTCCTCGTTATCGATGAAGTCAGCCAGATCGGCCCGCGTGCCATGCTGAAGCTCCTCGAGGTCCAGGCCGAGACCGGCATGACCATCAAGGCCTTGGGCGACCGGGAACAGGCGCAGGCGATCGAAGCCGGCGACACGATCGAGATCCTGAAGCGCGTCCTGCCGAAGGAAGCCCTGCCCGAGCTCCTGACCACCGTGCGCCAGCGCACGCGGCGCGACCGCGACATCGCCAATCTCTTCCGGGAAGGCAAGGCCGGCGAGGCCCTGGGGATGAAGATCGAGGATGGCACCGCCCGCCTCCTCGGCGGCGATCAGGACCAGGTCATCGGCCAGATCGCCGATCTTTACATGCAGCGCCGAGACATCCTGCGCACGGAGGATCCGAAGAAGAGCATCACCGTCTCCGCCTTGACTAATCAGGATGCGGCCGACATCAGCCAGGCGATCCGCGAACGGCTCAAGGCGCGGGGCGAGATCGGCGCCGATGAAAAGCTCTATAAGGCGATCGATCAGCGCGGTGAGACCTATGACCTTCGGATCGCCACGGGCGACAAGCTGCGCCTCTATCGGCGCACCTGGGCGACGATCGACGGCAAGGGCGGCTCGATCGGCGACAATGGCGACATCGTCGAGGTTGTCGGCAGAAGTGCCGATGGTTTCACTTTCAAGGACAAGAAGGGCCGGATCGGCTCCGTTGAAATGAGGCGTCTGATCGATCCAAAGACGCAGCGCCTGATGCTCGGCTATGGCCATGCCCTGACCATCGACGCCGCCCAAGGCCTGACCTCGGAAGAGCATATCAACGCCTTGCCGCGCGGCAGTGCCGGCATCAGCAGCTTCAAAGGCTATGTCGCAGAAAGCAGATCCAGGGGCGCTACATGGACCCTGGTTTCGGGAGCGGCCGTCCATGAGGCTGAGAAGCGCAGCCGCGCCTTGGGCGATGCCTCTCCTGTCACCACTGAGGACATCTGGAAGCGCGTTGCCGCCGATATGGCCACGAAGAATTACAAGCCGCTGGCAACCGATCTGATCGGCACATTGCGCCGGCATCGTGAACAGGCCGTTGACACCTTGCTGACACTCGGGCTCAGGGCCGAAAGTAATGACGGAAAATCGAAGGAGCTCGGCCGGGATCTGCGCCAGGTCATTCGGGCCAAGGTCGTGCAGGAACAGGTCGATCCGGAAATCGTGGCCTTGAATGCGGCGATCAAGGAGAATGGAAAGCGGCTCGATGCCCTGTCAAAGCGCGCTGCCTCGTTTCTGCAGGAGATGCAGGCCGAGACCCAGGAACAGCAGCGCAAGCTGGCCGAAGCACGGCAGCGAAATGAGGCTACTCCTTCGCCATCTGCAAGAAGATGAGCTGTAGGGTTCAGCTTAAGGCTTTGTTCCATTATCTAGAGCATCAGCCCCAAAAGTGGCTCCCACTTTTGGGGCTAATCTGATGCGTTTTCAGAAAGATAGAGCAGCGGACATGGTTCAATTTGAAAGTCCGATGCTCTAGGAGAGGCGCTTGCAGCCCAGAGGCGACCTTCAAGGAAGGTCATTCAACTTCCGCTTCGCGCCCATTCCAGTGGTTTGGCTGATAGATTACCGATCTTAAAAGCTGCCTCCCCGTTGCGAGGATCGTCGAATCGATCTGTCTAGCGTATTTTTGCTTTCAATGCTGCGGATCGACCCGATTGGCGACAATTCGCTGCCGGACCTTGGCACCGGGTTATTGATCGTCCGGAAATTTTCGCCAAGATTGGAGGATGGAAGCTCCCACGTTTAAGCCCAACGATTTCTGCATCTGTCTTGATGATCCATGGACCGCAGTGCGATCGCTCGCTGTCGAGAAGATCCAGGGCGACCGCGTCACGGTGCGGCGGGACGGCCTCCCGATCTACCCGGTCGAGACCGAGGTGATCGCGGCCGACCGGCTGGTCTATAATCCGTATCGCAATGCCGCGCACCGCGCGTTTACTAATACTAATGCGACGGTCGAGCAGCAGCGGCAACTCGACCAGGCTGTGTTGGTGCGCGTGGTCACCGCCAACATCACCGCCGATCGCCAGGCGGCCGAGCTTACCGATCTCAAGCAGCGGATCGCCGCACTTCTGCCGGAACTTTCGGCCGACTTCATCGACGTGTGCCTCCGCGCGATGACGGTATCCTCGGCTCTGAGAGTCGAACCGGCCAAGAAGGGTAAAATCGCGCCCAAGAAGATCAAACTGTTCGCGTCCGAGGACATGCTGCGCTCGGAGCAGTCGAGCGCCTTTGCCTACAGTTTCGCCGACGATCTGTCGAACCAGTCGCGTCGGTTCGGACGTCTCGTCGTCCATCGCGGCACCGCAGGCGGCTATCGTGAGGAATTGCTGCGCGCCTTGCTGCGCCGTACCCTGGCGGAGCGCTACCACGTCGCCACCGGCTTTATCGACGGCTGCGACCTACAGCTCGACATCATCATCTACGACCGCATCGACTATGCACCATTGTTCCGTCAAGGCGACCTCGTTGTCGTGCCGATGGACAGCGTGCGCGCTGTGCTCGAGGTGAAAACCCGGCTGACCACCGGCACGCTCAAGGAATCGCTGGAGCATCTCGACTCGCTCCCGTTCGAGATCGCGGCACCGATCTTCAAAGGCATCTTCGCCTTTGAGACCGACATCCCCGACAGGAAGCTCCTCGGACACGTGGCGAAGTTCTACGAGGATAGCATGACCATATGGGGGCAGCCCTTCGACGAGGTGACGGCGATCTGCGTGCTCGAGCGCCAGCTGGTGTTGAGTGGCTATGCTGATAACCCAACCCGGCCTGTCTTGTCGCTTATGCGGAACCTGATGGGCCGTAATTTCCAGGCCGCCGTGTTTCTTGACACGATGCAGAATTATTTGCGGACTCCGGCACCGCGTGTGCTGCCCGATGGCCTGACGTGGCGCTCGCGGGTCGAACTGGGCGCGACGTCGCGCGATTATCTTACGGGCATGTGGCAAGTGATGATGGAAGACACCGACAGCGATGAGGAGGGCGGTGCGCGCGACCGCGCCTTAGCGCGGATCGCGCGCACCGTGCGTTGGCTAGAGAACGACGATCCTTGGTGAGCGTGGCTAGCGATGAGTTCTAGGTCGCCGCCGGAAGGAGTTGGGCGGCGCGCCGCCAAGTCCTTTGAGCCACGCAGGATGTCCTGGAGCGTGTTGAGCGCCTTGCACTTGAGCTTGCCAAGCTGCGTCCGCGTCGCAGATCGTGGTCGGGGCCTCAAGCGTCCGCTTTCCCGTTTTCAAGGCCAAAAGCAGCCGGACCGTTTACGGCCCACTTGAGAAATTAAGGGCTGATCATCCAAGGTCCGAAAGTGGTGCGATGGAGCCATTAACCTTCGATTGAGTAGTCGCCTCAATAACCAGCTTCTTTCTGGTGCCTTACGGCCAAAATCGTGACCCCATCGCCATCGATGCGGTATCGCGCCACGTAACCACTATCCCCAAACTCGATCAGCCATTCCCGGTAGTGTTCCGGCAGGTCTTCAATCAGCCGCCCCATCCTGGGATGAGCGTCGAGGCCCTGTAGGCCTTGAATGATGGCTTCACCAGCCCGTTTGGCGGCGGATGGGTTCTTGGACCGCAAAAACGCTCGGAGCCGTTCAAGGTCGCGGATCGCGGCCGGAGAAAAGATCACTTTTGGCATAAAGGCGCGGGCAGCTCGTTATCCGTTCCCCAGCTCGAAAGCCACTTTTCGACGTCCTCGGCCGTGGCGTGCAGACCGGTCGCCTGAAACTCCTCCCACGCCTTGAGCGTGTCCTGCCGTAGCCCCTCGCGTTTTTCCTCGCGTTCAACATACTGCGCGATCGCTTCGCGCATGATCCAATGTGCGGAGCGGCGGCGGGCGGAGGCTAGATGCTGGACGCGCTGTTTCAATTCCTCGTCCAGTTTAATGGAAGTCGCCGCTGCCATGTCAGCCCTCATAGCAAGAAGTAATACCTTTTGCTAAAATATATCGTTCTCCACTCATGTCCAGGCCCTGAAGGCGTAACGATTCACAGCCCACTCGTTGAAAGCTCCTGCAGCGCCACATAGACTTCATCCCGGTGCGATGGTGGCACGTACCAGCCGTAGGTCTTGGGGTCCCAATATGCCCGACCTTGGATCACCTCCTTGACCAGTTCACCCACCCTGGCTTTTGACGGCCACCAAATGCGGAAAGTGCCTCGTTCCGGATAGTGCGTCAGCCAGAAGCTGCCGAGAGCCGTCTCAATGATTTCCTTGTTCGGATCATCCATCAAGCCATTCCCTTCATCGTCAGGCTAGACTGCCTCGCCCACCTCCGCAATGGCCTCGAATTGCTCGATCAGGCTACTGAGCTTGCGTTTCTGATCCTCGACGGAAACCGTTGGCCGGGGCTCATTCTGTTCATCTCGCAAGGCAAGATCGCGCAGCGCCAGCAGATCAAGGGCTGTCTTGCGAGCGGCGGATTGAGACGCACCGATCGTCCTCTCGATTTCGACGACATCGAGAAAGAGCCGCTGATCAATGGGTTCACGCGGCAATCCGAAGGATGCGGGCGGCAAAGGCCAACCGGTTCGGCTCGTTTCCAGGAGATCGGTGAACGGCGTCTTGATCGGGCGCAGGGCTTCGTCTTTCTGGATCACCAAAGAGGATCGCGCGAGTTCATGCGGCAGCGCATCAATCGCCTCAAAGACCTCCTGCAGACTCTGGTCGATCGAAGCGCCCTTCTTCAACCCCTGCCGAAACGCGCTAAGGCCAGCCTCGAGCACCGGGTCGCTTGACCCTTCCACTCCGAACCCGATCAGCCCGTTCTGGAAGGTCACAATCAGTTCCGAAAGACGCGCTTCTTCCTGGGAAAGCATTTCCGGCTTGGGCGGCAGTAGCCCCAGACAGCGATTGAGACGCATCGGCCCCGAAACATCGAATTTAGCATGAAACAGCTTGGCATAGATGCGGCGGCCGCCGAACAGAATGATCGCCTCGCCCTCGATCAGGCTCTGCAGATCGCGCCAGTCGATCCGCGACACCTGGCGCAGATCGGCATGCTGGCTTTCCAGATAAGTGCCGAGTTCGCCCGTCTGATAGCCACCAGCCTGGGTCACATAGGTTTGGCCGGCCGTCTGTTCGAGCCATTCGCGAGTGCGCTGCGCGTCCTGTTGGCGCATCGCCACGGTCAGATTGGCGTTGCCAAGCAAAGAGGCTGTCTTCTCGCCAATCCGCGCCCAAATGCCGGAGACTTCCTGAAACGCCAACCAGAACATGATATTGAGCCCGCGGCCCATCGCCAGCATGCGGTCAAGGCCGCCCGTTGCATAATAGGCGAGCTCATCGAGGACCACCATGAAGGGCGCGACACCCATGCCCGGCTTGTTTTCCACGATCTGCGCATAATCGCCTTCAAGCTTGGCACCGAGGATCTGCGCCATCATCCCGCGCAAGGAGGCGACGACGATCTTGCCAAGCGCCGCCAGAGTATCGTCGGAGTTCTCGAGGGCCGGCAGCGACACCACCAGAATACGCCGATTGAGTACGACATCGCGGATGTCGATATCGCCATTGAGCACCTTGAAAATATGCCCGAGGCTGACAGCCAGCTGGGTGAAGGTCGCCGTAAAATACATGAGCGCATAGCCATGCTGCTCGGATGGCTTGTTATCCTTCTGTTGGTTCCAGGGCACGCTGGAATCATATCCCGGCAGCTCGCCGAGATAGGCCTGCATCGGATAGATGATTTCTTCGGGCATGTCCTTCGACACGTCGTATTCGATGATCTTGCCGTTCGAGGGATCGCGGACCATGAACAGCCGATGGCTGGCGAGTGTCCAGATCCAGCGCAGTTCGAGGCAAAAGCGGATCGTCTCGATGCTGATCGGCACGCCGCGATGATCGCGCATCCAGGTGAGCACGGGCGCGATCGTGCCAATCAAGGCCACCGCCCGGGCGCGGAACACGCCGTTCGAATCCTGCGCGCTCTGTTCGCCGAGCTGGCTTGCCAGCAATTCGCGGATGGCGTCCGCATTGCCGGTCGCGAAAGGATTGAACGTGTTCGATTGCTTCTCGCCGCTCGCCACAAGAAAATTCAGGGCAAGGACATCGTCCTCGCGGCCGAAACGGCGCGCCAGAGCCAGAATCTCGCCATAGAGCTTGTTGTCGGCCTTGCCGTCGACGAGCACGAAGCCCGAGCCCTGCGCCAGGGCATTGGTCAGGAAAGAGACGATCGCCGTGGTCTTGCCAGCGCCAGTCGTGCCGGGGATGGTCGCATGCTGGCGCCCATCCTCTGGTGTGAGCCACAATTCATGATTGGTTTCGATATCGCGGCCGAGATAGATCGTGCCGGCTGCCATACGGGGCTTGCGGGAGGATGGATCAGGATAGTTCCAGTCCTTGATCCTGGCGCTCTTGGGGAGGCGCATCGGCAGCTTGACGCGCCGCGTGAGGACGATGCCGGCATAAAGCAGGCTGGCCGGGACGATCAGTTCGACACTCGCGGGCTCGATCACCATGACTCCCGCGCCCACGGTCAGCATGACGGCTGAAAAATTCGTGACCAGCGCTGATGCGAAACGCTGTGTGATCGAGCGGGTATCGCGGAGGTTTTGCGCACCCGTTCGTTCATAACGCCCCTGCGGGCCAGCGATCTCGCGCACGATCATCGATCGTTCTCCGTTTCAGATATGGACGGGATGCAGCAGGAAAGCCGTTGCATGTTTGGCCCCTTATTCGAGACCAAACGCGGCCGGTCCTGATGGGGATTTTGGATCGCTTCCAGGGGCCGGTGTCACGACCGGAGCATGGCGGAGATTGTCCGTAACAGCCTTCAATTGCGCGTCGGGCTCAAAAGTCGGGACCGCAGTCTTTTCCCTGATCTGGTAGGCAGGCTCCTCGGGAAGCGATTGAACATAGTTGGCGGCCGGTGCCTTGCCGACGTGCTCGACGTCGGCTTTCTGAGCAATCGTCTTCGCGACATTGATCCCGATCCAGCTGATGCTCATGCCAGCGACGACGATCAACAAGGCAGCGAGTTTTGAATGCGGCACAAACCAGTGGTTTTCACCAACATTTGCCGTTTCGTTCCCGCCTTGTTTTCGGAAAAGCCCGGTTTTTCCTGCCTTATCCCGTTCAATGTGAACGTGTAGTCCGGTCCCCGCTGAAGGGACGATCCGTAAGCGGTATCCCTGTAAATCATCGTCGACATGCAGATAGATCGGCGAAACATCGGCTTGATCGCGTCCTGAATACAAAACAATTTGAGACATGGCTGCTTTCCTGATTACTCGTAGGAGAGTCTGGCAAAGGCCTCCGCGATGGCTTCCACGGCTTGCTCAACCGAAGGATGACGAAGGGGGGCGCCAAAGACCCGTTCGGCGGCCCAATGATCGCGCGCGCCAATCGCTTCGATGCGCGGGTTGGGATGTGTTTCCAGGCTTTTGCCGCTCGTCGGAAAGCCCAGGGAATGGAGCGCAAACCACAGACGGCGGTCGACCAGTTTGAGGAAATTGAACTGCGCCGGCGCCAGGACGCCAGAGGCCAGACGGGCCTGTGTCAACGCACTCATCAACAGCGGTGCCGTGTAACCATGCTTGGGCTGGGAGAGAGGACCAAGCAGCCTGACCAGGCTCTCGCGATCCTTGAGCCAGTAATCGGCGCGCTGGACCACGGATGCTGAAAAGTGAAGGGATATATCCGGGCCAGCCGCTCCCTCGCCTTTTCCATGGGACAGATCCTCGGCCATCTGACCCAGGAAATCCGCCGCTTCTTTCCGCTTGCCCGTGGCATGCAGCATGAACACAACCAGCATGCAGCGGACAGCCGGGGTTGCCTTTTCAGGGCCTTGCCACGGATCGCCGAGCTGACGGATGAGCTCGCAACGCGCTGCCGCCTTGTCAAACGTGCCATCACTTGTCAACGCATGCCGCTCAACCCATTCCCGCACGTTCAAGGCGGGATCGAGGGGCCTGACAAACGCCTTGTCGAGCGGCAGGAGACGCAACGACCGGGTTATAAACGGTGTGATCCCGGGATGGCTCTGGGCCTGTTCACGCATCAGCCCTTCGAGATCGAGAGCCCGGCAATAGCGAGAGGATGCCGCGGAGAGGAAACACACGACAGCCAGCCACAGGACGAGGCCCACGGCCGGATAGAGAAAGAATTGTCCCAGGGCACGCGCCATTCGGATCAGCGTGCCGATCTCGACCCGATTGGGATTGGCGGCCAGCATTTGGCGGTCGGCCAAATCGAAGCGATGGGTGAACCCGTGCAGGTTCTGGATCTGCCAATGATAAAACCGCATCATGGCCGCGCTGATCTCGCCATGCTGGCTCTGCCAGAGCATCCAGCCGCCAAGACCAAGGCCCAGCACGATGACGATCGTGCTGAACATTGTATAATCGGCTCGAGCGCCGCTCTGTCCTCCCGCCATCATCAGCTCCCTGAATTCCGGGAGGAGAGTTGCGCTTCCTTCTGCAGCGCATGGAGATGATGCAGGACCTGATGAAGATAGCGGACTTTGTGGACGGGTGTATGCGAGTGATAGAGCGCCACGCCTTCCCAAATATCGCCCTTCGCTTCATCAAGGGTCTGGCGCAGGATCCAGCCGCCACCAGCCACATTGGCGCAGAAATTGTCCCGCAAGGCGCGGTAAGTCTCGGCATCGGAGGCTCCCCAATGCCGGGCGATTTTATGCACCCAGCTATCATTGATCTGCATCGGTCCGATATCGACCGTCTTGTTCTTGTTTTGCGACACCTTGCCGAGCTCACCGGCTTCGACCCGTAAGAGAGTCAGCAGGAGGCCAGCGGGTAAATGATGGATTTCGGCCGAGGCCTCGATACAGGCCAGGACTTTCTGGCCCTCGCTCATGAGCGGATCGGCATGAGTGATCGATACGCTCATGAACGCAAGGGCCGCACTGAAGAAGCCGGTTTTGAAAAACATGCGGCCTCCTATGCGATCGAGAGCGGCGCATCGGTGTCAGAGGCGACACCAAGCCGGATTTTGGCGCTTTCCCAGACCACACTGAAATCGTTGAGCAGGATCATGTCGGTACGGGCGATTTGAAAGATCGCCTCCATCAGGTGAAGCATGACGCCGACGAAGCCGACACAACCAAGGCTGACCACCCGATAGCCAAGCAATGATTGAGGATCGATGCACAGTTTCAGAGCGAACCCATGCCCGAAGGCCTCGAACCAGATGGCTTCGGCCGCAGCCAGGAACAACGGCAGCAAGCCATCAACCTCCCCGACCGCCTCAATTGGAATGTCTTTCACGGTCCCATAAACAGGATCATGGAGGCGCAATGGTCTCGGTGTCAGTGCGAACAAGGCCGCGACTCCACGGCCGACCAGAGCGGGATTCAGCTCCTCGGTCATGCAAACCTCCTGCGCTTCCAGGTGGGAATAGCGGGCCGGAAGCTGCCATTGATCCAGCGCCGCAAAAGCCGGGCGAAGGATGGCAATGTCAGGCCGAGCCAGGAAATCATGCCGAAGAAGAGCGTGCCGAAAATGGCGATCTTGGCGGTCGTCCAGCTCCAGTACATGAAGAAAGCGAGGACCGGGAAACACGCCCGCGCATCGAGAAACACGACCATCACGGGCCGCGCCGTATTCCGCCACATTATCCAATCTCCTTGCGTTCATGGGCCGCCGTCTCTTCCGAAATCAGCCCGGCTTCGAGCAGGCGGTTGATCGCCTGCTCATAGGATTGTCCCTCCGCCGTAATGGCCTGCCGGGTGAGGGCGGGCCAAAGTTTCGGATCGGTTTCGAGGAATTTGGTTCGCAGAGCGCGGTTGAAGACCAGAAACTCACGCAGAGCGACGCGCTTCCCATTGATGGAGCGGATCAGTTTCTGGTTGATGACGAGGCGCAGCGATTGCGCCACCGCGCTGATGAGATTATCCCGTTCATCGGGCGGGCAGAGGCTTGCGATCCGCTGCATGGTCAAAGCGACGTCATTGGCATGGATTGTCGTCGTCAGCGTATGGCCGGAGATCGCCGCCTGGATCGCCGCCGCCATCGTCACGCTGTCTCGGCACTCACCCACAATGATATCAGTTGGCTCACGCCGCATACATCCGCGAATGAAGGCTTCGAAGGTCGGCAGATCGATAGGGATCTCGCTCTGAACGATCGTCGAAGTCGCACTCCTTACCCGATCGAACATGAATTCGATCGGAGCCGCGCCTTCAATGATGTTGTAGTGACCATGGGGATCCAGCAGCTTGGCCATCGTCATGCCGGCAATGAGCGTGGACTTACCCGAACCAGTCGCCCCCGAGACAATCACCATCCCTTCATGCGGCTTGAAGGAATCGAGAATGCCTTGCTCGACCCGTTGCTGTTCCAGCGTCGGCGGCTTGTCTGGAATCGGCCGCAAGATGATATTCACGCCGTCGCGCCGGCTCGTCCGTGTGGCCGTCGCGTTGATGCGAAAACGCAGGCGGATGCCACGATCGAGCAGGACTTCGTAAGTGAGATCGAAATCCTGACCCTTTTTCAGCCGCGCCGTGCCATCGGCGCCATAGATATGGTTGGTAATGAGAGCAAGATCGCTCTCAGGAATGGGATTGGGCTCGACCGGTTGATTGAGACCATGAATGCGCACCCAGACGGGATGACCGCTCAAAAAGGCGATGCGCGAAGCCCCCTGCCGATAGGCCCAGGTCAAAAGATGATCGAGGCCAGGCGCGCTTTTGCGCGGATCGCGCACCCAGGGTTCAGCCCCCCGCCCCTGCCAAACCGTCATAAGCGGCGCGTTCATTGCGGGCAATTCCTTGTGTTCCTTGGCCAGGATTTGCGGTCTGCACGCAAGCCGGGTTGATCGGTGATGCGGATCACACGATCTCCGGCCCGCATCTCTTCATGGCCGCCACTGACGACGCTATCCTCAAAGGCGACACGCGGATTTTCGACGAGACCCGCGCGAAGAAGGACGCGGTAACGAACCATGCCGATGTAATCGCGCTGCAGACGCGAGAGATCGGCGAGAAAAATCTCGACCCCCTGCCGCTCGCCCTGCGCCCAGCCTTCGGCCACCCATTTCTTCCACCAGTTCACCTCTTGTTCGGTTCTTGGCAGGACCGCATCGGACGGTTTTGACGGCGAAGCCCATGAGCGCACGAGATAGGTGCGCCAATTTGGCGGTGCGGAGGCAAGCTGAGCGCGGCGCGTGATCTGGTAGACACAGGCAGTCTCGCGGGCGATCTGCGCGCCTTCCCCCAAGGCAAAGGCCATTTGCGCTGCGGTCACGATCGGCGGCCGCATCAGGGTCCGGCCTGGACCAACCCGCACGACGACTGTCCTGAAGTCGAAGACGCTGTCGAGCGTCGGCTCGTAACGGCGCAGCATTTCGTTGATGCCGAAAGCCCGCGCGGCGAGCCCGCCTTGAGCTCCGAAGGTCAAAGCCGCCTGATAGAGGATGTCACCACGTCCGGGTTCAAGTCCGTCCCCAGGCTGAGGGCCAGGCAAAGCCGCTTGCAGAGCCTCGAGGGACGGCGGACGCTCGCCACCCACGATCGCTGGGATCTGCTTGGCGCCCGTCACCGGCTTCGACAAAGGATTACCTGTCTCCCGTGCCGCCTGCTCGATTTCCCGCAAGCTGGGCTCTGGCGGGATCGGCAGGATCGTCACGTTGTTCTCGGCATGGGCAGGCGGAAGGAAGGTGAGGCTGGCCGCGAGCATGAGGCCCAAGCGGCGGCCGTGGAGGGCGCGGCGCTCAGACATGGTGGATCACCTGGATCTGATGGTGTTGCGGATCGATCTGGACCGTGGCGCGATCGCCGACCGCCTTGCCGATGGACCGGAGATAATCGACGACAGGCGCATCGACAGCCTCGACGACAATCGGTTTCGGTTCCGCATTGGCCGGGGCCTGGATCACGACATCATAGCCGATGATCTTGCCAAGCTGTGTCACGCCATCGTTGAGCGATCCATTGAATTGGAAGGCGACGACACGCTGCAATTCGGCGGGAACAACGCCCGTGCGTTGTAGCGCGGAGAGGGTTTTGGCAGGTTTTGCCGGTGGTGCCGTCGACTTTGAGACGGGCGAAGGAGGAAGCGGCTCCTTCAGATCGAGGCTTCCAAGTTTGCCTGTCTCAGTATCCACGCTGGTGAAGCTCTCGCGCAGCGCGATTTCGGGATTGGCCATACCAGGCACATCGACATAAGTCGGGATCGGTGTGGCGCACGCTCCAAGGCCCAGGGTCAGGATAAGCGGTCCTACACGAGAAGAAACGGAGAAAGTCTGTCGCATTCAAAGCCCCCGATTGATGATCAGACATCAGGCTAGGGGGCGCTCACGCGAAAAGCTCAGGGGTATGTGCAAGACCATAATATTTTTCTAGATCTTCCACATCCTTGCGGCAGACTGGTGCGGGATGTCAGTCAGAAACGATTTGTGGCTCTATAGAAAAGGAGGAAGACACATAAATTATGAAAACTGCCGTATTTTTACTTCTAAATTCAGCGGTCATCACCATACTGTTACATTCAGCTGGCCTATTTTCATGAGTCTTATTAGATCGAGCATTTTTTACGCTGTGTGGATTATAGCAATAGGCGTTATTGTCTTCATAGTTATTTGGAATCTGTTGAAACTTACGGAGCCAGCTTATTGCACATGGTCGACTCAGCCCAGTGTCAATTCTTCGGTCAGCGTCAACAACGATGCTCTTGTCATCAAGGGCGGAATTGACGGCGGTTTGGTGAATGCCGTCAGCTCGATCCTCGATCAGTCCGCGGACTCAATCAAAAGGATCCAAATCACAAGTTATGGAGGCGTAACCAACTCCGCGGACGACTTGGTTTTTGCTGTCGCGCGCCTTGGTGCCGTTCCAATCGAAGTGCCGTTGACCTGCCAATCGGCCTGCATCGATTTTCTTGCCAAGACACGCGGCCCAAAAATTATTGCGCCTTCCGCTTTGCTGATGTTTCACTCTGGCGCCAGAAGCTCCGGTCCAAAGCGCCATGATCTTCGCTGCTTTGGCAGTACGATCTCCGACTTTTTTGCCAACTTGGACTCCGGCACGCGACATGAAATGCTGCCTTGGGCGGCCGCGCTAAACGACAAACTTCCGGGCCTATTCTCTCTCTGCCCCACTCATCCGCTTGATACACAGAGTGGAATGTTCCTAACCGGACAGGAATATAATGATCTCCGTGAGGGCCGCATCAAGGCGGAAAGTTTGATCGTTAAATGCCCACAAGCTCATACATAAATGTTATCATGATCTGAAGGCGTTGAGCAATATGTAAGCCATTGACCAGGGAATTACTGTTCCGACAAGACAGACGATCATGTTCAGAGTGCGTACTAATGAAGCTGCAAAGCACGCTTCTCTGCGTTCAAGGGTTTTCTCCCACAGATATAGCCGGCCCACAATTCCGAAGAAGCTCACACCCACGCCCAGAGCGTATAAACATAGAAAGTTCTGTCGGTCTTCTCCCCAATCCACGACAAGCGGACGCCAAACACCTTTGACGCCGAGCCAATAGAAAAACCCTCCCAGCGCTATCCCGCCAAAAACCTCAACGAGCCAAATCCGCAAGAAAATCTCTTCCCAGACGCCGCGCTTCTTGCGCCACTCTACTTTCAACATTTCGCGCAACATTGTGCGCAACACCTCGCAGACTAATATCATTAATATTAGGATCTGGATCAACACAAACCCATAGCCGATCATCTTGTTCAAGCCGTAAGGCCGCTCGGGAAAATAAGCCCCGGCCATGGCAAGCAATAAAAGCAACAATAAAGGGCCAGTCACGAAAGCGAGCGTGCCAGCCAGTTCCGGAAAGGCTTTGACGATCAAAGATAAAGCCCGAACAATCTTAAGGATCACGTCTCTGCTAGGTGCATACAAGCGCGCCTTGGTTTCTTTCACGAGTGAATTCACCTTGATCTCCTGTTCTCAACAAGGAACAAAGATCTGTGTCGCAGGCCGCCGCGCGAACAACTAAACGCTTCGGCTTTTGTCGTTGCTCCCCAATTGTCGATCCGGCATCAGACTAGGGGCTGCCCGCACGAAATCCCTAGATCTTCAGAAGCGGCGTTTTTTGAGGATGAAGCTTTCCCAATTCGACGGCACAGTAAAAAACCGTTAGGGAGAACGTCGAACTGACGCAAACAAGCAAAGAGAGAGGATCATGGCCGCTCCAAAATCCAAGTCTACTGCTGTCAAAGCAGCCATAAAATCGACCCAGGCAGCCAAAGTCACGACGATCACCTTGAAACAGATCGGCGCCGATCTCGCCATTCTTCATGATTTGCCGAAAAAGACTGTTGAATTGCTCTTCGATGATATGGTCGAAATCGTCGGCAAGAACCTGAAGAAAGGCTCCAAGGTCCGGATCAGCGGCCTCGGCATCTTTCAGGCGAAAAAACGCGCCTCACGTCAGGGACGCAATCCAGCGACCGGGGAAGCCATAAAGATCAAGGCCAGTAAATCAGTCGCCTTCAAAGTCGCGCGTGACCTGAAAGAGTCCCTGTAAAAGAGTGGCAAGAGCCCGTTAAATCAGCGGCTCCACGAAGACCCAGCCGGATTTGGTCAAAACCATCGGGGCCGACAGCCGGTTTTCCCGGCTCAAACCCAATTCGCCATGATAGGCTTTTTGAACGGATGGTGTCTTGGCCCAGTCCTCATAGCGTGTGTGGAATGTAAAGGTCACATGCCGCACAAAATGGTTTGAGTGGATTTCGGGAAAAGACACGTCTTCAACAGTGGCATCCTCGAAATGATAGGCGCAGAGGCCGAGCTGGCCAATCGGCCATCTATCCCTGAATTGAAACACCGCCTGTCCTTGTGCTGTCAGCGCATACACGGCTTTTGGGCTTCGTAACATCATGCCAGCGTCAACCAGGGCATCATACTGCTCAACTGATATCGCTTCATTATCCTGCGGCGAAATCGGCGCGAGCAAACCGCAAGCATGATCAAAAAGGGTTTGGACCTGTTGCGTGATCTCCTGTTTCGTCGAAGCCTCATTCACTTTGAAGCCGACAAAACCCAGAATGGCGGCCGGTAGGGCCGCAATACAAAGAACTTTCGGCAAGGACATCATTTCCTCCTGACTATCCACGCTTCCGGTCTCAAGGCAGAAGCGCGCCGTGCGAGAGCACACGCGAGGCAATTGGTTCTCCTGGTTTCACCCGAAGCAGCGGAATGGCGCAGCGATTGAGGACATCATCGACAAAGCGATCGCGAACCCTCCGCTCGCGCCGCGCATGGGTCTTGTCATCGAGCTCGATGACCAACACAATCCGTCCCGTGTGGCGTTCCAGAATGACGAAATCGACGCTTTTGGCGGCGACGCGATTGAGCGCGGTAAAACGATGCCGTCCTGAAAGCCCCTGTTTGATCATCACAAGATCCGCCAGCCGCACCTGAGGACACGGATGCAGGTTCGGCGGCAAGGTGCGAATGAGTTCTTTCAAGACCTTGACCTCCCAAGGCGTCAGCAAGGCCTTCGCCTGATAGGGAAAAGCCCGTTTCCCGAATTTCGCGAGCAGGTACAGACAGACGAACCCGATCGCCAATCCTTCCAGGCCCCAAATTAAAATGCGTGGATCCATCCTCCCCTCCGCATGCCCCTCAAAGAAAACGGGTCTGAATGGCTTTCTCACCATCCAGACCCTCTCAGCTTGCCCCGATTTCCTATGATGACTTAACCTGGCCACGAAAAGCATGCTTTCCATGTTTTTGCGCGTTTCGGATCGGGGCCTTGTTTGCCCTCCCGGCTGATAGCGGACGAGGGTGGGACCACGGCCAGGCACAGACTGGAGCCTGCTTGGCTCGTGAGGCATTGCACTTCATCGTCATGAGAAAACAAAGAGCCCCTTCCGTCAGGCGACGGATGCCAAGGTTTTTTCTTCGTTCTGAGCATCGACATGGTCGCGCAGTTTGAGGCCAATGCCGAGACCATCCATCAATTCCGCCACGAGCTCGTCCACCACACCCGCCTGTACGCTCTCGTCGCGCTCGCCATTGCGCAGCCGTTCTTCCTTGCGCCGTTCGATCTCCTTCAGGGCGGAGCCATGCGGAAAGATTTGCGACAAGCGGCGCAAGGCCTCGCTGAAACCGAGCCGCGAATAAAGCGTATTGCGCAAACTCGTATCCCCTGGCGTCGTGGAAAAGGCCCAGAGTTCGACCGGTCCCAGACGGTTCACCAGCAATTGCTCATAGCGATAGGCTCCCGCCTGCAGGATCGCCAACACCGGAGCACCATTGGGGCCAGGCCCGTTGAGACTGGAGCGTAAAACCCGAGCCGAGGCTTCCGTCAGATGAAAACGCTCGATGATGGTCTTGGCCTCTTCCTCATCACCGGCGCGCAACACCCAGCGGCCCGTCGACTGGCTGATGATGTCATTCCCCATGTCCTTGATCTGCTGCGAGGAAAAGCCCAACTGGACATTGTGCTTGCGCCCTTCGCGGATATCGAGGGCCGCCTGAGCGCGGATCTGCGGACTGCCTGAAGTACGATGCCATTCATCATAATCGAGACGCTTGATGCTCTCATAGGCTTCACGGAAAAGATCGTGATGGTAATCCCGATAGGCGGATGGCACTTGCTCCAGATAATCCGGCTTGAGGAAAAAGTTTCTGGCCAGAATATGACGCGCCAGAAGATACATGATCGAGGTCTGACGATTGGCCACGGCCGAGCCGGTTGGAGCCACTTCCGCCAGATCGAGAACGATGATGCGGGCTGGCCCGAAATCCAGTTTCGTTGGCTTGTTCAGGATCGGATACATACGGATCGCATCCTGCAGATACCGGGAGAACAGTTCCGTCACCTTCTCGGCCGTCGTATGCAGCTGCAGGGCATTGAACTGGTCGCGCACGATCTCGGATTGCACTGCCTTGATCAGATCCTCGAGGATCGGCACGGCATGCCGCTGAGCGACTTCCGCGAGCCGGTATTCGCGGCGCTTGAACAATTCGTTCACGACATCACGCCAATGCGGCTCATGCTCATGCAGCACGATTCCAAGCCGTCCGATCGCCCGATCGACTTCACTATCTATTCCGGCCTGATAGATTTTCGGATAACCGCCCTGGATATCCGTATGCAGGCGGTAAACCTCGTCGATCAACACATTGATCAATTGCGGCACACCCTCATGCGGCTCGTCACGATCAGGCGGCAGCGTCAGGAGGACGAGAAAGTTCTGTAAAAAGGCCCGTTCCAGGGTGAGCGGATATTCACACCCGAGCTGCAGATCAAAAACATTGAATTCATGGCCGGGGGTGAGCTGCATCAGGGTATAGATCGCCTCGTGCCGGCGCGCGGGTCCAAGGGCCTCCTGAATGAGCCGCACAAAGCCTTGCGCCGAAGGCCCGATATCGACCTTGCCGATCATTGGCAGTTTGGCCCCGCGCGAACCGAGCACGGCGGAACTGAGGCACAGGCCGAGATTGATCGTGTTGGCGAGCACCGATTTGCCGGAGCCGGGCGGCGCCACGAAGAGATCGACCACCGATGGGCGTTTTGAGCCCCCGGCCGGATCATAGGGCCAAAGGCCCCCGTGCGGCAGCTGAAACAGGACCGATCCGGTCTCCCAAGGAGACGCCGTGCGGCTCCATGGCTGCATCAGCAAAGCATCACCCAACAGGGCCAGAGACGGCGGCGCCGTCGAGGCGACCGCCATTCCGGGAACCGAGCTCATCGCCGCATCGAGCGGATCGCCCGCCATCGTGCCTGTTTTGCAATTGCCCCAGCCCTCGAGACGTTGCGACAGCGTGGAGGCACGGCGCCGCAACTTGCGGACATCATCACCAGGCGCCCAGGTGGCGAAAGACGCCCGGAACTTGACGGCCCCATGGTTGTCCTCTTCTCTGGCTTGCCGTAAGGCGGCAAAAGCCCGGCGCAGGTCTCCATTTTGGGGAAACATGCCGAGAAAGGTTGCCCCGATCTCCTTGAAGGCCATGCCGTTTCGTCCTGCCGCCTCGAGCAGGAATGAGGCCCGCCAGGGAATACGGTCGTGCCCCAGATGGCTCGCCAGCTCGAGAAAGGGACGTGGGTCCTCCGGTCCCATCACCATGTCGATCGGGGCATAGGTATTCGTGCCAAGGACGACTTGTTGACCGCCCTGGGTGATGGCGTCGAAACTCAGCATTTGCGAACGGATCGAGGGCCAAAGCAGACCCTCCGCCTTGGGATGCGTCTCATCATCCTCCGGCAGGAGCGGCATGAGTTTCTGCCCGGGCAGGATGGCTTTCCAGGGCGAGCCAGAGGTCTCGCGGTAAAGCGTCTCCCGCGCCACTTTCAAGGCCTCATGCGCTGTCAGTTCCTCCGCGTGAATGTCGAGGCTCTTGAACGAATTGACGACACGCGCGACGAAGCCCGCGTGATGCGCCGCCATCACTTCGCTGCGCAAAAAGAACTTTTGTGACTCGCCGATGGCGGGACAGTCCTTGGCGAGTTCCGCCATCTCTTCCTTGAGGATTTTCTTCTCTTCCTTGGTCAGGATGCCGCGCCGCGTCCACAATACGTAATAAGCGGCTTCCCAGCGCATGACGCGGGGCCAGATCCGCATCCGCTCATCCAGAATATCGTCCAGATCGAGGCCGACTTCTTTCGCCACCGTCCGGCAGGCGGTCATGTTCACACGATTGATTTCGCGCTCGGAAAGGTCGGGATCGGAGATATAAAAGCCCTGAATGGCATGACCGCGCTCTTCCAAAGTGCCCGAAAGATCGAGCCTCATGGCTTTGGCCATATCGGCATATTCGGCCTTGGTACACATCCGCCGCAGGCCATCGATCCGCACGAAGGACAGATAATCGCCGTAACGCGTGACGAGCGCGTCGCCATGCGCCGTCTCGACATCGCAATAGGCGCCGAGGGGTTGTTTGAGCATCAGGCTCAGCGAGGCGAACCATTGCGCGATGAAATTCATGAGGGGACCTTTCAGGATGCTGACGGGACTGTCTCAACCGTGTCCTTGATCCCCTGTCCGGCCTGTTTGAGCGCCCTGAGATGACGAGCCAGAAGACCTGGATAGTGGTCATGGCCGCCGTGATAAAAATGGCCGAGCGGCAGAAGGCGCAGACCCGACAGAAGCTTGCTCCGGCGATGGAAAATCTGCGGGCTCACCGAGGCCAGGACCTGGCCAATATCGCTGGGCCGATCCGAGCCGAAACGCTCCCTGGCGATAGCCTGTCGCTGAAGCAAACTCTGCCAGAAGAACCAAGCCGCCCGCATCCGCGCCGTCTCTCCATGGGGCCTCAAAGCTGGTGACGGCGCCTCGCCATGAGCGAAGAAGAGTCCGTGGAGGGAGCGGGCAACGGCATTCACGGCTGCCTGAGACATTTCCGGCAACCAGATCAAAGCCAGTTCGTCGTCAATCCGGGGACGATCGAGCCGCAGGATCAGGGAACAAAGGACACAGGCCGCACCGGCTTTGCCGGTTTCGGGGTCTTGAAATGGCACCTGCCAGCCTGCGGCATCAAAACCGCAAAACTGGCAGGAGAATAATGGGGTCTGCCGCTCATGCCTGGGACGGACCTGAAACGCCGTTCCGTCCAGAATATTCGGCACAAGCGGCAGCAGAGACATGATCGTTTTTGCCCGCCTTACTGGAACTGGACAGCTTGCGGAGTATCGTTCACGGTAGCGGCAGCACCGGACGCGGTATTCGCGGCCTTGTTGATCCAGGTGCCGCCCGTCGCGAACAAACCGCAGAGGACGATGCCGGCGATGCCTGCCGCGCGCATGCCGCCTTCACGGTTCTGCGGCTGCTGCGCCTGCCACAGAGCCCACACACCCCCGACGAAACAGATCAGAGCGGCGATATACATTGCCATGCCGCCGAACTGGCCACCGGCATTGATCGCTTCCGACGAGATGTTGTTGAGCTGCGCGCCGATACCGTTACCCTGAACCGCGCCCTGAGCAAAAGCCTGACTGGTCATCAAAGCGCCGAGGGAAACACCCGCGGCACCCACACCAAGAATGCGTTCGGCGAGGGTCTTCTTTTCCATTTCGACCTTTGTCTTGTCAGCGGCCTTTTTCTTCATGACAACCAATTGCATGATCACACTCCTGATCGAAAAGCGAAGGATTGCTTCCTTCGATATCCAGTGTCAGCTGGCGTCATGAGAAAACATAGACGGCCT
>NZ_JQJH01000034.1 GCF_000745425.1 Beijerinckia mobilis
AGGACTGTCACCAATATGGCGCCGAAGGCGGTGACGAGAATGAAATCGCGGCCGGGGAAATTCTCGGGCAGAGCAAGCGCCACCGCCAGCGTGACCACGCCGCGCATAGAAGTCCGATTACAGATCGCCGGCAGGGTTGAGCGATCGGCCGTTCAAAGAGCTTAGGGATCGGATTCAATTCTTGCTGCGCTTGCGCTATAATATATAATAGCGTATATAAGAATGTACTCGGTTCATTTGAACCGGTGAGGATTTCCAAACAGGTAAAGATCTGATCAGAATGTCGGCGGGGATGAACGTCGGCATGGATAAGCAAACTATTGTCGATGGACCTGCGATCATGCACGCGCTCGCTCGCTGCGGTTGATCGTGGGATGTGCGCCAGGCCGCAGTGACGCGCTCCTCGGGGCGGCTCTGCATTGGTCCGATGACGCGGTTAGTTGCGATAGGCTGGAGCCTATGCGGTCAGGCTGTCCCTGCCGCCATAGCTCCGAGTTGATCCCGATCGGGAAAGCCTTTGCGCGCCTCAAGGTGATCTTCTTCCAAAACGGCGAGCGTCTCGTATTTGGAGTATGGAACCTTATCCGCAAGCTCTTCCATCTCATCCACTCAACCGAGCGGTTGGGCGACTTTAGTTCTTGGTGACAAAATTATTATTGAACGGGAGGGATCTGCAGGAAATCCTTCTCGCTTCTCGCCGAAATCCGTTGCTTAGAGGATTGGAAAAGTTGCTGATGGAGCGTCTCGGCGTCCCGCGTCTTGCCTCAATCCGCCTCCTGTTACGGAGAGATGCGATAGTTATCATGTTATAACAGGAGCTTATAAAAATATCGATGAAGTGATGCGTCGAAATGTGATCAGGAGATTGTGAACAGCATTCCGCCGGATCTCATTTGGTCCCGACAGGTCGGAGCACAGGAACTCTGACCTTGTTAATTCTAAATATCTAGAGCTTTACGTTAATATAAGTGTGTGTTAATAACAACGAGCCGCTAAATGTGGCAATTGGTAAAGGTTTTTAAAACTGTTCGTTATACAACCGTTATAAATTCGCAACTAACGAGTGTTAAATGTCTAAGAAGGCTAAAGTAATTGCCGTTGCGTCAGCAGGTGGACATTGGACGCAGCTTATGCGACTTACGCCAGCATTCTCTGGCTGTGAAGTGGTATATGTCAGTACGTTAGATCCGGGGGCGGTTATCGGGAATGCCCGTTTTTATATCGTCCCTGATGCGAATAAGAATGAAAAGCTCAATGTGCTCAGGCTCTTTTTCGCGATCCTCAAAATAATCATCAAAGAAAAGCCGGATTTCGTCGTTTCAACAGGCGCGGCTCCTGGTCATATGGCGGTGCGGTTCGGTCATCTTCTGGGTGCCAAAACACTCTGGATCGATAGTATGGCGAACGTCCAGCGATTGTCTCTGTCGGGAAAGCTGTCCTTGCCGTATGCCGATTTGTGCCTGACGCAATGGCCGCATCTCGCCGCGCTTGACGGGCCTCAATTCGCGGGGACTGTGGTATGATTTTCGTTACTGTCGGGGTTCAGCTGCCCTTCGATCGTTTGATCCGTGTCGTCGATGAATGGGCTGAGAAGGCGAACCGTTCCGATGTGGTTGCCCAGGTGGGAGCTTCCACCTATTCTCCGAAACGGCTGACTGTCTATGCGCAACTGGCGATAGATGAGTTCAAGAAATTTGTTGAACAGGCCGAGGTCGTCGTCGCCCATGCCGGAATGGGGTCGATCATTACGGCTCTGGAGCTCGGTAAGCCGATCATTATCATGCCGAGACTGGCGAGCCTTGGTGAGCACCGGAACGATCACCAATTGGCTACTGCCGCGCATATGGCGGCGCAAAAACTCATCAATGTTGCGCACAATCAAGAAGAGCTACTTAGCTTGCTCGATAAGGTCGGGCCCCTGGAAGGGGTGCATCGGGCCAATCCGCATGCAAGCCCGGAGCTGCTCAATACGGTAAAGAGCTTCATCCAGCGCGTTGATCACAGGGAAAGAAGGAAGGCCACCGTCTTCAATAAATTATCCTCTGTCCTGAACAAAATTGCGTGAGATTCTTTCCTTTTGGATTGGTAAAGGAAAGATGGAGCAGGTTCAGGCGGGGACGGTCAAAGTATGTGGCTGCCTAGTTGTTTGACTCTTCATCATGCCATTAAATGATAGCTTCTATGGCGGCAAATCTCCGCGCTGGTGCTAGAGGAGCGGTGTTTGCATCCAAGCTCTGTTTCTGAAGCGTATGAAACCAGGGCGGCTCGCAAAAGAGCGGGAGGCAAAATGGCAAGTCTCCCGAGAAATCTCCCCGGAAATCAGGTGTCCGTCTGTATCGGCTTTCTGTTCTCGATGTATGCTTGACCGGCGCTCGATGAGGCTCCTCGATGAATAAGGTGCGCTCCGAACTGACTTTTGCGTCCGTGCGTATTCTGTCATTAGCATTTGTGCCATCTTTCACAGATAATCTGTTATCTCCCTTTAATTTCAGATGGTAGATGATCATCTTGGTCTTCCGCATACAACCTTCCTCCCGATGACCTGTTCACGTTGAGCGATAATATAGAGTTCCATCAAGCTGAATCCGGTTATCGAAATGTCTGGCCCCAACTCTCGAATGTTTGCTGCTCCAACCGCTCTGTCACGCCGTATGTGGCTCAAGGGTGCGGGAGCGTTGGGCTGCGCGGACCTTTTCCCAAAGCTCGCGAGCGCGACGGAGACCGAAATATTTTCGGAAGGGCTTAAGGATCATGCGGCGCGTAAGGGCTTGATTTATGGCTCTGCTGTTGAAGGGTTGCACCTGCGCACGAATCTCGCTTACCAGGAGACGGTCCTGCGGGAATGTGGCTGGATCGTTCCCACCTATGAAATGAAATGGGGCGTGACAGGGCAGGTACGGGGAAACAGCAATTATGCAAGACCCGATTTTATCGTCGATTTCGCTCTCCGCCATGGTCTGAAGGTGCGCGGCCATACCGCGATTTGGTATCTCAACATTCCCAAATGGTTGGGAGAGGCTCTGCACGAGCCAGAAAAGCCAGATGTTTTCGACACGCATATACAGGAACTTGTGACGCATTATCACAATCGTATCCGCGAATGGGATGTCGTTAACGAAGCGATCGACTTCAAAGACGGTCAGCCGCATGGCCTGAGAAACTCAATTTTTCTGCAAACACTCGGTCCAGATTATATTGCCAGGGCCTATCGTGTTGCCCGTGAAGCTGATCCGGCCGCCATTCTCGTCTATAATGATTTTGGTGTCGAATATCCGGGTGCCAGGCAGGAAGCGCGGCGGCGGGCCATGCTGGAGATTGTACAGAATCTACGGCGCGAAAATCTCATCGACGGCGTCGGTCTGCAATGTCATGTCAACGCGGGCCAGCGGTTCGACGCGGCTGTTTTTCGCAAATTCCTGAAGGAACTTGCGGATCTCGGCGTTTCGATCCTCATTTCGGAATTTGACGTCAACGATACCCAATTGGGGCCGGATATAGAGACGCGCGATCAAGCCGTCGCCACCTATGCGAAGGATTTTCTCGATGTGGCCCTCGACGAGCAGGCGGTGCGCGGTGTGATCAGCTGGGGTATTTCAGACAAATATACTTGGCTCAACGAGCAGCCGTTTGCCCGCAAGGACGGTGCGCCCAGCCGTGCTTTGCCATTTGATGAGGCGATGCGGCGCAAGCCCCTTTGGAACGCGTTGGCGAGTGCATTTGATCATGCCCCCCAGCGTGACCATTCCGATCCTATCATAAGGCCGGTAAAATAGTCTTTGCGGAAAATCAGGTGAATATGACGCAGGGACTAAGATAAGGAAATCGTTGATCGACTTCCATCGCATATTTTCTCTTTGCATCGAGTCAGTATAAGATTCAAAGTTACCAACCACAGTGCAAATTTGGTAATGAAGTCAATCGGAAACCTCCGCATCTTGGCTTGGCATCATGGAGATTGGATAGGGTTATGCGGCCTCTTTCCGGAAGTCAGCGACTTCGGCATCCAATAATGGGCCTGTTGATCGCTGGCTGCTGCTTTCTTTTCACCGGGCCAAATCCTTCTTTTGCCCGTTGCAGTCAACTACCTTTCTCCATAACCGAGCCTGCTGTCACGGGTTTCGTCCTTGCCCCCAAAAATATCCTCCAGACTTATCGGGATGGTGGTCCCGTAATGGATAGCCAAGTTGCGCTGGTTGTTTCTGCAGATACGCAGATCGCCCTCGCGCCCATGATCAAGCTCGCCTCGGCAGCCAGCGAGAGTCAACGGCATTCCATTGGAGTTGGGCTGGCGTCTGCCGCAATTGCCTGTTTGATGAATAATGAGGAAAAGTGGACCCGCCAGATCTCCCAGGCGGTCCAGAGCAGTGGGCAGCGGCAGGTCATCGAGGCTTTCAACGTGGCGCTTGAGGAGAAATTCTCGGCCTTGACCTCTCAGTTTTCTTTCGCTGACGTCCTTGGCACTCCAGCCTCAACGCATTTGCACAATTCTCTTAGCGTGAAATCCGAGGATCCAAATCGGCCAATTAGATCCCTGCCTTCTGCATTCAAGCCCGTGAAGCCTATCATACCTATTCAATCCGCGATACCAAAGTGAGCTTTTAGCATCGATCCATTCGTATTGGATCGGTCTGATGGCGAGGATGCAATCAGATATCCCGATTTATGACAATTATTTTCACGCTTCAGAGGTGCCTGCAGCGGAAAGTCCCATAGCGCAAGGATCAAGGGAGAGGAATGTGCGGGCCGCCTATCTCGACAGGAACACAAATCAGGACATCGGAATTTTGGAAAAGGCGTTGCTCGTCGTTATTCTGATATTCCCGATCATGCAGAATTTCATGGGGCTCGATACATATTTGCGGGCAAGTGAGGCCGCCTTGAATGAGGTCTCCACTGCCCAAAAATACGGTTATGTTGCCAAACTCGGTTACGGATTAATCATCTTCTGGGTTGGCGTCCAAATCCTGCAGCGGCCTCGAATTGTGATTTCAGCGATTAACCAAAATATTTTGGTGCTCTGTTTCCTCGTCTGGATCCTCATCACTTCGCTTTGGGCGCCGCAGCCTCTCAGTGCTTTAAATACCGGTGGACGCTGTGCCCTCCAGTATTTGATAGCACTAATACTAGTTCAGAAACTAACGCCGACAGAACTTCTCAATACTTTGACTTGGGCTGCGGCGGGTACCATTGTCATTACTTTCGCGCTCGTAGCCATTGTCCCGCGGTACGCCTATGATTTCGGGATCTATTCCAATGCGTGGCGTGGCGCCCTGGTGCAAAAGAATTTCTTTGGCGCCCTAATGGCGATTAATTTTATTATTGGCCTGTTTTCTTTATTGTTCAATGCAAACAAACGTCTGCTGTCTCTCTTCGTGATAGCAGGCGCCGCCTTATGCTTGATCATGTCTCGCTCCACAACGATGGTTCTCGCCGTCGTTCTGGCCCTGACGCTGCTCGTGCCACTCGCAATGGCCAACGCGACAACTAATGCGAGAGACAGACTTTTGGGGTTTTACGCGACTGTGGGAGTCGCGTTGATTGGTATAGCTTTATTCAACATCATCGATAATCCGACAGAGCTCGTGGGTAAGAAAGCGGATTTTACGGGACGAGGGGTCATCTGGCCTGTCGTTTGGCATTATATCCAGGAAAACCCTCTGTTCGGTTATGGCCATACATTCTGGATTTTCGACTCGCGTATACGGTCTGAGATCTGGGTACGATGCGGTTGGGTCATCGCACATGCTCACAACACTTATCTCGATTTCTGGTTTCAGCTCGGCTTGATTGGTCTTGTCCTGGGACTGCTGATCTTTGCTAATTGCTTTGTTAATATAGTCAGGATTTTCTTTATACGCATTGATCACATCGCGCTTTTTTATGCCGCACTCTTCGTTCTTATGATGGTAAGAGCTTTTTCCGAAACGATCATCATCTCTCCGGTCTATGAAACGTTCTTCTGGATATCCTTTATTCATGCTGGTCTCCAGAAGGCTAGATCGTATAGCCATGCGTATCCTCAATACACCGATCAATCAAGTCGATTACAAGCTGCGTGATCGTGGGGACGACGACTTGATCTCTGAATGTATCAAATCAGGAACGAGAGGATTGGCGGCTGGAGCAATTGAATCTCTGGCGTTAATCAAGCGGCCGCCATGAGTGGCTTACTTCTTAAAGTCCCAGTTTTTCCGGGGTACTTACTCACAAATAAGTCATCTGCTTCAACTTCTATATGGCCAGACGCCCAAAGAGAAAACGATTAATATAGCTTTTCAAAATATCTTCCTATAACAAGCATAACGGGTATGTTCCGCCAAACTTAGAAGTGCCATGCGTCACATTGTCTTGCCGTCTCGTTCAAGACCACCGTGAGACTATTAATTGCTTCATATAAAAAATTATATGAGCGCTGACACAAGCTTCGTAGTTATGCTTTCTGGTTTTGCGGGATTTTGCATAGCCGTCCGAATAAAGAAAATTGTAACAGGTCCATTCTGGATCGAACTGCAAATTATTATCCACTAGCTATTCAGGTCAATAGGATTACGCTCGTGATTTATGATGGTAGAAGCATCGAACATGACGCAAGTATTATGGCTGATGTTTGTATTGTTGGTGGTGGCCCGGGCGGTTTGACCTTAGCGATGGAGCTGGAAGCAAGTAATCTCAAGACCGTGCTTCTCGAAAGCGGAGGCACAACACCGGATTTCGAAACCCAATCGCTCTACCGAGCCGATAATGTTGGTATTAATTATGTAGCCCTTGAGAAGGCACGGAGCCGCTTCTTGGGGGGGAGCAGTAATTGCTGGGGTGGTTGGTGCAAACCTATGGATGCGCTTGATTTTGAGGCACGCCATTGGATACCGGAAAGTGGTTGGCCATTTGGTTTCGCTGAAATCGAACGTTATTATTCGCGTGCGCATAAATATCTGCAGCTCTATGGATTTGATTACACAGTGGAGGGCTGGGCTGCTGAGCTTAAGCAAAAAGACTTGCGTCCCTTTGCCTGGAAAAACACGACATTTAGAAACCAGTTAGTTCAGTTCAGCCCTCCTGTACGCTATGGCCTTCTTTATTATGACCGGTTGGTCGCATCCAAGACTGCCACTGTGATTACTTGGGCCAATGCAACAGAAATCGAGGTGGATCCCACTTCCTGTGCCGTCACTGGCGTCCAGGTCAAGACGCTCACGAACAACAGCTTTAAAATCAAGGCACGATACGTTGTCCTGGCTGCTGGCGGCATCGAGAACGCGCGTCTTCTCCTTGCTTCGAATCGGGTGCAGGAAAATGGTCTCGGAAATACTTATGATGTGGTTGGTCGTTATTTCATGGACCACCCGCGCGTACGCACTTCAACATTGACACTCAACGATGTGAAACATACTAGGCAGCTTTATGACGTCACGATAGCGCAGACCACGCATCATGAAGTGACGATAGCGCAGACGACGCATCCATCGGGCGTTAACCCAAACAAGATCGCGGCTTATGTAGCTCCGACTGAGCAAAGTCAACGCGAATTTGGGCTCCCCAATTCCAGAACATATGTGCGGGCCCGATATGCGTTCGATTCGTCTGAGTTCTTTAAAGCTCTACAGGCGCGTCGGCTTCACCAGCGCGAAGTCAAACGTTATGCTCAAAAGCCAAATGAAAATGATGGTTTGAGCAGGATAGCCCTGCTGATGAAGCTGTTAAAATCCCCGCTTGGAGCCGTCGGTGCGCTGGATGTCATCATGAATCCTCAGTGGGTATCACGCCGCTTCGATCTTGAAACGGTTATCGAACCTATACCTAATCCCGATAGCCGTGTTTATCTTTCGCCTGAAAAGGACCAGCTTGGGATGCACAGAGCCTGTGTTGACTGGCGGTTGACGGAGCAGGACTATACCAATATCTCCAAGACAGCACAATTATTGCGGGAGGTATTCGTCAAAGACAATGTGGGTCAGTTGGTCGATCCAGATCAACCGATCTGGGATGGAAATCTCTCTGGTTGCCACCACCATATGGGTACAACACGTATTCATAACGATCGCAAAAGAGGTGTTGTGGACGCCAACCTTAAGGTTCACGACATTCCCAACTTATATTGTGTTGGCAGTTCGGTCTTTCCTACGGTTGGCAGTGATTGCCCAACGCTTCCCCTCGTCGCCTTGGCAATCCGACTGGGAGATTGGCTGAAAGCTCAAGATGCGGTCTCCTGCCGGTTAGCGGACTCCGAGATAAGCTAAATCCGGCTGCACGGGCTATCTGTTGGAAGGCGATGGGTCCGAGGAAACCTGGGACAAGTGTCGATGGCCCGGGGCATAGAAGCATTTGATATAATCGAATACGTTGGCCTTTGCATTTGCTCTCGTGCAGCAAAGCTTCTTGCCCATCCGCTCAGTCTTCACGAATGAGATGGGTGTTTCATGCCACTATTTTACCGGTCAATCCCCGGTAAAATAGTGGCAAGCCATTGAATAAGCGTCATGATTCTGATCCGGCAAGTATTGGTGTTTGTCGGAAAAACTTCTTTCCATTCATTCAATGATTTCGGCATTTCTTATTTACGATCGGCCATACCAATCCGGTCGCGCGTCGATCGCAATTATCTAGCAGGCCAAGCTGGTGACACCACCAATGCTTGAATGACTTTCTTAACGGAAGATCAGAGCATTCTTCGACGACGCTGAATCACTTCGTGTTTCTTTACTTTGAAAATGCTCCGGATTTTTGTGTGACGTGTTTCTGGATATATTCGAAACGCTGTCAATACGATCGCTTTATACTGAGTATCGTGAGAGATGGTTCTTGGTGACATCATGGAAAAGGGTCTTGCTTCATCACGAGATTTTTCGAGTGTCCGACATCATTCTCGTTTTTCTCCTCCTCTTAGGGTGAGCCCGCTTCGGAGGGGGTTGGGCTAGTCGCTCGGAACGGTAATCGCGGCGTCCTGAGCCAACGGCTCAAAGGCTTTTCCACACAAAGGTGATAACCGATGCCTGCACTCAAGCCAGCTGTGGCCAAGATGAGAATGAAGAGGGAGAGGGAAGACGTCTTCGGGAAAAGTCGCGTTAAAATATGGATTGTCGCGGACAGAGCGACACCATGGATCAGATAGATCGAATAGGACGCCGATCCAAACAACATCAAAGGCTTGGGAATGCGTAAGCCATATTGACGTTCCCATTGTACCGCGCCGATGATTGCTACTGTAGCTGAGCCTCCGAAGGCGAGCCGTGCAAGGATCGAGACGTCCTGGATGTTGCGGGCGAAGAACATAAAAGCCAGGAAGGTGAGGCACCCTGCAATCGTCAGAAACCGTGGCATGGGCACCGATCGCTGGCGCAGGATCAAGGCTGCACCGACTCCAAAAAGGAATTCCAGATTGAAGGCGCTGAGGAGAATTGACAGGGGAAAGTCGAGAGGGGTGAAGAACTGAGCGGTGATGATCAGAACGGCCCAAACAGGCAGCAGCAAGGCGGCGCGGCGCCCCCAGAGGATCAAGAAACCGAACAGTCCATAGAACAGCATCTCATGGACGAGGGTCCAAGCGACACCAAGGATTGGCTGCTCCGGATAAGGGAGCAGGAATGTGGAGAAGAAAACATTGGCGAGATCATGCTGCTGTGCTTTGCCTGCTCCTGGGTTCAGGAGATAAAGCACTGCCAGCGGCAGCATTATGCCCCAATAGGGTGGATAGATCCGCAAGAAACGGCGCAAGGCGTAATGGCCAAGCCGTTCCGGCTGCCCTATGTCGCGCGAATGCACCCAGGCGATGATGAAGCCGCTAAGCACGAAGAAGAAATCGATACCGACGTTGAAATTCTTCAAGTGGCCACCCCAGGGGACGGCATTGTAGAAACGCGGCTCGGCAATAATATTGCCGGTATGATGCAGGACGACGAGGAGGGCTGCAATGCCGCGGCCCACTTCAAGAGCCTCGAACTTGACGCGGCCCGTGAGTGGCACAGTGGGCGTGGGAGGGGGCGGCAATTGGTGCATGACCTCGGAGCTCATGATCTCGGCATCCTTTCACGGGGCCGGAAAGCTTCTGCCGTGTGGGAAAACGGCGGAAATTTAACGGGGGAGTGGCGTTTCAAATGCGGCAATCTGTTGGTCCGCTGAGCGCTTCCGCGCCGGCAGGATTTGATTGAAGAGTGCAAGATAGTTCTGCGCGCAGCGCTCTATGGAGAACAGGCGCCCGCGCATGCTGTTGCCCTCTCGGTCTGGTGACTGTTCCTCGAGAGTTGCCACAATAGCTGTGGCGAGGCTCTCTGGATCGCCGACGGGGACGAGCCGGCCATAGCGGCCGTGGTCGAGCACCTCGGAGGGCCCATGAGGGCAGTCGGTGCTGACCACCGATGTGCCGCAGGCGAGTGCTTCTGCCAGGACGAGACCGAAACCTTCGAAGCGCGAGGACAGGACGACCGCATCGGCCCGGGCCATTGCCGGCAAGGGATTTTGCACGAAGCCTGGCATCAGAAGCCGCTCGGCGACACCGAGTTGCCGCGCGAGAGCCTCGATCTCTCCCCGAAGGGGGCCTTCGCCGAGCAGAACGAGCCAAGCTGCTTTCTGCTGCGGGATCCGCGCGAAAGCACGCAAGAGAGTGGCATGGTCCTTCTGAGGGACGAAACGGCCGACGGCGAGGAGGACTGTCCCTTTCTCGGGCCAGAAGGGTGGCAGCGGCTCGCTTAGCGCCATATCGAAATCAGCGCGGATCGCTCCATTATAGATCACATTAATGCGCTCGCCCGGAATATTCGCGCAACGTGCCATATCATCGGCAACGCCCTGCGATACGGCGACAAGGGCGTCGGCGCGCGCGGCGATCAACTGGTAGAGCTTCGGCAGTACCCGAAACTTCAAGGCCTTGCGAGCAGCCTGCGAAGAAAGATTGTTGTGCTGTGTGACCACCAGCCGTGTGGGTGAGCGCGTGAGCATGCGCGCCAGGACCGCCATGATGTTCATATGTTCCATGGCGGAAAGGAAGAGATCCACACGGTTGTAATGCAGAAAGCGCATCAATCGGGGCAGGGCTTCGATCTGCCGGCGCGCATTGAGGGCGATAACATCAATGCCTGCAGGCACAGCGCCGAGCAACTCTCCCTCCTTGCGGTCCAGGAGGAAGGTGACGTGCAAGCCCGCCGCCTGAAACAGGGGAGCGAGCCCGAGATAGAGTCTTTCCGTGCCGCCACCGCTGAGATCGGGCAAATAGATGACGAGCGATTTCGGAAGGGGAGAGGAGCATGCCGCGGATTCGTTCATCGATCGACGATCCTGCTAAAGCGGGGCAAAGGGAGGGATGTCATTGGAAGCAACCATCCTTATCCAGGTCATTCTCGCCGACGCTAAGCAAACTTTTCGAAGTTTGCTTATACCTAAAAATCTAAGCAACATTGATTTTGCTGTAAAAAAGCAAAATCAATCGTGGCTTTAGCCGCGCAACGCTGCTTAGGCAATCTTCGCTCGTGTGGTGTCCCGGCGCTCGTTCGTCAGTGTCTCGTAAAGAGCGGAGAGGCGCGGCAAGACCACGTCCTTGCTGTAACCTTCCACCACGCGGCGACGGCCTGCTTCTCCCATTTGCCGGCGCCGCTCGGGGTCCCTGGCAAGCTCAAGCAGTGCAGCGGCCAGTCCTTCTTTGTCCCCTGCCTGGACAAGACGGCCATGCACCCCGTCCTCGACCAGTTCCGGAAGGCCACCGACATTGCTGGTCACCACGGCAATGCCATAGGCCATTGCTTCGAGGACGCTCATTGGCAGCCCCTCGTTGTAGGAGGGAAGCACATAGATATCGGCGCGATCGAGCAGTTCAGCTTTCTCGGCTGGTCCCACCCAGCCTTTGAACTCCACCGCATCATCAAGACCAAGCGCCTGCACACATTCCTTAGCTTTTTCCTCCTCGCCATTACCTCCGACGAGAAGAACGATATCCGGATAGGATTGCCGGACGAAAGCCAGCGCTTCGAGCAGGTCGTAAAGACCTTTGCGTGCGCCGATGAGACCGAGAAACACCAGAGTCAGTGGGGAGCCCGTCCCGCGGGCGGGTTGTGCCGGCACGGTGACGTAATTCGGAACGGTCAGGGGGTCGGCTGCAGGCGCGATTGTCTGAACGAAGGTGCGCCAGCTTTCCGAGAGGACGACGACCCGTGCCGCCCGCGTCAGTTGATCGGCGATCTTCTTTTGTCCCCAAGGTTTTTGTTCGTCATAAAACGACTTCATCTCGGAGCCATGCAGGTGGAAAATGACCGGCACGCCGCGCATACGGGCAAGACTCGCGAGGATCGACTTGCGCCAGAAACTGCCACGCATCGCCGAATGGAGGTGAACAAGATCGACACGATGTAGAGTGAGGAGACGGATGAAAGATAAAAGGGCGCCTACGAAGATCACCTGGCGGTGGAGGAAATTGCCTTCGGCATAGGATGCGACCAGCTGGACGTCTTCTGCTTCGATGAAACCGTCAGCCTTGTAGCCTTCGACGACGCTCCGCATTCCGCCCCGCGCGGTCGGCCATACCATGATCTTCATATAATGCCCTTCACAGCTTTGATCTTCGTCGCCATCGATACGCAAACTTTCAGGCACATACATACATCTACCCTCCTGATGCATGTATTCGTCATGGCCGGAATCCTTTTTGATGCAACATAGCGTTGGAAAAGGACTGAACTTTCTCTCGCACGACGTTTTACGAATTGCGGGAGCGAATAGGGAAACGCCAACCCGGTTGTGACGGGAGCCCGGTTGTTCCGTTACCTTGCCCGCCGTCCGAAGCTGTGTAATAGATTTCGTAATGACGGCCCTTGTAGCTCTCTATACGCTTCAGTGCTGCCGAATGTGCATTGTTCAGCACCACGCCGAGCGTTCGGTCACGAACCAATTCATTGGCGTTCAGGGCTTCCAAAACGGCATCTTGAGAGGTCTTGCCCCACTCGACGACCAGAACGAAACCGTCGATGAGATGAGCGACGGCGCGCACGTCGACCACAGACAGGACAGGCGGAAGGTCGAGCAGAACGTAATCATACTGCCTGCGTGCCCATGCAAGAAGATTGGCCATTGCCATCGATGAGATGAGCTCGGCCGTATGCGATATCCGATTGGGAACGACGGCAGGCAGGAAATGCAGGCCTGTCAGTGGGTCCGTCCAGACGACTTCTTCTTCCTTACGCGTTCCTGCCAGCACTTCGAGGAGCCCTTCCGGGGCTTCCGGACAGAGTTGCGCGCTCAGGCTTGGATGCCGCAGGTCCCCATCGATCAGCAATACCCGCTGCCCGCTGCTGGCGATCAATTCCGCGAGATTGGAAATAGTCGTCGATTTCCCTTCCTTGGGTACTGCGGACAAGGCGCCGATCACCGATCTTTGGCCATGTGCGAGAGCATTCACGTCGATCGCGACCTTTACGCTCCGAAGCGTTTCCGCATAGCGGGAAAAGGGGGCCTGAATGACCTGATGAGTCAGCCCCAGATCGGTTGGCAGCTGATATCCATTGGCAGCCGCAAAACGGACCGGCTTGGCTTGTGGATTCTCTATAGGGTAAACTTTTGGAAGGATGCCGAGGCACTCAAGACCGGTTGCTTTCTCGACCTGATCGATGGAGCGGAAGACATTGTCCAGATACTCACGCAGATAGCCCGCTCCAAACCCCAGAATAAGACCCATGAGAATGCCGCCTCCAAAGAAGACGAGAGGTTTGGGACGGCTTTTCTGCAAGGGCTCAGATGCCACGGTAATCACGCGGGCGTCGGTAATGGGGAAACTCTGCTGCTGGGTTGCCTCGGTGAAACGTTGCAGGAAATTATCGTAGAGATTGCGATAGGTTTGCGCATTGCTTTCGAGATCACGCAATTTGACCTGCTGCTGCGCGGTGGCGCCGGCCTGATCGATCAACTCCGCAAGACTCTGCTGCAAAGACGCTTCACGCGCTTGGGCGATCTCGTAATCGCTCTTATAGGTTTCAGCGATGCGCTGGAGTTCGTCGGAAATTGACCCCTTGATCTCGCGCATCTGGTTACGCAGGTTGACGACCGCCGCGTGCTTGGCGCCATAATGCTCTGCCCAGTCGCGTGCTTTTGTGGCGAGATCCAGATATTGCGAACGCAGGCGATTGATTACATCGTTACGCAAGGCGTCTCCGACTGTTGCTTCAGGCGAATCCCCATTGGCGATGCTTTTGATACGATCAAGACGCGCCTTCGCATCGGCGGTAACGGCGCGGGCCGTGATCAGCTGGCTGTTCACGTCAGCGAGCTGCTGATCGTTCATCAGGCCACGGTTTGTATTGACGATATTATTCGTGGACTTGAAGGTCTGAACCTCGCGGTCGGCTTGCGTCGCTTGTTCACGGAGTTCATTGATGCGGTTCTGGAGCCATTTGCTGGCGCGCATCGTCGCCTGATATTTGGCATCCAGCTCACCGACCATATACGCATCCGTGATACCATTCGCGATCTTCGCGGAAAGCGAAGGGCTGAGGGTCGTCACAGCGATCTTGATGGCGTAGGACGTGCCCTCGCGCCTCACATCGAGATTCCTGCCGAAGATATCGACCGCCTGACGCTCCAGTTCCTTGGCCGATTTCTCTTGCGAACTTGGCATGATGAAATTGATCAATTTTCGAATAAGGCTCGGACTATCCATGAAGACGGGGTTTGAGACCAGCTTCAAATCATTGATGACCGAGAGGGCAACGCTTTCCGATTGCAGGATTTCGACCTGACTGTCGACGAGCCCGGGGTCGAGCATTTGCGGCATTGGCGTCGTGTTGTTGCCCTGCGCGAACTGGTTTTGATGCGTGTCGATCATCACCAGCGCAGTTGCCGTATATTTCGATGGCGACAACCAATAGGCAAGCGCGGCGAGACCTATACAAACAAGAAGGACCGAGATTATCAGTGGCCATTGCCGCCGGATTGTCCGAAAAATTGATGTAAAGTCAAAATTCGCTATATGAAATGACTCAACTTCGGAGCGGTCTGACGTAAAAACGGGCCCTGCCTTTGTCTTAAGCATCAATATTCATCCTTGGTATATTTCTACCGAATAACCAGTGAACCGCCCAACCACGGATGCAGAAATTTTAGAATAATTTGTGACCATATGGTTGTGAATCATTTCATGGACATAATTTTAATTTGTTTGCCCTTCGGTATTGATTATGCGGCCATATAATTCAGTTTCTATTCCAGATTTGATAACTTTCGCAGGGTTTCCGGCGACAATACAGGCGGGAGGGACGTCGCGGGTAACAACTGCTCCGGCGCCCACTATAGAGCCATCATGGACGGTGACGCCCGGAAGAATTATGCTTCTCGCGCCGATAAAACAGTTGCGCCCAATACGGGTATGTTTACGAAGGCCTCTGGTGCGATCGTGGGCAAGGATAGTGGCTCCAAAGGCCAAATATGAATACGGCCCTATATGTATGCCCTTCGGGTTTGTTATATCGAGATGGGTTTTCAGCGAGAATGTGCAGGTCGGATGTAAATCCATCTTCCACACATGCACGTAATATAATTTCTTTATCCCAACCAAGCAAGTTCTAAGCCATAGAAAGCTGTTTAGTGTCATAGAGGATTCCTCTCCTTATGCTGAATTGACAAGAATTTAGCAGACTTTTTTGAAAGTTAAATATAGGGAGATTTCCGATCGGGAAAAATCAACATGATCTTCTTTTCCACCTGGATCTTATTCCCTGGGTTGGTGAGAGGAATGATAACGTGTCTTTAATAATCTCGCTGTCTTCTTGATTTTCATCGGAAGATCGTGGGCGTGATCATGGTGGGCGTAACATGCATCCTATGGCGGAGCGATTTGGTGTCGGCTCCTCTGATTCATGCATGTGGTGTGGTATCAAACCCCTCGGCATTCGAATTGAGGTCCTGACACGCCCATATTGGCGGGTCTGCATGAACCGGATGCGGGCAGGCAACGGCGTCGCGCATGTTGCCTGCAAATTTTCAAAAGCGATGGCTTCATGGATTATGTTTCCTGGACGGGGAGAAAGCGCCCCCGCAAGCCAGAAAAATATCCTTTGAGCACGGCGAGGGATGGCGGGGCGAGCAATGCCAGGAAAGGCACTCCGATGGCCCAAAGACCAAGCTCCTGCCAGAACAAGCCGATTGCAGTCCCGCTCCACCATAAAATCGCCAACTCGTAGTTCGGCGCGCCTACCATCTCTATGACGAAGTAATGTGCGAGCAGATAGGCTGGCAGGGCCACGAGTTCAGCATAGCCATAGCCCTTGATGCCGAACAGGGGTACGGCGATCGCTGCGGCGCCAGCGAACAGGACAATATGCAGGATATGAAAGAGTGCGAGCCTTCCATTACGGCGCAACACGGACAGCGTAGCCGAATGCATGTTGAACGGCGCGTTGGTGAGATAAGAAAGTGCGACGAAAGGATAGAGCTCGAGGATTGGCAGCCAGCGGGCGCCAAACACAAGCGGTATGATCCATTGGCCGAACCATGAGAAGCCCAGCATTAGGGTGCCGATGGCGAGGATCTGGATCTGCATGCCTTCGGTGATGGCTTTGCAAATCCGGGCACGATCGTCCTGGAACTTCGCGAGAACGGCTACTGACAAGCGCCAGGTGATGGTTTTGATGACGCCGAGCATTTCCATGATACCGACGGTCATTCCCACTATGCCGACTGCATAGGCGCCAAGAGCCGGCCCGACGACTAAGGGGTTGACCAGCATGCGCGCTTGCCAGATCCAGTTGGCAGCTGAGAAGGCGATCGAATAGCTGAGCATGTCGCCAGCGACTGAGCGGTCAAACCGGAATTTCGGCCAGCGGTGTCCCAGGAGATGGGCAAGCAGCGCCGAAACGACTTGCTGTACGATCCACGAAAAAGCAAGACCGATGGGGCCGGCGCCGCCGAGGACCAATGCCACGGCGACAACATAATAAGCCACTTGGCCGATGACCTCGATGAACGCCACGGCGCGGTAGTTTAGTGCCCGTTCAAGCTGTGCCGTCACGGGAATAGCGAGTAATTGGAAGGGAATAGCAAGGATCAGTACCTGCATCACCTCTGTAAAGCCCGCGACGTTCATGTAGTGCGACAGCGGAGTGAGCAGTAACTCGATGCCGACGACGAGCAGAACAGCCATGGCCGCCAACAACGTATAGGCGGTGCCGATATGCCCTTCGGTAAGGGCCCCCTCGTGACGCAGTAAGAAAATGCCAAGGCCTGCCTGACCCAGGGCCAGGACATAGGAATAAACGCCGAAGGCCGCTGTGTAAGCGCCATATAATTCTGGTCCCAAGACACGGCTGATGAGCAGCACGCCGATCATTTTGAGGCCGATGGAAATAATCTGCCGCCCATATAACAGCATGCCGCCTTTCATGATGTCGGCACGCATGCCCTCGGGCTTCTGAGCGTTCGTAGACGGAGAGGCTGCGTTTTGGTCTGCCTCCTGTCTTTGTCCGGCTATCGTTCCCTGTTCATTCCCCATCCGCCCGAAACCTCCAGATCAAGACATATTCCAGCGGCTCATCCACCACTACAGCGTCTGCTAGTCTCACTTTTTAAAGAGGTGACGTATAATCTCAATCACCGGCTGCTTCATTCCTGTGTCGCACGGTTTGGCAATGGCCTTGAGGCTGGGGCCGAAAGAACCGCGCGATCGTCGTTGAGCAGCGCAAGGAGGGCCGCCCCTGGCATAAGATGCCACCGAGTTCAATCGGATACCGAATCCTGGCTTGCTCTCGCGCATTATGATCGCGATCGCTGACTGTAGTGTGCCTCCAGCTTTTCTCGGCTTGGAAGGAAACTTCCGAGTGGGACGGGGCTCTGCCGGGTTTGTGGGGTGGCATGGGCTTTCAGAAGTGGCGGCATTGGTGCGCGAGGTGACCAAGGTTCCCGGGTTTGGGCCTTGGGTAACCATATCGACGAGATGCTTCCCCTGTCCTGACGGTAATCCTCCGCATAGACCATCGCTCCTACTCGGCACAATGACACCGACCGACCAAAACAACGCTATAAAACCGTAGAACTGTAATTCTATTATTTTATAGCTCTATAATATATAGCTTAACAATACAATGCGTGTGATTCTTACGAATAACGAGCCGCGCTGGCGGCCTATAATTTTAAGGCACCTATGGCCAATCCTTCGATGGCTGATCCTTGAGGACTTCCAATTGCTGTCAATGTGATTCGGTCGTGGCGAACGAAGAGGTTCAGGTATTATAATGCCTGTTTCCCGTATGGTTTGCTGGAAGGGGTGAGCGGATCGGAATTGAAGGTTTCTGATTCATTTGCCGGGATTTTTCAGGTGTATTCACCTGGCGTGAAGCTTCTTGACGTCCTAAAGCATCGGTCATCATTGTATGCATCGATAAAATCAGGCGAGGATCACGCCATCGTTCATGATCCTCGCAATGATACCGTTTGATGACGGTTTTCTTGCTTATCTCCTGTTTTTACTCCGCATACGCCAAGCCTGCGTAACCTCATCATAGAATGAGTCGAGCGTGCCGGCGACGGATGGAACGCGCGTGCCGGTTTCGTCTACGAAATCTGACAAGGGAAAAAGGCGGCGGACGCGCTTGCCGGCGGCTTCCGCCAGTTCCCTGCGCCAGCCTTCATTGGCGGCGAGCTTTTCCAGCATGGCTGTGATGGCTGGGCCTGACACTTCGTCGATATAGGCGGCGCAATCGCCACTGATCTCGCGCAGTCCGCCGGTGCCTGAGGAGAGCAAGGCGGCGCCGCCGGCATGGGCTTCGAGCGCGGTGCGGCCAAACGGTTCACGCCAGGTCGAGGCGACAATGGCAATCGCCGCTGTCTCCGTCATTTCCTTCACTTCCTTGAACGGGATGCTCCAGAGAATCTGTGCCTGCGCCTTGACCGGCGCCAGTTTCGCGATAATGGCATCGCGATAGGCTGGGTTGCGGTCCGGTTCCGAAAGAAGGAAGATGGCCGACCAGTCGGAATGGGTGCTCAAAAAGGCTGCCGTGCCTTCGGCCGCTTCCAGAAGCCCTTTTTCAGGTTGGGTGCGGCCAGCCGCGATGATGAGTTTCTGGCGCTCGACGGCAGGAGACCATTGCGAGAAGTCGAAGCCATTATGGACAATGGTGCGGGGAACCTTGATCTCTGGCCAGTTCTCCTCGAAATCCCGCAGGGTCGCCCGACTGATAAAGGTGATGCCGCCAAGGCGCGACAGCCGGCGTTGCATCTGCCGGTTCCAGGCCATGCCGGCACGGCCCTCGCGCCGCCCTTCGACAAAATTATGCGTCTGAAGGACGACAGGAAGGGACGGGTTGAAGGCGGCGTAACGCGCGGCCGTCGCGATATGCTGCTGGGCCACAATGATATCGCCGCCTGAAGCCGCCGCGGCCTTGCGGATTTCCCAGGCCGCGCGCCAACTCGACAGATATCTGGCAGGCGTCAGGCGCAGAAATTGTGTTTCGAAGAGGGGTGGCCCTTCGGCTTTTTCGGCGACGATGGTTGTCGTATCGCAATAACGGCTGCCCATCACCCAGTCAGCGACGCAGAGTTCGACGGAGGTGGAAGCGGCTATGCCAAAATCCATGCGGCGTGGCAAAACTTGGAAGATTTTCAAGGTCGTCATTGCCTCTATCGGAAAAGAGCGCAGCCGGAGAAGTGTATTCTGGAAGGGAGACGCAATGCTTGGCAAGGCGGCCTCGCAATCGTTAGTTTGTGCTATAGTATACGAGCGATCTATGCCAGCCGGTATCTGCCGGCTTTGCGATGGAATGGGGTGGTGTCCGTCCCGCGGGTCCCTCCGTCTACGCTACACCTCCGCCAGATACCCCAACACGTTCATTTCCTCGAGATCCAATTCTCTCTCCAATGTATGCAGGGTTTCATCCCTGATCGCGCCTTCGCTGTGCAGCCGTAACAGTTCCGTGCGGCC
>NZ_JQJH01000035.1 GCF_000745425.1 Beijerinckia mobilis
GTCACGCTGGCGGTGGCGCTTGCTCTGCCCGAGAATTTCCCCGGCCGCGATTTCATTCTCGTCACCGCCTTCGGCGCCATATTGGTGACAGTCCTGTTCCAGGGCTCGACGCTTGCCCCGCTCATCCGCCGCCTCGGCCTCAACGCGCAATCGTTACCGCTGGCAAAAACGCTGAGCGAAGCGGAAGCCCGGGCCCAGATCGCGGCGATGCAAAACGGCACCATCCAGCGCCTGTCGCTGCAGCCCGACGGCACCCACCGCCACCCCCGCCTGGCCGAGCAATATGCCTATCGAGCGCAGATCGCCGGCCGTTACGCGAAAGAACAGCAGCAATTGTCCCCGCACCGCCGCGCGCATTTTCAGGCCGTGCTGCAAGCCAATAAGGATGGCCGCACGGAACTGTTACGGCTGCACAGCGAAGGCGCGATCAGGGATGAAACCCTGCATACATTGGAGAGAGAATTGGATCTCGAGGAAATGAATGTGCTGGAGTATCTGGCGGAGGTGTATTACCCGATCTCGATGGGAATGATTCTGCGAGATTGAGTCCCTCCGCAATTACGCGGCGGCACTGTCCACCAAATCTCATTGATCTAAATCGGACAGGATTAATGAGATTTGGTATTCAAGATGCGATTCCCACCTTTTTGAGAGCCTTACGCAAATGGTCGACGAGATCAGAACTGGGAACTAACTGCAAATTCCTCCGTTCGCCCATCTGATTTTTTAATTCGTCATTGAGTTTAGAAAGCAAAAACTTTCCATACGCAAACTGTAATTCAATTGGTTGCTTTTCCGGCCAGAGCCCGTTCGTACCCGGGCCACCACCATCTTGCCAAAACTTTTTATTTGCTTCTTGGCGTTTTGATCGAAATTTTTTCCGAAATTCTTCTTCATACTTTACAAGTATATTTTTCACAATTTTTTCAGTTACATCAATAGATACACAATAAACAAGAGCGAGATGTTCCGGCATACAATAATATGCCTCCACATCGCACAACGGCGGAGAAAAAATATACATATTTCTATTACGATATTCTTCGCCCCACTGTGATAACTCTTCTTCGGTTAGGAAGTCACGATCTCGATGAATTATAACCTTAGGTTCTTTTTCAAATAATTCACACATTGCTTTAATTGCAACTGCCGAAGTTGCATTGCTTATCCCATTATAGGAAATTACCTTTACCCGACTTGATAAGTGCAATTTTTCAACACACAATTCCAGAGCAGCTTTTCCTCTATCTTCTGTACAGATGATACATTCTGCACCCTCTTTATCTAATTGATCTAAAGCGCCTAAATCCATCAAAACTGCGGCAAGATCCTTGCACTGGTCCGACTCAACTTTACCGTCTCTTACCCACACAATATTTGCACTTTCAGGCGCTGAAGCAACCATATGCCTGCTATGGGTTGAAACAATTACTGTTGCACCATATTTGTCCGAAATCTGACTAAAAGAACGAGATAATAGTACTTGTCTCGAGGGATGTAAATGATTATCTGGCTCATCTACAAGAAGAAACGCCGGTTTGAATAAGGCCACATAAGAGAGAATCTGGACAATTTGTAGTATTCCAGTTCCTACTAAATCGATAGGAACTTCTTTTCCACTTCCTTGGGAAAAAGTCACATTTACATAGAGATCATTAGCTACATCGTGATTAACCTTAATCTTACATGGTCCAATCAAATCTTCCAGCAGAGTGTTAACCTCTTGGAGCGTTTCATTCTCATGAAGCAGCCTGAGTATATTTCTAAATACTAAATTTGCATCACCCCCTGCTGCCTTTAAAAAGACTGCAGCATAGTTTTTATATTCTTCCCGATGCGGTATCCCAGAAAGACCTGGTACATAGATAGAAAAAAGACTTTTCGGATCCGCTATAACTTGACCAAACCCGGCTGACGTACCACTTCTGTTAACGCCTACATTTCCGTAATTTCTCCCTTTATATATCTCAATTCGATAACTTGCGAGCGTACCATCATTCGCTTCACCGAAGAATTCCACTTGTCCACGAGAACCACCCGTCCTGTTTTCATACGGTCCTGAGTGCCCTAAAAGTGAGAATTCTGAGGTTGGCGAATACCGAAGGTCAGACTCGGGGAGAACCTGCTCTTGCCTCTCCAGAGACAACTTTGCACATGAGACCGCCATATGAATAGCTTGTAACGCACTACTTTTCCCAGAATTATTACCACCAACCAAGTAATTAACGCTTTGAAGAGATATTTCCATTGACGATATTCTTTTAAAATTATCAATCTTTACTTTATCTATTTTCATAACAGTCAACTCAATTTTTGGCCAAATGGTGGGGGATTGAAAAAGCTATATCATGTCCGACAGGTAATCCTCATAGCAGAAAAATAATGTCAGTTTAGCGGGGGTAGAAGCCTCTTTAGAATTCAAACTTAGGTATTGAGCAGCATAGGTGATGAGCAACCGAGGGCTTACTTCCGCGTAAGCCGAAACATCCCCTGCTCCCCAAACAGGTTCCACACCCAAGGCGCGTTCGCCTTCAACGGCGTGCCGAACCGCCCGAGCGCTACGCCGCGTTCGATCCGTGCGTCCAGTGCCTTTGCAAGATCCAGAAAATCGCTGATCGTGCAGAAATGAATGTTGGGGGTGTCATACCAGGGCGCCTGCAGATTGGGCGTTACCGGCATGTGGCCCAGAAAAGCGATTTGCGCGCGTATGCGCCAATGGCCGAAATTGGGAAAGCTGACAATGGCATGGCGGCCGATGCGGAGCATATGTTCCAGCACCTGTCTTGGATGCCTTGTCGCCTGCAATGTCTGCGAGAGAATGACGTAATCAAAGGCATCGTCGGGATAGTTTTCGAGATCCGTATCCGCGTCGCCCTGAATGACCGACAAGCCCTTGGCGACGCAATCATTGACGCCCTTGTGGGAAAGTTCGATGCCGCGCGCATCGACGCCGCGTTCCGTGCTCAACAGATTGAGCAAAGTGCCATCACCGCAGCCGACATCGAGCACGCGTGAATGCGGCTCGACCATATCGGCGATCAACAATTCATCGACACGCGGGGCGGGAAAGGCCGCGCGGCGACGGCGGAACGAATGGCTTTCCAGCATGTCTCAATTGTCCGTTTGTTCCGATGCCGGTTTCGCGGCTTCCGCCGGCTGCTTGTCTGTTTCCCCCGCCAGTGGCGGCAAGCCGCGGGCACGTGCCGCCGCATCGAGAAAGCCGCGTGTCGTGGCGATAAATTCCGGCTCGTTCAGCAAAAAGGCGTCATGGCCGCGATCGGTCTCGATATCGACGAAGGAGACCGAGGCGCCGCCCGCATTCAGGGCATGGACGATGGCGCGGGAATCCGCCGTCGTATAGAGCCAGTCCGACTGGAAGGAGACCACGCAGAAGCGGGTTTTGGTGCCCTTGAAGGCCATGGCGAGCGAGCCGCCGTAATCGGCGGCGAGGTCGAAATAATCGCAGGCGCGCGTCACATAGAGATAGGAATTGGCGTCGAAGCGATCGACGAAACTCGCGCCCTGATGGCGCAGGTAGTTTTCGACCTGAAAATCGGCATCGAAGGAGAAGGTCGGCGCGGACCGGCCCTGCAGCTTGCGGCCGAATTTGCTCTGCAAGGCTTCGTCCGACAAATAGGTAATATGCGCGGCCATGCGGGCGACGGCGAGGCCCTTGTTGGGAAAGGTGCCCTGATCGAGATAACGCCCGGCGAGCCAGTTTGGATCGGCCATGATCGATTGCCGCCCGACCTCGTGGAAGGCGATGTTCTGCGAGGAATGTTTCGCCGCCGTGGCGATCGGCATGGCGGCAAAGACCCGGCCGGGGAAACTCGCCGCCCATTGCAGCACCTGCATGCCGCCCATCGAGCCGCCGGCAACGCAGAACAGGGTTTTGATGCCGAGATGGTCGATCAGCATCGCCTGCGCCTTCACCATGTCGCGGATGGTGACGATCGGCAAATCAAGGCCCCAGGCGCGGCCCGTCGCCGGATTGAGCGAGGCGGGTCCCGTCGTGCCCATGCAGCCGCCGACGACATTGGAAGAGATGACGAAATAACGATTGGTGTCGATCGGCCGGCCCGGCCCGACCATGATCCACCACCAGCCGGGCTTGCCAGTGATCGGATGATCACTCGCCACATGCTGATCGCCTGTCAGCGCATGACAGACGAGAATGGCGTTGGATTTGTCTTCGTTCAGCGTGCCATAGGTCTGATAGGCGATGGTGAGCGGCGCAAGGCTCACGCCCGCATCCATGGCCAGCGGCTGGTCCGGTCCGAACCGGACGACAAGGCTGTGCGGCTCATCCGCCTCGCGCTGGCTCGCCGCTTTGGTCGTTTCTGCCAAAGTCACCTTGACGCCTGTTTCTGACCTGATTCTCGGCCTGTTTCTCGCGCGCGCTTAGAACCGGGCGCGGCAAAGATCGTTCGATATGGCGAACATTGTGTCCGATATGTAGGAGCCTCGCCAGCCAGAAGTCAAGGACAAGAAAATGCCACTTTTGGAACCGCTCCGCGCTTGCCTCAGGAGAACAGGCGCGGAGGGAATCGATCACATTTACGCGGGCAGATGGATCAGCTTGTGGTTGACGAATTCGTCAATGCCGAGCGAGGAGAGTTCGCGCCCATAGCCGGAATTCTTGATGCCGCCGAAGGGCAGATCCGGCGCCGTCCAGGTGGCGCTGTTGACGAAAACCATACCGGTCTCGATCTCCGCCGCCACGCGCTTGCCGCGTTCGACATCGGCGGTAATGACCGAGCCGCCGAGGCCAAAGGGCGAATCATTGGCGAGGTCGATCGCCTCCTGCTCGCTTTTGACACGGAAAATCATGGCGACGGGGGCGAAGAATTCCTGATGGAAGACCGGGTTCGATTTCTCGATATTTTCGAGGATCGTCGGTTCCAGGAACCAGCCCTTGCGGTCGAGCCTCTTGCCGCCATGGACCAGTTTGGCGCCATGTTTGACCGCCGTTTCGATCTGGCCGAGCACAAGTTTCAGCGCGCCTTCGGTGCAGAGCGGCCCAAGCGTCGTTGCCTTTTCGAGCGGATCGCCGGGTGTGAGGTCTTCCAGCGATTTCTTGAAGGCTTCGACAAAGGCATCGGCCTTGCTCTCGTGCAGGATGAAGCGCTTGGCGGCGACGCAGCACTGCCCGGTATTGTTCATGCGCGCCCAGATGCCCCATTTGAGCGCCGTCTCCATATCAGCATCATCCAGAACAATAAAAGCATCGCTGCCGCCGAGTTCCATCGTGCTTTTCTTGAGCGCCGCGCCAGCCTCGGCGGCGACGGCGGAGCCCGCGCGCTCGCTGCCCGTCAGCGCCACGCCCTTGACGCGGCTGTCGGCGATCGCCTTGGCCGATTGCTCATTGGTGAGGAAGACATTGGTGTAGAGGCCCTTGGGCGCACCGGCATCGAGAAGCAGCTTTTCGAAAGCGAGCGCGCATTGCGGCACATTGGGGGCATGTTTGACGATGATGACATTGCCCGCGATGAAATTGGGGCCGACGACGCGGGCGAGCTGGTAATAGGGGAAATTCCACGGCTCGATGCAGAAGAGGATGCCGAGCGGCTCCTTGACGATCATCGCCTTGCCGCTCTGGGCATGGAGCTGTTTCGGCTCGAGAAAGCGGGGTCCGTGTTCGGCGTAATAATCGAGAATATCGGCGCTGAGATCGACCTCGCCGAGCGCCTCGTCAAAAAGCTTGCCCATTTCGATGGTGATCGGCCGGGCATAATCCTCGCGATTCTGGCGCAAAAGCGCGGCTGCCTTGGTGAGCACAGCCTTGCGCTCGGCCCATGAGGTTTTGCGCCATGCCCGATATTGGTCTTCCGCCGCCGCAAGGAAGGATTCGAGTTCCGCATCGGAATGCAGCGGGAAGGTTTTCAGCTTTTCTTCCGTATAGGGATTGATGGTTTCATATTTCACCGGGGGAACTCCTGTCGTAGCGGGTAAAACCCGCCGCGGGCGTCAGATCGTTCTCCGGGGCGTTTCCCCTATAATCCAGCCGGCAACGACCCGGCGCGCGTTACGGCGCAGGTTCGGCGAAGGTTGCGGCAGCCGCACAGCTATATACATAAAACTATAGATTCGACTATGGGTCCAAATCCGGAGGGCAGCCACGCGCCCGAAGCCGTCACTTGCGCGTGAGCAGGTCTCTCCCCGCAATGCTTTGCGCGGCGGCGAGTTTGGTCTAAGAATCGGCAACAATCCCTGTCCCTTCTCCCGGTTTTTCTGACGATCCATGGCCATTCATCTTCACAAAGGCGATCTTCCCGACGGTACGGATTATGGCGCGAGCGTCGCCATCGACACGGAAACTTTGGGACTGCTGCCGCAACGCGATCGCCTGTGCCTGGTGCAATTGTCAGGGGGCGACGGCAATGCCGATCTCGTCCAGATCGCGCCCGGCCAGGCGAGCGCACCCAATCTCGAACGGCTGCTGCGCGATACAGCGGTCACCAAACTGTTCCATTATGCGCGGTTCGATATAGCCGTGCTGTACAAAACCTTCGGCGCCATGGCGGAGCCGATCTATTGCACCAAGATCGCCTCGAAACTGACGCGCACTTATACCGACCGGCACGGACTGAAGGATCTCGCGCGGGAATTGCTGGGCGTCGATCTTTCAAAGCAGCAACAATCTTCCGACTGGGGCGCGCCGACCCTCACCGATGCGCAGCTCGCCTATGCCGCCTCCGATGTGCTCTATCTCCATGCCTTGCGCGAGAAACTCGACGTGGTGCTCGCACGCGAAGGCCGCACGGAACTTGCCGCGGCCTGTTTCGAATTTCTGCCGACACGGGCGAAACTCGATCTTGCCGGGTGGGCGGAGAATGATCTGTTCGCCCATACCTGAGACGAGAAAATGGAGGTGGTGAGAGCCGCAAGGGCGCCTTCTCTTGCCAGATGCTCCCGCGTTTTCTAAAACGCTCATCAAGGAGCGGCAGGCCGTTTTCGTGACGTCGGCGTGCGTTCCCTCAAAGCTCAGGTCCCCCTTTTCAGGTCACCATGGCCAGATCCCGATGGCCCGACCCCCGATGGCCCGATCCCGATGAACGAACCTGACGCACCCCCCTCCTGGCCTCCTCCCGGGCCTCCTCCTGGTCCGCAGGAAGAAACCAGTGCCTATCGCAAGGGGCAGAAGCTCGTCTATGGGGATTTCGCGGCGGCGCGGCGGCATTCGACTTTCGTGCGCTGGCTGCGCAGAATTTTCATCATCGTGCCGATCCTCACCGGCGTCGCGATGACCATCCATCTGGCTTTCGATCCGTTTCGCCGCCTGCCGGGCAATATTTCCATCGGCAAGGTTGATATTGAGGGGACGAAAGTCACCGTCGAGATGCCCAATGTCTCGGGTTTGCAGAGCAATGGCCATCCCTTCGCGGTGCGCGCGGAACAGGCCCATCAGGATATCGCCAAGCCGAATATCGTCAGCATGGCCAAGGTGGTGAGCGATATCGGCATGGCCGATGGCTCAAACGCCCATATCACCAGCGACGATGGCGTCTATGACAGCAATCTCGACAGGATCCGGTTGACCGGAGACGTCAGGATCAAGAATCATGGCCATTACGACATGACCCTGCCCTCGCTCGACATAGGGCTCAAGGCGGGGCGGCTGCAGGCCTTTGAAGGCGCCAAGGTCGTGATCGACGCTGGCGTCATCGGCGCCGAGACAATGCTCATCGAGGACCAGGGCCATCACATTCAGTTCGAAGGCAATGTCACCTCGCAATTCAAGAGCGCAGACGCAACAGCGCCACAGGGCGCGGGAGACCAGCCGTGAGCTCGATCATGAGGCGCATCACACTTATTGAAGGACAGGCCGGTTCACGCCGCGTCCTCCTGCCGGGCCTGCTTGTTTGCGTGGCAAGTCTGGCTTCAATGGCTATTCCGGTAGCCCCGGCCTTGGCGGCCAAGGCCGCAGGGGCTTCGAGCGGCCGCGTCCTGCCCGGCGGCAACGCAGACCAGCCGGTCAATATCGAGGCCTCCAAACTCGATTATTTCGACAAGGAGCAGAAGCTCATTTATACGGGCAATGTGGTGGCGACACAGGGTGACGCCCGGCTGAAGACCAACACGCTCACCATCTATCTCAATCCGAAGGAATCCGGGGATTCCGGCACAAGCCAGAGCTCGGCCGGCACCGATCAGGTGCGCCGCATGGAAGCCTCAGGCTCCGTCATTCTGACTTCGAAAGACCAGATAGGCACCGGCGACAAGGGTGTCTACGAAAAGGCCGAGAACAAGGTCACCCTCACCGGCAATGTGACCCTGACACAGGGCCCCAATGTCACCAAGGGCGACAAGCTCGTCTATGATCTGAACACCAGCCAGGCGGTGGTCACGGGCCGGGTGCGCAGCCTGTTCCTGCCCTCCGACAACAAAAAGAGCGCGCCTTCCAAGACACAATGAATCCTTTCGGAATCCTTTCGGAATCCTCTCGCGGGCTCGTGCCGCACGTGGAATGGAAGGGATGAGCGATTGGAGACGCGGGGACAGGTTTGCTCCCCATGAAATCGCCCTATTCGACCGCGACATTGACCGGCACTGTTCGGGACGGCGATCCTTGCCTTGAGAATGCAGGCGCGGAGTGCCAGTATGGCTGGACATTTGCCAAAAGGTCAGTTTGCAAATTGTTCCTTTTGGAGTCCCGAAATGGGGCCTGGCGGGAAATTTGGATCACCTGCCGCCTCATTCCAATCCAATCAACATGCTCCAGAGCCGCATCAACGAATTGGGCTCGTGAGCGATTTTCCTTGTTTGTCGACGCATCGAATCGGCCCGCGAAGAGCTCTTTCTCCTGCGGTTTGATGCTGCAGACCTGACGAAGCGGTGACTGGCGGATGAACGAAGAGTCTGTTTCGGCAACCTATGCAACGCTCAACAGAGCGCGGGTTTCGTCTCCGGCGGCCGGAGCCTCACCTGAAACCAGCCAGGGCGTCCTCGCGGCCACACATCTGCGCAAATATTACAAGGCGCGGCGTGTAGTGGAGGATGTGAGCCTCTTCGTGCGGCGCGGCGAGGCAGTCGGCTTGCTCGGCCCCAACGGCGCCGGCAAGACCACCGTGTTCTACATGATCACCGGGCTGATCCGGCCGGATCAGGGTCGCATCTTTCTCGACGGGCATGATGTGACGGCCCTGCCAATGTACCGCCGCGCCCGGCTCGGGGTTGGCTATCTGCCGCAGGAAGCCTCGATCTTCCGGGGTCTCAGCGTCGAGGACAATATCCGCGCGGTTCTGGAAATTTCCCAGCCCGACAAGCAAAAGCGGGAAGAGGAACTCGATTCCCTGCTTGATGAATTCCATCTGACGCGCCTGCGCAAATCCCCCTCCATTGCGCTCTCCGGCGGCGAGCGGCGGCGCTGCGAAATCGCCCGCGCCCTTGCCGGCCGTCCAACCTTCATGCTGCTCGACGAACCTTTCGCCGGCGTCGATCCGATCGCCGTTCATGACATCAAGGCTTTGGTGCGCCACCTCACGCAGCGTGGCATCGGTGTGCTGATCACTGATCATGCGGTGCGCGAGACGCTCGATCTCATCGACCGTGCCTATATCATCCATTCCGGCCATGTGCTGACGAGCGGCACGCCCAATGAAATCGTCGCCAATCCGGATGTGCGGCGCTTCTATCTCGGCGCCGATTTCAAACTCTGAAACGACACCATCAGCCGGAGAGTGCCCCCACTTTCCGGCTGGATATATTGACAAAAAGCGAAAGTATTGCTCGCGGATGCGATTGAGCGAGCAATGCGCGACACATGGGCTTCGCCGTTCCGCCGATCCCGACTGTTGCAGGCCAATTCCAACTGCATCTGCAGAGGGATGCGCCACGCGCATCACCGACCGGCCAAGACCGCGCGTGCTCAACGCGAATCGGCTTGACCTTATCTTCTCGGCACAGCCTCGTCTTCCTGATTGAAAAATTTAGCATTCCAGGAACAGCGCGGATCCATAATGCCTATTTTTTAGGCTATTCTTTGGCATTCCAGCGCGCCGACACGTCTCACATTTAAATTGTTACAATTTGTGAACTCTGCCTTTCGGGGCGGGCTCCAGACCTGTTTTGCATCATGATATGGAGGCATGAAAAGCAAGATAAAAAATAATACAGCACACTGCTTTTACATGGTTTCCGAGATAAAAAATTCATAAAAGCGCTGGCCACCAAATAGTTTCTGCTATATGCAAGAAACAGGCCCGATCTGGCGCAGATGTTTATTTCGCCCCCCTCGTTCGGATCGATTCCGGCCCTTTGTTGAAACAGCCCCCTGAAATCTCCGCTCTTCTTCCAGAGCCGATTTCACCGCAATTCGGAGCCGAATGCCATGGCGCTTTCAACCAAACTCGTCATGCGGCAAGGTCAATCCCTTGTCATGACGCCGCAGCTGCTGCAGGCCATCAAACTGCTCCAATTTTCCAATCTGGAACTCGCGGCTTTCGTCGAGGACGAGCTTGAGCGCAATCCGCTTCTCGAACGCGCCGAGGAAGCGTCCGAGCCTTATGAGCCCAGTCTGTCCAACGCCTATGACGCTAAGGACGGCCACGGTGATTTTTCTGGTGATTTCTCGGGCGATCTCTCGGGGAACGACGGTCAATCCTTCAACGACGCCCATGAAGCCGACTGGAGCTCCGATTCCTTCGCCATAGACCGCGGCTCCATGGAAGCGAGCCTTGGAACCGAATTGTCCAACACCTTCGACGACGACCGCGCCCCGACCCCCGGCGATTACCAGGACAATTACGGGCTCGAAGGCACCGGTCTTTCCGCCACCTCCTGGTCCGGTGGAACCGGCCTCAACGGCGACGGCGAGGCCACCAATCTTGAAGCCTATGTCGCCGGCGAAACCACGCTCAAGGACCATCTTTCGGGGCAATTAGCGATCGCGACCCCGGACCCCGTCGACAGGCTCATTGGCAATGCCTTGATCGATGCGCTCGACGAGGTCGGCTATCTGACCGATCCGATCGAGGAAATCGCCGACCGCCTCGGCGCCCCGCTCGAACGGGTCGAGCGGGTTCTCAAAATCGTCCAGACCTTTGACCCCTCCGGCGTCGGCGCCCGCAATCTTGCGGAATGCCTTGCGATTCAGTTGCGCGAGCGCGACCGGCTCGACCCGGCCATGCAGACCCTGCTCAATCATCTGGGCCTGCTCGCCAAGCGGGATTTCGCCAGCCTGCGGAAAATTTGCCAGGTCGATGAAGAAGACATTCTCGACATGCTGAACGAGATCCGCCGGCTCGATCCCAAGCCCGGCCGCGCCTTCGGCTCGAGCTCGATCCAGCCCGTCGTCCCCGATGTCATCGTGCGCCCGTTGCCAGATGGCTCCTGGCATGTGGAACTCAATGCCGATGTTCTGCCGCGCATTCTCGTCAACCACACCTACGCCGCGCGGGTCACCAAGACCAAGGCCAAGGAAAGCGACAAGGCCTTCATGTCGAACTGCCTGCAGACGGCCAACTGGCTGACGAAGAGCCTGGAACAGCGCGCCCGCACCATCCTGAAGGTCTCGAGCGAGATCGTGCGCCAGCAGGATGCCTTCTTCGCCAAGGGCGTCGAACATCTGCGGCCGTTGAACCTGAAAACCATCGCCGATGCGATCGGCATGCATGAATCGACCGTCTCGCGCGTCACCTCCAACAAATATATGACCACCCCACGCGGTCTGTTCGAACTCAAATATTTCTTCACCGCCTCGATCAACGCCCATAATGGCGGCGAAGCCCATTCGGCGGAATCAGTGCGGTTCCGCATCAAGCAGATGATCGATGCGGAAAGCCCGAAGGACATTCTTTCGGACGATGCGATCGTCGCCAAGCTCAAGGAAGCCAATATCGATATTGCGCGGCGCACCGTCGCCAAATATCGCGATAGCCTCAAAATCCCTTCCTCGGTCGAGCGGCGGCGCGAAAAAGCGGCACTCATGATGTCATAGACAATCGTTCGACCGACGGGCATGTATGTCCGCCTTCGATGCGCAAAAACATCAAACCGGAAAAGCAACGCGCTTTTCCGGTTTGTGTGTATCACCAAGACGAAGCGGGCAAGTTCACGCCGCCAGAATATGTTCCATGCGTTCGCGCTCGCGCAGACATTCCTCGTCGCGCCCGATCATCGCAGCCGCAATCACCTGTCCTTCGGAAATGTACCGCAGCGTGCTGTCGCCGGAGGACGGATCGCCATCAATATCGATCCGATCCCATTGCTGCGCGTGACCGATGTAGCTCAATGAGAAATCGAACTGCCGCGTCCAGAAGAACGGGACATCTTTGAAGGGAACGGCGGCGCCCATCATATTCTTTGCCGCGACCTGTCCCTGCCGTTCGGCGACATCCCAATGTTCCACGCGCAGACGCCTGCCGCTGTGCGGATCGGGCCAGGAGGCGATATCACCGGCGGCATAAATATCGGGATCGCTCGTCGCCAGATATTCATCGACGATCACGCCGTCGCCCACTTCAACACCCGCCGCCCGCGCGAGATCGAGACGCGGCTCGACGCCGATGCCAACGAGGACCAGATCGGCGGCGAGAACACTGCCGTCATCGAGCAGAACATGGTCCTTCTCGACGGAGAGAATGGTGCGACCGAAATGAAACCGGTTGCCGTGATTCTCATGGAGAGCCCGCAAGGCCTCGCCAAGCTCGCGGCCAAACAGGCGTTCCATCGGCAACGAGCCGGTCGCGACAATATCGATCTCCAATCCGCGTTCGCGCAGACTGGCGGCGGCCTCCAGCCCGATGAAACTCGCTCCGAGAATGACGGCGCGCCGGGCTTTTCCGGCGTGATCGATCAGAGCGCGGCAATCGGCGAGCGAGCGCAGGACATGGACATGCGGCAGATCATGGCCCGGAAAGGTCGGCTGACGCGGTTCCGCACCGGTCGCAAGCAGGAGTTTAGAATAGGCGATTTCCTGACCGTCAGCGAGAATTACGCGATGCGCCGCGCGATCGATCTTTTCGACCTCACTGCCAAGATCGACCCGGCCGCCAGACCGGCGCGCACCAGGCCCGAAAGCCTGGCTGTGCAGCGGCAATTGCTCCTCGCCGAGTTTGCCCCCGAGATAATCCTTGCTCAACATCGTCCGGTCATAGGGACCGGCACCCTCGCGCGAGATCAGCACCACATCGCCGGCATGCCCCTCATGACTGAGCATTTCGGCCGCGGCGAAACCCGCGGCACCGCCGCCGATGATCACATAGGGTGCAGCCGTCTCGGGCGCGGCACGGGTAAGACCCGGAGCAGCCTCTTTATGATCGACACTCACCATGCCGTTGTCGATGCGCAGGGCCCAGCGTTCCAGCGGGTCGAAGGCCGGCGCGGCGACGGCTTCACCCGTTTTCGCGTCGAAACAGGCATGGTGCCAGGGGCATCTGATATGGCCATCGGCAAGAATGCCTTCGGCCAGAGGGCCGCCCGCGTGGGTGCATCTTCCGCTGAGCAGCGTCAGGCTGTCGCCATCGCGTATCAAAATGGCGGTCTGTTCGCCGAGGCAGGCTTCGAGAATGCGGTTTTCCGGAATCGACTCCAGCCTGACGGGCTGGCTGAAATCAATGATCGCCGACTTCGAGGAGTCTTTGGTCGTCATGGAAGAACCTCCCGGTTGCTTTGCCGGGAGAACGCCGCCACCTCATTAGCGTTGCATATCGAGCAATGTATCGGCTGCGGCTATAGACATACACTCACGCCGCGCTGCGACGGGGCGTGAGATCTCCTCGATAGGAAAGCGCCTCGGCAAGATGCGGCGCGCCGACCGAGCCGCCGTCGGCACTTTCAAGGTTTGAGAGATCGGCGATGGTGCGGGCAAGCTTCAGCACCCGGTGAAAGCCGCGCGCCGAAAGATGCAGCCGGTCGGATGCCTCGCGCAGCAAAGCGAGGCCGCCGGTATCAAGCGCCACCACCTGCTCGATGATCTTGGCCGGTGCAGCCGCGTTTGAACCGACCTGCGGCAGGCCAAGCGCCTCATAACGCCGCTGCTGAATCCCCCGCGCGCGGGCCACGCGGGCGGAGACCTCGGCAGACCCCTCCCGAGGCGCGGGCAGCAGAAGATCGGCGGCACTCACGGCGGCAACATCCACATGGAGATCGATGCGATCGAGCAAGGGCCCCGAAAGTTTCGCCTGATATTGCGCCATGCAGCGCGCATTGGGGCCGCGCGAACAAGCAAAACCCGGATCCATTGCGTGGCCGCAGCGGCACGGATTCATCGCCGCGACGAGCTGGAACCGCGCCGGATAGGTGATGCGGTGATTGGCCCGCGCGATGGAGACTTCTCCGCTCTCAAGCGGCTGGCGCAAGGAATCGAGAACCGAGGCCTGAAATTCCGGCAATTCATCGAGAAACAGCACACCGTGATGGGCGAGCGACACTTCGCCCGGCCGCGCGCGCAGACCGCCACCGACAAGCGCCGCCATGGAAGCCGAATGATGCGGCGCGCGAAACGGCCGCCGGTCGGTCAGCGCCCCGCCAGCAAGGTCGCCGGCGACGGAGTGAACCAGCGAGACTTCCAGCAATTCCCGCGGATCGAGCGGCGGCAGAATCGAGGGCAGACGCGCGGCGAGCATAGATTTGCCGGCGCCGGGCGGCCCGTTGAAAAGAAGGTTGTGGCCGCCGGCAGCGGCGATTTCGAGCGCCCGCTTGGCGCTTTCCTGCCCTTTGATTTCGCTCAAATCCGGTTGATCGGCGGGCGGCTTGCGCAAGGCCGCCTGCGGCCTTTGCAGGACCTGCGTGCCCTTGCAATGATTGACCAATTGTATGAGCGATGATGGCGCGAGGATCGGCAGGTCGCGTGCCGCCCAGGCGGCTTCCGGCCCGCATTCGCGCGGGCAGATCAGGCCATGGCCGCGCGCATTGGCGGCGATGGCGGCGGCGAGAACACCGGCGACCGGCGTAATCGTGCCATCGAGCGCAAGTTCCCCCAAAATCGTGTAATCGGCGAGCGCATCGGCAGGCAGAGCGCCGATCGCCGCCATAATACCAAGAGCGATCGGCAGATCGTAATGGCTACCCTCTTTCGGCAGATCGGCTGGAGCGAGATTGACGGTGATCCGCTTGGCGGGCAAAGCGAGGCCAGACGCATTCAGCGCCGCGCGCACGCGCTCACGCGATTCCGCCACCGCCTTGTCGCCGAGACCGACGACGGCAAAAACCACATTGCCATTGGCGATCTGCACCTGCACGTCAACCGGGCGGGCCTCGATACCCTCGAAGGCGACCGTGGCGATTCGGACGACCATGGTTTGTTTCCCGGCGCAGGCAGACAATTCGATAAGTAAAATTATTACCTAATCAAAGGGGTCATGCCAAGGGATTCTGCAAAGTCCGGAAGGCCCATTTTCCGAAATGCCGTCGATCCTGATGCGGCGCGGCGGGATTATACCTGCAATGGGCTATCCATAAGCCCGTCAAGGCGGCGGAACAGGGCGATTGTGTTGCAGCACAATCAGACTACAGTTTGTCCCGTGCCGGATACCATCGGAGCACATTTTCAATGGAGCCATACGGAAACATCCGGGCGCTCCAGACCTGCGGCGTCCCGCCAGCAGGCCGCCGGGAGGAAACAATGAGTATTCTGATCGCCCTCGCCGGGCTCGCTTTTCTTATCATTATTGCCTATCGCGGTTTCAGTGTCATTCTCTTCGCCCCCATCGCGGCGATGATCCCCGTGCTGCTCACAGAGCCGGCCTCCGTTCCCGCCGTCTTCACCGGCCTGTTCATGGAACGCATGGTCGTCTTCGTGAAACTCTATTTTCCCCTGTTCATTCTCGGTGCGATCTTCGGCAAGCTCATCGAACTGTCGGGCTTTTCCAAGGTCATCGTGGCGACGATCATCCGTATGGTGGGCCACGAGCGGGCGATCCTGTCGATCGTGCTGGTGGCGGCGCTGCTCACCTATGGCGGCGTCTCGCTATTCGTCGTCGTCTTCGCGGTCTATCCCTTCGCCGCGGAAATGTTTCGTCAGGCGGCCATCCCCAAACGGCTGATGCCCGCCACTCTGGCGCTCGGCGCCTTCAGTTTTACCATGGATGCGGTGCCGGGCACGCCGCAGATCCAGAACATCATTCCGACGACCTTCTTCCAGACCAATTCCTGGGCCGCCCCCTGGCTCGGCACCATTGGCTCCCTGTTCATCCTCATTACCGGTCTTGCCTATCTCGAATGGCGCCGCCGTGCGACTGGATCGGAAGGCTATGGCGACAATCACATCAATGAACCCGCTCTGGTGCTGGCGGATCACCGCATCCATCCCGTCATCGCCTTCCTGCCGCTGATCTCCGTCGGCCTGTTTAACATTGTCTTCACACGCCTGATCCCCATCGCCTTCGGTCCAGTGCACGAAGTCAGCTTGCCAGGACTTGCAGCGCCGATCGTCACCAAAGTGCCGACCGTCACAGCCGTCTGGGCGCTCGAAGGCGCCTTGCTCATCAGTATTTTCATGGTCGCCGCCTTATCTTACCGGCGGATTGCCAAGACTTTCATGGACGGCTCGAAACATGCCGTGGCGGGCGCGCTGCTTGCGACAATGAATACGGCATCGGAATATGGTTTCGGTGCCGTCATCGCGGCGCTTCCGGGTTTCATCGCGCTGCGTCAGGCGCTGCAGGCAATCCCCAATCCGCTCGTCAATGCAGCGATCGTCACCACGACACTTGCCGGCATTACGGGATCGGCCTCCGGCGGCCTCAGCATCGCGCTCGGAGCAATGGCGGACCAGTTCATCGCAAGCGCAAAGGCCGCGGGCATTCCTCTCGAGGTCATGCACCGGGTTACCGCCATGGCGAGCGGCGGCATGGATATTCTGCCGCATAATGGCGCGGTCATCACCGTCCTCGCAGTCACCGGCCTCACCCACAGACAATCCTATGGCGATATTTTCGTGATCGCGCTCCTGAAGACGAGCGCCGTCTTCTTCATCATCTTCGTCTATTACACGACCGGCCTCGTGTGACCTCACGCCAGATTTGTTCGATTGCACCATCTTATACCAAGGCCGCAAAGAACGAGCTTTGGTGGTTTTCTCGCATTTTCGCTATCGCTTTGAAGAAACGAAAACGCAAGAATAGTCCAACAATCATTGATCGTGCACGTTAGTATTATACCAATGTGCATGGGTCTCGGTTTTTCGTAATCCATGCAGCGACGGAGGAGTCCAACGCCGATGCGTCCCATAACAGCATTTTCCGTCAACATTAAATCGCTTCACGATTTCATAAGTTTAAAAATACTTCAATTTTCTGCGCGGGGCGTTTCCGGATAGATCCGAAACGCTCTAGGTCCTGTTGACGAATAGGATTCCCAAGTTGCGAAGGTTCTGATTCAAAGTCGCTTTCAGAAGGAGGCGACTTTGATTCGTGGGCTGATGTCGGATGAAGAATGGGCCTGTCTTGAGCCGTTCGTGACGCGGCGCGGGCCGCATAGCGGGCGACGTGCGAAGGACCATCGCCTTGTTCTTGATGGTATTTTCTGGATTTCCCGCACGGGCGTGCAATGGCGCGATTTGCACGAGCATTTCGGCAAATGGTCATCAGTTTATCGCCAGTTTCGGCGCTGGACGCTGGCTGGATTGTGGGAAACGCTGCTCGAAGCCT
>NZ_JQJH01000036.1 GCF_000745425.1 Beijerinckia mobilis
TGTTGAATTCCACTGAGAACTGACCCAGGGAAGCCGAAAATTTCCACCGAGATTTGACCCATGTTTTGACCTCACCCTTGCTGTTTTCAGCGGGGGCAACGGAGTGATCGACATGGCGTTATTGAGCGTCATCCGGCGCTGGCATTTCCGAGAGGGAATGCCGATCCGAGAGATAGAGCGCCGCACAGGCTTGTCGCGCAACACGATCCGCAAATATCTACGTGCGGATACGGTGGAACCGAAGTTCAAGGTTCCTGATCGGCCGAGCAAACTGGATCCTTTTACCGAGAAGTTGTCAGGCTGGCTGAGGATCGAAGCTGGCAAGTCGCGTAAACAAAAGCGAACTGCCAAACAGTTGCACGCCGATCTGATCTCATTGGGTTATCCCGGTTCTTACGGCCGCGTGGCTGCCTTTGTAAGGCAGTGGAAGGCGGACCGTCAGCGCGATGAGCAGACCACAGGCCGCGGCACGTTCGTGCCTTTGGTCTTTTCGCCAGGAGAAGCCTTCCAGTTCGATTGGAGTGAGGATTGGGCCTTGCTCGCCGGCGAGCGTACGAAGTTGCAGGTGGCGCATACCAAGCTTTCACACAGCCGCGCGTTCATCGTGCGCGCTTATCCGCTTCAGACCCATGAGATGCTGTTCGATGCGCTGGCCCAGGCGTTCCGTGTCTTGGGTGGCGTGCCCAAACGCGGAATCTTCGACAATATGCGAACTGCGGTCGATAGGATCGGTTTAGGCAAGGCCCGGCAGGTCAATGCCCGCTTTGCAGCGATGGCCAGCCATTATCTGTTTGATCCCGAGTTCTGCAATCCAGCCTCGGGATGGGAAAAGGGACAAGTCGAGAAGAATGTTCAGGACACAAGGCGCCAGCTCTGGCAGCCGGTCCCCAGCTTCCCTGATCTTGCCGCCCTGAACGTCTGGCTTGAGGAACAGTGCATCGAGCGCTGGGGCCAGATCCAGCATGGTATGCTGCCAGGGACGATCGCCGATGTACATGCCGGGGAAATCGCTAGCCTGATGGCACTGGGGCGCCCCTTCGATGGCTTTGTCGAGCAGACCAAGCGCGTGTCACCGACGTGTCTCGTCCACTTCGAGCGCAATCGCTATAGCGTGCCGGCATCCTTTGCCAACCGGCCAGTCAGCCTGCGGATCTATCCGGAGCGGATCGTTATCGCTGCCGAGGGGCAGATCCTTTGCGAACATGCGCGGATCATCGAACGGTCCCATAATCTACCGGGACGAACCGTCTATGACTGGCGGCACTATCTGACGGTCATCCAACGCAAGCCTGGCGCCTTACGCAATGGCGCGCCCTTCACGGAGATGCCCGATGCATTCCGGCAACTTCAGAGCCACCTCCTCAAGCGGGACGGCGGCGACCGGGAGATGGTTGAGATCCTGGCGCTGGTCCTGCAACACGATGAGCTGGCCGTGCTCTGCGCAGTCGAATTGGCGCTGGAGGCAGGCGTTCCTACCAAGACCCATATCCTCAATCTTTTGCACCGGCTCGTCGACGGCAAGATGGAGAGATCCGCCAGCATTGATGCTCCCCAAAAGCTGATTTTACGCATCGAGCCCAAGGCCAATGTCGAACGCTATGATGCTCTGCGCGGCAAGGAGAGACGTCATGCGCCATGATCCAGCCAGTGCCGCCGTCGTTGTGATGCTGCGCGGCCTCAAGATGTACGGCATGGCCCAGGCCGTCAGCGATCTCAACGAACAAGGTGCACCTGCCTTCGAAACGGCTGTGCCTACCCTCTCCCAGTTGCTCAAAGCTGAGGTCAGCGAACGAGAGGTTCGCTCCATTGCCTATCAGATCAAGGCAGCCCGGTTCCCGGCTTACAAGGATTTGTCCGGGTTCGATTTTGCTGCCAGCGAGGTCAATGAAGCCATGGTCCGTCAGCTTCATCGTGGTGCATTTATCGATGATGCCGACAATGTCGTCTTGATCGGCGGCCCCGGCACAGGCAAGTCGCACATCGCCACGGCCCTTGGCGTCCAGGCCGTCGAACATCATCGTAAAAAGGTCAGGTTCTTCGCCACAGTCGATCTGGTCAACGCTCTCGAGCAGGAAAAGGCCTTGAACAAGGCCGGTCAACTCGCCGAGCGGCTTTTGCGGCTCGATCTGATTATCCTCGACGAATTGGGATATCTGCCGTTCAGTCCGTCAGGCGGTGCGCTTTTGTTCCATCTGCTCAGCAAGCTCTACGAGCACACGAGTATCATCATCACCACGAACCTGAGCTTCAGCGAGTGGGCTGGTGTGTTCGGCGATGCCAAGATGACGACTGCCTTGCTCGATCGGCTCACTCATCACTGCCATATTTTGGAAACCGGTAACGACAGCTTCCGGTTCAAAGCAAGCGTAACTCAGGAAAAATCAAAGAAGCAGAAAACATGACTTGACCAGCCAAACGCAAGCACAGGATAGTTTCAATCCGGGTCACTTCTCGATGAAAATCCCGGGTCAGTTCTCAACAAAAATCAACAAAAGGGCTCGCTCACCCTGTCCATGCCAGAGCCTGCGCCGGATCCGTTCCGCTTCGGCCGCCAGGGACGAGACGTCGAGCACTTGTCCCAGGCGATGGCCCTGAAGCCCTATGATCTATTGCTCGATGTGGCGGACGCGGATGGAGAGATGCCACCAATCGAGGATTGGGGTGATCGGCTCCTGGGTGGCCGCCTTGACCAAGAGCGGCAAGGTCACCTCGCCATCGCTGATGACGGTGACCGACGTGCCGGGTGTCCAGCCTTGTTCCTGAAGCGCCGCACGGAGCAGGGAGGACGGCCCATCAGCCCCCTTCATGGCAAAGCCGAACCGACGCGGCGTCCCGCCTTCCGTCTCCACTTTGCCGACCATCACGTCGAGGGTTCGGCTTTGATGCCCGGGAACCGCGCGGATATGCGCTCCATCCAGGAAGACAGTAATCGGCTTGCCAGGCTGCCTCACGTCGTCATTGGCAGTTTCACGAGACATCCCGACCGCTTTGTGATCGTTCTCCGCAAGGGCCGAGCCGACGTGCGCCAGCCGGTTGCGGATCGTCGTGTGATTGGCTGGGGAGGCAGGCAGAAGCGATGACAGAACCTTTGCCGCTTCCCGGAAGGTCAGCCGGGCACCCAATTCCGCCTGGATCCTTTCAAGCTCGGGCGTGCAGCGGTTGGGCAGAAAATCATCGGCGACGGAAAAGGCGATGGTGCAAAAGCCGTTCGGATTGCAGCAGCGGCAAAGTTTGAGCCTTGGTACCCTCACTTCCACCGTGCCGAAGAGGGTCTGGATCTTGCGCTGGCGCCAATCCTTGACCGGGCGAAGGGCATAGCAAGCCGTACAGAGCTGGCTGGCGGCATTGAATTCCAGCATCTGGCTTTCAACCATGGTGGCCTGCAGCTGGTGCAAAATGTCCTTGCTTTCCTGGAGGGCGAGTCCGAAATCCTCGATCGTTGCTGTCAAGAACGACCGTTCCAATTGCCCGACCTCGTATTCGATCACCTCACCCCAGCCGGTCGTCGCCTCCAGCTTGATCCGCCACTGCATGACTTCTTCCTCCCCCTCGGAAGAGCCAATCTTCCCTCAACAATGCTGTTGCCCCAACTCTTTTCCAGTCCCGGACAGTCCTCATCGGACGCGCATCATGCATCGAATTCGAGTCTGTTGGCAGTTCCGTTCCGGCGGTAGCCTCTACTTAGGAAAGCTGGCGCACCGTGAACTGACCCTAAGATAAGCATGGACGGGTGCGGCCGCTGGATGCGATATTCTCTTATTTTGCGCCATATGACCGATTTCATCCTGCCTGATCGCCTACATATCTTGAATGAACCCATCCTGATCGACAGGGGCCTGTATAAGGTGACTTGATTAACCAAGGGGTTGAAACGCCGCAATCCTGCTGATCTCCTGGTTGGTAAACAACCGCGAACCATTGTTCCACGCGATCACATATCCATAGGATTTGGCCATTAGGAATACGATCAATCTCATCAAAGCGCGCCTTATCCGGGCCATTGCGAACTGACAAATATCCGTCCCGATTTTGATCCAGGCCGATCACTTTTCCTGTGCTCGGACATGCATCGAAAGTAGAATCGCCTCCAATAACGATAGGCATATACGAATGGATATAATTTCTGGCTAAGAGTGTGTTTTGGGAATTATTGATACTCAAAGCCAGAACAATCCCGAATCTTAATGCTAACAATTTCATATGATTGACCATGAAGAAGTGAATGATTTTATGAAGCTGAGCCTTATTCCTCACTTCAGTCATCATAAAAGAAATGATTAAGGAGAAATTTCTCAAGCTGATATCAAGTGACGTTCATCGAAACATCAGATATTAAGCCTCACTGTGAGACAGTGAATGTTCTTTTGCTGCATTTTCATCATGAACGATCTGGCCTGTAAGGCTGCTGGCAGTCTGCGGCCAACGTGAAGCAACAAGGCGGTTTTTCGCCAAACGCGCCATGTTGACGCTATCACTTTGATTGCCTCCTAGAATATGAAAAGCTTGCTCATCCTCTGACATGTAGAAACCGACATGCCCGAGCCCGCTATCTCTCGAATTGCGCCAGAAAACCATGATAGCACCGGTCATGGGGGAACAGGACTCCCCAAACTTCGACCAGTTTCTAGCCCCTAACGGGTTCGAAGGCAGTGATTCATTTGGTAATGTCGAGCCGATACAATGTGCGACAAACAAACCACACCAAGGAATATCGTCACTATTATAATCAAGATTGAGATTCTTCGCCCATTGAATAATAGTTTTATTAGACCCGTTTCCTGAAACCTCCCTTGTCCCTATAAGACTTTTAGCTTCCTCGAGCCATATGATGGGTCCGGTAGCACCATCAATTGGTTCAACTTGTTTGAAGAGAGCTTTAAGTGTTATTGGGCCGGCGATCCCATCTACTGTAAGATCATGGGCTTTCTGAAATAACTTTACTGCGGCGGCTGTACGGCGACCCCAAATTCCATCTATTTCTCCAGGATTGAATCCTTGTTGCTGCAGAGCGGATTGAATGGCTGAAATACTTACATTCATTGCTTCCTCCCCATATATAACTTAAGGTAATAGCTTACAAAGCAAAGCTTCAGTACGAAGATCCACATAAAACTTTATTAAAAAATGATGTTGCTGGCGGTGAGCTAAGCGATCCGTAAATTCTCTCAAAGCTTTATAAAGTAAGAATATTATATTTGTATCATCAGTAAATGATAGGTTGAAATGCGGATCTTGTACATTGCTGAAGATATTTCAGAACGAAATCATCCAGTCTACACCGTTCCATTACTTTTCGAAGCAGTTCTATCGTGCCAGCCACGACAGTGATTGGAAACAGACAGGCTTGAGAAGCCCATTTCAGCGCGTCACACTTATCTCGGTGCTCGGCAATCAAACCGCCTTGAAACACAAACGTGGAAATCGTGCTATTTTCAACAGACCGCTCACCAATGCCTGCGCCCTGTTGAATTGTTCACCGTGAAAGAATCGAATTTGACGTAGATCTTGTGTGCACAAATGAAGCGCCACGCCTCAAGAATTGAGCCACGCTCTGTCAGATGAAAGGCACTATCCTCGAAAGTGGCGCCATCTGTTATAGCAAGCATCCACGTCCTCTGGCTTTTGATCGCGCAGAGAAGCATAGAGTCTGGTGATCACTTCGGTGTTGAGATGGGCAGAGCCACTGCTCCCTGGGCGGTCGCGCTCCAAGTGTTCCTACCTTTTGTTTATTCATTAAAATTACATTTAACAACATAACTGAAGACGTCAAAAGAGACAATCAGGAATCGTCTACTCCATTTGATAGTCGATTGTGGGCAATCTTGATCAGCCTGTCTCTATTTTATGGAATGCGATGGGTTGATACCCCAGATGGGGAAGAAAAGTCATCTCCGGCAAAGATTGAGGTAATATGCGACGTGTCGCTTATTTACAAAGGTTTATGAAATTGAGTTTGTGTCTTTGATTGACAGAGAAGGTCGCCTGTAACCTTCAATACCTTGAGCGGAATCATTGCAAACACTATTGAGGATGAATGTAAACGTACCGGAGGTTTCGATACCCTATAATCCCTGATGGTTCGTGATCAATTCAGAGAGGGGGATACCGGAAATTTCATTGCGCTTTTACGGAACTTCTCTCTTGGGTCAGGTTTGTTGACTACAATCACAGATCGCATCATGTCGATATACGCGTCTTGCGGACTTTTTTACAGATCGTTCCATGTCGTTACCTCACAGGCCTTCTTTTTCCTCCACAAGGTCCTGGACTTCTCCGCTCGTGTCGTCGCGAGACCGACAAAAACCTGGGGGTCGCTAAGGGAAACTCCGCTATTTTGGAGAGATGATTATCGCGGAGTTTCCGATGCAATGGATCTTGAAGCTTGAGCGCATAGACGAGACAGGGGTTCTCCAGTCTAGAACCATTGGCCATATCGAGCGTCCGGAATTGGCCTCCGAAGCCGACCTCGGCCTCACGCATGAGGGAGGCAAATATCTGATCCGTCAAATCCAGGCAGAAGTCACCTGCGATCAAGTGCAGGCTTTCATCGCCAAGGCACGGATTTGCAGCAGTTGCGATCGTGCGCGACCCATCAAAGATCATCGGCGCCGCAAAATCGATACGATTTTTGGTCACTTGCGCCTGCATGCTCCCCGCTATGAAGACTGCCGTTGTGGGGCTTCCAATGCCGCCTCTCCGGTTGGGGCTCTTTTCCCTCATCGCTCAACGCCGGAATTACGGTATCTGCAAGCCAAGCTGGGCAGCGTCTATTCCTATCGGCAAGCGGCGACGATCCTCAACGAATTCCTGCCGGATATTGGCTCGTTCAATCCTGCGACCACCCGCAATCGCGTCATGGCAGTCGGAAAGGTGATTGAAGAGGAAATACAAGCAGAAATCGCCACCAGGCCGCTTGCCGAAAAGCCTGTTGAGCAGATGACTGTCGGGATCGATGGCGCTTTTGTCCGGGCGGCAAGCTCGAAAAATCAACGCCGACATTTTGAAATCGTCCTTGGCAAGATCGAACCGCTTGAACAATCGTCCAAAGTCTTTGCCGCGGTTCGCGATCTTGACGCTCATGCACGCGAACGGGTGCGTTCAGCCCTTCGTACAGCGGGACGCGGACCAACCACAAGGCTGACTGTTCTGTCTGACGGGGAGGATGCCATGCGGCTGATGGCTGGCCAATGGCTGAACGGTCAGGTCGAACATCGGCTCGACTGGTTTCACCTGCGGCGGAGAATGGAATGGCTCGGCAGAAGCCTTTCCTGGACGATCGATTATGCCGATCCCGATAGCCAGACCCTGCAAGCCACTTACCAACGCTCTTTGCACAGTGTCAGGCGGAACCTCTGGCACCACGGCCGATCCCGTCATGGCCGATGGCTGATCGCCCTGTCTCATTTGGGTGCGCAAATCCTTTCCCATCACAATGCAACTCATGACGCGGGTGGTGATCCGGCACGGATCAGGGAGGCCTACAAACGGTTCCAGGATCTCGAGCGTTATACTCGCGGAAATATCAGATCATTGATGGATTATGGTCGTGCCTGGCATCACGGGGAGCCGATATCCACGGCCCATATCGAGTCCACCGTCAATCAGATCATCAATCACCGCATGTGCAAGAAACGCCAGATGCGGTGGTCTCGCTGGGGTGCTCAGATGATGCTACATGTTCGCACTGCCTATCTCAACGGCAACCTTGAGCGCGTATGTGGACTTTCACGACCCAACGCAATGATTTTGACAAACGCTGCGATGCTTAAAGCCATATGACCCCCCAGGTTTTTGTCGGTCTCAAAATCCGCCGAACCAGGATAAATCCGCTCGATCAAAATAATCGATAAATGATAAAAAACAAATATGCACAATCCGGTTATTGAGCGAAAACGACAGCTACAATCCGCTCGGAATTTTCCCTGATTGAATAGACGCCGCCCATGGCCGATGAAGATCCTGATCCCCTGCACGCTTGCCTGTCGCCGAAGGATCGCCGCGCCCTGGCGCTCGATTCTTTGCGCATCATCCTGCCGCCCGCCCGCCGCGAGCAGATGGCGGAGCTTCTCTCCGAGGACGAGATCGCCACCCTGAAGCATCTCGCGCGGGAAGGAACCCCCGACAATACGCTGCGGGCGCTCGCCTCCGATCTCGCCTATCTCGAGGCCTGGGCGCAGGCCGCGACGGGAACACCCCTGCCCTGGCCGGCGTCTGAGGCCCTGCTCCTGCGCTTTCTCGCCCACCACCTCTGGGATCCGGTCAAGCGGGCCGAGGATCCAGGCCACGGCATGCCGGAAGCCATCGCCACCGCCCTGCGCGCCCAGGACCTGTTGCGTAGTGCGGGGCCGCACAGCCCCGCCACGGTCGAGCGGCGCCTGGCCTCCTGGACCACCTTGCATCGCCGGCATGGCGTGATTGGTCCCTTCCAGGAGCCGAGATTCCGCGAGGCGCTGCGGCTCGCTGTTCGGGCGGCGAAACGGCCGCGCCACCGCAAGAGCACCAAGCCGGTCACGCGCGACATCCTGGACCTTTTGCTGGCGACCTGTTCCGGCGACAAGCTGGCCGATGTGCGCGATCGCGCCTTATTACACGTTGCCTTCGCCGCGGGCGGCCGCCTCCGCTCCGAAGTGGCGCGTCTCCGCGTCGAGGATCTCGTCGAGCGGCCGCCCGTGCCAGCCGATCCGGCGCATCCCAAAGGAGCGGTCTTGCCCTGTCTCGCCTGGCGGCTTGGCACAACCAAGAATACCACCCATGAGCAGGACGTCAGCGTCCTGATGATCGGCCAGCCGGTCGAGGCTTTACGGCTCTGGTGTGCGGCCGCGCAGATCGACGAGGGGCCGATCTTCCGGGCGATCGACCGCTTCGAACGCGTCGGCATGCGGCCGCTCTCCGGCAACAGCGTCAACGAGATCCTCAAGGCCCGCTGCCGCGCGGCCGGTCTCGATCCGAAGGATTTTTCTGCGCATGGGCTGCGCTCGGGCTATCTCACCGAGGCCGCGCGGCGCGGCATTCCGATCCAGGAGGCCATGCGCCAGTCCGGCCACAGTTCCATCCAGCAGGCTGCCGCCTATTACAACGAGGTCGAGATGGAAAAAGGGCAAGCGACACGGATGGGGTGAGTTCAATAGGTCGTGCTTCTCAAATCAGCTAAAATTAACCACTCAGCTTGTGGCTCGTTTAACTCTAAAAGGATTGAAAACTGTCATTATACGGCCAATCTGTTTCTGCCTAACCGTATCAATTCATCATAGGCAGTACAGACGGCGTCTGCTGCTGCATGAAGCTCTTCGACCGTCTTAGCAAAGCGCTCCGGTTGCTCCTTTTCCCAATTTCTCGGAATAGCATTATAACTGCGGGCATACGGTGTAGGACGGGTATTTTCTGCAAATGAATGCTGAAAGGTTTGCACCGCTCGCAAAAGTGTCTGGCGACGTACCTCTAATTCCTGGTCGATAAACTCATGCTCGGCACCCTTCGAATTTCGCATGAGACGGTCAAGGCCGTCCATTTCGTCTATGCCAAACGACCAATCGGCAAAATTTGCATTCCTTAAGAGACGCATCGTGTTGGTGTCCTCCATAAACTGAATAAGGTCGGCAAGTGTCTGGCGATCACTTTCCATTCCAATAGTCTTAGAAGGACTGCCGACAATACAATGGCTGTCTTCATTGATGGCCTGATAAAGCTTGCCTCGTGCCGCTTTTACTTCTGACATGGAATGTCCTTTATGCTACACTATTAAGTTTCCGGTCGGGCAGGCGTGTTTAGCCCTGGACAAGCGGCATTTAGGTGTTGACGACTCTTGTCAACACCATCATCGTTAACGGAAACCCTAGCTGATTGTTCGTCTATGAAATCTTGGTCTCAGCCTTCCGCCATTCGCGACCGTCGTGAGCAACTCGGGCTATCCCAGGTCGATCTTGCCAAGGTGCTCTCTGTTTCGAAATCGCTCCTTAGCCATATCGAAGCGGGTAACCGGCAGCCGACCGAGGAGCAAGTCCTGAAGCTCGCCGAGGCGCTTTGCATGCCGCCGGAATTGCTGCTGCTCGCGAGCGGCAGGCTGCCCGAGGATGTGCGCGAGGCGTTCACGTCAAATGCGGCCGAGGCCGTAGCGGCAGTACGTCAGCGCACGGAAGCGCAGGCTGTCAGTTACCCGCGTGCGCCTCAATCTGTTGCCCTTCCGAAACCGCCCGCGTCGTTCGCAAAGGCAAAGCTGCCCGAACGGATCGACGTTCAGAAGACATCGACCTCATACCGGGCGCACAGCTATCACACGAAGGTGCCTCCCGACGCGATCCAGCCCTTTATCCGGGCCTATACAAAGCCCGGAGATGTCGTTTTCGACCCCTTCTGTGGGTCCGGAATGACTGGCGTTGCGGCCCTCATGGAGGGGCGCAATGCCCTGCTGTCCGACCTGTCGCCTGCGGCCGTGCATATAGCAAGGAATTATACGACCCCGTGCGATCCCGACGCGTTCGCAGCTGCTTTTGAGCGCGTCTCCAAGATTGTCATGCCGACGATCGACTGGTTGTACCGCCCCGTCGGAAGCGATCGAATTGTTGAATATATGACCTGGAGCGACGTTTATCGTTGCCCACAATGTGGCGGCCGTCTTCTGTATTGGGATGCTGTTCAACGCGCCGGCGGAACTGTCGGTGATCGCGTGGCTTGCCCGCGATGCTTGTCTGTTTCTCGGAAAGGCAATCTCGAATGGATCGGCGAAGAGGCCGTCCAAAGCCATACCTCCGAAGGAAGCAATCGGATCGACTCCCACACGCCGACAAGGGAAGAGCGCGCCCTGATCGAACAGGCGGCTAAGGCGCCAATTCCCTATTGGACGCCGGACGTGGCGTTCAGTTCGGAACGCGAGATGTGGCGGGCCGGACATCGAGCGATGGGCATCGAGACCGCTTCCGACTTTTTCACACGTCGCAATCTGCATGCCCTTGCGGCCCTGCGCCACGCGATCATTGGCCAGCCAGAGGGGCGTGTTCGCGAAGCTCTCATGTTCGCATTTACGGCGGCAGTGAACCGTGCGTCGCGTCGCTATCAGTGGAATGCCAAGCGTCCCACCAATGTCATGACGGGGACACTGTATATCTCGTCTCTGCGCTACGAATGGAACGTCTGGAGTCTTTTCAAGAGGAAAGCCGCAGACGTCTTGCGGTACTATCGCAGCTTCAAGGCAACCGAAATGCGCGCTGAGGTCTTCCAGCGATCAGCCGCCGATCTCGACTGTCTTCCTGACCGATCTGTTGACTTCGTCTTTATGGACCCGCCGTTCGGAGCGAACATTTTCTATGCTGACTCCTCGCTTCTATGGGACGCCTGGCTCGGTCAGATGACCGACGAGTCGGCCGAAATTGTCGTCAACAAGAGCCGTTCGCCGGCGGACGGCGGGAAAACGATCGACGCGTACGGAAGCCTGATGGGTCGGGCTTTCGCGCATACGGCGCGGGTCTTGAAGTCTGGCGGGCGAGCTGTTCTCGCCTTTTCCAACTCCGACGACAAGGTGTGGGAGAGCATCCAGACGGCATTGAGCGACGCTGGCTTCGATACCGAAAGCGTCCACCTGCTGAACAAGGGGCAGCCGTCAATCAAAGGCGTGAAGGGTGTAACCGGGAAGGAGCATGTCACCACGCTGGACCTGATGATGTGTCTCCGCCATCGGTCGCGGACGACGCGAGCGGCGGCACCTGCATTGCCGATTGCCGGGATGGTCGATCAGATCATACGCGATGCTCTTGCAAGCGGCCTCAGTCGCAATGACGAAATCTATTCCTCTGTCGTTCAGGGCGCGCTGGCAGCAAATCAGTCCGTTTCGGGGATCACAATGCCCATGATCGCACAGCGCTGCGCGGAGTTAGGCGCTCGCGAACGTGACGGGATTTGGGTTCTTAAGGGGAAGCCGAAAAGCAAATCCAAAGGGCCGGCTGATTTTGTGTCGGGGTACCTTTCAACGCCCGAGTCTCTGCCTCGCAGCAGCGGGGGCCGGCCGGTCGATAAGCCGCTTTCATCATTGCGGATAGAAGGCGGTCGGGGCAGCGCGTTTTATCTCGCGCACAGCTATCATACCAAAGTGCCGCCCGAGGCGATCACGCCCTTCATTGAGCATTATACCCAGCCCGGCGATGTCGTGCTTGATCCGTTTTGTGGTTCTGGGATGACAGGTGTGGCGGCTGCGCTTTCAGGTCGGCGCACAATTCTAAACGATCTGTCCCCCGCCGCCGCCCACTTGGCCTGGAATCACACCCAACCATGTGACCCAGAGGCGCTTGCTGCCGGCTTCCAGGCGATCGAGGCGAAACTCGGTAAGGAGTTCCACTCTCTTTATCAGACCACGCATACTGACGGGAGCAAGGGCCTGATTCATTGGACACTTTGGAGCAGCAAACATTGCTGCCCTAAATGTCACAGCTATTTTCTGCTTTGGGAGGTTATGGACCGGGCCACCGGCCGGCTTGGAACCTCAATTGCCTGTCCGCGCTGCCACCAGGAACTAAAGCGGTCACAGCTGGAAAATCTCGGGTCCGTCCCTGCGTGGATCGACTATGAGACCGCTGACGGCAAGCGCGCCGAAAAGGTCGCCTCACCTGCGGACATCCGACGTGCGCTGTCACATGAACGAGCGACGATCGAGGCTTGGTTTCCGAAGAACGCCTGTGGCGACGACCGAGAGATGTATATACGTTGCGCGCTCCAATTGCGCGGCATTGAGACGGTCGCTGACTTTTACACGCCCAGAAACTTGCACGCGCTCGCGTTGCTCTGGCGCGAGATCATGGCCGTCCCTGACGACAGAGTTCGCCGTGCGCTCGCTTTTGCCTTTACCAATACCGCCTGGCATGGAACCCGAATGCGGCGTTTCAACGCTCGGGGAGGTCAGCGCCCGCTGACGGGAACTTTGTATATCCCGCAGTTGTCCTCGGAGGCTAACGTCCTTGAGGTCATGCGTAACAAGATCGATCAGTTGCAGCGATATTATCGGAGCTATCAGCCGCACGGAGCTGAGCCGCCGGCTGTGACCCTTGGTAGTGCTACAGAACTGACCGGCATTCCGGACGGATCGATCGATTACATTTTCACCGACCCGCCGTTCGGCTCCAACATATTCTATGCCGATTGCAATCTGATCTGGGAGTCCTGGCTCGGCCGGCTCACGGACAGCACCAGCGAGGCCGTTGTGAATCGCTCGCTGAGCCTGGAAAAAGGTGGAAAATCCCTGGAAGATTATGCAGCGCTCATCGAAGGCGCGATGCGCGAGATGTCCCGCGTTTTGAAGCCGGGCGGCTGGGCGACTGTTGTTTTTCACAATACTGACGCGGACGTCTGGCAAGCCATCCGCCAGGCGGCCGAGAAGGCCGGATTCGCCTTCCATGAGGCAGCATCGCTCGACCGGCGTCAACAAAGCCACAAGGGCTATAAAGGACGATCAGGAGCGGAAGACGTTGCGCATTTCGATGTCGTCTTCAATCTTCGCAAGCTCTCAGCCGCACTGCCGAAACGCAGCGCCGCCAGGGAAAAGCCGCTCGACCTCGGTAAGCTGGTCGCCACCGTTTTGAAAGACCCTGCGGTTGCCAAGCACGGTCTCCAGGGTGTTCATGCGGAGATCATGCGTCGGCTCGCATCGAGCGGCAGCCAGGATTTCGTCGATTACTCGGAGGTTCGGACTATTTTCGAGCGGATCGTCAATCCGACGAATCTGACAGACGCGGCCGAGTGAGCAGGACCCCGAGCAATTCGCGGAGATAATGTGCGGGATCAGAATCGGCGGGTCGCAAGGGAATGGCCCCCACGCCATCGTTTGCCACGACCTCGATCGGACTGCTGCGCTTACCCCCTGCTCTTTCGAAAAAGACGAACTCGGAGCCGGGATATACAACGAAGGCCGATTGCATGCCGGCGATGGCATCCCGATATGTGTGCATCTTGTATAAATCGGCGCGTTTGTAGGTCGTAGCCCCATCATCCGTGTCGCCGTCGGCAAACTCGATACGATCAAGACGATATTTGGCATCGAAGGCGTGCCGTTGGCCGTCGAACTCAACGACAACATCCGGGCGTAGCGGGGTCGAGTAGGCAGTGCCAGCGGAGCGCTTATAGCTCGGGTTGTAACGCACGGTCACAACCGAGCCGACTCCGGCCGAAAGACCTACGGCAAGGCTCTCGCCCAGATCGTCCCTTCGGATCGTCGGCTGTCCCCGAGGCTTCAAGCCGGTTACCTCGCACACAGCCTGCAGAACCTTGAGAAAGACCCAGTATTCATAGAGGGTGGCTATGTCGCGCCCTTCGAGCATTCGGTTGGTCTCTGCCGCCGATCGCGGCAAAGACACGTGACTGGTGAAATCGTTCCAGAATCCGAACACCTCGCGGTACCCGTCGGCCTTTGCAAGCGCCTGGCTGGGGGCCTGGAATCCTGACAGCCGGCCCGCCTCGACCAAATGAGGGGCGGCTGCTGCCTGCTCCAGAAGCGTCAGCATGTGGCGGCAGTCATCGCGGAGGCTTTGGTGCAGCTTGGGATGATCGACGAAACGATAAACCAGCGCCAGGGATTCACCCAGGACATGCTTCACGAAGCGGTTCTCCGGCGTATCGAAAGACAGCCGGCCGCGTGGTGCCGCAATCCCCGCAGGAAAATGCGGTTGAGGGGGAGTTCCGAAGGCGAGAGCCTGCGCAAGCGGGTTATTGGCGATCACTGTACCCGTCCCGACAGGCACCAAACGATCAATGCGGTTGAATATCGACTGAACGGCACGATGATCCAGCTTGCGCACTCGCTCGGGGGAGACGACAGGTCGCTCCGGTTCGAAACGCCGCGTGGGGCTGCGATCGATAGCCGCGAGCCAATCCTGAAGACGATCACCTACCCGGACGTCCAGCATCGCACGCCGAAGAAACTGGAGTTGATGATAGGGTACAGGCGAGCGCGTGGTATCGGCGGCAGTTGCTTCAAAGCTCACGGGTGCCCGCCAGCCGAAGACCAGGCTGGAAGCCAGTTCCGAGACCTCTTGAAGGACGCGCGAAACGCCGCCTTCGCCAATTTTGGTCGAAATCACCTCAATGGTCGCGCCGGCAAGCTCGGTGCGACCGACGAAATTCCGGAAGGCGATAACCCCGACCTCGCGTCCGATAAGATCGCCGCCTAACTCCGCCAGTCTCTGGGCAACGCGAGACGGGCAGCCGTCCGGAAATGCCAGCGCGTATTCAACGCGCTCGTCGAAGGAAACCGTCCCTCCCGCTTCGACGGAATGGAACGCCCCCTGGTCCTTTCTCGATCGATAGGCAAAGGCCGTGGTCATTTGAAGAACGACACAAAGCCGAAGTCGCGCAGCCCCCCCAGCATCTCAAGAGCCCTCTTGTATGACTTTGGCAGCTTTGCAGACGCATCGGCATCGAAGGTAACAAGCGCTGCATCGTCGCCGGCAGCCGCCAAGTCCCTCAGATAAATACAAAGCCGGGCAAGCGGTGTTTCCAGTTTAGCACGGTTCCCCGACAGTCGAGGTAGCACCTTCTGAAGAATTGCGGCATCGAGCGCCCGCAGCCACTCAGCATCGCCCTCATCGAGCGGCAACATGGCGTTGAAAAGAGCCATGAACAAGCCGATTTCGTTAGCCGCACGATATCCGAGATGCAGCCTTGCCTGTTCCAGAATTTTATTGATTGCCACGATATGCGCATGAGCGGCGGCCGGGAGTCGCGCATAGTCTTCTCGCGTCGCAAGCCGGAACGACGGCAGCTTGTCAGGCAGCCTATAATCTCCAGTCGTCACTGCACCAGCGCCTGTGCGCAGCCGTTCCAGATCGACTTCGTCGAACTCAAGAACCATTGCGCGATCGAGAACCTTCGGGCTGAAGCCGTAAGTGGTTTCATCGACATTCACGGTGCCCGTAACAATCAGATTTGTCGGCAGCGGCATTGTGGACGGCACATCGACCGTTTCCGTCGAGCCATCGGCTTTTTGTAGAACCGTTTGCAGCTTGGCACCTACGCGATGCAGGGGGACCGGCTGCTGAGAAATACTCCGATCCGGGCGGTAGCGGCGACTCTCGGTGCAGGCTAGCCAGTCAGAGAAATAGTGCTCAACCCGTGCCAGATTCATCTCATCCAAGAGCATGAAAAATCGGGGAGCGGCGGCCTTGTCGGTACTGGCGTCCAGCGATCCTTTCGCTCGCAGGATCAGATCGAGCGCCTGCGTCGATTCATACTGATTGGTGATCGGATTCACGAAGCCCAGGATTGACTGGTTGTCGATCCAGTCGGGACGGACGGCGACCAAAGCGAAGCGGTCAGGGTCGGGGGCGGACCGTGCCGGCGCAAACACAAAGCTGTCGCCAGTTTCTGGCGGCCCTGCACCTGCGGCCCCGGGCGTCATTTCGGCGCTGTAGAACTCTGCGACCAACTCGGCCAGCTTCGACTTGCCCGTCCCACTGACGCCGGCCAAGATCACAAGCGGCTTCGTCAGTGCCGCAGCCAGATAACGGGCGATCAGATCGGGTTCGAACGCGAATCCTTGAGAGCGGCAATAATCGACAACAGAGGTCATCTCCGGCGTGGGGGCAGTCGTTTGTGCTTCCGCAGCCGTCATAGTTCCCCGCAAAACCGCGTCGTGGTTCAAAAGATAAGCCGGCAGCATTGCCGGGCTCATGGTCACGATATCTGCCTGTCCAAAATTGGCGCTCTTGACCAGGTGATGAATGCCCTGATCATGGCCTGCCTGAATGTCTGACTCCTTGACTTGCACCGAGGGCGAACCGCCGCTGCCCGTCGTCTCTCTCTTCTTGGTCCAGAGTTCAAGCCATCTGCGATCATAGGCTACGATCGCGTCCCTGTCCCTCGAGTAGCCAATCAGGAGGTCAGTGGCCCCATCGTCGAAGGCCGTCGAAGCAGCTGGCCCATTGGTGATCTGAATTCGAAATTCGTCCGCCGCCCGCACCTCAGACCCGCCGCCGCCATGCGTGATGTCGAAAGCCCAAAGTCGAAAACGACGAGGCTGTCCATCCACCCACCATTCCACGCGGATAGGATTGGCCACGCCGCCCGGTACTTTCATACAGCGAAAGCCAGCAGACTCTATGCCTTTCAGGAGCGCCTTGTGATCTGCAAATGTTAGCGCCATTCTGTCCTGATCTTGAAGAACGAGTGATTTTATTTGCGAGATGCAGAAACTAGGTCCTGTTGACGAATGCGCGCATCCAGAGGCGAATAGCGGCGATATGAACGAAGCCAAGGTAGCTTTCGGCGGTTTTATCGTATCGGGTCGCGAGGCGGCGTGAGTTTTTGAGCTTGTTGAAGCACCGCTCGATGCGATTGCGCAGGGCGTAGATGTAATCGTCGACGGGGATTTGCGTTTTCCGGTTTTTCCGGGTCGGGATGATGGTGGCCGCGCCTTTTGTTTCCATTGTCTCGCGAATATGGTCGCTGTCATAGCCGCGATCGGCCAGAAGCACCTTCGGCTCCGGCCCTTCGGCTTCGATCAGCGGATC
>NZ_JQJH01000037.1 GCF_000745425.1 Beijerinckia mobilis
GTACACTTTCTTGGTGACACATCCGACCCTGACCGAATCCGAGCGGCAAATTCTGGCCGTTGAGGCTGCGCGCCGCATCCAGCAAGGTCGCGCACTTGTTGGGGATACATTAGTCGACATCGGGCAGGCCCTGTCGCTGCAAGCCATGCGAGACAACAGCCAGCATCTCCATGAAGGCTTATCCCTTTTGGAAAGCGGCATGGCGGCCCGAGCCGCCGCCAATGGATTGGCCAGCCCTCAGCAAATTGCGTTCAACTGGTTCGATGGACAAATGGGCCTTCCCTTCAGGACCCAGCAGGAGCAGGGCTTTTTGTTCGGCCTGGCACCAGCTCATCTGCTTTTCATGGCGGTGCTGATCCTGGTGTCCATTGGGCTGCTGGTGCTGCAAGCCCTGCGCCTTCACCGTGTTCAAGAGATCCTGCGGACTACACAGGGGTCGCCTGGACCCTCATCGATGCAGTCTCCCCCACCTTCCAATTCAGCCGGACCATCCAATCCACCGCACGCGCCTGTCCAACCTTCATCCCCTGGCGGAGCGGCTGCATCCTCCGTCAAAACGCAATCGGAGGCAGCCAGAACCGGACCCTGGCGCGGCACTTTGAAGGTCGCTCAAAAGACTCGCGAAACATCACAGATCGTGACGTTCAGTCTCATTGATCCTGATGGCGGCCAGATCCCCTTCGACTTTTTTCCCGGACAATTCGTCCAACTGGGGGTAGACCCAACAGTCGTGTCACCAGCCGCCAAATTGATCGATTGGCTTCGGCCGGCTGAATGCAGCTTCCACTTTTAGGTTCCTACGGGCTGCCCAGAGGCCCGATGTTGGGCGACAATCCTCGACACAGTTGGCTGACTGATATTGTAAAGCCGTGCCATGTCGGCCCCTGATTTGCGGCCCGTAATGACACTTTCTGCGATTTCGCGTCGTTTTGCGGGATCAAGCTTCTTTCGTCGTCCCCCGGTCCTGCCTTCGGCGCGAGCGGCAGCGATTCCTGCCGATGTACGCTCGCGGATCATGGCACGTTCAAACTCGGCAAACGAGCCGACCATTTGCATCATCATGCGGCCAGCCGGTGTCGTGGTATCGATGTCTTCGGTTACCGAGCGGAAGCCAGCTCCGGCCTCGACGATCCGCTCCATGATATGCAGCACATCCTTCAGTGACCGCGACAGACGATCCAGTTTCCAGACAACCACGGTGTCGCCCTCGCGCAATTGATCGAGCATGCGGTGCAACTCGGGCCGATCCCAACGACCGCCTGAAGCCGCTTCCTCGAATAGCCGTCGACAGCCGGCAGCCCTCAGTGCCCTGGCCTGCAGGGCATTATTCTGCTCATCGCCTTTAGAGACTCGGGCATAGCCGAGCAGCATACCTGCGCTGGCAGGCTTAGCGTCTTTCACAAACGACCGTTTACGAACGGATTTTGTGTCCACGACGGTTCCTCGAGAATTTCCTTTCAATACCCTCTTTCATAACATCTTTCAATGGCAAGCGGATTATGAATGGAGTGCCCTCTCATCGGAAGAGACACTCCATGCCCCGGCTGACCACGAGTGATTGTGCGCTCGCTCTCTCAAAACATCATGCCAATCGTCTGAGCTTTGCCATCCTCCTTGCGTTCTTTCGCGAACGAGGCCGTTTCCCTCGGCGCTCCACAGAAATCGAGCAGGCCATGGTCCAGGACATTATTGGCCAACTTAATATTGAGGACTCGGCAGATTGTAGGCTCACGCTGTCTGGCCGCAGCGTGGAGCGGCACCGTGCCGAAATTCGTGAGTATTTGGGTTTTCGTGAAGCAACAGTTGCTGATGGTGAAGCACTTGTCGAGTGGCTCCAACATCAAACTGCGGCCATTGGTACGAATGCCGATCGGCTGACGGAACAGCTTGAGGGCCGGTGTCGAGCGCTCTTCATCGAGCCACCCAGCTCACATCGCGTCGACCGCATTGTTCGTTCCGTGATCCATGCCCACGATGAACGGCTTCAAACTGAAATCACTCGGCGTCTCACTCCTGAAACGCGACAGCGGCTCGAGGCACTCCTGCGCCCAGCCAAAGTGGAAGGTACCCCAGATAGTGGTTCGGACGCTGGATTGGCTCCGGCGCTACTCCTGCGGCTGCGTGGCAATCCGGGTCGGCCGAGCCTCGCCGCGATCCAGGACGAATTGGCCAAGTTGACCCTGATCCGAGAGATTAATCTGCCTGCCACTCTCTTTGACAAGGTTTTGCCACATGAACTCGATCGATACCGCCGCCGCGTTCTTGTCGAAGCGCCTTACGAACTTCGGCGGCATCCAGAAACCGCCAGGCTCACCTGGCTTGCCGCATTCGTGCATCTTCGTGGCCGTTCCCTGATTGACGATCTAGTCGATTTGCTTATCGAAACCATCCATCATATTGGCGCGCGGGCCGAGCGGAAGGTCGAGCGCGAGCTGCTCGATGATCTCAAACGGGTCTCGGGCAAACAAAACCTGCTGTTCCAGGTGGCCAACGCTTCCCTTGATCAGCCGAATGGAATCGTCCGCGATGTTGTCTTTCCTGTGGTTGGCGAACAGACCTTACGGGATCTGGTCAAGGAGTGGAAATCCACAGGCCCGACCTATCGGACGATCCTGAGGACCGTTATCCGGAATTCCTACAAAGGGCATTATCGGCGGATGGTCCCAGAAATTCTTGAGCATCTGGAATTCCGTTCGAACAACGAACATCACCGCCCGGTCATTGAGGCGTTGGAGCTGCTCAAGCGCTTTTCCAACTCCAAGCTGCACAGTTTTCCACAAGAGGAAACCGTGCCGGTCGATGGTGTTGTGCGTGGCCTCTGGCGGGACGCCGTGATTGAGACGGAGGTCGATGGTCGGCAACGCATCAACCGTATCACTTACGAAATCTGCGTCCTTGAGGCGCTGCGTGATAAGCTACGCTGCAAGGAAGTTTGGGTCGTTGGCGCCGATCGCTATCGGAACCCTGACGACGATCTGCCGACGGACTTTGAGGCGCAACGGAAACCCTATTATCAAGCGCTTGATCTTCCGCTTGACGCCGCTCAGTTTATTGCAAATCTAAAGGATGAGATGCGGCAAGCGCTACAGTCCTTTAACGACGGGCTGACCCACAATCCCCTCGTGCGCATCACGCGGAAAAAAGGCGGCCAAATTACCGTCACACCTTTTGATCCCCAGCCCGATCCGCCAAATCTGATTGTCCTTAAATCGGAAGTCACCGCAAGGTGGCCGATGACCAGTCTCTTGGACATGGTCAAGGAAGCAGATCTACGCCTCAACTTCACGGACACCCTGAAAAGCCCGACAGCATACGAAAGTCTGGACCGATCGGTTCTGCGACCTCGCCTACTTCTATGTCTCCACGGCATCGGAACGAATGCCGGATTGCAGCGCATGGCCGGGTTGCAATCGGGGGTAACCCAAAAGGATCTGGCTTACGTCCGGGGCAGATATTTGACTGTCGAGACACTGCGCCGTGCCATCGCGATCATAACGAATGGCACGCTTCGAGCCAGGAATCCTGCCATATGGGGCGATGGCACGACGGCATGTGCCTCGGATTCCAAGCACTTCGGCGCTTGGGATCAAAATCTGACAACTCAATGGCATGTTCGCTATGGCGGCAGAGGCGTCATGATTTATTGGCATGTCGAGCGAAAATCTTTGTGCATCCATTCCCAGCTGAAATCGCCCTCGTCATCCGAGGTCGCTTCGATGATCGAGGGTGTGGTTCATCATTGCACCGAAATGGAAGTCGACCGGCAATACGTGGATTCTCACGGTCAGAGTACGGTCGCCTTTGCGTTTTGCCGCCTTCTCGGGTTCCATCTCATGCCTCGGTTGAAGCAGATCAATGTTCAAAAACTCTATCGGCCTGATACCGGTCAACCAGACGCTTATGGGAATTTGCAACAGATATTGACCAAGCCAATAGATTGGGAAATCATCCGTCAGCATTATGATCAGATGATCAAATACGTCACGGCGGTTCGGCTCGGCACTGCGGAAACCGAAGCAATTTTAAGACGCTTTACGCGGAACAACGTCCAGCATCCGACCTATAAAGCGTTTTCCGAACTCGGCAAGGCGATAAAGACGATCTTTCTATGTCGCTATTTGAATAGCGAGGATTTACGCCGAGAGATTAATGACGGATTGAATGTTGTCGAACAGTGGAATGGAGCCAATGATTTCGTTTTCTTTGCACGCCGTGGCGAAATGGCCAGCAACCGTCGCGAGGATCACGAAATCAGCATGCTGGCACTCCACCTTCTCCAGAACTGCATGGTTTACGTCAACACGCTCATGGTCCAACAGATCTTGGCCCAGCCGAATTGGGCTGAAAAGCTCACTACCCGGGACCTCGCCGCGCTCACGCCATTAATCTGGGAACATGTCAATCCATATGGTCGCTTCGAACTTGACATGGAAACCCGGCTCCCGATCGATTGATCAATTTGGCGGCTGGTGACATGACTGTTGGGTCTACCCCTGCACGCCATGGCGGTGGGCGCGGCCGCGGTTTGGATGGGGCAGGCGGATGGGGGTGGGGAAATGCAGGGCCTGCCGCTTCTGGCGCTGGCCCTGGCGGATCTGGCGCTGGCCCGCACGGCGGGATGGACAGCGCCAGTGCCGCTGGCCCTGCTGGCGGTGTCCTGGGCCGAGGCACGGGCGGCCGGACGCGATCCGGCTGCCTGGCTGAGTCTCTGCAGCCGTTGCCTTGCGGGGGCAGGGGTTCTGGCGCTGACCCTGTTTTCCACCGTGCATGCCGCGGCGGAGCGGCTTCTGGCCGTTGCGCCCAGCGTGCGCATCCGCGGCATCGCTCCAGCCCTCACCGTGCTGCTCGAGGAAGAGGCCGTAATACCGCGTCAGCTGCAGCCCGCTCTCAGCGACCGGGCCGGACGCCGTCTGGTCGATCAGCTGACCGCCCAAGGCGCGCTTCGCGAGCTCACCGGCCGCGCGGCCTTCCGGATCTATGGATTGTAGTTATGACAAAACGCGCCCGCTCCGACGCCTCGCTCGACCGTGAGCTCGAGGACCTACCGCCACCCTTGCGCTGGCGCGAATGGATGCGGCGTGTCGAAACGCTGCTGTTTGCCGCCAGTGCGCCCGTGCCGCGCGAGGTGCTGGCGCGGGTGGTCGGCGCCTCCTGCGCCATCGACGCCCTGATCAGCGATCTGCGCACGGATCTGCGCGGACGGCCCTATGACGTCGTGGCTGTGGCGGGCGGCTGGCAGCTGCGCACCCGGCCTGCCTTGGCCCCTGTCCTGCGGGCGGCGGGGTTCCTCAAGACGGGGGAAGGGGACCTCAGTCCGAAGGAGGCAACACTGCTGCTGGCGATCGGCCATTTCCAGCCGATCACCCGCGCGCGGCTCAGTGCCTTCTTCGGCCGCGAGATCAGCCGCGACACGCTTGCCTGGCTCAAAGCCAAGAAGTGGATCGGCTCCGGGCCACGCAGTCCGGAGCCGGGCGCACCGATCACCTATGTCACCACGCGGGAATTCTTGAGCGCGTTCGGCTTCGCCAGTCTGGCCGATCTGCCGGGGCAGGGGCTGTTTGCAGCGTGTTGGACGGACGGAGAGGAAATGGGACCAGTAGCCAATATCTTTGACGAGCCAAGGGAAGATATCGATCACTCGATGGCTCTTGATTGAAAATCGCCTTTGATAAGTGTAAATACAATTTCGTCAATATGGAGCGGGCGTGACATTCGAGTGGGATCCGGCAAAGGCCATTGTGAACTTGGCCAAACATGGTGTCTCGTTCGAGCTGGCTTGTGAGGTTTGGGAAGATCCCCTCTATGCGCTCGTGCCGGATCGGATTGAGAATGGCGAGCAGCGTTGGCATGCGATTGGCCTTGTCGGTGCCGTCACGATCCTGGTGGTCGTGCATGTCTATCCAGACCCGGACAGCGAGGAACGGATCAGGATTATCAGTGCTCGCAAGGCGACCACCCGCGAAAGGAGACGCTATGAGCAGGAAATCCCGTGATCCCGCGCTTCAAACACAACTTGATCGCCTGGCCGCATTGCCGGATGACCAGATCGATACGACGGATAGTCCCGAGGCGCCTGCCGAGAATTGGGCTTATGCGCGTCGGCCAAATCTTTATCGCCCCCTCAAAAAGCCTGTCACGATCCGTCTCGATGCCGATGTCGTGGACTGGTTCAAAAACCATGCGCAAGAGGGGGGCTATCAGACCGAAATCAATCGCGTCCTGCGACTGCATGTGGCGAAGACATCGGTTCGTTCATAAGAGCTGATGGCTCAATGGCCGGTGTCATGACCTGATTATGATACAGAACCGCAGTAAAAACCCATATCTGCGACTGGTGACTTAACCTCGATATAATTTCTTCTTCGCGTGTCTTGATGGAACCATTCCTCTCGTTGATCACAATGAGAGAATTTTCATGATTCGGCTCCGCTTCCAAAGACTTGGATCCTCCTTACCTGCCGTTCTTCTGGAACGCATCCGGCGAGGCGTGTCGTTCGTCTCCTATAACCTGACTTTTGTTTGTGTATCGTTGATCTGCCATGCAGCACCAACATCGTCACAAAGCAAGCCGCCCACGGTTGATTTAAGCCCTCTCGTGAACGTGGTTGTAAAATGGGTTTTTGAATGGGCCTTGGTTTGGCTTATTGCGACATTGATTCTCGTGCTCTGCTTTGGTCCTCTTGGTGTTCCGCTCGGTGGATTATTTGGACTATGGCTTTTTGGTCATCTGTACGCTGGATGGTGATAGCGGCCGGCCTTATGGAAGGAGCGACGGAATTCTGGTAGAGTGCCTTTATGAACGCTCTGCCGAAGATCCCTTACCATATGACGGTCGCCGAGTTCCTGGCCTGGGACGCGCCGGCCCCTTTGCTATGGCAACTGGTCGACGGTGAACCCCAGGCTATGGCGCCTGCCAGCCGTACCCATGGCGCCATCCAGGGAGAATTATGCAGCTTGATCCGTAATCATCTGGATCAACGCGACAGTTCCTGCTCGGTCATTATTACGCCTGGCGTCATTCCCCACGTCCAGTCCGAGACCAATTTCCGCATTCCCGATCTCGCCGTCACCTGTGCGCCTTACGAAACCGAGGAATCGGCACTTACCGATCCGGTTCTCGTGATCGAGATCCTTTCACCCAGCAATCAGGCTGAAACCTGGGCCAATGTCTGGACCTATACGACCATCCCCAGCGTCATGGAGATCCTTGTCGTCAGGACAGCCGTGATCGGCGCCGAATTGCTGCGACGCGGCCCGGATGGTTCCTGGCCGAATAAGCCGCAAGTCCTCGAGAGGTCAGGCATGCTCAGCCTGGAAAGCATCGGTTTCCAGGTGCCTCTGGCCGCTCTTTATCGCACCACGCGTCTGCTCAACCATTGAGGATCAGTGCGAGGCTTTAGCGTGGGTCCATCAGCCAAGGTGAGAGCGAACACAAGGCCGTGGGCTTTGATCCCACAGCCTTGGCATTCAAGCTGTAGGCGCAATCGGCAATCAATTCCTTTCAAACGTCCACACATACATCGTGCTGATGCGATCGTCCGGAATACGGAATTCACTCAACCTCTGAAGCTCCATTTGCCACCGTCCAGATGAACCTTGCCGGCTGCCTTCAAACGCTGCAGGGAGACGGAAATCGTCTGTCTGCCAAGATCGCGATCGGCCCGGATTGCCTGCTCGATGTCCGCTCTGGCGAGAGGACCTTCTTCCTCGAGCAAGGCTAATATGGCATTCGGTGTCGAGCCTTCGCGTCCTTGCGATTCCTGCGGTTTCGCAGGGCGGACGGAAGGGATGGAAGTCTTTGTCCTGACCGGTTTGCGGTTCTGCGCCACGGTCTTTCGGCTTTCACGACGGACCGGCTTGCGCGAGGCTTCGCCTTCCAGATCAGCCAGAATCTCTTCCACCAGACGCAGTTTGTCGAGGCGTTCCTCGATCGCAGAAATTTCGGCCTGGATCTGTTCAAGTGATTGGGGCATTTGTCTGTCCTTCCTTCAAGTATCCTTTGGCACATAGATCAAGGGATCAATGGTGCCAAGGCTGTTCGCCTCGTTCTGCCTCGCGCAAGATCCCATCAGTTTAAGGGAAAACGCCATCCATCATTCATGAGGACAAGCGGCAATGTCATTTGTCCTGACTTTCCTGATGTGTTTTCGGGGAAGGCACGTTGGATGGTGGGCGATTTTGCCCAATCATCAAGAATGGGATTAGCCGTGAACGTGACCTGACTGATTGTCTGACCGTTCAGTTGAGCTGGCTCGCTGAAACTGTCGATCGAAGCGATTTCGACGTGGCCGAAACAGAAGCCTGATGGTTTCCCTGACAGCAAGCCACCGCCTTCCTTGAATAAGGTCTTTCCCTTGCCGGTAAGATTATACTCAATGTTCGGCAGGACTCTCACCCCCTGAAGCGGGACAGGAGTCGATACGGGCAATTCCGTGCGCGTAAGAAGGCCGGCCTCTACCAATGCATTATATTTTACAGCGTTCTGGGGAAGGCCACCGTTCATGACAATGGGGAACGTCTGCACATTAACAGGCAGGCGCGAGCAGTTTTCCGTGAAATAATCTTCGAGGGCCTTTTTGAAATTGGCTTTGGAGGCTTCTTTTGGATTGCCACAGGCAACAAGCGCCAAAGGAAACACAAGACATGCGACGATGCGCAGAACAGGTGTTTTCTTCGATGTTGGCAGGGGTGTGGACATAGCGATCTCCGTTCCGTGAATCAACACGAAAAGCCTAAGCATCAGCCATGAGAATAAAAACGAGATGGGCAACGAGCCTTGCTCCTCGATCTCACGAAATTTGTTCAAGCACTATTGGACCCAAGGCCGTTTGCCCCATTTCGCTTCACGCAAGGCCCAGAGCGAGCGCTCGAGGAACAATTCGCCCTTCTCGGCCTTCTTGACCATGCCGCCGAAATAGCCGGCTGGTCCGCTCGAGAAATATCCGTCAGGCTTCGCTGAAACGAGGGCAAGCGCCAAGGCCGCACCCTCTCGGCCCATCACTCGGCAGGCTTGTGCCCAGAGGGTTGTCGAAACACCCAGGGAATGCCGCAAGGGACCACCTGCGGCGCCGATCACATCCTGCCAGTCGGGGGAAGACACCCCAACCCATTGGCCAAGCTCAGGGGCAAGCTCCAACAGTTCGGCCGGCTGCGTCAGCCCGCCTTTCTTTCCGCTTGCCCTTTCCTGGGGCTTGGCTTCTGCCTTGAAGGATGAGGCCGCTGCCTCTGGTTCAGGCCGGCTACTTCTTCTGAAGGCAATTACAGTATCCTTAAAAGGATAGTGTTTTAAGGTTGTATTTGTATTTATGTGAGGCTCGTTTTCGAGCCCCACGGGGCTTGTTTTTGTTTGTTCCTGCTGTTCGCGTTCACTTTTGATGATGTCTTCAAGACCTGTCTGAACATCCTGCATCTGGCCCAGCAAATCACGCAGGTCTTTTGAGGCTTGCACGCGGCGGCAGGCAAGATCAAGCCGATCGCGTTCAGCGAGCCAAGCGGTGACTTCCGGCAAGACATTCTGCGTATCGGTCAAAATAGCCTCGGCCTGGAGGATGGCCTTGCGGACGAGGGTCAGTTGCCGCCGGCAGGAGCGGACCAAAGCGCGTTCGATTCTGGCTTCCTCGGCGATACGGAGGAATTCGGCATGCCTCTGGGCAAGCGGGGAGAGGTCGAAGCCGAAGGCTTGCAAGATGCGGCCATCCGGACCGCGCTGGCCATAACGTTTACCCTCGGCATTGTCCCGAATGACGAAAATGCCCGCTTCGAAGAGGGCGCGATTCAAGACCTTCACCCTGGCGGCGGAGAGGCCGAGATATTCTTGCTGCAGGCGAGCGGAGGGCCAGGCGATCGGCTTGGATCCCTGCTGCCAGTCGCAGGCATGCGTCATGTCGAACAGCCAGGCGACGAGCTCAAAGGCTTTGGGGGGCAGGTGTAGATAGGGGAGGGCCTGCTGGAAAGCGGCGAGGAACTGGAACGGTTTGAGGCTGCCTTCTTGCAGGCCTTGATAGGTATCAGCCTTCTCGCGGAAAGCGAGCATGGCAGGGCTGATCCGCCGCAAGCCCGAGGGGCGCGGGGCATGAGATATTCCCGTGGACATAGGTTCTCCGATATTGCGAGAACCCGACCGAAAAAAGCACGGTTCCATCCGGCAAAGCGATCCCGTGGCCTAAAAATAAGGCTTGCATCGGTCTCGATTTTCGGGGAATATCTGCTTGCGAAGACAGTTTATTCCCCGGCTTTGCCGGACAGGCCCGACCTTTATGGTCGGGTTTTCTGTTTCTAGATCATAATGGCCTCTGAATCATTGGACCGGCCCGCAGCTGGCACGAGTCCTAAAACGGCACTTTGCCCGCTTTTCATAGAGACGTCCAGCCCATGCCGCAATCCAATCGGGGCATGGACATCTTTTTCCGTATGTCCGCTTATTGATCATGGCCCGCGCGATGGTCTCGGCGCCAAAGGTAAGGCTCTTTGACTGTGCCTTGCCAAATGCCACGATGATCAGTCTGCGCCTTTGCCTCCAGGGGAAGATAAGCAGGTTCTGTCGGCCGGCCATGAAAACGATAGACGATAGCCTGACCTTCCTGCACCATTGCGGCGCCAAGATCGGGGGTTTCCTGTGTGCCGCATTTAGCGAGTTTGCGGCCATAGATATCGGGCTTTATGATTGTGCAGGTAACAGTACGGCCGACGACATGAGAGGCAAGCCAGGTGGTTGCGACCGCGCCGCACGGCCAGGCCTGACCAAGACTGGTATAGGCTTGCTGATCTTTCTCACACGCATCAATTCCGAAGAGTCGATAAGACTGTCCGTCACGAGGATCGCGGAATGTGTCTCCGTCGATCACGCTTGCCGTGATGCCAGATATGAGTGTCTGCGATTGCTGATTATGATCGATGATCTGAGTGTTTGCTGGGCCATGACTAGATGCAAGGAAAAGAAGGAACGAGATTGTCTGCCGACGGAGGGTAAAGTGCATGCATAAGACCTTAGAAAAGCAATTTGCATGGCGGATCATTTAACCGGTGCATGAAAATTCAAATGACAAAAAGAGTCATACTTTCGCCGTGTTTCAGATAGTCGTTTAAATTGGCTTGGAGTGAGTATTAATAGTTTCTTTACGAGACGTTCACTTTCGAGTGAAAATCGCCCTGGGTGGATTTCAATTTTTATAGGAATGGGCTGCAGGCGGTGTAAGCAAAAGCGGATTCAATAACTTACGCACATATGGCATGGGCTGAGTTATGTAAATATTTTTAATGGTTTATGACATTCTCAGCAGCAATTTGGAACGGCCAGCGCACATAAAATAGCTGGCTTCGGCCGTGCGAAAAAAGCGAAAAGTCGGCGAGAATTTGGTTCTGCAAAAATTTTACAAATGGTTCGGCTTGGGGTAGCGTGAGAACATAAGATGAATCTTTAGCTGTCTGATGCAGCATGGTCTGCATAATAATAAGTCTTGCCTATAATATTAATAAGTAGAAGTTGTTTTTGACTCGCGTGTGTTTTTGTCTATTAGGCAAACTCAGGAATAGAGAGAGTAACCGATGCGAGAAGAGCAGGATAAGGTGCTTGTTTTTGACAAAGCGCGTTATAAGCGAGCGAAGCAAGAACCATTACAAATCCGCCAGGATGATAAAGAGCTTATTAAAATGTGTGAACTTATTTGTGAATTTGGAGAACATTTTGACTATATTCTTAAAACTGACAATCTAAATGTTGATGATCAATCTGAAATTATTGACTTAATTAACAACAGATTGTTCCAGCCGTTGTTAAAAATTGTTGGATTAAGATCATTTTCTGAGCTTGGTGTTGCTGCAAAAGAACAAGCTCTTGCTGCTTATAAAACTTTTATGCCTTGTGGCGTTATTGATAATTACACAGAGAGTTTAATAAATTCAATAAATAATGATATTAGAACAATAAGTAGTAAATGAACCACACTATTATTTTAGAAAATTACGCAGAATAAATGTCATGCTTAAAATTAATGTCCCAATAAATTTATGCGCTGTTTTCTCATGAGAGAACCATAGAACCTTCTCGTCTGTTTATGAGGAGGTTTCATGCGCTCGATGTCTGCCGCTCTTTTTTGTCTCTTGCCGTATGTGGCTGCTGCATCAGATCTTTCCGAGCCTAAACAACCATCCGAGAGGGTTATAGAGGAGCCAACACTCCCTTCTCTTGTACCAGGCTCCAGTGATGGATCGTCACCATCTCATCGGTCTGATGGTTTCAATCCTGACAGCCCCGTATTGAAACACATCGAGAAATCTGGAGCCAGGCTGTCAGAGCTTGTAGCCATGCATGGCTTGCAGCGAGTGCTTGTTCAACGTGACAAGCAATTTATGATTTTGAATGTCACGCCTGATGGTGAGGCAATTATCGCGGGCCTTCAATCTGACTTCCCCTTCGTTGAAATGAAGAAGTCGCTCCAGATGGATGTGACCGACCTTAAGGAGACTCACGGCATCAAAGGTCTGTTCGTGCGGAACGGCAATGAATTTCAGGTTATGTATTTGACCCCTGATGGTCAGAACGTGATTCCTGGTGTCATGTGGGATGCGACAGGCCACAATATTACGCGTGATCAGGTGGCGTCGATCGACGGTGCGGTTCCGCGTGTCGAAATCAAGAATGACAGCACCCCGGCCGTGGCAATGCCCGTCTTTAGCGGAAAACCCGCGCTCTCTATCGTTAAAGAAACGAGTTTTGGCACCTACGGTAAGCCGGGAGCGCCGAGGCTTTGGGTCTTTGTCGATCCTCTTTGCAGTTTCTCCTTGAGAGCCATGGATGAATTGCGCTCCTATGCGGCGCGTGGAGAGATCGAGCTGGCGGTTGTTCCCATAGCGATTATTGATCATGAGACAGGCGGAAAAAGCACTGAATATGCGCTCTCTATGGTCAGTCTTCCGCAAGAAACGATGGTTGCGGCCTGGCGCAATGATCAATTGAAAAGTCCCGCTACATCTGAGGCTCGGGAACGATTGTCGATCAATATGGCGGCGGCAGAGGCAATCCATTTACGAGGAACGCCAACCTTGCTTTGGCAGAAAACCGACGGGTCGGAAGGGCGTCTCGATGGCGTTGCAAACGACTGGGATCGTGTCATAGCATCAATGAGGCATTGAGATGGAAGGGTCTGCTTATGAGCCTCAGCAAAAAGAGGCAGGTCTCCTGGGGCGCGGCTTCAAGGGGTTGAAACAAGCATCTCTCAAAGCCATTCAATGGGAATTGATCAAGGACAATGCACAATTCATCCATAAGTTGGGAGTCCTTCTTCGGCGGAAGAATGATCATCAGTCAGGATTTGTGGTCAACGAGGCCCGGGGGCTCGATGTGGCCGCAACGGCGGATCTCTATCAGGTGCCGGTTGAGTTTATTGAACAATTGATCAGGAAACGGCGGAGACAGACGAAACAGGCCGCTTATTGCGCCTTTGGTTTTGGCTGGCTGACTTTCTTTTACTGGCTCTATCAATCGCTAAACCAGTCGTGGTCATCCGGGCATGTCATCGAGACATTCGAATTCGCGCCGTTTTGCTTTGTGTTCTTTCTGGTCGCCTTCAGGAACGCGCTGCTCAATTATCAATTGAGGACAAGGCATGTGGCAACGGCGATGGAATATCTTCGAACGGAAGAGATGTTCTGGCCTGCCTGAACGAAATCAAACATGCATTAAAAAAGCCTTCGGTCGTTGGATCGAAGGCTTTTCTTTTAGAAGGTGCCGGGGGGCGCGTTGGAAGGGCCTCCCGAGGCACCGGAGGCCCATTGCGCATGCTCATAATCCGGCCGGCCGGCTGTGGTGGCGGGCTCGACGGGTTTGACGATCGTGCGATTTAGATTGATGACGGGTGGCCGCCAGGTGGCGTTGGCCTCTCCGTAGGCTGCGGTAGGATCGTAATAGGGATGCTCGACCCGTTGCGGTAAGGGAATCGTGTAACTGGAGGCGCCGTGGATGTTGGGTGGAGCGCCGCAGGCTGAAAGCGCAAGGGTACAGGGAAGGATTAAAAACGAATAAAAACGCATGGCAATCTCCTTTCGAAGATCACCATGGGGTTGTCTCATGCGAAGGACTAATCGTCCTGATCTGGGAAACTTTCTCTCAACAAACCGGGAAGTTCGAAGGGAAGCTTTTGGACGCTGTGTCCGTGATCTCTGATAAACCGCAAACATCGAAAAAGGGTATCGTCATATTCGTTGAGCCTCGTTCCTCGATCATGGAACCCCTTCAGAGCGGACTCTCCAAACTCCTTGGCTTCCTTTAACTCCTTTTGCAGCGCTGATTTCTGACGCTGGTCCTGCTCGTAAACGCCATAGAGCTTTTGGTAATCCTGATGCAGCCGAGCATAGTGCTGGCGAAGAGCATTGTTCTCCGCGATGAGAGCATCGACATCGATTTTGGGCTGCGGCGGTGAAAAACGGGCACGAAGAAGCTGTCGTGTGCGAGCATCGTTTTCGGCGGATGCCCGTCCCATCTGATACCATGCATAATTGCCGAAAAGGCTGGAACCACCTTCTTCATCATCTTCAAGCATGGTCAAGCCTCCTCATTGGGCGTGGCATTCTGTGTATCCGTCGCGGCGCGCAATGTGGAATCCATACCATGATTAGACGCTGATGGCGATTGCTCGGGAGAAGAAGTTGTGGGTCCCGATAATTTCCGGGTGTAGCCGAGCTGTTTCTGAGCAGCCTCACCGGCACCAAGAGCACCTTCACGGAGACCTTCACGCATGGTCGTCAGGGCTCCTCCAACGCCAACAAGGGCCGCCTCTTTCGAGAATTGGTTCATATCGACCCTGTTGGTGGCCGTGAAGCCGACGAGACGGGGCAGATGATGCGGGATCAAGGTAATCAGCCGGAACGACGTCAAGGCAAGAACGATGTGGATCGTCACATAGATCGAGAGGAGAACGCAGACACCGAGGATGTTGGTGACGACCCAGCCATTGGCGAGAACAAATCCGGCCGCGATCCCGAAGGACATGCGGACCAGCCAGCTCATAGCGGCGAAGATCGTATAGCCGAAGAAGAGGCCAAACAGCATGAGGACGGGACGGAACAGGAGGTTAAAAAGAAGGCCATAGCCCTCGATCGCGCGGCCATGAAGTCCCGCGCCTTCAAGCGTCATATGGGCGAGCATCCAGAGAGGGACCGCAACGACAGCCTCACAAACGAGGATCAGATAGCCGGCGACACCCGCCATCCACATGACCCAGGGGATCATCGGCAGGACAAAAGCGATCGTCAGGCCGGGAATTAGCAGAGCCAGGCAAGCCAGAAGAATTGGCGTCCCGAAGAACTGAACCAGAGCACTGCCGGCGACGGAGGCGGCGGCTCCAGCGAAGTTTAACGTCAGGATGTTCCAGGCCGTCGTTGCGACCGTGCCCGTCGTCGAGGACAAAAGCCCTGCGGCGCCGAGCGCGGTGAGAGCGATGACGATCAGCTTGTGGCCGAGCTGCATGAGCGAGCCGAAAGGATCCGTCCAATTGTTGCTGCTTGGCGACATAGCTTCGGTGAAGTAGCTAAGAACCCGATCGGACAGGTGAATGGAGCGCATGACCTGCTCGATGGCGCTGGCCCCGTCGCCGCCCGGTGTTGCTCCCGAAAAAAGCTGAGCATTGCCAGTGGGTGCATCGAGTCCATCGGTAGTGGTCACATAGCTCCTGAGATTGCTCAAAAACTGCGTCTCGGCGGTCACGAGTGGCGCTAAATCGCTTTTCAATGACTTGCTCAAGCCTTCAAACGAGGGCGGACTGACCATCGGCGTCGCGTTCAGGAGCGACATCGTCTGGCCATTGAGCCGCGCGATTTCCAGGTAATAGGCGCCGGCCGAGGTCCAGCCCAGAGAATTGAGCTGCGTTTCATTGGTAATGAGACCAACGGAGCCGTTCCGAGCCTGTGTCGGATCGCTCAAGGCATTGCGCAGCTGGCTCGTGACCTGCGTCGCAGTATTGGTCAATTGCTGCGTATAATCGGCTGTCGCGGTCTGGAAAATCTGCAAGAGCGGAGCAAGGGCGGAAGCCTGCTTGGTCTGCCAGAAGTTCTGGGCGACCGTTTGCACGTTCGACCGGATGTCCGCATTCAGGACCGATTCGAGGATTTGTTGCTGGATCGCCGGCATGTCGACGCTGACACCAGCAAGGTTCGTGGCGCCGCTCGATTGCTGCAAAGTGACGGTGCCGCAAACAGGCGTACCGGTTTCATTGCCGGAGGTCAGGCCATAGGACCAGGTAATATAGGTCAGGGTCGCGACAGGTTCGCCTGTGACAGGATTTGGGGCCGGGACGAGATTCGGATTGCCCGAGGCCTGATTGATCAGGGCACGGCAGAATTCGTTCTGGATCAGATTGATCACGGTGGTGGAGGTTCCCGGAATCATCGGCTGGGCGATGACCAGAGCGTCGGGACCGATCGCCTGAATCGCATTGGCATAGACTGATTTTGCCATGCCGATGCCCCACATGGCGGTCTTGATCACCATGGCTTGTCCATTCGAGAAGCCGGAAGCGAGCGGGAACATCATGATAGCCGCGAACCCGATCCGCACGACGCCCATCCAGGTCATCGCATCGGTCATGAGCCGCGAGGTTTCCGCGACACGGTGGATGTTGATGATCATATGGTAGCAGAGGAACGCCATGGCGATGGCCATAACGAACCGGGTCAATTGGCCCATGATCTGGCCAATGACCGTAGTCGTTCCATTCTGGTTGATCGGAAAGATATTGTTGATGGCTTGGGCGGCCCAATCATTCCCGGGGTCGAGAGCGGCCCACGTGAGTTCGCCAGTATTGGCGGTTTGAGCAAAAA
>NZ_JQJH01000038.1 GCF_000745425.1 Beijerinckia mobilis
AAATGGTTACGATGCGACGGCTCTGGTCACGCACCTCAATGCTCGGCCGTCGGATATCCGCGCCTTCCTGGCGGGCACCCTTGATCCCGAATATTCCCGTCAGCTGACCGAGCAACTACGACAGGCAGGCGTCCCGGTTTGACCATGCCGTCGCTGGCAATTAATCTGAGCACGTGGGGGATGTTTGCAAGCAGACCCGGATGTTTGCGAGCACATTGGCAAAGAGCGTGAGCACGACGCCCGCTCCATTGTCAGATAATTCGAGCAGAAAATGCCGATGTTTGCGAGCAGAGGCGCTTATGTTGGCAAGCCGCTACACGTAGGGATGACCGGCTTTGACATCGACGTTCTGAGCACTGAAGGCGAGGACGAGCAGGCCGATGAGCTGGAGGTCGTCGATCGGATTTCCAGCCAGAGCCTTGTGCAAAGCCTCGGTACGGAACTCGCCGATCATGTCCCAGCCCTTGCTGGTCAGGTCGGGCCGGGTTTTCGCAGGTGCTGTGGTTTCGCCATCAGCCTGAGCGTCATTCTGCTGGCCAGCCTTGCTATTTGCCGGAGAGGCCAGACGATAGGGCTGTTCGTGTATACGGCCATTGTTCTGATTGATGGCGAAGGCGATGAAATCCTTCTTGCCGGGTTTTCCGTAGATGTGTTCGGCCTTGGCTGGGAGCTTGATCTGGCCATAATCATTCATCTCGACGATCGTGCCGTTTTTCGGCAGGTTGGCCTCGAGCCAGGCCTGTTGCGCGGCGAAGAAGGCTTCGCGGTTGCTGGTGAAGCGATTATCCTTGTCGGCAGGACCGAACAGATCATCTTCCCAGCTGATGGCGAAGGCGCGGGCGTCCTCATCGGAAAACCGGGCATCGGAAGCCAGGAACTTGGTTTTCTGCAAGGCTCTGGCAATCTCCCACCAGCTGGCCTGCTGGCCTTTCTTCGGCTTTCTGGCTTTCCAGACTTCGGCCTGCTCCTTCATCGGCGCGAGCGCGATGGTTTTGAGCTCTTGCTCTCGCGGCATGTCGCCCAGGGCGATCTGCTCAAGCATTGGCGGATGGATTTGGCCGAGAAGGCGCAGGCGCTTGACGTCGCGGATCGTTAAGGCAAGGGCGTCGGCAATAGCCTGTTCGGTCCAGTTCTTCCGGGCCAAAGCCTCGATGGCGCGCCATTCGTCGATCGGTGACATCGGGGCGCGCGCGGCGTTCTCGGCATAGGCGCGCATGGCGTCGAGATCATCGTCTTTTTCGGTGACGAGAACATTGATCGTTGCGAGATCGGCGGCGATTGCGCAGAGCGTGCGGCGCTTACCGTATTTGACGTAGAGATCGCCATCCTTCTCATAGACGATCGGCGGCTGAAGGAGACCGACGATGCGGATGCTGGCAATGAGCTGGGCATCTTCATATTCGTCGGCCGCGATCCTGCGTGGATTGTCATCATCGAATTTGAGGATACGCGGATCGATTTCGCGCAATTGCATGTCCGGCATCGGGTTCGCTTGCATAGGCTTCATCCTTTCCTCTCGGATCTGCCTTGTTCATGCGCGCTTGCCGGTTCCCGGCACCCATGCGGGCGAGCCCGCCCGCCTTGCGCGGGACGCGGGGCGCTTGCGCCTTGCGGCCAAGCGAGGCTGGTGCGGCGGAGGCCGCGTTGGACCGAAGGGGTGGCGGGAACCGGCAAGCGCGATCCCTTCCCCTCTCTTTCTCCATCGTCACAGGGGTTCAGAGGAGAGGGGACAGAAGCAGCCGGCAGGTCCGGATTTTCCTGGTGGTTGCAATCCGTCACGCGAACGGAGCCTATATTCAGCTCAGAAGATCGAAGAGTGAGGCCTGCCGGGAGGCAGCGGGTGGCAAAGAGGTTTGGGCGACCGGGAGGAAGCAGGTCTTTTCATTGGCAGGTTCGACGAAAGCATCCTGCCGGGGCTCGTATTTGGCCTTGAGCCTTGCGAGCATGTCTCTCTCACGGGTCTCGGTTTCACTCTTGCTCTGGCGGATCAGCCATTCGCGCAAGCCGCTTGCGGCAAGACGGGCAATGACGGCCCGTTCGAGATCACTGAATGTATATGTGGGATCGCCCCAGCACGGCCACGCAACGAGGTTTTCGAGGAAGCGGATCTTGTCGGCCGTGGTCTCGAAATATTCGGAATAGAACCCGGTGATGTCGTAGTGAGCGATCATCCCGAAACATTGTGAGAGACGCCGATAGAACGGCTTTTTGAATTTCTCTCGTGGGCAATCCTCCCCCAGAAACCGCAGGAGCCCATTGCCGAAAGCGGCTTTCTCGGCGGCACTGGCCCATTGTGTCGGCTGAAACGCAGCGTCATCGAGCGCCGGCAGGCGCAGTGCTTTGGCGATCGCAGGCGGGATCATTGAAGGGCTCCCTCGGTAAAGACAGGGAGGTCTTCGTCCTTGCCGTTCTCAATGGTGATGATCAAATCATGGATGCCATTTGGATTCGTGATCGGGATGTATCCGGCCACGGCTGCCCACGCGCCAGCGCGATAGGCGCTGGCGCGATCGCGAGAAGGGGGAGGATAGTAGCCACCTTCTGCAGCATCGACAGCGCCACGCAAAAAGGCGGCATAGAGATGTCTGTAATGGGTAGCGCGCGGTTCATATTTCATGAGGCATTCAAATAAGTTCATGGTTTGTTCCTTCATGGAAAAGCGAAGTCAGGAGGAGCTCAGGCGGCGAGGACGTAATCATCCCAGCTGCATTCCTCTTCTTCGGTCTTTTCGGTGGGAGTGGCGGCAAGATCGGCTTCGAGTGCCATGAGTTCCCGGCATTTGTCATCGAGATCGGCCTGATGCGGGAAGGCTTCGCCAAGGCGGGCGCGATAGCTCGGCAGGCGGCGGGCGGCGTCGGTGGCTTTGGCCTGCCATTCGCGCAGTTCGACATCGAAGCCTGTGAGGGCATGCTCGAACCGGGCGACGACGCCGAGCGGTGTCAGATCACCGGAGAGAGTGACTTCCGCGTCATCGGCATGGCGCAGCAGGGCCCCGTCCAGCGCGTATCCAGCCTTGGAAAAGTGGAGACCGATCGAGATGTCGAAACCACCAATGGAGCCAAGTTTCCAATGGCCTCCATGTCCGGCCGCCACGGTCTCGGCGATGGCCTTGAGCAAAGCGCCTCCGGCCTCTTTGCGGTCATGATAGGGCCGCTTCCCGATCCGCATGGTGAAGAGATCGCCCTTGGTCGAGTGGCGGTTGGCGATATCCTTTTGCAGAGCCGCGCTTTGCTTTTCGGCGCGGTCAAGCCAAAATTCGGTCCGTTCGATTTCGCGGCGGACGGCAAGCTGGTCCTCGAAATGCGCCGCTCTCAGCCGGTCGAGGCGGGCGATTTCGGCTTCAAGACCGGATTTGCGCATGAGCCGTTCGTCTCCCGAGGCCATGGCCTTGGCGAAGGCGAATTGGTCGGCCGAGGAACCGACATCCTCGATGCGGCGAATGCTGGTATCGCCCGACATGGCCATGTCGATGAAACGGGCTTTGCGCTCGAGCAGTTGCCAGCCGGTGGCATCGACGCTGCCCTTGGTGACATAGGCGAAGAGGCGGATTTCGGTGTTCTGGTTGCCCTGGCGCTCGATGCGGCCTTCGCGCTGTTCGATATCGGCCGGCAGCCAGGGGACATCGAGATGGTGCAGCGCGATCAGCCGTTGCTGGGCATTGACGCCGGTGCCCATGGTCTGGGTCGAGCCGATCAGAAACCGGACCTTCCCGGAATTGACATCGTTGAACAGACGCTGTTTGGCGCTGGACTTTTTGTAATCCTGCATGAAGGCGATCTGGTTCGCCGGCACGCCGCGGGCAATGAGCTCGTCGCGGATCCAATGATAGGCGGAAAACCCGCGCTTGCCTTCGGCATTGGGCGTACCGAGATCGGAAAAGATCATTTGCGCGGCGCCCGGCAGCGGCCAGGGCGTGCCGTCCGGCTGGCGATAGGTCCAGTCCTTCGTCTCCAGCCAGATCGAAAAGGCATTGTCGATGAGTTTGGCGAGCTTGTTGCCGGGTTCACCGTACTTCAGGCCGACAAAACGGAGATCGATCGCGGCATGGCGGCCATCGGTAATGACCGACAGGAGGATGTCGTCGCCAGGTTGTGGCTTGCTGTGGCGTCTTTCGATGGCCCTGATGCGGTTGGCGAGATGTTTCTGGTAGCGTTTGAAGGCCACACTCGCCTCGCTGGAGACGATTTCGCGGCGGCCACCACGGATCGGCGGCAGTTTCAGATTATTGCGCAGATCGCTTTTCAGGACGACGTCGGCCACCGTGCGATAGATCGCCATCAAGTCGGCGACATTGACGAATTCGGCAAAGCGCGTGACCGGCTTGTATTGACCGGAAGGCTGTAATTCGAGCTCGGTGCGGGTTTCCCCGAAATTCGCCGCCCAGGCATCGAATTCGCTGATGTGGCGTTCGGCGAGGGCCTCCGGCTGCATGAAACGCTGCACCGTATACATTTCGCCGAGCGTGTTGGTGATCGGCGTACCGGAGGCCATGATCAGTTCGCGTCCGGCATTGAGCGTCTCGATGTAGCGGGTCTTGACATAAAGGTCCCAGGCGCGTTGCGAGCCTTCGGGATCGACACCTTTCAGCGTGCTCATGTTTGTCGGAAACGAGAGCTTGCGGAATTCCTGCGCCTCATCGACGATGATCTGGTCGACGCCGATTTCGCCGATGGTCAGAAGATCGTCCTTGCGGCTCCGCATGGCTTTCAGCTGTTCTTCGAAGGCTTCCTTGCGGTGTTCGATCCGTTTGCGGGTGAAGCGTTCGCTCTTGTCGACGGATTCGAGCATGGTCTCATAGAGATCGATCTGCTCCTGGATCAGCCTCTGCTCGAAGGTTGAAGGGGAGGGGATCAGCTTGAAGGCCGAATGGGTGATGATGATCGCGTCCCAATGGCCGGTCGCGGCCCTGCTGAGGAACCGCTGGCGCTTGTCTTTCGTGAAATTCGTCTCGTCGGCGACGAGGATCTGGGCTGTCGGATAGAGCAGCAGGAATTCGCGGGCGGCCTGCGCCAGGCAATGGCCCGGCACCGCATACATCGCCTTGGTGATCAGGCCGAGGCGTTTCTGCTCCATGATGGCGGCGGCCATCGAGAAGGTTTTGCCGGCGCCGACCGAATGCGCGATATAGGTCTTGCCGGTGCTGATGATCCGCCAGATCACCCGTTTCTGATGCGCATAGAAAGTGATGACGGAGCTCGCGCCCGGCAGGCGCAGATGCGAGCCGTCGAAATGGCGCGGGACGAGATTGTTGTAGGTCTCGTTGTAGATCCGGCAGAGGCGGTCGGCGCGTTCGCTGTCGGTCCAGATCCAGGCGCTGAAGGCCTCGCGGATCTTCGTGAGCTTTTCTCGGGCGGCCTCGGTATCGATCGCGTTGAGGACTCGCTTTTCGTGTCCGTCCTCCCGGAAGACGTCGTAGATTTGCGGAATCCGGGAATTGAGCGCATCGCTCAGCAATTCCCCCGCATGCGCCCGTTCGGTGCCCCAGACCGAAGTGGCCGATGCCTGCCCGCGAAACGGTGTCTCGTCGATGGTCCAGATCGCCAGGGCTTCGACGTGATGGACGCGTGTATCAATCTCCATCATCTCACGGATGAAGCGGCTGATGTCGCTTGCCGGAATCCACGGGGCGCCGAGGCGGGCGGTAATGTCGGAGGGTTTGAGATCGATCGGCTGGACGGCTTCAAGGGCTGTGGCATTGGCGTGGAAACGCGCGTCGCTGTCCGCGAGGGCTTTGGCTTCCTCGAGCTTCTTGCGGACATTGCCGGAGAGATAGGCATCGGCGGTCTGCCAGACGTCGAGACCCGGCACGGTGTTCGGCAGGCGGTAGATCTGGCCGCGCAGGGCCTCGATGACCTGATCCTCGCTCTGGCCGAGCAATTCGCCGATCATCGGCAGGTCGATCGTTCCGCGCTCGTGCAGGCAGACGGCCAGCGCATCCGCGGCGCTCTGGACCATCGGTTCGACGGGGGGATGCAGCACACGGTCGGTAAAGATCGGGCCGCCTTTGGCCTCTCCCGTCTCGACCGTATAGGTTTCGATCGAGGAGACCAGCCAGACGTCGGGATCATCGAGGAAGGGGGCGAGATTGGGTTTGCGCTGGGTTTCGCGGGTGAGGCCGGTCTCGGGATCTTTGGTTTCCGTGACCTTCGTCAGATTGATCGGTCCGAACTGGCGGACGAAGGCCTGATAGGCCGTGCGTAACCGGCTTTGCGCCATGCCCCAGGGCTGATTGGCTTCCTGCGCGCGCAGGACGTCCCGGATGGCGTCGCGGACGGGGATCAGCGCCCGGATGATCCGCGCATGTTTGTCGAAAATGCCCTCCTTGTTCGTTGCGCTGCGGATCGCGACCTTGCAGGGTTGGCCGTCAAGGATTTGATGCAGGACAGTATCGAGAAGGATGTAACTGCCTTCCTTGATGGTCGCGCCATCGGCGGCCGTGCCGACGACGATCTGGGGCTTTCCGGGTGATGGCCGGTCCTGGCTGGCTTTGGCGGGTTGGACGAGATTTTGCGGCAGGCTCTCGATCAGGCGGTCGAGCTTGTCGAAGACATTCCCGAATAGGGGCGTGCAGCCATAGGTCGGACCATATTGCGAGGAGACGCGGGCATTCCAGCCCAGGACATGGTCGGGATGATCGCGGTAATATTCATTGATCGCGATCGCGGCTTCGCCGTCTTCGGCTGGAATGATTTCAGCGAGGTCTTGCCAGGCGATGCCGTTCGGTTCCTGTCCGGTGGGGCGCTTGTGGAAGAACAGGACGTCGAGAATGACATCGGTGCCGGCACTTTCCGCCATGGCGCCGCGCGGCAGGCGGAAGGCGGCGACGAGATCGGCGCTTTGGGCGATGGTGGCGCGGGCGGTCGTGCCGGCTTTGTCGAGCGTGTAACGGCTGGTGACGAAGGCGGCGAGGGAGCCGGGTTTCAGCCGGTCAATGGATCGCGCGATGAAATAATCATGCAGGGAGAGGTTGAGTTTGCCGGTCGCGTCATCGGTATGAACGGTGCGATCCGAGAAGGGCGGATTGCCGATGGCGAGGTCATAGGAATCGGCAAGCTTCGCCTTGGTGAAATCCTCGTTGCGGATCCAGGCATTGGGAAACAATTGGCTGGTGATCCGCGCGGTGACCGGATCCATCTCGATGCCGGTCAGGCTGACCTTGCCGCGCAGTTTTTCCGGCAGCAGCGCGAAGAACAGGCCGGTGCCACAACCGGGTTCCAGGACCTTGCCTCCGGCAAAGCCGAGGCGGCGTACACCATTCCAGAGCGCGGTGACGAGCCGTTCGGGGGTGTAATGGGCATATTGGGTCACGCGCTTGAGGCTCGCGAGCTCTTCTCGCGTGACCAGCTGTTCGAGTTCTTCGGTCAGATCCTCCCAGCCGGAAACCGGCGGATTGTCGAGGCGGCGAAAGATTTTGTCGGCGACTTCGCCGGCGCCGAAAGCGGTGAAGCGGGCGAGGATCGCCTGTTCCTCGGCAGACGCGTTACGGCCTTCTTCAGTGATCTTTTGCGAAAGCGCGATGGCTTTCAGATTGTCCATGGCACGGGCTTTCCAGCCTTTGGCAAGCCCGCGATCGTCCTCGAGGCGAAAATCCTGGGCTGGGAATGGATCGGCTTCCTGCATAAGCGGAGCGGTCTCGCGCGGGGCAGCGGTCGCGCTCGCCGGCGCCTTGACGGTGGGCCGGGCGGTGAAGGCCGCCGACAGGGCGGTCGTATCGAACAGGGAAAGCTGGAACGAGTCTTTGCGAGCCATTGAAGTCCTCGGGACGAGCGTCATCGGCGGGCGGCGATGGGGCCGCCCGCGCGGTGGAATGAGACGAAGAGTGAGGGGTGCGTATGCGCCTACAGCGGCTCGATGGTTTCGAGCGCCAGAAAGCGTATGCGCCGGGATGTTTGTCTGCCGGTCAGGTCGAGTTCGACGCGCACGTAATCGGCAAAGGGATGTGTTCCCGGCCGGATGATCGTGCCGGTCCGTAGACGGCCGCCGATGCTCCGCAGAGACGGTTCGTGAAGGATCCGGACCCTTTGGCCGGGACGGCACCAGTTGGCGGCGCGGGCCTCGAGTTCGGCGCGCAGGAGGTCCTGCCGCGAAACCCATTGGCGGATGGTTTCGCCAGGCTGCGGATCACGCCAGGACCAGCTGCCAAGAAAGCTGAGTTCCGGGGGCAGGGCAGGCGGAAGGGAGGGCAGGCCGGTTTCCCGTTTCCTGCCGCGGCCCCATTGCAGGGGTTTCTTGCGGGCCGTCATGGCTCACCAGAATCCGTGGACGGTGTGGATAGCCATGAGCTCGAGGCGGTCGACCAGGTCCAGCGCCTGGCGATGCAGGCTCGAGCAGAGACGTGCTTTCTCGACGACATGGGACCAGACATCGCGGTCCTCGCTGAAGGGAGAATTGTCGCGCAGCGATTGCAGCTGGACTTTTGGCACGCCATCGGAATAGACGCCGTCCCGGACGAGGTCCCAGCCCTCACGGCGGGCGGCCTCATGATCGAATGTGTCGAAGCTGATGGGGCTGAGGGAGAAGGCGGTATCTGGACGGGGAAGATGGTAAGCTTTCATGGGGATCTCCTTTTTTCTTGAAGACCCCATTCCCCGACCACAAGCCGGAGGGACGGATGCAAAAGCGGCGCTTGCGCCGGGATTGCCCGGTCCAGCGCAGCGGCCGGGCGACCCGCCTTTTGCGGCCGGCACCCGCTTGTGGTTCTTTCCTTCTCCCTTTCTCTTCTTTCACATGATCATGTGTTCATGTGCCAATTGACTCGGCGGATTCCTGTTTTTGTGCTCCCGCGGCCAGGGCGATTTCCCGATTGATTATGCGCTTCAGCGGTCCCCCGTTGGTGAGGGCCTTGTTGAATCCGGAAAACAGACGGGCGATCTCGTGTGGATGTTTGGTGACATAAAGGTCGTAACAAAGACCGCTGTCGATGAGACTGTCGGCGAATGTATTGTATTCGGCGATGAGTTCTTTCAGGGACGAGACATCGACCACTTTCTCCGGTTTCGGACCGAACAGACTGGACATTTTGGTGCAGGTCAATCCGTTGCGCACCGTGATTGTGTCGATCTTGTGCGCGGAAATGATGTAGCGTGGCATGAGATGCTCCATTGGCAGGGTGTAAAAATGCAAAAGCCCGTCGCTAGGACGGGCTTGAAAGTGAGGGAAGGGCACAGGATCAGCGTGTTTCAGCCAGTTGTTTGACGCGGGCGCGCCAATTGGAGAACCATTCGAGGAAATCGCCCCCTGAAATCTCCAGATCCCGTTCGAATTCGACATCGAAAACCGCAAGAGCTTCCTCCAGCAATCGGGCCATGGCGTGGCTTTTCGCCAGAAGCTCCGCATTGGCCCTGGCTTGCACCTGCTCGGCATCGCCCGGTCCGATGGGATGGGTCTCGGCGACGAACGCCAGGGTCTTGCGCGAGACGATCCGGGACACCGGCAGGTTTTGCCCATCCGCCATGCGGGTGTGGCCTGGCAGCTTGATCCACGGCCCTTCAGTGGCCTGAGACAGAAGGATGTTGAAGCGGCTCATGCGGCTTTCTCCAGCCGTTCCTCACGCCAGCCATTGAGAATGGCGAGAATGGTCGCTTCGCTGAATCCCGTCATCCGCGCGACGTGACGGATGTCGAGCGCGATGACATGCAGAAGAATGGCGCGGGCGACTTTCAGGTCGAAGGCGCGGGTCGCAGCGGTTTCAGAGGCATGTGGCAGAAGATCATCGATCAGCGCGGCGGGACTGGTTGAACCGCGACCGAGAAGGATTTCGATGGCCTTGTCCGAGACCGCCTCATCCTGTTCCGTTGTGATCTCGAATTCTGCCGGCAGCATGACCTTGCGCGGATGCAGCGGAATGACCGGGGCGGACGGAAGGGAGGGTGATTGCGGTTGAACCTCGGACGCGATCGTCTCCACACTGGCGACGGGTGCTTTGGGTTCGATCCGTCTCGCCGGCGAGGGTTCCGGTTTCAGAAACTGCACGAGGCGCTGTAAAAGGATGCGCAGTCCTGGTTCCTGCCAGAGCGGATGGGATAGGCTGAGACTGGGATTCATTCGGGAGCTCCTTTTGTCTGAAGACCCCATCCCCTCACCACGAGCCGGAGGGACGGCTGCAAAAGCGGCGCTTGCGCCGGGATCGTCCCGGCCCAGCGCAGCGGCCGGACGACCCACCTTTTGCCGGCCGGACCCCGCTCGTGGTTTTTCTTCTCTTTTTTCCTTTTTTCCGTTCCAGGAAACCGGAATAGCATGTCTTTAAAGACGATCTCCAGTCTCAACGATTTGTGCCTGCACAAGCATTTCTTTTAGTGTCCTTATGACTGTCCTATTCCAGAACAGAGTCAATAAACGAAATCATTGGGGAATAGACGAAAGCATGTCTCCGTGCTCAGGACGGTAGCCCGGGCCTTAAGCTGCTTTCTTACTCGTTTGATGGATGCGCTGCATACGCTGGAGAAGACGGAAGGGACCAAGTGGATCCTTGCTCCCGTCGTAATCGGGGTCAATCTTACGGGCGAGGACTGTCGCGACCAGGAGAAACGCGGAGGCGCGAGCCGTCGCATGTTCGTCGTTCTGATCATGCCGCGATGCCATAATGGCATTGCCATGCAATCTGTTAACATCATAGAGTATCTCGAGAAGGGCGCATTCCCGCTCGGTTCTCATCAGGGTTTTGGCATTATAGAATGCCGGAAGCATCACGATGTCCCCGTCATGACTTCGCGTCTTTTCCTGCACGCTCTGAATCGCCGATTGTCTATCGAAATATTCCTCGACTGTGCCGTCCCGATCCCGAACAATATAAGCATCGGGTGCCATGCCATAGGCATCCTGCTTTTTCTTGATCGAGGAGTGCACAACGTGCTGGATACGTTTTTTCTGGCTGACTTCTATAAACCAGAACCAGAGCCCCTTTAAATAGGAACCCTCATAGCGCGTGAAATGGTAATCAATTTCTCCTTCGGCATTCAGATAGGTTATTGCGGGTGCGTAGGATGCCAGACCAAGAAGTGTGTTGCAGCCTGATGTCGGGCAGAGACGCCCTGGTAGACCGAGATAAATGACTCGATTCATGGTCGCGCAGCCGCAGTTCGGACACGTCATGAACAATCCCCCCTATGTGAGATGTGTCTGTTCTGGCCGATATAATTTCCCATCGTTCCAGGAGTATCTATATGGTATTACCGTTATATATTAAATTTTCCAATTTTTCTAGAAACTTGGCATATCACATTATTTCGATCTCTAATTTGTGATCCTTATTCTGCTGCTTGCAGGGTCGGCCCATTCTGGTCCGGCGCTTGTCTGCGGAGATCGTCGATGACGAGCGCGATGGCGCGTCCGACGACGGAAGCAGGAGAACCGTCTTCGTCCGCATTCATGGCAGCATGGACGATTTCGAGAGGCATGCCGTATTGAAGCCCGATCGAAACACCGATGACGGCATCGCGGATATTCGCCTCGATCTTGCTGCCGGGTTTGTTGCAGGCGATGAAGAGTTCGCCGACCTTGCCATCCGGCAGGCAGGAATACGAGACGACCCAGTGAACCCCTTCGGCGTCGAAGGGCAGAGAGGTGGATTCCCGCCGATTGGCGAACCTTTGTCTGAGGACTATCGTCATGGCTTGATCCTTTTGACGTCGTCGCGGTGTTCGAAGCAGCTCCAGCGGCCGTCGATGCCATGCATGAGTTTGACACCGAAGCCAAAGGAGGCCGGCTTGCCGCAGATCGCGCAGCTATGGGACTTGAGATCGCGGTCGATGCGCGACGGTTCGGAATGCGTGTCGAGATCGCGCTGCGATGGTTTTGAAAACAGATCCGGCATGGTCAGCGCGCCGGGAAGGAGCGAGTGTGACGCGAGTTTGGCCGCAGGGGTGTTCTCGCCACACGCTGTACGGGCGGGGCGCCATCATCGCGCAGCCAGCCATCGATGCGATGCTGCGGCGGGATGTCGGCGATGAAGCGCGAGGGATCGACAAAACCGCGCCGGAATTCGCAAAAGGTGATCGCGGCACGGTGTCTGGCCCTTGTGATCGCAACGTAAGCGAGGCGGCGTTCCTCATCGAGATCACTGTTGCCGGCCGGAAAAATCCCTTCTTCCCAGCCAGGCAGGAAGACATGATCGAATTCCAGCCCTTTCGATTTGTGCAGGGTCATCAGCTTGAGCCGGCCTTCCTCCGTCTCGTTCGGCCGGCTGGTGGCGAGCGCCGCATGGTCGAGGAGTTCCTGGGCGTCGTGAAAGCTGCCCGCCAGCTGCAGAAGCTCGCCGATATTCTCGAGCCGCGCCTCGACGCCTTCGGCCTTGCTTTCCTTCAGCATGGCGCGATAGCCGGTCGCGTCGAGCAGGAGAGACAATTGGTCGGCCAGCGTGAGGCTTTTGTCACTCGCGACCTTTTCGATGGCTGCGACGAACAGAAGGCCAGCCTTGCGGCAGGCGGGCGGCAAAGCGGCCGTCTCGATCGCGCGAAACAGCGACAGACGGCGGAAGGCGGCTTCTTCCTCGAGAACAGCCATGGCCTTGGGACCGAAGCCGCGCCGCGGTTCGTTGATCACGCGCCGCAGGGCCTCGTCGGATTGCGGATCATTGGGTGTGGTGGCGACCCGCAGAAAGGCGAGTGTATCCTTGATTTCGGCGCGCTGGTAGAAGCCGACGTCGCCGACGATCACATAGGGAATTTTCGCGCGCATCAGGCATTCCTCGAAGCCGCGCGAGAAGAAATTGTTGCGGTAGAGGATCGTCATGGCTTCGAAGCCGACGCCTTCGCCATGCCGCTTGCGGATTTCCTCGACGATGCCATGGGCTTCGGCCTCGGCATGTTTGAACGGCACCACCTCGATCGGCTGGCCATAGCCCTTGTTGGTGAAGAGCGTCTTGCCGAGCCGATGCGGATCGCGCGCGATCACCGCATTGGCGGCGTTGAGGATGGCTCCGGTCGAGCGGAAATTTTGCTCGAGGCGGATCACTGCAGCCTCCGGAAAATCCTGGGTGAAGCGACGGATATACGCGATATCCGCCCCGCGCCAGCCATAAATCGCCTGATCATCGTCACCGACGCAGAAGAGGCGTTGATGGCTGGAAGCCAGAGCCCGCAGCCATTGATATTGGGCGTAATTGACGTCCTGATATTCGTCGGCGAGGATGCAGTCGAAACGGTTCGCCCAGCGGGTGCGATAGGCGGCATCGCGCAGGAGGGCGCGTGTCGGCCAGAGCAGGAGGTCGCCGAAATCGGCGCTGTTCTGGTCACGCAGGCGCTTCTGATAGAGGTCGTAGATCCTGGCGGCGGCGAGCAGGCTTGCCGGATGGATCGGCTTGCCGAGCGTATTGGCATCGGCGATCAGCTTGCGAACATAGGCGGGCGTGTCCTCCGGGGACAGAAGCAGGTCCTTGAACTTGCCGATCTGGTTGGTCATGCGCTTGACCGGCTCGGCGCCGGATTCATTGTCCTTTTCATCGGCATTGAGGTTTAAGGACTGCATGATCCTCTTGATGAGGCGCCGGCTGTCGTCGGCGTCGATGATCTCGAAATTCGGGCGCAGCCCCGCGACTTCCGGTTCAGCGCGCAGCTGCCGCGCGCCCAACCCATGAAACGTGCCGAGCCAGGAGGGTGTGCTGCCGCCCTGCAAGGCCTCGCGGATGCGGCCGGTCATTTCCGCGGCGGCCTTGTTGGTGAAGGTCACAGCCAGAATACGCGATGGCGAAAGGCCTTCCACGGCGATGCGATGGACGACGGCACAGGTCAGCGTCGAGGTCTTGCCAGTGCCGGCACCGGCCAGCACGACGAGAGCGCCAGGCGTGGAAGCGGCTTCCACCTGCCGGGCGGTCAGGTTCGCCGCCAGGGTCTCGAAGGCCTGGGACGAGGGCGCATACAGCGGCCTGTCATCCATCAGGGCCGCATAAGCGTCGGGATCATAGGAATCAAATTCGTTCGACATGGCAATTGTATCCGTAAACTATGATGAATTCGCCAATGTGCTTGTCATCGATGGAGAACAGGACGAATTCACGGTCGAAATCGTCAACGTCTTCGTAGGGTTCGTCGCGCTTGCCGAGGACGATGCCGATGCAACCACCGAAATTGCCTTCAACGTAAACAAGCGGCGTGTTGTGATCCGGCTCCCAGTAGCGCGCACGAATGCGTTCGGGCAGGCAGGAAAAGGCAGTCAGATGCGCTGTGAAGTAGCGTTTATTCTCAGCGGAGCTGGGAGAATCATAAAGTCGCGACATGGCAGTTCCAGGGGTAGATACAGAGCAGTTCGTCAAGATGATTGTCGCTGGTCACGAAGACCGTGAACGCTGTCTCCAGGATCCAATCACCATCCGCATCCTGGTCTCCTGAGATGACAAGGCCTTCGATCGCGCCGGAACCATCATGCGGTTCGACGGACACATATGTGTCCGTCAGGCTGCTCTGGTTGGATCGCCAGGCTGGTTGGAGAGAGGTTCCTTCGGGCAGGCTGACGAAGGCGATAGAATGGCGGTTGTGCAGATTGTCGTTCGCCATCGCGGGTGGCGTGAGAGCCATCGTCATGGGCGGCTCCTTTCCTGCAGGACCTGGTTCCAGTCACCATTGTCAATGGATGGACGCAGGCGTTTGAAAAGAATGCCGGTTTCTCTCGCCATGATCGCGTGGAGACAGGCATAGCGGGCGCCGGCCGGATTGGCATCGACGGCGCTGATCAGCATCGCATCGGGATAATGGGCGGCCATGGTCCTCAGAAGCCCACGCAGGGCATCGAGCGTTTGCGGTCCCATACCGCCACTTGTTGCGGCAAACAGAGTGTCGTCCTTGATCCCGAACAGGGCGGCGAGGCTCAAGGCGTCGATCGCGGCCTCGGCGAGGATCAAACGGCGCGGGATTGCAGCCGGGCCGAACCGGAACAGGCGTTTGGCGCCGCCTTTCAGACCACCCTTGTAGGCCGGACCACGAATATCGACGTGGCAGACGGTTTCGTTTTCGTCGCGATGGGCGAACCAGGCGCTGCCTTGAGGACCACAGCGAACGACATCGGCGTGGCTGGCGGCTTTGAGGATGGAAGCCGGCAGGCAGCGTTCTTCAGTAAGATAGCGCCAGGTTGTCGAGCCGGGATAAAGCGCCAGCCGCTGGTTCCAGCGCCAGGACTGAGACCGGTCTTCGTGACTGATCCGCGGCGGTCTCTCGGGTTGTGCCAGCGCGTGAAATCCCTGCAGCTCGGCACCTGCCAGCGGCCGCAGGATCTTGCGGGCGAGGCCAAGACTGGTGCCCGGCTTGAGATATTGCACGAGGGAGATGACATCGCCTTTGGCGTCGCTGTGAGGATCCCACCAGCCCTTGCCGCCATGGTTGATGATCAGGGTTTCGCCTTTGCCACGCCGATATTTGAGGGCGTTGCGCGTGCTTTCAGCCTTGTCGAGTTGCCAGGGATCATTCTGCCGTTCGAGCAGGACGCCGCAATGCACGCGGTCGCGGAAATCCTGAAGTTCGGGATCACGGCTCATCAGCTTTCTCCGTTTGTTTTGCGAGGGTCAGGTCCACCTGAACCTCTGCCTCGCGGCGAGCAGCGGGTGTGCAAACGGAGTGGGTGCCTTCGCGGGGAACCGGCTGCACGGAGCGCGCGGCGCGGAGGAAGCTGGGCGGAAGGCACTCCGGAGTGCGCCGAGGGCGGAGCCCTAAGCAGACGGGGTTGGGACATCGAAATCTCCGTCAGAGGACCGGGCGATTTCAGCAGCCGTCCACGCGAACAAGCAGGGCCTCGACGATTTTTCCGCGATTTTTTCGGGCGCTTTTTGACGGGCTTCACCACGCCGCCGCGCGGGTCCCGGGATTTTGTCCTGACCATCGGGATCTCCTTTTTCTCGCAGACCCCTGCCCGGCACCACGGCCGGATCGATGCGGCAAAAGCGGCGCTTGCGCCGGGATTGCGGGGGCCCAGCGCAGCGGCTCCCGCACCCCGCCTTTTGCCGTTGAGAACCGGCCGTGGTTCTTTCTTCTGTTCCTGTTTTCCCCTTCCCTTCTGGCGAATGTTCTGATTCTGTACTGAGGCGCACGGGAGAGGCCGCGCTATGACGGGAACGAAACCATGGATGAGCTGGCGATCCTGCTCGAGGCGCGCGCGCCGGAATTGAACCGGATGCGGTTCTGGCGGGTCAGGGTCGGCCGCGATCTGTTCGGGTCATGGAATGCGCGCGTGACCTTCGGCCGGATCGGCGGAGCCGGCCGCACCATGCGTTCTGATTTCGAGGATCGAGATGAAGCCCGTGCTTTCGTGCGCAAAGGCCTCAAACGGCGCAAGGGCGCGCAGCGCCGCTGTGGCGCCACCTATCAACTGGTCGAGGCTTCGGGCGAAGCCGGGGACCTGCTCAGCCAGGAAGCCGGGGCTCCAGCCCGGCCAATGTCTGCGCGCAGGCCCATTCAACAGGCATCCGGGCCGAAGTCTGGGGCATTGCCTCCTGCCTCTGTGCCTGCCCTGCCGCCAACCTTCTGGGACTGGCTCGAAGCCAGGCGAGAAAGCGGTTCATAACCTCTCGAACCGGATTGGCTGGGAACAGGCGCCGCGATATTTGTTCGTATTATGTTCTCATTTCGCCTCATCTATCCGGTACGGGTACGCCGCGGCGCGAGCCGCTTCCTGCCCACGTTCCTCGAGGGCCTGTGCGCGGGGTTTCCTTCGCCGGCCGATGATTATCTCGACGAGAGCATCGATCTCGCCGAGCTTTTGATCCGCAATCCGCCGGCGACGTTTCTGTGGCGGGTCACTGGCCATTCGATGCGGG
>NZ_JQJH01000039.1 GCF_000745425.1 Beijerinckia mobilis
TGCCGCCACATCTTCAATCGATCGCAAGTCGATTCCGCGTCTTCACCTCATCCGCCCATTTCACAATGTCCAAGGCGGTTTTTCTTCCAAGGTCCGCGTCAAAAATGTCTTCCTTGAACGACCACAGCGGATGAAATTCAAATTGCTTCAGATCATAAAACCAACTGGCGCGCCTATCGTGCGCTTCGATGGGAACACGAAAATCCGGTTTCTCCTCCAATTTCTTCAGTCTGGTGGCAAGGATCGTTTTTGCTTTATAGCAAACAACAACGACAAGCGTTGATGGCCAATATTTGCTGTACGTTTCAATATGCTGTTTAGAGAGCCGAACCGTATGAAGCGGATTGCCTTTGCCAAGGAAGACACGCTCTGTCCTGAATTTAACCTCAACAGGAAATATTCCAGGAAGTCCCTTGCCGTAAAAATCAGGCCGGATGGCAATAAAATCTGGATGACCCCGCAGAAATCGCGTGAAGGAATCCTGTATTGTTCCAACATTATCTCTGTATTGGTGAGGCCAATTTGCATTGATGCTATCGTAAACAAAATCAAGTAATGGCTGTTTCAGAAAATGCTCTACGCCAAACCTCACCATCTCAAATCCGCTTTTCTCAAAATATTTCTTAATGGCGTTTTCCGTAAAATCACCCAGCAATTTGTTGTCTTCAAGAAATTCCATGGCATTCAAATCTTCTAATTGAATTGAAATATATAACCATATCGCATTCATACAACGGTTGACGGCTATTTCATGGCGACTTTTGCTTTGCAAGACCGGGCTCTAGGCTGCGCTCTTCGAGTGACGATCCCTGTCGCGGCCGGCCGAAACAGGCCGGATTCCTGCCTACGAAAGCGCCTCGCGGCACCAAAGCCCCGGCACCACGCGCCAATCTCCTATCCGCATCACTGCATTCAACGCCCTTCTCACTGGGCAGCGCAATAGCGCTGACATTCATTCGGCACAATCACGCTCGTGATTCTTCTCTCTTCCCCGCGCCATCGCTGGCGATGGCCGTCTGCCGGGAAAGGGAAGACGTTCCTTCCTCCCCTTCCCGCAAGCCCTTAATGCGGTTTCCCCAAGTTTGCCGCGTGTAAGGAAGGTGCTTCGCGCACTTCTTCCCTTCTCCACGCCACAAACGCGGCCCATCGGCGCCGCCCTCCGGTTGGGAGATACCCCTCCACATTAAAAGCTTGCCCCATCCCCTCCCCCCGGTTCGCCACCTGGCAAGGGGGCACGGCACGGCCGGCCCCCGAAATAAAACGGGTTCACTCCAAATCAGGGTACACTTCAATGTCCGTCATCGGCTCTTTTTCCTACGATAAACCTTCCGACACTTTCACAGGCCGCGTCACCATCCTGAAAGGGATATTTCAAGCGAAATTGGTCCCCAATGTTAAGCGCACAACGGGTGAGGCTCCATTCTACAGGGTCAAGGCCCGCAATGGCGCCGATCTCGGCGCGGCATGGGTCAAATTCCGGCAGGACGATAAAGAGCCCTATCTTTCGCTCAAGCTCGATGACCCAAGCTTCCCCGCACCCATCTTCGCCAACCTCGTCGAAATCGAGGGTGAGCCTGACTTCCAGCTCATCTGGAGCCGCCCTTCAACAAACTGAGGCAGACACACAAGTGCGCTTTGCTAATCGTGAAGCGCATATTCGCGTGTCATAAACAGCATACTCTAAACGTCAATCCATTTTGAACACAGCAGGAAAAACGAGGAAACAAACAGCATGAAATCCATGAGCTTTGATTTGCGGAACCGTATCTCGCGCTTGTTCTTCCATCTTGCTCTTCAAAACCTCATCCTGGCACGAAAACTTACACCATATGGCTTCGCCGACGATCATGCAGCAGGTGCCATCCACGATACAAAAGCCGCGCTCCGCTTTTCACAAGACTGAAATCACACATCAGTTTCCATCGATACCCACAGCCCTCTTCCCTCAAATATTGGAGTATTCCCATGGCTGGATCCGTCAACAAAGTCATTCTCATCGGCAATCTCGGCCGCGATCCTGAAGTCCGCCGCATGAACGACGGCAATCCCGTCGTTTCCTTCAGTCTCGCCACGACGGAATCCTGGCGGGACAAGATGACTGGAGAACGCCGCGATCGCACCGAATGGCATAACATCGTGATCTTCAATGAAAATCTCGCCAATATCGCCGAACAATATTGCAAGAAAGGCTCGAAAATCTACCTTGAAGGCCAGTTGCAGACCCGCGAATATCAGGACCGTGACGGCAACCAGCGCCGCACCACCGAAATCGTGCTCCAGCGTTTCCGTGGTGAACTCACCCTGCTCGACAGCCGCAACCGTGATGACGCTCATAATCAGGAATCCGGCGCCTATGGACAAGCCCGTTCCGCAAATCAAAACCTTGGCCAGCAGTCCCCAACGCAGAACCATGGCGGCGCACCAGCCCACTCCAGCATGAAGGACTACCTCGACGACGATATTCCTTTTGGAGTGGACTGAAAAGCCGCTCAGATCCTTGCAGGTGAAAGTCCTGCCGCAGTAGGAGGTTAGTTGACTGCGTAGCTATGGCGTACGTGTGAAGGGTGACCGACACACGGGAACAACGCCGGACAAAGGTGGCCCCAAACCCAGATAGTGGGCGCCCGCAAACATGCAGCCCGTAACGTAAGTGAACCTTAATAAGCCTCGTAAATGTCAGCCGTACGGTCATGCTGGGAGAGTGCGGTGTAGGGTGGTTCCGTCGAGCCTTTCGAATGGGGGCGAAGACCAGTGAGTGACGGTGGATGAACTAACCATATGAAGCCGTCATTGGAACTCGGGGTAGAGAGGATGGGATGCATGCATAGGACTGAGAGGAACAGTCGAGACCTCCGCCCGTCGCGGTCTAACCCTCCGCGTAACTGAAGGTATAAGGCGTCCACCGAAATCCGGATGGATGCGGGCGAGAGGAGTCGGAGGAGGTCATAGTACTGATGATGGACAGGACAACAAAACCTGACCTGAGGGAAGGACCTCTGCTTCTGCCATGGGTAGCGATGTAGGAGGCACCGTGTGATTGCGAAAGCTCAAAACACACCGCTAGAAAAGGTACGAGTACTACAGCGAACCCTATACCGAGCAGCCAAGGCGAATCCGACACGAAAATTCGGAGTGCTTTATGACAAGGTGTGTCAAGAAGACATCCTTACGATCGCCTATGGACAAGTCAAGGCCAATGGCGGTGCTCCAGGCATCGACCAACAGACCTTCAAGCATATTGAAGAACAAATCGGCCTTAACAAATTCTTGGGCGATCTTCAGGCAAGGCTTCTAGCGAAGCGTTATCGTCCTCAGCCCGTCAAGAGGGTATACATCCCGAAAGCGGATGGATCAAAGCGCCCGCTGGGCATACCCGTCATAACAGATCGTGTAGTACAGGCAGCAGTGAAGCTGGTCATCGAACCTTTATTCGAGGCCAGTTTCAAAGATTTTTCTTACGGTTTCAGACCTCGCAAGAGCGCTCATCAAGCCCTACGGGAAATCTATAAATGGATCAACTTCGGTTGCGTCCATGTCGTCGACGCGGACCTTAAATCGTATTTCGATACGATACCGCACGACAAGCTGCTGATCTCTGTACGGTCACGCGTCATAGATCGGTCAATTGTCAAGTTGATCGAAATGTGGCTCACAGCCGGAGTAATGGAAGAAATGCAGGTCCGGAAGGTAACAACCGGAACGCCTCAAGGTGGTGTTATCTCGCCACTGCTGGCTAATCTGTATCTCCACTGGTTGGATCATGTTTGGGAGAAGAAGGCATTCGGCAATCGGCAACATGATGCGCATATTGTGCGATACGCTGATGACTTCGTTATTTTGTGCAAAAGGGATCCGGAGATCTATCTGAACGAAGCCCAAAAGGTCCTCGATCGATTGGACCTCACTCTTAATGCGCAGAAAACGCGGATTGTGGATGTCCGCAACGAGCCTTTCGACTTTCTCGGTCACCGCTTTGCGGTTCAATCGTCAAAACGAGATGGCAAGATGCGTACGTACTACTATCCCTCTCCCAAGGCGATGGCGTCGGTCAAAAAGAAGATCAGGGAGGTTGTCCATCCCGGCCAACACCTTGATCTCCCCGTTCTTATCAGGACACAGGTCAATCCGATCCTGAGGGGCTGGGGCAACTACTTTAAGACCGGCAATTCAAGACTTCATTTCAAGAGCCTCGCCAATTACACGATGTGGGCACTCTGCATCATGTTGAGGAAAAAGCACAAGAAGCGGTCCAAGGGATGGAGGGACCATCCGCCGTCATGGTTTTATGAGCACCAAGGGCTCTTCAAGCTTCCCAGCTTGGTAGTCACAGGCAATGAAACCAGAAGGTATGGCCGCCTTGGCACGCCGTAATGCTGCCGGAAGAAGGCAGTCGGTAAGCCGTGTGCGGGAAAACCGCATGCACGGTTTGACGAGGGGCTGCTGGGGAGACGATTTCAAACCAGTGGCCTACTCTACCAGCAGAATTCCGTTGATATGCTGCTACTTTGTCATTCTCCGATAGAGATAGACATATGACGACCGTTTCGGCATACAAGGTCCATACAGTCGAAGAGGGCAAAAGTGCCCTCATCTATCGCGGTGATATCTCCATTGTGTGATTGCCGGAAAATGACGACCGTCAGGAACGTGCCGATCCAGAGAGACCAACCTTCCCATGCCCTTCAAGATCATCCTCTCACGGCTCGATGGCGGCTTTATTCAGGACATCGCCGTGACCATCGATCCGGAACCCGCCTTGACCGGTTCCCCAAAACAAATCGCCTGGGCACAACAAATCCGCCGCGCTCAGCTTCTCGACTTTCGACGAAACAGATTAAAAGACCTCATGCTCGTCCATGGATGGTTTCCCAATGGCGAGCCTGATATCCGCCTGCCTTCCGTGCGTTCCGCCACAGCACCCCTGCCAGGCGCCTTCACCCGCGCCATTGCCCTGTGCGAACAAACTCTCAATGCCGATCAGCAGCTTGTCGATCTCTTTGGCAAAACCGCCGCATCCTTCTGGATCGATCATCGCAAGCAATCCCTGTTCGACCCTGGGCTTCAGGAAATCCCGGAAAGTAAGACGTTTTCCCCTTGATGAAGATACTTCCCTGTTCAGGATCCAGCCCGGCATCAAGACGCACGCGCACGAAGATCGAGCCCTAATCTCTCTCTCAATAAGTCCAAGGATACAGACCGTCACAAGCCGCCTCAAGGACGAACGGCCCCTCCAATTTCTTCAAGCGCAAGGAAGGCGCTGCGCGCGCTTTTTCATTCTTTCGCTTGAAGAAATCGGTTCCTCCATTCGCCGCCGCTGGCGGTCGCTGCGCGATCCCTGACCCGGCTTGTGAGCGATCATGTCGCTGACCCCTGTTTTCACTCAAACAGGAGGTTTTCCGATGTCTCTCGCTCAACAACTCGCCGAACTCCGCGCCGAACTCCGCAACTGCCTCGATGCCGAAGAGCGCAAGCAAATCCAGGCTGAAATCCGCACAATCGAAAAAGCCTTCCAGCAAGCCTCCCGATAGGAGGCTTGTTTCGCGGGAGAGCAATCCCTCTCCCGCTTATTCCATCCTCTCAATCGATGCCTGCCTTCAGCCGTCTCGCCCGCTACGCGGCTTCGACGGCTTCAAGCCAAAGACATTCAATCCCTTTGATGTCATGCCTTGGCCATCAATTCACATAAGATGATGAACCTGCGGCAGGCGGAATTCCCCCAAATCAATCCCGAGAAAATGCTCAAACACAAGACTGCGCAAGGCCCCCAATTGTGCAGGCGTCTCTCCATCTCTCAAAGCCGTTTCAGCGAAATCGCCATAAACCGCAAATTCAGCATCAGGCAGTGCCCATTCAACAGCTCTCGACAAGCGCTCTGAATATTTGAATACCAAATTGCGATTGAAGATCTGCAAAACCTCATCCAAATCCTCTGGCACTTCAACTAAAGCCATCGCTCCGTCCCGGCGCCGGATCACTATGATCCCATGCAAAATCCCGTTCTTCCAGGTCAAGCATGCGACAGCCCATTCCGGAGGATCCATTTTCCGCGTATGAAATCGTGGAATGCTCATCCTTAGACTTTCTTCTCGCTCAGAATGACCCGTTCATTTCCTCGGCTTGCAAGCCTCTTTGTTCGGATTTTCTCCAGGACATACCGCGATCCCATTCCAATACCATAGAGACCACGATCCAAAACAACAAAAGTCACACCGATCACGAGGGAGGATTGCACAATCAGAAAAAAGATATCCGGCCATTGCCATAATTGAACACACATCGAAGCCTCCTCACAAATTCCAGTCTTGTCAGCTTCAATGATTTCCTCATCTTCTCACGCAAACTAGAAGACACCTCTTTCGTTATTCATTTAGGGGCAACGATATCGTCAAATTCAGAGGATGCGATCCACCCGCATTGAGATCGGATTCCGGACCATTGCGAGATCGCCCCTAGCACGTAAAAAAAGCGCCTCGCTCAACAGCAAGGCGCTTTCCTGTATCGAAGATCAGCAAATCACTAATATATCTGTTTCTTTATCGCTGTATAAGAACAGCTTTCACTCTTTCACCTCAAAAAATCTCACGCTCTCTCAATATCGGTCTGTACGAAGCCGTTGCCTTTAAACAAAAGTGGCACTCGAAAATAACGAGCGCAAGCATAAGAATAACATTCACCCATATTCAATTGTGCAGGATGATCATTGCCTCTGCCAAAACGCTCGAACGCTTCAAGCGCCAATATGCTGGCTTTCGGAGGCAAAGCCAGGACCTGAATATTGAGAAGCTGTAGAAAACTCTCGACAGCCTGCCCAGCTTCGTCCAACGGCAAAGCATTAATCCGTGCCACAGCCGCAACTGTCTCAAATTGCGCGATCGGGGAGGATAAGCGTTTCGCCGTTTGCGACAGACGCTGTGCAAAATCTGCTGCATCGTCCTCATTGGTCAGCATCGCCACGAGAGCTGAAGTATCGACGAACATCAAACCCCACCACACAGCTGGTCGAAGAACGCTTTATCAGCCGGCTGCCCTCTCTCCGGATGACTTCGTGCCCGTAAATCACGGCAAAAGCGAACGGCTTGTTCCGCCAGAGATTCCGAGCACTTTTCCCTGTCCAGCGCATGGCGTAAGGCCTGCCGTACCGCCTCGGTCTTATTCACATTCAGCAGATGGGCCAACTCCACCGCTAATTCGTCGACGGAAGCATCCTTGATGAATAAGGGCATGGGATATCCTTTTTTATATATCCGGATATCCCATTTTGTATATCCCGTTTCGATTGTATGCAAGCATTGTCATATTGGTAGACGATTATTTGTTCTTGAGATGAAGCAGGACCATTTTCGCCATACATCAATTGCCGTCTTACCGGAGTTTAGTCTCACCGCAATAACAATGCATATGCATTTTAAGCGATTGGTGCATTCCTTGAAGGCTGATGCTTCGTCAATGCGAACCAACATACGAACCAAATTAGTTTATTGCTTTCCTGTGTTTAAGGTATAACCGTGAGATGCGATGGTTCCACTTGCGGTCATTTTAATTGTGCAGCCACCCGGCTCATTTGTGGATTTTGGATATGTGTAAGGCTTTGTATTCTCCGCCGCGATCCATCCGTGTTCGCCATTAAAACGCAATATCTCGATAAAGCCATTCACCTTATGAAGGGGCCAAACAACGAAAACAAGTCCTCCTTCCGCACCGATTTTTCGCGATTTGTCACTTGGCTCGGCAAATGAGGGAGGCAATAAAGAAGGGTTACGCTCGGCCTCTGGAGGATAGACCACATCCAGACAATTATACCCTGGAATGGCCTGACCAACAGTATAACCCTTAATTTTTTCACCGTTGCTTGCGGCAAAAGAGGCTGTGGTCCCTACCGAAGAAATCGCTGCAGCACAGAACAAGAGATGCAAGACTTTACCCATCGCAGTTTCTCCTTAAAAGCAATATCTTAACGGCCATAATCAACTGGATGTCAGCACTGGTGAATTCGCGATCCCGGAACCCACCTTGTTGCCGATGCTGGTTCTCCATTGACCGACTGTTTGGTTTGCAAGCGATGGATTTTGAGAAATCACAGTCGCGCTCACGACCGACGACATCGGCGTGTTTGGATCATCAAGAAAAGCATTTTCAACTTGCCGACCCCCACCCGCACCGAACATATAATATGTATAAGCATCCAGAAAAGTTGGGTTCGAGACTTGACCCGATGCTTGAATATTGGTCGCCATGTCATAAAGATATTCAGAGGCTGCCGCCGCCTCTGTTACTGGGTCTAATCGTCCCGCATCTCCCGACACGATGCTACCAGCAAGACTTGGGTCCGCCGCAACAGCCGCATTGATCGCATCGTTAAACGTCGCCGCCGACATTTGAAACACGCCTTGCGCATAACCCGTGCTCGTTGCATTTGCGCCCATAGAACTTTCGACTTGTGCAAGACCGGCCAATGCATCTGGCGTAATTCCCTGACCCAAAGCGTTGTCAGCGGCCGTTGCTCCCCAATCGGTATTCAACATAGATGCATAAACTGCGGAATCTCCACCGCTACCGCTATAACCCACACTACTTACGCTGCTTGCGGACGCACCGCTGGAATTACCAGCGCTGCTGTTACTCTCTGCCGAACCGGCATCGGAGGAAGTTGGCGACGTCTCATAAACTATCGCTGGAGCACCTACCTCTGGCACATATTCATGTGGCACTTGCGGCAATCCATTCTGCGTCGCAATTCCAGGCACCGCATGACTTTTCGGTATTCCAACTATAGCCATCCCCACCGCCATCAGCGAGACATCCAGGCGAAAATTCAACGACCTACGGCCATTTGATTTGCCTGAACACTCTACATATTTGAAATTGAAAAACATCGGACCTCCTTCGTCAAAGGACGATCCGATGCTCCATGCCTCTCATGAAAAGAACAAAACCTCTGTGGCGTGGTCCTCTCTTTCCTTCCAATTCCGATCCACTAATCTTGCAGTCAAAAACAATTCACACTGCTTGATCCAAACACGCAGGTGTCGATCGTGTCCGGAAGAACTACACTGACCTGCTTGTCCGAGTAACGGCAGATCACGGTGAGAGGACGCGCTGCCTTTTTGAGATTATGCCACCCCTGCTGTTTTACACTTCCATCCGGATTCATAGACTGTGTATCAGGTGAAATATAGCCTGGAGCCTTAACAAATGATCCTTGAACAATATCGATTGCCGGGACACCATGATGGCATGGCTCGATCGCAAACGCTGAGCCAGACATCAAACACAAGAAGCTCGTAATACTAACTTTAACTATTCGAGACGACATAGAACTTGCTCCCTGACTCATACGAATTACTGGTCGTCCATGGAATAATCCGCGTTGACGCCGGATGATTAGCCCACTGATCTTCGACATAAATCCCTGTTGAATCTTGCCCAAGGTAGATTGCCGCATGACTCTGTCCGGAAGTATTGGTGTACGTCCCATCGGCCCCAAAAGTCGCGATCACCGTTCCTGCCGCAATATCGGTATTGCCCTGTACCTGAACGCCAGGCGACCAAGTTGATGTGAGACCAACATTGGATGTCGCCTGAACAAGTGCCACGCATTCGCCACTGCCTACACTCTGACCTATATAGCTTGAATAGTCTTGCGCGACGGTCGCACCTGAGACGCCGGAACCGGTACCCCCATAATCCACACTATTTCCGCTACTTCCTCCCGTACCACTCAAATTGCCAGTGCTACTGGAATTACTCGTTGAACTGGAATCCGTGGAAGCTGGAGATGCCGGATATACCATCGCGGGAGCACCGACTTCCGGCACATATGCGTGTGGTACTTGCGGCAGACCATTCTGCGTCGCAAGAACCGGATCCGCAAAGCTCTTGGTCATGCCAACAACACTGCCGATCGCCAGCGCCATCAACGAGACCTCAATGATAAAAATCAGTGTCCCCCGGACCTTTGATTTTTCCAGACTCCCTGGATCTTCGAAATCGCAAAACATCGAACCTCCTTCGTGAAAGGACAGTCCAATGCTCTTTGCCGCTCACGAAAAAACAAAACCCTTTCCCATATTCGATTTTTTTCTTCCAATTTCGATCTCTTCGAAAACCGCCTACTTCATCGCGCCCGAGACCTTGCACCAAATTTCCCCGTTCGCTGCCCGGTATAGTGACGAAGCCTTGCACGGCACTCCACTCGTTCCAGTTTCATTCTCCTGGTAGAGCCGCGCTCCATAGCCACCGACAAAGATCGAAACAGCGATGAGCGACGCAATGACTGCGCGATTAAAGGCCCATTTACGATTCAATTCCCTTTCACGCATGACGGTCCAGTCACGGACACCCGTCACAAGGTCTTCGCCCAGCTTCGCTACCATTTTCGCGACTTGCGCATCACGATCTTGCGAGAAATTCACCCGCTCGATCCGCGCATGCTCAACGAGAAGAAGAGCTTGATCATTGGCGAGCCCGAGCCTTTGGAGCTCAACTTGCGCCGTCTTGCGAGAAGTCTCCGCCACGGCATTCAGATCGTTCGTCGCAGCGACAGTCAGCTCGCCCGTCCGCTTGATCGCATGCATCATAGCCGTCACGAACACCCCTTCGGGATGATCGTGGCGTAAACCCCATTCACGCCCGGCCGCTTGAATAGCGGCCAGGTCTTGATCCAGTTCCTCGGACAATCGGAGAACGCGCTGATGAACAAGCGAAGCTTGCTCTTCTGTCTTAGCCATTAAGCGACTCCGAGGCATCGACCTCAGCGGCCTTCTGCGCGTCCTTTCGCTCTTTCTTCGAGGTCTTTGGCTCGTTCCCCACGACCGGCGGCATCGAAGCCGCCCCATTCTCCGGAATGGCGGGAAGCCATTCGGAGGGAACGCCTCCAAAAAATTCCGGCACTTCAACCGTCCACCAGCGATTGACCCGCGCCTGGTCAAAAGGACAGAAAGCCTGGCTCCCCCTCCCTTTCTCCCCATTCATCACTTCAAGGAAGGTTAAATGCCGATCAGTGACTTCCTGCATGCATGGCAGCCGAGGAAAGACTTTTATAATGGCACCTTGATCCACCGCCGTATCGATTGCCTGATGTTTTGCAACTTCAGAGAACGCAACATTGGCCGAACGGCCTGTCAGCACCAACCCCCCATTGAACACAATCAACATCCCATCTGGCATCAACGTGCTGCGCTCCGTGAACCGTTCGAGATAATCAACATCAGCCATGTCCGGCCCAATAACCTGAGCGATCACTAGGCAAATGCCATGATCCTGAAGTACGGAGACGATCGGGTATTCTTCTATCAACCGTTCCAATGGCGTGTCTCCACCGCCAACATCAAGGATCGCATCAAAACGCTCATCCATCTGCCTCCTGAATTGCGCGACAAGCCACGCCTGCATGTCTTCACGATGTGTGGAAGGTGCCTCGACCGTATCTTTGTGGAAGAGTGTGAGCGTATGAGTTTTATTCAAAAGGTCAGCATTCAGGATCTCAAACCGCGCACCTTTCTGCTTGAGATATTGAGCTAGTGTATTCAAAAAGACCGTTTTTCCGACCCTCTGCCGTCCGAGGGCAATCAGTAAAACGGGTTTGCGCTCATTGATGCATTCAAGTGCCAATGACATTAATAATTCTCCATTACTTGGGTTTTTGTGTTAGTATATAACGATCAATATGGCGTGTTTCCTTTTCAAACCCTGCTCGTTGTTGCGCTATTCTCTCCCTCTGTTCCTGAGTACGATGGACTACCGTACCGTCCTTGCGGGTGTAAAATTCCGGAACCTCGGACACATCGATCGAGGCAGGAACCTGATAAGAACCTGACGTTGCTGGCACGGATGGCTGAGGCCTGACTTCGACGTCAGGCCGGTAATTGGCTGGCAGCCTGGACGGATTGAAGCGCTTGGGTTCTTCCCGCGCTGACGTGACCGGCTCGACGGGGCGCTGTTGCACCCGCGCCGCTTGCCGTTCCTTTTCAAGATCACGGCTGACCCGCAGCCAAACACGTCGAATATTATCCGACGCTAGATCCCGGCCTCGAGCATCTCTCAGCCCAATTCCATTCAGCTCACGCGCAATCACAATCCAACTCGGCCGAGCCTTTTTAAGAAGCTCGCTCAAGTCATCGTAATTCGTCCACATCCAGCGATAGACCGCTGATCGGCGGACAAATCCATGCGCTTTGACGCTTTCAAAAAATTGGGCCGTGTTTGCTTTGCTCATGCGCAAAACGTCGAGCCGGCTCGCGATAAAAACAAAAACTTTTATATCGGCCGTTTTTCATTGCCGTCTCACGACCATCTCACTTCCGCTACGCGGCTATTTGACTGCCGTCTCACTGCTATTTCACTGCCATGAAAAGTGAGAAAAATTGGGTACACACCAATGCACCTCTGGTGCGGGGCCTGCCCTGCGGGCAGGCTTGGCGCTCACGCCGATCGAGCGCGTATAAGGCGCGATAGTGCAAATACACACGTATAGGCGAGCGGAAGAGAAGCCGCGAAACCGCGCCGTTTCTTCTTTTCATGGATGGATGATGCCCTGACCTGCGTCCGGGCAGCGGAGCCTTGTGATGCTCTACGCTGTGCCGCGCTGCGATTATCATTTATAAGTCAGGGTGTTATGAAGATGAATGAAGTGCCGCAAAAACCGAAACTCAAAGAGCAGCCGATCAAAACGCAAGACTTCTATTTTAGGGACGCTCTGATCCGGACATTTCTAAAAAATAGCGAGCCTTGGTTTATTGCGAGCGATGCCTGCGCCGCTCTAAGCCATACAAAACCTACGGAAGCTACTGAAAAGCTTTATGAAATAGAGAAGGGTGTCGCTACATACCACACCCCTGGCGGTCCCCAAGCCGGGCTCGTGATCTCAGAATCCGGCCTTTACAAACTTATTTTCACCGCGCGGACTGAAGCAGCCAAGGAATTTCAGGATTGGGTCACAGGCACGGTCCTGCCGTCCATTCGCAAGACCGGCTGCTACGATCTGAAAGATGATCCCACCTTCATCCGTGAGAAAGAAGGCCCTTTTAAACCGCCTTTGGACGAACAGTTGAAGAATAATGAAGAGAATGAAGACCATCTTCGCTTCTTCATCGGCCTGATGCCCGAGCAAAGGAAGGTATTGAAAGACATCTTCACGATGAAAGGCATCTACACTGTCTATGTATCCGACGATAAATCGGCTGATCCCATCATCAACCGTATCGAAAGCGCAATAACTTTCCGTGATCTCGATTATCTCCAGGCCAAAAGCATCGCCATGACGGCCATGCAGGCTCAAGCACACCTCGATACATTGTTGGTCGTCTCGCTCAAAAATAAAGACTTCCTACGGTCCAGCTACTGGAAAGCCCTCGAACAAACCATTACGCATGGCTACCAGCTTGCCGAGCGGTTTCTTCATGAGCTGCAATGGGTGAATTCTTTCGAGTGCAAGCTCGGAAAAGAGAAATTCACCGACTAAGCTTAGCTTCTTGTTCAAAAGGCCTGACTCTCTCCAATAACAGGTGGTTTACCGCCTGTTATATCGAGCAAATCATTAGGCCATTTTCACTTTTCATGAGCGCGGGATCTTCTGAAATCGGCTCTAGGCCAAAGCTTTTGCACGTCGCACTAGCCTTGTTCTTAGCCGTAAGCGCGACGTTGATACCTTCCTTATGAAGGAAAAGTGCAAAATATTTCAGAAGGATAATATAAGATGAGTCAAGCGAAAGGTCAGACGGATACTTCTCTTCAAGAACTTGTCCGGCAGCAAATTCAATTCAATGAAATGACCATAAGGACCATCTTATTGGATGGCGTTGTATGGTTCATTGCCACGGATGTTTGTGCAGCCCTTCAAATCAAGAAACCAAACCGGGCTCTGGCCAGGCTGGAAGATTATGAAAAGGGTGCTCACACTGTGAGCACCCCTGGCGGTGAGCAAAAGGTTCTCATCATCAACGAAGCGGAATTGTACAGCCTCATCCTGACCTCCCGAAAACCAGAAGCCAAAGCGTTCAAGTGTTGGCTCACCACGGAAGTTTTACCTTCGATCCGCAAGACCGGCCGCTACGACATCCACCAGGAGCAGGCCTTGCCTGGAAGCGAAGCCCAGGAAAGCGTCCTGCGCGAGGTTTTCAATGATTTTGGGCACTGGCGGG
>NZ_JQJH01000040.1 GCF_000745425.1 Beijerinckia mobilis
GCCAGCGCATATTGCGGAGCCGTGTTGAGATAGGCCTTGTTGACATCATAGATACCGACCTGCGCATAGCCGAAATCGGGGATGAGCGTCTTGATCCGCGTGCCCCATTGGCTGACCGGCCAGTTGTAGATGTAATTGCCGCGCATATTGCCGCTGGGATTGCCGCAGAATGTGAGATTGATGAAGTCGCAGGAAAAGGCGGCGAAATCCTCGCCGATCGTCAAACGGCCGATCTTCCAGTCCCATGTCCCGTTCGCAAAGGTCTGATCATAGTAGAACTGGGTCAGGCGGACGATATTGCCGCGTCCATGCAATTCGTTGACACCCATCAAAGTTCCGAGGTCAGCGGCATTGCCGAGGCTGGATCCGCTGCGCGATGTCAATGTGATCTGGAATATGGCGTTGGGGTCGCCCAGAAGCCGCTGGAGGTCGAAGGTCGTGCCGAAGGTCGCCTGTCCGGCATTGACGACATATTGATCCTTGCCACCCGTCCAGTTTGTCACGCTCTCTGAGACATAGCCGATCTGGAAATCAATGCCCATGTCGTGAAGCTGTGTGCGCAGGCCTCCCATATCGCCAAATAGATGATCTCGCGTCCAGAAATCGTCGGCAGTAGAGCCGGCTTTTACCGAAGGTTGTCTCACAATATCTGCGGCATAAGCTGGAGAATGGGGCGTGACAAAGAGGAGCGATGTTTGAATACAAACGAGGCTCGTCATCACCCATTTTATGGTTTTCATGATCCTCCCTCTTCCTAATTTATATTTGCCTATTCTTGTTTAGGCGATGACCAATACCTTTTCTCGCTGTCCCTCGACACGTCGGGATCAAAGAGGTGTGGTGTGGCATCGTGATAGCACCGTCGGTGTAGCAAAGGCTCAATGAGGCATTCTCGGCGAGACTTTGTGTACACGCCATTTCAGCGGTGACAGGTCCAAGACATTGATGGAATAAGGGACATGCCGCCTGGTGACATACACGCAAACGCTGGCTTGAGTATGTTGTTAAGGCAAGACTAGAGAAACCTTGATCCGGGCAGATGTGGCGTTTTCGATTGATCCAAACATCATTTACTTATCGTGAATGCATGTCAGTCTGCCTGTTACTCCCCAGCGTCATTACTGGTCTCGGCTTCCCCCTTGATGCTCGAGGGGTCAATTTCGTCCGACTATTTATGTCTTAGACACAGATATAATTACGTCATGGTCACTGGCTGTCAAGAGGATGTGATTTCGATCCCACGGCCAGATTCGCAGCGCGCCTGACTTCAATTGGAGCGGATTAAGCATTAAATAGAGGAAAGAAATCAGGAAAATTGGTTAATATCCGGAAGTGGCGGCCCAAAAGCGTCTTTGCGCTCGAAATCGAAAGGGGCTTTTGTTGACGAAACCAGCGATAAAAGGCGGGGATACCGAACTCATTAAAGTCATCAACCGCTTCAATATTCTTGATGCGGTTCGCCGTTTCGAGCCGCTTTCGCGTGCCGATATTGGCAAGCATACCGGTCTCAGCCGCTCTACGATTTCGGGAATTGTCGCCGGTTTATTGCAAGAAGGCCTCGTTTGCGAAGAAGGCGTTGACGGATCGGCAGCCGCAACCAGAGGGCGACCGACAAATTTGTTGCGGCTCAATCCAAATGCCGCTTTTGTTGTCGGAGCCAAATTGGCGATGCATCAAGTGATTATCGTCGTGACGAATTTGCGTGCCGAGCCTCTGGCGCAGCTGGTTTTACCCATTAGACCGTGGCGACTTGGGCCTGAGGCAATTGCGACACTTCTCGATGACGGAATTCGCGCTGTTATCACGCGGGCGGGTCTGATGCTTGATCAGATCGCAGGCGTTGGCATCGGGCTCCCAGGTTTCATCGATTCGGAGGAAGGTATTTCCTATTGGAGCCCCATTCTCGCTGCTGATCCTATCGCCGTTCGGTTCTCCGATATGCTGCGTCAACATCTGGACTTGCCCGTCACCCTCGAAAATGACGCGAACCTGCTCGCCCTGGCGGAACGGTGGTTCGGGCACGGTCAGGATGTCGACAATTTTGTGGTTATTCTTATCGATGCCGGCATCGGTATGGGATTGTTCATCAATGGTGATCTGTATCGCGGCCATCATCATATTGGGACGGAGTTTGGGCATTCTAAAATCGATCGCCACGGACCTCGCTGCCGTTGCGGACAAAATGGATGCATCGAAGCGTTTACAGCCGATTATGCGATCTTGCGCGAGGCAAGGAAGGTCATGGACATGCCTCCCGCCGACGATGAAGCCGCAGTGGCGGCGGCCGTGGAAAATGTGATCCGAATGGCCAGAGGCGGCAACGAAAAACTCCAGGAAATCTTTAAGAACGTGGGGGAAATCCTCGGACTGGGGATCGCCAATCTCATTAATATCCTTGACCCAGCAAAAGTTATTCTTTCAGGAACAAACATGCATGCGATGGATCTCATCGGTCCGTCTCTTCATGCCGCAGTCGCTGGCAGCACGCTGTCCGTCTTGAAGGGCAGATGTGAAATTATCCTGCACGACTGGAATGATGAAGTGTGGGCTCGCGGGGCAGCTTCCCTCGTGCTCGAAGGTCTCTACCGGAAACCGTGGAGTTCCGCAGTCGGGGCAACGATTGAGATCACTCAGCAGCCAAATACGACACGCGTCTCGTGAGACACAGAGGTTAGCCTGAACGCTTCGCGGCCGGTAAGGCATAAAATCACGAAGTTTGAACCAATTTCTCAAACATAAAGTTGCCGCGTAGCCAAGCACAATTTTTGATGACATTATCATCAAAAATTAAGCCGCTTCCTTTGGCGCTGCTTCACCTCTAGCAAGGCCGCCCCTCTCCGTTTGAAAAGAGAGGCCTCTCTTTTGCGGCAATTGGTTATGAAACGAGCCTTCAGGCAAACCCGTTTTCGGCCACGCTATAGCGTCACCTCAAATTTCCATAAATTATCAATATGATCGTAGACAGACCGCAGGTATGAGCGGCCGTGACTCCATACTCGAGATTCGAAAGGAAGCCATTTCCCGAAAAAACTCGTTGCCCATGCTCACTGGCCCTGCGGCGAAACGGGTAGAGCTGCACCGATCTCATTCTTTCGGCAGAAACTGGCGGCGCTTGACAAGGAAAATCCCCCTATTTATGAATAATACTAATACATAAATATGGGTCAGCATTCACCAGCTGCTGCCCTTCTCAAATAACCTGTGTGACCAGGCTTGGTTAAACGACTCAGGCGCAGGGAGGATGTGATCGTGCAGACCATAGCCGTCGATATCGGAGGCACATACGCGAGATTTGCTGTTGCCGAGGTGGCTGGCGGTCGAGTGACTGCAATGCACAACCCCATTACAATGAAAGTCTCTGAGCACGCGAGCTTTCAACTGGCATGGCAAGCCTTCGCAGAAGAAGTCGGAAAACCCATGCCTCGCGCGGCGGCAATAGCTATGGCCTGTCCAATCGATGGCGATGTGTTAAAGCTGACCAACAATCCCTGGATCATCCGGCCGGCGTTGATCCCGGAAAAGTTGAATGTAGAGGCATGGACTCTCGTCAATGATTTTGGCGCTATTGCTCATGCAGTTACGCAATTGGACGAAAAACAACTTGTTCTTGTGGGCGGTCCCGATCGACCCTTACCAGATGACGGGGTTATTAGCGTCATCGGGCCTGGAACTGGTCTCGGCGTAGCGCAAATTCTTCGCCGAAACGGCCAATATCATGTGATGGAATGCGAGGGCGGTCATATCGATTTCGCACCGCTCGACAGTTTGGAAGATGAGATTCTCCAATATTTGCGTCAACGCCATAATCGCGTTTCCGTAGAGCGGGTGATTTCCGGCCCGGGCCTGAGCAATATTTATGAGGCCCTCGTTTCAGTCGAGGGCATGACGGTTGAGGCAATTGAAAACACCAAATTGTGGGAACTTGCCGTCAATAACAAGGATAGTCTTGCAGCTGCCGCGCTTGATCGTTTCTGCCTGAGTCTGGGGTCTGTCGCAGGCGATATCGCCCTGGCTCAAGGTGCCAAGGCGGTTGTCATCGCAGGAGGCATAGCCCCGCGTATCGCGCATTTCCTTTCACGATCCGGCTTTATCGAGCGTTTCGTCGCAAAGGGCCGGTTTGCGCGCATGATGACCGAAATTCCCATTCGTCTTATCACGCATCCGCAGCCCGGTCTTTATGGAGCCGCGGCCGCATTTGCAGACAAATATACTGCAAATAATTACAATCAATCTGGCTAAAAACTGAGAGAGACTTAGGAAAGCCGTCGGGTTTTCCGATGATAAGGTTGTTGAAAAAGCAACTGATCATGGGAGGCAAAGAGTGAACAGTTCATCCACATCTATCAAAAGTCAGCAATCAAACGGGCAAATACTTTATCTTCGGCTTCTGGTTTTTTCTCTATTTTTCATATTCGGCGGGATAACCAGTCTGAATGATATTTTATTGCCGAAGTTAAAAGGCTTATTCGAGCTTAATTATACTCAGGCTATGCTGACACAATCGGTCTTCTTTGCAGCATATTTCCTGGTATCCATGCCGGCAGGCTATCTTGTGCGTCGGCTTGGATATATGGCGTCCGCCGTGATCGGCCTTCTTACGATGACATTGGGATGCCTGTTGTTTATTCCGGCATCATTGTCTGCTACCTTCGCGATCTTCCTGTTTGCATTATTCGTCGTCGCCATCGGGATCACGACTGTTCAGGTTGTGGCAAATCCCCTCATTTCAATTCTCGGCGATCCAAGTACAGCGCATAGCCGTCTCACCTTTGCTCAAGCTTTCAATGCGCTCGGCACGACCGTCGCGCCCTATATCGGTGCGCGGATAATTCTAGGATCACTTTCCAGTACCGATCAAAAGTCTTTGGCAGGGGATGCCTTGGCCGCCTTCCGCGCGACGGAAACGCATACAATCGTACAAACCTATCTCGGCATCGCGTCGATCCTTGCCTGTGTTTCCCTAGCGGTATGGATCAACAGAGGAAAACTCAGAAGCGTGTCGACGAAAAAGGTTCGATTGCTTTCCGCAGTCGATTTGCTTCGACGCCCCCGTTTCGTGTTCGGTACGATTGGAATCTTCGCCTATGTCGGCGCGGAAGTCTCTATTGGTAGTCTGCTTGTGAATTACCTGATGCAACCAAGCGTATTCGCGATCGACGCACGTACGGCCGGTGAATTCGTCGCCTTTTATTGGGGTGGCGCCATGATCGGACGCTTTGTCGGTGCCGCCTTGTTGCGTATCTTTTCTCCCGGCAAGGTTTTGTCGGTCGCTGCAATCATTGTTCTGGTTCTGCTGGGCATATCTGCCAATTCCGTTGGTCTACTTTCGGGCTGGTCCATTCTTCTCGTCGGTTTGTTCAATTCAATCATGTTTCCAACGATCTTCTCATTGGCATGTGACGGCCTTGGTGAGAGGGCTCCAGAAGGGTCGGGTCTGATTTGCATGGCAATCGTGGGCGGGGGAATTCTACCGCTTCTAACCGGCTTCGTCGCCGACAGAATAGGGCTTTCCGCGGCTCTCGCCGTACCGGCCATCAGCTATGCGACGATCGCCTCTTTCGGATGGTATACGAGGCGGAGGGACACCTCCGAGCAACCCGAATTTGCAATAGGGCACGGGCATCCCTGAATCGGTCTTTGTCTCTTGCGATTTGAAATACCGTTTCAACCGCTATGCATTGATACCGATAAGGCTCTCACAGTGATCTTCTATCGTATCAACCTGCATCACACTTTCATTGGGCTATATCGCCATGTCATCACGAATTGTTACGGTTGAGCCTTTTGATCTTGTCGTGTTCGGTGGCACTGGCGATCTTGCCTATCGCAAGCTGTTTCCAGCCTTGTTTCGGCGGTTTCTCGACAAACAGTTTCATAAGCCGACGAGAATTATCGCGGTGGCCAGGCAGGAAATGCAGACAGATGAATTTCGCGGTGCCGTCGAAAAGGCGCTCGCGCATGTCTGTCACGGTTCGATGCAACAATCTGATGAGGTGGCGTGCTTTATCAAACTCGTGGATTATATCAATGTCGATGCCCTTGGAGAACTCGGCTGGGCGGAGTTGGTCGCCAGACTGAATGATAACAAAAACCGCGTGCGCGCCTTTTATCTTGCGACTGGTCCGGACCTTGTGGGTCCTATCGTCAAACGGCTTGCGGCTCATGACCTGGTGACGGAAGAAGCACGCATTATCATCGAAAAACCGATCGGACATGATGGTATCTCCGCCGGCCGTATCAACGATGTGATCGGACAAGTTTTTGCCGAGCAGCAAATCTACCGGATCGACCATTATCTCGGCAAGGAAACAGTCCAAAACCTGATGGCATTGCGCTTTGCCAATGCCTTGTTCGAACCATTATGGAATTCCGGACACATCGATCACGTACAGATCACGGTGGCGGAATCGATCGGTGTCGAAGGAAGGGGAGCCTATTACGACAAATCGGGCGCGCTCCGTGACATGGTACAAAATCATCTGTTGCAGCTTCTCTGCCTCATTGCGATGGAACCGCCTGTTTCTCTCGACGCGAATGCCGTTCGAGATGAAAAGCTGAAGGTTCTGAAAGCGTTGACCCCGATTGATTCGACAAATGTCACAAGTTTGACGGTCCGTGGCCAGTATCGCGCCGGTGTCAGCGATGGTGCAGCGGTACCAAGTTACCTGTATGAAATTGGTCAGGAACAAAGCAATACGGAAACTTTTGTTGCATTGAAAGCAGCGATTGCGAATTGGCGGTGGGCGGGTACTCCGTTTTATCTGAGAACCGGAAAGCGTATGCCGCGGCGTGTTTCGGAAATCACCATTGCTTTCCGTCGTATCCCACATTCAATTTTTCTGCGGGAAACCGGCCCTATTGCGGAAACGCGGCTCACCATTCGTCTCCAGCCCGATGAAGGGATCAAGCTCTGGCTGATGCTCAAGGAACCCGGACCAGGTGGCATGCGTCTCAAACACGTGCCGCTGGACATGAGTTTTGCCGAAGCGTTCAGCGGTGATCCACCTGAAGCTTACGAGCGTCTGTTGATGGATGTCATCCGTGGCAATGCGACCTTGTTTATGCGTCGCGATGAAGTCGAAGCCGCGTGGAACTGGATCGATCCTATCTTTGATGCGTGGAACGAGCTGAGGGAGCCGCCACGCTCCTACATCGCAGGCAGTTGGGGACCCTCGGCGTCCATTGCTCTCATCGAGCGGGACGGGCGCAACTGGATAGGGGATGACGGATGACATATCATAAAGTGCCGAGCGGCGCCAAACATCCGGTATATATATTCGCTGATCGGCAAGCGCTGGCAGATGCGCTGGCTGAGAATGTGGCTATCGCACTTGAGAATAGACTGCAGCGGAGCGAAAGGGCGGCGTTGGCGCTGTCCGGCGGTGAGACGCCCGCCCTGTTTCTGCAGGCCCTTTCGCTGCGCGAGATCGCTTGGGACCGTATCGACGTCACGCTTGTCGATGAGCGATGGGTCGATGAAGCTTCGGAAAGGTCGAACGCCCGCCTTGTCAGGCAATGTCTGTTGCGCAATAAAGCAGCGGCGGCGCGCTTCCTGCCACTGTATACCGGTGATGCCACTCCGGAACAGGCTTGTCTGAAGATCGAAAGCGCGATCAACGCACTCCCCTTGCCCTTTGCCGCGATCGTGCTCGGCATGGGCCCCGACGGCCATACGGCATCCTACTTCCCCTATGGCCATCGCCTGGATGCGGCATTGGATCCGGCTGCGACAAAGGCCATTGAACCGATGCGCGCGCCGAATGTTCCAGAGCCACGGATGACGCTGACTTTGCCGCTCCTGGCGTATGCCGATTGGATCGGGCTGCATATCGAGGACAAGGAAAAGCTTAAGGTTTTTGAAAAGGCGGAAGGCTCTGGGCCTGTCCAAGCCTTGCCTATCCGCGCGGTGTTGCACGAGGCTTTGCGACCCGTGGAAGTCTTTTGGTGTCCCTGATGCGGTCGGCCTTTGAAAAAGGGAGACATCGATGACCAATAGAGAAATGAATGCGCGCGTCGGCGCCATTACCGAGAGAATTGTCAAACGCAGCCACGACACGCGAACGCGATATCTCGAACGTATCGGAAAGGCTGCTTCGGACGGTACGCAACGTTCGCATCTAGGCTGCGCGAACCAGGCACATGGATTTGCGGCCTGCGGCATCGCAGATAAAGGTGTCCTGCGCGGCGGCGTTGCGCCGAATCTCGCAATCATCACTGCCTATAACGACATGCTCTCGGCGCATCGACCTTATGAGCATTATCCTGAACTGATCCGCTCTGCAGCGCGTGAAGCTGCATGTACGGCACAGGTGGCCGGCGGCGTGCCGGCGATGTGCGATGGCATCACGCAAGGGGAAGCGGGGATGGACCTGTCGCTGTTTTCCCGCGATGTCATCGCCTTGTCGACCGCCGTGGCACTGTCGCATCAGACCTTCGATGCCGCGGTCTATCTCGGCATCTGCGACAAGATCGTGCCGGGTCTCGTCATCGGCGCGCTTTCCTTCGGTCATTTGCCGGCCGTCTTCATCCCCTCGGGGCCGATGCCGTCGGGCATCCCCAATCCCGAGAAGGCCAAGGTGCGCCAGCTGTTCGTCGAAGGCAAGGTTGGGCGCGAGGCGCTGCTCGATGTCGAGGCGCGATCTTATCATGCGCCTGGCACCTGTACTTTCTACGGCACGGCGAATACCAATCAGATGCTGATGGAGATCATGGGCCTGCATCTGCCGGGCGCCTCTTTCGTCACACCGGATACGCCCTTGCGCGAGGCCCTGACACGGGCCGCGGCGACACGCGCACTGGCGCTGACCGCGCTCGGCAATGAATATACGCCAATCGGCCGGCTGCTCGACGAACGCGCTTTCGTCAATGGCATCGTCGGGCTGAATGCGACGGGCGGTTCGACCAATCACACCCTGCATCTGGTGGCGATGGCCGCGGCCGCAGGGATCCTCATCGATTGGCAGGATTTTGCCGACCTTGCCGAGGTGACCCCGCTATTGACGCGGATTTATCCCAACGGCAGCGCCGACGTAAACCATTTCCATGCGGCGGGCGGCATGGGGTTCCTGATCCGGGAACTGCTTGACGTCGGCCTTCTGCATCGGGATGCCGGGACGGTGTTCGGTCAGACCCTGGAAGCCTATACGCAGGAACCGGGCCTCGATGGGGACGGCGCGCTGGTCTGGCGCGATGCTCCGGCACAGAGCGGCGATCCCGCCGTCTTGCGGCCAGTCGCCGACCCCTTCCAGGCGACGGGCGGCCTCAAGCTGCTGAACGGTTCGCTCGGCCGCGCCGTCATCAAGACGTCTGCGGTCGCGCCGGAGCGCCATGTCATCGAGGCGCCCGCACGGATTTTCCACTCGCAGGAAGCCCTGCAGGCCGCCTTCAAAGCCGGAGAGCTTGAGCGCGATGTCGTGGCGGTCGTGCGGTTCCAGGGACCGAAGGCCATCGGCATGCCGGAACTGCACAAGCTCATGCCGCCGCTCGGCAGTCTGCAGGATCGCGGCTTCAAGGTGGCGCTGGTCACCGACGGGCGGCTGTCGGGGGCTTCCGGCAAGGTGCCCGCCGCCATTCATGTCACGCCGGAAGCGGTGGAAGGCGGCCCGATCGCGCGTCTGCGCGATGGCGACCTTGTCCGGCTCGATGCTGTAGCCGGCACATTGTCCGTGTTGGTCGACGCGCAGGAATGGGCGGCGCGGCCTCTGGCGGCCGAGGATTTGAGTGCGGCGCATGAGGGCGTTGGGCGCGACCTGTTCGCGCCGTTCCGGACTGCCGTCGGCAGGGCCGATCAGGGTGCCAGCATTTTTACCGGAGGGGCCGCATGACTCATGCTTCCGAATACCGAGACTTGTCCGCACTCTTGAGCCTCGCGCCGGTGGTGCCGGTGGTGACGATCGAGACGCTGGCCGATGCCGTACCTCTGGCCCGCGCGCTGGTGGCGGGCGGCCTGCCGGCCATTGAGGTCACCCTGCGCACACCGGTCGCGCTGGAGGCGATCCGGGCGATCGCCGGCGAGGTCGAAGGTGCGATCGCCGGTGTCGGCACCGTACTCGAGGCGGCCCAGCTCGCCGCCGCCCACAAAGCCGGGGCCCGTTTCGCGGTGTCTCCCGGGGCGACCGATCGTCTGCTTGATGCGGCTGAGGGCGAGGGCCTGCCGCTGCTGCCGGGGATTGCCACGGCCTCCGAAGCCATGGCCCTGATCGAACGCGGCCTGACCCATGCCAAATTCTTTCCGGCGGAGCCTGCCGGCGGCGCGACCTATCTCGCAGCTCTTGCAGCGCCTTTGCCCCAGCTCACATTCTGTCCGACGGGCGGCATCACCCTGGAGAGCGCCCCCCGTTATCTCGCTTTGCCGAATGTCATCTGTGTCGGCGGCTCCTGGATGCTGAAACGCGATCAGATCGCGGCGAAGGATTGGGTCGCCATTACCACAGCGAGCGCCGCAGCAAGAGCCCTGAAGCCATGACAATCTCTGCCTTGCCGGGAGGGTGGAGCGCTGCATGTGCGGCGGGCTTGCGGACCTAACAGCAAGAAGACCTGTTCTTCCATTAAACTTGACGAGATGTGTCATGACGATGTCTGTGCAGCACAATCCTCTCGCGGACCTGTTTCCAGCGCAAGGCGATATTCCTCCTGCCTATGCGCTGCCCGAACCGGTGGTTCAGGAGATGATCCTGATCGGCGGGGAGCTGCGGCCATGGACTGGTCCGATGCGCACCGTCATTTCGCCAGTCTATCTGCGCCGCGGCGAGGCGCTGGAACCCTGCGAGATCGGCCGATTTCCCGAGGCGACAGTGGCCGAAAGCCTCGCCGCGCTCAATGCGGCGGTCGCGGCCTATGACAAGGGGCGCGGCACCTGGCCGACGATGAGCATTGCCGAACGCATCGCCTGTATGCAGGATTTCACCCGGAAGATGATCGAAAAACGCGCCGAGGTCGTGCGGCTGATCATGTGGGAGATCGGCAAGAACCTGCCCGATGCCGAGAAGGAATTCGATCGCACCATTGATTACATCAAGGCGACGATCAATGCCGTGCGCGATCTCGACAATGACAATTCCCGTTTCGTCATGGTCGAAGGCACGATCGGCCAGATCCGCCGCACGCCCCTCGGCGTCGTCTTGTGCATGGGCCCGTTCAATTATCCATTGAACGAGACATTCGCGACTTTGATACCGGCCCTGATCATGGGCAATACGGTTGTGTTCAAAACCCCGCGCTGGGGCGTGCTTCTGTTTACCCCGCTCATCGAGGCGTTCCGCACCTCCTTTCCCAAGGGCGTCATCAATTTCGTCTATGGCCAGGGCCACAAAGTCATCCCGCCGCTGCTTAATACCGGCGTGATCAATGTGCTGACACTGATCGGCTCCAGCAAAGTCGCCGATGAGTTGAAGAAGCAGCATCCGAAGGTCAACCGGCTACGCGCGGTGCTCGGGCTCGACGCCAAGAATGCCGCCATCGTCCTGCCCGATGCCGATCTCGATCTGGCGGTGCGGGAATGCCTGTCCGGCGCCCTGTCGTTCAATGGCCAGCGCTGCACCGCGCTGAAGATGCTGCTCGTCCACAGCTCCATCGTCGACGAATTCCTTCAGCGTTTCGTCACCGCACTCGGCAAGCTCGGGCGCGGCATGCCGTGGGACAAGGGGGCGGCGCTGACGCCTTTACCCGATATCGGCAAGGCCCAGCACATGCACGATCTCGTCGAGGACGCGCTGGCGCTGGGGGCACGGATCGTCAATGCTGAGGGCGGCGCCTCCTGCGCCACCTTCTTCGAACCCGCGGTGGTCTATCCAGTGAAGGAAGGCATGCGGCTCTATCGCGAGGAGCAGTTCGGCCCGGTGGTGCCGGTAACGCCCTTCGACACGATCGAGACCGCGCTCGATTATGTCATCTCTTCCGAATATGGCCAGCAGGTGTCGCTGTTCAGCGTCAATCCGGATGTCATCGCTGAACTCGTTGATCCGCTGGTCAATCAGGTATGCCGGGTCAATCTCAACTGCCAGTGCCAGCGCGGGCCGGATGTGTTTCCCTTCACGGGGCGCAAGGATTCCGCCGAGGGCACGCTGTCAGTGACGGATGCGCTGCGCTCATTCTCGATCCGCTCGATGATCGCCGCCAAACAGACTGACGACAGCAAGAAGCTGCTCGATGATATCGTCCTTAATCACAAGTCGAAGTTCATCAACACACGATTCGTTTTCTGAATGCATCGCAACCATTGACAGGGAGACGGCCCCGGGCCGGTTCTGATCATGCGCCGTTATCGCCGTGCCAAAATTGTCGCGACGCTTGGGCCCGCCACCTCCTCCAGGGAGGCCATCCGCGCCCTGTTCGAGGCGGGAGCCGATGTCTTCCGGTTCAACTTCAGCCATGGCAGCCATGAGGAGCACCGGGCGCGTTACGAGATCGTCCGCGCACTCGAGACGGAAACAGGACGCCCGATTGCCGTGCTGGCCGATCTGCAGGGTCCGAAACTGCGCATCGGCAGGCTCGCCGCGGGCCCGCTGATGCTCGAGAAGGACAGCCGCTTCGCCTTCGACCTCGACCCCGCTCCCGGCACCAGGGAGCGGGTTCCGCTGCCGCATCCGGAAGTCTTCGCCGCACTCAAGCCGGGCGTCGAACTGCTGATCGATGACGGCAAGCTGCGCCTGGTGGTCGAGGAAGCCAATGAAGCATCCGCCGTAGCGCGGGTCGTTGTCGGCGGTCCACTCTCCGAACGCAAGGGCGTAAGCGTCGTCGGCGCCGTGCTGCCGGTCTCGGCCCTGACCGAAAAGGACCGGGTCGATCTCGCCTTCGCGCTGGCACTCGGGGCCGACTGGATTGCCTTGTCCTTTGTGCAACGGGCGGAGGATCTCGATGAGGTGCGGACCCTTGCCAATCGGCCCATCGCATTGATGGCCAAGCTGGAAAAGCCCTCCGCCATCGAGGGGCTCGCGGCGATCATCGCCGGCGCCGATGCGGTCATGGTGGCGCGCGGCGATCTCGGGGTCGAAATGGCACCGGAACAGGTGCCAATCGTCCAGCGCCGCATCGTCCATGCGGCGCGTGCGGCGGGCAAACCCGTGATCGTGGCGACGCAAATGCTCGAATCCATGATCCAGGCACCGACGCCGACGCGCGCCGAAGCTTCCGACGTGGCAACGGCAATCTATGAAGGCGCCGATGCCGTCATGCTGTCCGCCGAGACTGCCTCGGGACATTATCCCGTCGAGGCGGTGGCGATCATGAACAGGATCATCGAAGCCGTGGAAGCCGATCCGCACTATCGCGCGGGCCTCGATGCCGCGAACCCCGCGCCGCAGCCGGAGGTCTCCGACCTCATCTGCGATGCCTTGCAGCGTTCGGCGGCCATCCTGCCGATCGCCGCTTTGGTAACCTATACGACCTCCGGCTACACCAGCCTGCGCACGGCGCGCGAACGGCCAGCCGCGCCGATCCTCAGCCTCACGCCGGAACGCGCCATCGCCCGCCGCCTTGCCCTCGTCTGGGGCACCCATCCCATGCTTTCGCGCCAGTTCGACCATGTTACCGATATCGTCGACGACGCCTGCGCCATGACCCGTCAGGAGGGCCTTGCCACCTCAGGCGATCTCATCGCCATCGCCGGAGGCATGCCGTTCGGCGTCAAGGGATCGACCAATCTGCTCAGGATCGCGCAATTGCCCGCGTGAACGTCGGTGGAAACATAGCTTCTGCCTGATGTCGAAGAGAGCGGCACGATGATCCCGGACAAGTCTAGGCGGTAGTGACGATTTAATATTTTGGGGATTCCCAGAGAGGCGCAAATCAGATTCAACGCTGATTTTTGAAAGATCAGCCATGGACTGTGATGAACTGCGCGATGACCAGTGGGAGCGCCTGAGGCCACTGGTCCCAGGCGGGGGTAAGGGCAAACGCGGACCTCGCACGGACAACCGCAAGTTCCTCAATGCGTTGCTTTGGATGGCCCGCTCAGGTGGGCGCTGGCGAGATCTTCCCGAGCGGCTTGGCGACTACGCGACGGTGAAGAGGCGCTATTATCGCTGGATCGAGATGGGTGTTCTCGATGCCATGTTTGAGGCACTTGCCCGCGAAGC
>NZ_JQJH01000041.1 GCF_000745425.1 Beijerinckia mobilis
TAGCCTCAAACGCCGGCGCGGGCCTCCGCCCGCTCGGCCTTGCGAACGCCTCGGCGTTCGGGTGCACAAAATCATAATCCAGTTTGCTTCCCTTCGCCTGCCTTTTGCCGGCCTGGTGACTTTTGCAAAGTGATCAGACCCGATCCCATCCCGAACTCGGCCGTCAAACGCTTTCGCGCCAATGGTACTTTGTCTCAAGACACGGGAGAGTAGGTCGTTGCCAGGCCTGCAAAAGGCACGCGTAAGGTTCCCTTTCCACATATCACATCCAATGCGGTGCAATCTAAATTCCTTGCCCGCATCACTCCATGCCGCGGGGTGGAGCAGCTTCTGCTCGTGACCGTAGATTCTTAAATATTCATTGGCCCGCCCCCTATGGCGGGCCTTTTGTTTTTGGGAATTCTTCAATAAATTCGTCTCATCAGTCGGTCTAAGCGCATCAAGTGACGAAATTTCAATCCTATAGATTCTCGGTTGCGCCAATGATGGAATGGACCGATCGGCATTGCCGGTTTTTCCATCGCCTTCTTTCCCGGCGCATGGGTCTCTATACGGAAATGATCACGAGCGCTGCCCTGCTACATGGACAGGTCGATCGTCTTCTGGCTTTTGATAAGGCGGAACATCCGGTCGCGGTGCAACTCGGCGGATCGGAACCACGCGATCTGGCGGCGGCTGCAAGGATCTGCGCGGATTTCGGCTATGATGAAATCAACCTCAACATTGGTTGTCCATCTGAACGCGTACAGAGCGGCGCTTTCGGAGCATGTCTCATGCTCGAGCCGGATCTCGTCGCTGATTGCGTCGCGGCAATCAAGGCTACTGTCGATCTGCCCGTCACTGTCAAATGTCGAATCGGCGTTGATGATCAGGATCCGCGGAAGGCTTTATGGACTTTGAGCTCCGCCGTGATCGCTGCGGGGTGCGATGGGCTCATCGTCCATGCACGCAAAGCCTGGCTAAAAGGCCTGTCTCCACGGCAGAATCGGGATGTCCCACCGCTTGATTATCCACTCGTGCGAGCCTTGAAGCGGGACTATCCCGATGTGCCGATCCTTTTGAATGGGGGGCTCGTGACGCTTGAGGCCATGCGCGAAGAAGTGCGTCATGTCGATGGAATCATGGTCGGGCGCGCTGCCTATCAGGAGCCTGGGCTGTTGCTCGCGGTCGATCCCCTTTTTTACGGCGAGGATGCTCCTTTTGCCGATCCGCTCCAAGTGATCGAAGCTTTCGTCCCCTATATCGAGGCCCGCCGCGCGGAAAATGTGCCGCTCCATGCGATGACACGGCATATTCTAGGGCTTTTTAACGGACGGCCTGGCGCACGTGCTTTTCGGCGTCATCTGGCGACGGAGGGGCTCGCCAGGGACGCCGGCCCGGAGGTTCTGCGTGCTGCAGTGGCCCATGTGGCTCGCTATAGGGGCGGCGACGGCAGGCAGGATCGCATCCCTGCCTGAATTCCCTTGCGCGATCGCGGCAATTAAACCGCCCTGCCCAGCCGGCCGGCGAGATCCTGAATATATTGCCAGGCGGTGCGGCCAGACCTTGCCCCGCGTGTGATCGCCCATTCGAGCGACTCATGTTCCAATTGCGGCCGATCGATCGCAAGCCCGAGATGATCCGCATAGCCGAAGATCATGGTGAGATAATCCTCCTGCGAACAGGAGTGAAAACCGAGCCAGAGACCGAATCGGTCAGAGAGGGAGATTTTCTCTTCGACAGCCTCGCCCGGATTGATGGCGCTTGACCGCTCATTATCAATCATCTGACGGGCAAGTATGTGCCGGCGGTTAGAGGTCGCATAAAAGAGAACATTTTGCGGACGTCCTTCGATACCACCCTCGAGCACCGCCTTCAGCGATTTATAGCTGGTATCCTCGGCATCGAAAGAAAGATCGTCGCAGAAAATCACGAAACGATAGGGGACCTCGCGCATGAAGCCCATCAGGACCGGCAGGCTGTCGATATCTTCGCGATGGATCTCAACGAGTTTCAAAGGCAGGAAGCCAAGTGTACCAGCGAGCCGGTCGTTGATCTCGGCATGCACCGCTTTGACGAGGGATGATTTTCCCATGCCGCGCGCGCCCCACAAAAGGGCGTTGTTGGCGGCGAACCCCCTGGCAAAACGCTCTGTATTATCGGTCAAAAGATCGCGCAGCCGGTCGATGCCGCGCAGGAGACTGATTTCGACGCGATTGACCTTGTTGACAGGTTGCAAGCTGGAGCGCGCCGCATGCCATACGAAAGCGTCGGCCGCTTCGAAATCGGGTGTTTCAGGTGCTGCGGGAATCAGTTTTTCGAGAGCAGCGGCGATTCGTTCGAGCGCGAGGGCGGCGGGATCACTCCAGGAGGATTCGGCCGGTCTTTTGGAGTCGGAATGGGTCATGACGGGCTAAGGATCGCTTCGCGAGGGGAGGAAGGAGGATGGAAGAGAACAGGACAGTAGGTGAGCTTCGAATCCTACCCCAATTTCCGTGCCCCGGGCTTTCAAATCTCTTCGGGGAAATCCCCGATCAGCCGGGAAAATCGGTGCAAGCGGCGTTATTCTCACGGAAAGACGTATGGTCGACGTCAAAAAGGTTGTCGCTTCGGGCCGCGCAGACTATGGATCAAGCCGCAATAAAGCTTTGTAAGAAGGATCGGGCATCCGCGTGACAAGCCATTGTGGATAGTCCGGCCCGGCTACAGGAGATAGGAGAGGATCGTGATCACACCGGCCTTCGCTCAAGCCGCCGGCTCTTCGGGAGTTGGAGCCTCCGATTTGATTCTCCAGGTGGCGCCCTTCGGCCTCATCCTCATCATCATGTATTTCTTGATCATTCGTCCGCAGCAGAAACGGGCGAAAGAACATGCCGATGTCATCAAGAATATCCGGCGCGGCGACACGATCGTGATGAACGGCGGCCTGATCGGTAAGGTCAGCAAAGTGACCGATGATGCCGAGGTCGAAATTGAAATCGCTCAAAACGTCAAAGTCCGTGTGGTACGCGCAATGATTGCCGATGTGCGCTCCAAGGGCGAGCCGGTCAAGGACGCATAAGCGGCTCATCCTTGAAGGATGTGGGCTATCGGCCGTTGAACCAATCGCGTTCGCGTCGCCCGCCCTTGGCGGATTTTTCGTTTCCTGAATAGTTTCGGCTCCGCGATTGAAAGATTTACGGATCGCTCCTTTAGAAAGTACCTGATTGCATGCTGCGTTTCGCGACCTGGAAAATTGTCTCGATCATCGGCATGACGCTGTTTGCTTTTCTCGTCATCGTCCCGAGCCTGTTCACACAAGCGCAGCGTGAAGCTTTGAGCGCCCATCTGCCGAGTTGGCTTCCGATGCATTCTATTGTGCTTGGTCTCGACTTGCAGGGCGGATCGCATGTCCTGCTCGAGGTCGACCAGGCCTCGGTTTTGCGCACGCAGATCGACACTTTGCGTGACGACGTCCGGCGCGTCCTGCGTGAGGATAAAATCGGTATCGCGGGGGGCATCGGCGTGCTGCCGCGCGGCGTCCAGTTTCGTCTCGCCAATCCGGCCGAGCGGGCGCGCCTCATGCCGCGGCTTGAGCAATTGGCCGGAACGACGGGCATCAATCTGCTCGGGGGCAATCGTGCTGCCGCATTCGATATCGTCAACAAGGATGATGGCCTCATCCAGTTGATTGTGACCGAGGCCGCCATCAATGATCGCATCCACCGCGCTGTCGACCAATCGATCGAGGTTCTGCGGCGTCGCGTCGACGCTCTCGGAACGACGGAACCGACGCTTCAGCGCCAGGGGAATAACAGGATCGTTGTCGAGGTGCCGGGTCTCCAGGATACGTCCAAGCTCAAGGAAATTCTTGGCACGACAGCGAAACTGGAGTTCCGTCTCGTCGCCCAGCCGGGTGCCGATCCCTCCGAGGTGGAACAACTGGAACAGGTCGACGGCGGCACTCTACCGATCGAGAAACGGGTGATGGTCCAGGGCGAAGATCTCGTGGACGCTCAACCGGGTTTCGACAGCCGCACCCAGGAACCAGTGGTCAATTTCCGTTTCAATGTCCGCGGTGGTCAGAAATTTGGTGAAGTGACAGCGGCGAATGTCGGCCGGCCTTTCGCCATCGTTCTTGATGGCAAAGTCATTTCGGCGCCACGCATTCTGAGCCCGATCACTGGTGGATCGGGGCAGATCTCCGGCCGCTTTACGGTCGAGCAGGCGAATAATCTCTCCATTCTGCTGCGTGCCGGCGCATTGCCCGCCAAGCTGACCATTGTAGAGGAACGCACAGTCGGTCCGGGCCTGGGGCAGGACTCGATCAATGCCGGCAAACGCGCCGCCTATGTCGGCGCATTTCTGGTTGCCGCCTATATGCTCGTGACCTACGGCATCTTCGGCGTCTTCGCCAATCTCGCCTTGCTGGTCCATATTGCATTCATCTTTGCAGGGCTCATCCTGCTCGGTGCCACGCTCACCTTACCGGGCATTGCCGGCATCGTCCTCACTATCGGTATGGCGGTCGATTCCAACGTGCTGATCTATGAGCGCATTCGCGAGGAGGCTCACGCGGGCCGTTCCATCGTTTCCGCACTCGATGCCGGTTTCAACCGCGCCTTTGCGACGATCGTCGATTCCAATGTCACGATGTTCGTCGCGGCTGCGATTCTTTATTTCCTGGGTTCGGGTCCGGTCCGCGGTTTCGCCGTTTCCCTGGCGCTCGGCATTCTCACGACCATTATCACTGCCGTGACGATGACCCGGATGATGATCACGCTTTGGTATCGCTCGAAACGGCCGACCCGCCTGCCGATTTGAGCCCCTTTGCGGACTCTTGAAAAGGCTTGCAACCTTCGATTGGGATTTTCGATGAAACTGCTGCGCCTCGCGCCTGAAAATACCCACTATCCCTTCATGCGCCTGCGCCGGCTGAGCTATCCCTTTTCGGCCCTGCTGTCGATTCTGGCGGTGACGATCTTCCTGACCTGGGGCATGAATTTCGGAATCGATTTCTCCGGCGGCACGCTGATGGAGATGCGGGCGAAGGACGGTCCAGCCGATCTGGTCGAATTACGCGCGCTCGGGGAACATCTGGATATAGGCGATATCGAAGTGCAGGGTTTCGGCACGCCCTCTGATGTCACTCTGCGCTTTGGCGTTCAGCCCGGTGGCGACTCCGCGCAGGAAGCTGCCGTCAATAGGATTCGTCAGACGATCGGCGATCGTTACGACATTCGCCGTATCGAGGTCGTGGGGCCGCGTGTATCCGGTGAGCTCGTCCAGTCGGGCACTCTCGGTGTCGTGCTCTCGATCATTGCCGTGCTTGGCTACCTCTGGTTCCGTTTCGAATGGCAATTCGCGGTCGGCGCGATCATCGCGACCATGCATGATCTTTTGCTGACCGTGGGGTTCTTTTCCGTCACGCAACTCGAATTCAACACGACCTCGATCGCGGCCATTCTGACCATCGTCGGCTATTCGCTTAATGAGACGGTGGTGGTGCTCGACCGTATCCGCGAAATGATGAAGAAATATCGCAAGATTCCGACAGATCAATTAATTGATCTGTCTGTGAATGCAGTGCTTCCGCGTACGATCATGACGGCGACCACTGTGTTCCTGGCGCTTTTGTCTCTGGTGGTTTTCGGTGGTCATGTCATTCGCTCCTTTTCCCTCGCTATGATCTGGGGCATTGTGGTCGCGACCTATTCTTCCGTGTTCATCTGTTCGCCGATGCTGATCTATCTCGGTTTGCGCAATGAGACCTCGGAGACGGTGAAAGGCGAGCAGACTTCTACCAAACCCGCTGTCTGAGCATGCTATTTTGCAAATCCTTCGACGAAACCCGCTAGAAGGGCCCGGCAGAGCCGTTTATTAAAAACCTCAGGGTCTTGCCTCGCAAGGCAAAGCTTTCAAGCATTTGTGTTTCGCGGTGCCACTTGTCGCCGAGGGCAGGTGGTCGTGATAGGCGCCATGCTTCGACCAAAATATCCTGGCCGGTATGCCCAGCGGGGATAGGTTTGACCGCGTGGCTTCGGTTTTCCGCTCGCTGGACTTGCGGATGGTATCAATCCGGATCAATCGAAAGGAGCGGCCGGCATGGTACAGGGGTTTCTGCCGGGGCAGCATACATTGGAAGGCTATGGCAACGGCGGCTTCCGTTTCGGTGGTATGTCGCATCGTGGCTCCATTCTCGCCCTTCCGTCGGGTATTCGGAGTTGGGGCCCCGTCATGCCAAAGGAGATCGATCTCGCATCGCTGGAGCCCGTCCTCGCCGAGCCGAAAGGAACGATTGACCATTTGTTGATCGGAACGGGAGTTGATCTTGTTCCGTTGCCCGCCGTGATCATGCAGGCATTGCGTGATGCCGGCATCAGGCCCGAACCCATGCCGACGGGCGCCGCGGCGCGGACCTATCCGATTTTGCTGGGAGAAAAGCGCCTCGTCGCGGCGGCGCTGCTGGCGGTGCCGTGATGCATGCACAAACGGAAGATTACAAATATTGCGAAGAGATGGTCCGGCGTGACGATCCGGATCGTTGGCTGGCATCGCTTTTTATCGAACAGCCTTTCCGCAAACATGTTTATGCGCTTTACGCCTTCAACCTTGAAATTGGCCGCACACGCGAAATCATAACCGAGCCGATCCTCGGTGAGATCCGTTTTCAATGGTGGCGCGAAACTTTGGAGAAGGCGGCGGAGGAGAGTACACAGAACGGAGAATGGCAGGGTCAGGTCTCGGCTAATCCCGTTGCTGCTGCCGTTATCGACACGCTGACACGTTTCTCCTTGCCGGGACAGAAGCTGCTCGACATGATCGAGGCGCGCACATTCGATCTTTATGATGCGCCCATGCGGACGCTCGCCGAGCTTGAGGATTATGGACGCGCGACGGCTTCCACTTTGTTCTTTCTCGTCGCCTGTGTGCTCGGAGGCCGGGTCGAGGAAGAATGGATGCAGGTCGCCGAGCCGGCGGGCCTCGCTTACGGTCTGACTGGCCTTATGCGCGCCTTGCCATGGCACAGCGCGCGCGGACAGGTTTACGTTCCGTGCGAATTATTGACGAAACATTGCGCCGATCCGGAAGAGGTCATCGGTGGCATCGCCGCGCCCGGTGTGCTCGCGACCCTTGCGGATTTGCGGGTATTCGGCCGTCAGCAGATCGGCGTGTTCGAGCAGCGTATCAAGAACGTGCCTTTAAAAGCGCGTGCGGCTTTCCTCCCGGTTTCGATGGCGCCCGCCTATCTGAAGCAGATGGACAGGCATGGCTATGCGCCGTTCAAGGATGTGATCATTCTGCCGCAATGGCGCAAACAATGGATTCTTTGGCGCGCCTCGCACCGTCTGAGACAGGTATGAATGCCTGTGGTAATAAACAGAAAGCCCCCGCATTGCGGGGGCTTTCTGTTGAAGACGGGACTTGCCGTGCGGAAATCAGGTCAGATCGCTGCGCGGGTGGTAGGGTCTTGATTTTTCCCATTCCTGCATGAGCGTCACGAGATTGGGATCGGCTTCCTTCTCCTTGGGGAGAACGATGCGCAGGGTCGCGAAAAGGTCACCGCTCTTGCCGTCGCCGCTGGGCAGGCCTTTGCCGCGCAATCTCAAGGTCTGTCCACCATTCGATCCGGCGGGGACGTTGAGTTCGACCATGCCATCAAGGGTCGGCACATTGACCTTGGCGCCGAGCACGGCCTCGTAAAGGGTGATCGGCAAATCGAGCCGCAAATCATGGCCGTCGACGCGGAAATAGGGGTGCTTGGAGACATGCACTGTGACCAGAGCGTCGCCTGTTTCGCCTCCAAACGGGCTCGGCTGGCCCTGACCCTTAAGGCGAATTTGCTTGCCATCTTCGATCCCAGCCGGAACCGTGATTTCAAGCGTCTTGCCGGTCGGCAGGGTCACGCGCGTCTTCGCGCCCTTGACGGAATCGGCAAGGCTGACAGTCACATTGGCGTTGACATCCTCGCCGCGCGGAGGCGCCTGGTTGCGGCCGCTGCGCCGTCCGGAAGTGGCGCCGGAAAACAGATCGCTGAACAGATCGCTGGCATCGAAACCCTGCGTGCCGAACCCCTGGCCGCCAGGCCTACCGCCAAAGTTGAATTCGTAGCTCTCAAATCCACCGCCGGGCCGTCGGCCACCGCCGCCCATGCCTTGTTCAAACCCCTCGAAACCATGGAAACGCGGCTTGCCCTCGGCGTCTATCTCGCCGCGATCGAAGGCCGCCCGTTTCTTCTCGTCGCCGAGAATTTCATAGGCGGCACTGACTTCGGCGAATTTATCCTTGGCCTTGGGATCCGTGCTCTGGTCGGGGTGATATTTCTTTGCGAGCTTTCGAAAAGCTTTTTTGATTTCGGCGGCATCGGCTGATTTCGATACGCCTAAAACCGTATATGGATCACGCATTAAGAGCCCACTCCACCGCTTGCCCTCGCTCGGCGCAAGCGCTCACGTCTCGTATTGCATGTGGGATCGTCAACGCCAAGGTGCAAGACGGAGGAGCCTTTTTGCCAGGTTTTTCCCGAGCAATTCTCCGGAAGAGCTCTGTCGGACGTCCGCGTCTTATCGCCTCAGACGATGACGCGATAAGTTGCCTCGCGGTTTGGTACCATTGAATGTCCCGGCGGCTTCCATTTCCGAACTTGCATGATGGGGACGTGGCTCAGGAAGCCCCGGATTCGCGTTTTTCGATTTCGACGATCGTCCAGTCCTTGCCCTCGGTATTGCATGCGCGGCCGGTAAGGGTACGCGTGACCTGCACTTGCGTAATTTCGGCATCGAAACGCATGCATTTGCGCCCTTTAGGTGCAGGTGCCTTGCCCGCCGCCTTGAACGAACCCTTGATATTTGTGCGCGGATTCGCCCAATCGATCGTCCGTCCATTCGCCGAGGGATCGAGAGCAGCGGCGAGGGCGGAAGCAGAAAGGCGCTTGTCATCATTGTCGAGACCCGGCGCGAGCGGCAGCGAATCGATGGTTTTGACGGGCAGCGAGCCGGTTATCGTTTCACGGTCGATCAGTGGCGACATGGGGATCGAGACGGAACAACCAACGAGCATAAAGGCGGAAAAGGCGATGATCGGTAGCGATACCATCGAGGAAACAGAGCATCCGCCGCGCGTGATCACATCAGGCGAACCAGCGGCAGAATTTTCATTTTCGTGCCATTCTTCCTGATTCCCCCGAATCCAGGTGCGCCCCGCAAGATCCCAATTTGGCACGTTCGACACCTGCCTGACCCTTTAATTCGTGTTGGAATTCCCGTCTTCTGAACGGCAGTGTTCACAATTCATGACAAATGAATCGCGAACGAGGCATTGCCCTCTTGCTCTCGAACAGGTGAGAATCCTTTCCAAACCGAGGTATCATTCCTTCGGATCCCGGTATTATGCCACGCGATCCTCAGTGTTATATCAATTGCTCGGTCGTGAAGGGATTTCCGCTTGGTCGAAGATCCTCTTTCGCCAATTCAGAAGCTTTCGTTCGGAGAAACTAGCGTGAATGAGTTAATGGGCCGTGACTTCGATACGGACGCTGACCCTTTCAAACTGTTTGCGGCATGGTTCGCAGAAGCCGAAAAAAGCGAAATCAACGACCCCAACGCGATGGCGCTGGCGACAGCCGATGCCGAGGGATTACCAGATGTGCGCATGGTGCTGTTGAAGGCGTTCAGTCCGGAAGGTTTTGTTTTCTATAGCAATGCCGAAAGCGCCAAGGGGCGGCAGCTCGCGGTCAATATGCAGGCCGCCGCGGTCTTGCACTGGAAGTCCCTGCGCCGGCAAATCCGCTTTCGCGGCAAGGTGGTGCAGGTCGATGCGGCAGAGGCGGATGCCTATTTCGCCAGCCGCCCGCTGCAGAGCCGGATTGGTGCCTGGGCGAGCCAGCAATCGCGTCCGCTTGAAAGCCGGTTCGCTCTTGAAACGGCGGTCGCTAAATTTGCCGCCAAACATGCGCTCACGCCGCTTGAACGCCCGCCTTATTGGATCGGCTATCGCATCGTGCCGGAAACGATCGAATTCTGGTCAGATGGCGCCTTCCGGTTGCACGACCGGGTCCGCTTCACTCGCGAGGAAGGTGCCAATGTCTGGACACGGCAACGGCTCTATCCTTGAAACAACGCCTTGAATGATTCTTCGATAATAGAAAGCCTCGCTGAGGATTCCCACTTGTTGAGCGATGTGCCTCCCTGCATCAATTCCCGTCCAATCCGACATTGGCATTCACCCGTGCCTGCCTGTTGAGCATCTTTTGCATGTGACGCAGTATGACCGTGCGGAAGGCATGGGTACGATCTTCGGTCAGGGCCGCAAATAATCGGCTCACGATCATGATCATCAACAATGTCGCAAACATGATTGCCAAGCTTGTCGTATCATAGGGAAGACGCTGGTTCAGCAAGCCGAGTTTGTAGAGCACGGCCATGGCGATGAGACACAGAGGGAAATGGATGACATAGAGAGAATAGGAAAAATCGGCCAAGCTTCTACCCAGCGCTCCGGCGAAGTTGTAATGCGCCCAATTCGTATGGGCGACTAGGAACGCGGTTGCGACGCCGAGGAAATAGGGTGGCAGCAGATAAATCCGATCCAGGATGAGAACGCCGAGAAACAGAGCGATCCCAAGATATTGGAGGATGACTCCGCGTAGGATCTGATGATCGAAAACGAGGCGCGCAGCAACACCCATGACCCAGATGGAGCCGAGTAGAACGATTGCAGGATTGTTCTTCAGGCTGAGGACGAAGAGAAGCACCGCATAGGCGATGAGGATTATGGCACCGGGTGTTGTAACACGCCGTATGAGCAGCACGATGGCCAAAGCAAAGATATAGTAGAACCATTCGAAGGCCAAAGACCACAAAGGCCCGTCGGAAAGCAGTGTGCGTGTATAGAATTCATTGAAGAGAAAGAAGGATCCAAGCCACGATCTCCAGTCTTTATCAAGATCGATTGGATACCTGATAGCCCAACCCCAGGAGGGCTCTGCCATGAAGGGTGCATTGGGGATAAAAAGCAGAAGGCCAGCGAAGATAATGGCCGTCAACAGCATGGCAGGCCAGAGAACGATGAAAATGCGGCTGAAGCGGTCGACCAGAAACCGTGGCCATTGACGCTCGATATCCTCGGCGATGACGAGATCGAGGATCTTCCTTCCAACGAGAAAACCACTCAGAATGAAGAAGATGATGACGGCGTCGGGCCCATATCCGGCAATCCAGTAAAGCGCCTTGGCGAAGAGCGATGGATGATCGACGAGCGGATAGTCGACGAGAATATTCTGCCGCAGGTGAGAAATGACGACAAGAAGCGCCGCAATCCAGCGAAGATGAAAAAGGATTGTCAGCGAATGCCTGCGTGAAACTTGCGGCTTCAGCAAGGCGGCAAGGGATGCTTGTATGGGCATACTGACGGCCATTCTATTTCCTCGCAGCCGAGAAAATTGTCGAGAACAGGAAATTGAGAAAACTCATAGTCTTGTGGAATCAATACCGGCCTTAGGGAACTGCAGCCCTCTGAGACAGGAAATGCAGGGAGAATTCCGCCTTATTGCGGAAAAGCATAGCTGGAAACCAGAAGTTTGTCAGACCGATCTTGCAGCAGCCTGCATGGTCATCGGGCGTTCGGCGCCTTGGCGGTGCCTTGTCCACAGAACCGGCGGAACACTCCTTCAACGCGGTCAATCACCCTGAGCATTTCGTCTTTCTTATCCCGCAGGCATCAGCCGATTATATGAATTCCAAAGGATGGTGAAGCAATTGAGGTGAAAGTAAAATTATACCGAATCCCGATGAACCCGTTGCATCGGGATTGCTTTTTGGAAAGCTGGCTTCCACACGGGTGAGTCGGCGGGCTTTCCGCCGGCCGGCGTGATCATGGGAGAGCATGAGCGTGAGCGCTTTGTAAAATCGTTCCTGCAGGAAAGTCATCGCATTATCATATGTATCTGTCGGGAATAGTCGATCTCTCTGTGTTTGTGATAGCGGATACGTCTTCCGATATCTCAATGAGACTGGCCTTGTATATGATCCTGTCGACCGAGAATATTTTGTGCAAGCTTTGCCCCTCACTCTGCTCGGATTACATTAGGGCGTTGATGGGATTCAGGCTTTCCATGCTTGCACGGAGATGACTTTTCGACGACATTGCAGACGATGGTGATGGGAATCTTACCCGCGCGCCGCGTGAGAGATGTGATCTGCTTCCCATGCTCGGCGGCATCGCTGTGCTGTACGAGGAACTGGTGTGCTCTGTGATGCCAATGTCAAGGAGATGGCGCGCACTTACAACCATCTGATCATTTCGCGGCCCTGTAAAAACTACTAGGCGGTAGTGATGATTTAACTATCTGAGCCATATGGCTATGGCGGCAAGTTTGACGAAGCCCATGAAGTTGGCAAGCAACTCGTCATAGCGGGTCGCCACCCGCCTGAACTGCTTGAGCTTGTTGAAAAAACGCTCCACCAGATTGCGTTCCTTGTAAAGCTCGGTGTCGTAGAGCCGCTGAACCTTGCGATTGCGCTTGGGTGGAATGACGATCTCGCTGCCTTGTCCGGTAATCTTCTTGTGCAGATGGTTCGCGTCGTAGCCTTTGTCGGCGAGAGTTGCAGTCGCGTCAAATCCATCAATGAGTTCATGCGCGCGAGTGATATCGTTTTCCTGGCCCGGTCCTCCGATTAGCCGGACCGGATTGCCAAG
>NZ_JQJH01000042.1 GCF_000745425.1 Beijerinckia mobilis
AGCGTGAGCACGACGCCCGCTCCATTGTCAGATAATTCGAGCAGAAAATGCCGATGTTTGCGAGCAGAGGCGCTTATGTTGGCAAGCCGCTACACCTACGGCACATTCAAACGCCTGATCGCCCCGATCATCCAAGGCGGCCATCTCACGCAGGATCCCGACACCCTGCGCCAAACCGCGCGCACCACGCTGGCGCATATTCTCAGCTGCAAAACCGGCTACCATACGAGTGGCATTCCCGCCCAGATCGCTGGCAACGCCATCGGCGCGGACACGCACCTGCCTTCGATGGGCAGCGAGGATTTCCTGAAATGCCTGTCGCGTCCGGCCCTCGAAAAAGCCGGATCCGATCTCGGCGTCCTGCCGCGCGAACGCGTCAAGGACACCCGCGCCTCCGTGCTGAGCCAGATCGGCGAGACCCCCTACATCCACCCCTACGCCCGCTTCGCCCTCACCGACGAGCAGATCGCCAAAATCAGCGAAACCACCGGCATCGAGAACGATGAAGACGTCGATCCCGATGACGATGGTCTCGATCCCGGCATGAACGAAGACATGCCAGACCAGGGACACGACCCCGGCGAAGCCGACGATCCATCCGATGACGACGGCTGCCAGTCCGAAGCCGCCTGATACACGCCAAAGTCCTCAATCCAGAGAAAGATCACCATGACAATCCATCGCATGATCCTCGTTCAGCAATCCATCCAGTCAGGCATGGGCCAATTCTTTGTCGATTCCGCCTCCCCGGAAGAGGCCGCGACGACCCTCTTTGCCGCTCATGAAACAGCGCGCAAAGCCTTGTCACAAAGCATCACTCTCGACGATGGCCAGTCGCAATGCCTCGAACCGACAAGCACGATCAAGACACGTATTTTTTGCGTTGTCCTCGATGACAATGGCCGCGAAGTCGCCGAGATTCATCCGGAGGCCTGAATGATCCGCCAATATCACGCTCAACGCTTTATGGGTGGTGACAATCCCCTGCGCGTCGGCACCATCGCCATCGGTTCTATCTATTATATTCAGCCGGATCATTGGTGGTGCGATCGTTTCCGCGGCAAACCGGACCTTCGGGAGCCGTGGATCGTCGAAGCCTTTTTCAACGGGCTCATGGGCGCCGCGGTCCGTAATCCGAAAACCGGCTTCTGGGAAGACCGCTCTATCTCGCGACGCTCGGACACCGCCTTGATCCGGTCGCTGCGCACCGGACGCCGCAGAACCATCCTCGTCAGGACCTTGCTCCTCCATGACGATGAAGCTCTCACCAAAGGCGAAACCCGCTACCCGGATCTGCCGCGCTTGCTTTCGCTCTTGCCATCCCCTCTCCCCTCCCGCCTGCCCAAGGCTGCCAGGAAGGAAACCTGCAAATGTTTGGAACCTACTGCCGCCTGAATCTCCCTGTTGACGCCAGCTGGCGCGCTGTCGTGCGGGCTGCCATCAAGAAACTCGATCCCGCCGCGGTGAACGATCCGCAGCTCCGGCCGGACCGCAAAGTCTTCTACAAGATCATGCTCGAGCATCACGAACGCGCTCAGGAAATGGTCTCGGCCTACAGGCTCTAAACCTTCCCATTTCTCCGCTCTGTCCATTCCTCATGACCTGGTGCAAGCCAGGTTTTTGCATTTTTGGAGCCTGCTTATGTCGCTGCTTGATCAATATACGGAAGCCGCGCGGTATTTCAGCGAGGAACATCGCGGTCTCATCGTCATCACCCAGGAAGGCGATATCCTTCGGCTGAGGCTCGGCGACGAGGATTGGAAAGTTTTTAGCCGCAAGAAAGCGGATATTCCGACAGAAGAATGGCTGAACAGAAAAAAGAACCAGATCAATCAAATGCCGGCATGGGCGCGTGAGACACGCGAACTGCCTTCCGTCGAAGACATGACGGAATGGCTCACTGACGGACAATGTGAAACCCCATCGGGCGACGAAGTCGAACCCGATGGCCATGGTCCTGATGGAGCCCCCTCCTGGCTTCTCGCTCTCGGTCTCATCTGATCTCTCGAATGGAAACCCCAATGCGGAAAGAACCCTTCTCCGATCATTGCAGCAATCCCAATCGCGACGATCACTGGACCTGCCCCGCCTGCTACAAAGATCTCGGCAATGTCGGTGAACACACAATCATCTGCCCGGATTGTGGCAACAAGATTCTCTGCACGATCGAATATGAACCTGCCTGCCATGCAAGGCTGGCAGATCAAGATGACGAAGAAACAAATTGAACCAATCGTCATAAAAAACGGAATAGAAATGCCTTCGTATAAGACCTTGCTGGAGGAGTTTTGAGATGGCTAATCTTATTTTACGTCCATCCGAGCTGATTGAAGGAAAGCCATGGTCGCTTCAACTCCGCTATCATGATTGCTGTGGCCCTACTGAATATACAACATTGACGCGTGTGTCTGACGAGATTGCCAGAGAAATCATCCATGCCGGCGCCTGCGAATGGCTATTTGGTGAGCCGAATTGGGATGAAGAACACAAAAAACGCGAACTTGAGCGAGCCAGGAAATTACATGAAGAAGCCGTCAAGATCGAAGTACGATATGGAATTCGTTGAATAATCATCCTGCGCAGAAAAGAAAGTCCACGTCAGCTGTGTTTGTCACTCACTTGACCGTCTGAATAGCTCTGATGACCTGTATTCCCTCAAGACCCGGCACAAGCCGGGTTTTTGCATTCCTGGAGGATCACCATTGGCCGATTATTATTCACCCACAGTCGTTCAACAGATCATTCCCGAAGAGGATATGACGGAACTCGAAAAAGCTGTTCTTCTCGAAATCTTCCAATACGCAGAAACCGGGAAAGGCGTGTATCTCTTTCATGAAGACCGGCCGCAAGATCACATTACCATCCAGCCAGAAGACTATGCCCGCCTTCTCGCCGCTCCAGACGATGGATCAAGCACTCTCCTCACCTGGCTTCGCGAACATCGGCCAGCCGGCGCTACAGATTCCACCTGGCTGGACATGAGTGAATTTTCCTACGAAAACATACTGCAGGATGTCGTCAAACGATCCAGAACCATCATATATATCAGTGTCATAACCAGCTGGACGTGCTCGAAAATGCGCTCCGATGGATTTGGCGGCATGGCGAGCTTCATTACCGCCAAAGGGATCCAATGCCATTCGACCGCGCAATTTCTCGAAGATTGTCTCGATCAACTCGAAGAGGAATAGATCGTCGAAGGACCCAATGCACCCGTCTGATGGAAGGGTGCCTGAAAAACGAAAGCCACGGGCTGGAGGATCAGCGCCGTGGCTTTCTTGCGAAGCAGGGTCCACTTGCCAGCCTCACCGGCCGAGCGTGGATCCTTTCTGCAGGGAACACAATTCCAACATCGCCTTCTCCGGATCATAAGGCTCCCAACGCTCGCCCCGCATGGCATAGGCGACCGCGCGCGCCGCGCCTTCCGCCCGTTCCGAAGCCTCATAGGCTTCGATCAGAAGCTGCGTCGCGGCCATGACCTTGGCTTCATAGACATTCATCCAGAGCGCACTGGCCCGATCATCCTTGCCCCGCGCTTTTTCGTAATGGCCCCATGCCCGATCGATTTCCTGGGCCATCCGATCGTGCTCCTGGCACAGCTTCACCGCCTTGATCACCAGTGGAAGCAAAAGCCCGTCGAGCTCCTGCCGGCGGCGCGCACCGGGCTCTTCATCAATATTGTTGAGAATAAATTCAGCCGTTTCCCGATCAACGGCATCGCGAAGGCCATGAATTGGCGGTTCAATCCGAAACGCATCAACCGCATAGAAAACATCCCGAGGATCCGGAGCGATCTCCCGCAGCAGCGCCAGCGTCGGCCGACCCTCCCGTTCAACCGGAAACCGGATCACATTGTCATAGCCCGGCAGATAGTCCACGCGCATGACCTTCTCCTGTTCTCATCATCCTCGCGAATCATAGCCGAAGCGAATCGCCTGCGCAATATAAAGCATTGATAATAAATAGCTTTGTTTCGCAGCAGCTTAGTCGTCGGGGCGGAATCTCACGGGCTCCCGGCTTGTGATCAGCAGGATGTTCTCCCGGCAAGCTCTTGATACTGGCATGCGCATGCAAGCGCGTGCATTTGCAAGCCTGCATGAGAGCGTAGGGCTTCCAGTCGGTGATCTCTGGCCTCTGTCACCTGGACGGCGAGGTCGCGGCGAGAGGCTTTGAGCCTTCCTTCCCGCCCGCCCTGTCCGAAGCCGGCCTCCTGATCCTGCGCTCATCGGCAAAGGCTGTTGGCCTCAATGGCCCTGTCGTGTCGAAAGCGGTTTTGCGGAACAGGTGCCTCGTCCATGCGAAGACGCATCAGCCTTTTCCTGTCCGCAAAGGGTTTGCGCGCCGAAAGGGAAAAGTATCGCGGCTCTCTCGCGTCTTCTGAAAAGACCAGGGCCGCTCTTTCCCATCATCGCAAGGAAGCTCTTGCCCCTCTGCGACGGGTTGCGCCGTCTCTTTGTCCCAAGACGGTTGCCGACGCTCTTTGGAGAAGGATCCCCGATCTTCCTGTCCCTGTTTGTTGGCCCGTCCGCGTTCTCGCGCCTCGTCAAAATGGCAGATCAGACAGAGCCAGAACCGCCCCGCAATGGCGCGCTCCGGCTTTCTTCCCCTGGGCTACGCCCATTCCTCGCGAACCAAGAAAGCCTGCGCTTCGCCATCCTCCGCTGTGCTCCGGCCCGGCTCGACCCGCCTGCGGCAGGTCCCCGGCCGGGTGCAGGGCGAACCTGCCCCTGTCTCTTCGATCGCCATCGAGGCGCTGAGGAACGCGGCCTCGAGCCCAGCAGTGACAGGAGAAAGATCATGGCTTTCAAGAGCATCGATGACGCAACCGCCTCTCTCGACAAAAAGTCTGAAAAGACGCGCAAGCCCATCACATTCGAGATGGTGCAAACGATCGCTCCCTCCCATGCGATGATGGAAAAGATCGAAGCGGCCTTTGGTCTTGAAGACGTTGATTACGAGAAAATCCGCGACACTCTTCAACTCAACTTTCTTCGCGAAAACGATGCCCTTTGCCGGGTTCTGAGTGAAAAGGCCCTGCAGATGCATCTCGAACGGATTGTCGGCGCCTATGTCGCTTCCGCCTGGGGCGCCGCGAATTTCTACTCGAACAAGGCCACGGAGGCGGCAAGGCTCAACAGCGCCTTTGCCTGCGATGACCGCGATGAGGATCGCGACGGCGTGGCCGGTTTCGAGAGCAAGCGAGAACGCGCGCGGGAATTCGCGGCTCAGATGGCCTCCCAAGCCTACGCCCTCATGGCCGCCGCCCACGGTGCCATCGATGCCTACCGCGATATCACCGGCCAGGACTGGAAGCCTTTCGCTCCCCGTGCCGAGGCTTCCCAACGCGTCGAGCGCCGCTCCGCTCAGAGCCAGATGAGCGCCTTCGAACGGTGCTGACCCCATGGCGGGAGCGAAAGCTCCCGCTTTTTCTCAGCTGTCAGCCACCCCACTCCACGGAGAGCCCCAATGACGATTTCCTTCAATGCCTTCCCCATCACGGGCACGGTATCGCGCTTTATCGATCTGCCCGATGAAGCCGGCTTTTCAATATCCAACGCCAATGGACAGGCTCTTCTCAATGTCCTTGGCATTACGAAAACCTGTTCCTCGAGCCCATCGCCGATTCAGGCCATGACGGCACTCCTCACTGTCATAAAGCGTAAACAGTTCGGCTACCGCTCCCCGGCAATTCCGGCAACGACAAACCAGAAACCTGGCCATGCCTTGTTCATCGATTGCGGACGATCCGAAGGTTATATCGAGCGCCGCCTGGAAAACTTTTCCGATTTCATCGACGCAAGTCTCAAGGCCGGAGCGACCCATATCGGCTGGGGATGATCCCAGCCTCTTTGTTCAAGCCCTTTGCCCGCCTGTATGATAGGATAATTTGATGCCAACCTCTCTTCGCAAGCCAATCTCCACGCCCATGACACGCGCAGAATTCCTCACCTGGGAAGCACAACAGCCCATCCGATATGAATTCGATGGCTATACACCTGTCGCCATGGCCGGTGGCACCGAAGCTCACGCCATCATTCAGGCTAATCTTGCCGCGGCACTCGTCACGCGTCTTCGCGGCAAGCCCTGCCGTTTTATTGGCAGTGATCTCAAGGCTCTCGTCGCCGACAATTCCTCCCGCTATCCCGACGGCATGGTCGTTTGTTCTCCTGTCGAGAACAAACGAACCACTGTTGCCGATCCTGTCATCGTCTTCGAAGTGCTCAGTCCATCGACCGCAAGCACGGATCGTATCGTCAAAGCTCGTGAATATCAGGTCACACCATCGATCCAGCGCTACATCATGCTCGAACAAGACCGCATCGGCGCAACCGTCTATGCTCGTTCCCGCGAGACCTGGACCTTCGAAATTCTCGCGGATGATGCCATCCTTCATATGACCGAAATCGGCGTCGAATTGCCTCTCGCCGAACTCTATGAAGGCCTCACATTCGATGAGGCCAACTGAATATCTATTCTTGATAACAAAGGAAATTATGATGCCCTACGGTTCCCGCATTGAATTGGACAATGGCTTTATCAAAGTCTCCGGATATCCCACTCCCGAGGCCGCTCTGGAAAGCGCCGTCAAATCTGCAAGACATGCAGGCTGGAAGCCCGCTCAATGGTGGCAATTCTGGAAATCTCCATGTCCTGAATACATGCGTGAAGAATATCTTCGCCAAACGAAAAACATACAGTCCTGAAACTCTTTGACGACAGTCTCCGTCAGAGATTCCAACACAGGACGTCTCTGGCTTCGCCAGGCCGGGCTCGCAAGCTCCGCGCCCTCTTCGCCCTCCAGGTTTTGATCCCTGACGCAGCCGGCCTCGACATGGCTGCCTTCCGTTTGCGAAAGCACCGCGCCAGCGCGATGCGCAGAATTTCCGCCGAGGCAGCTTCTTCACGGATCGCGCTCCGTCTCGCACGCCCGGTTCGCAGGGCTCAGATGAGGAAGCTCCGATCGGGACGCTTCTGCAGGAAAGGCGCTCTGCGTCTTCTGCTTTGTCTCAAGCCATGCCGTTCAGCGCCTGGGGCTCAAAACCCTTCCAACGCGTGGCTCTCCGGTTTTCTGCAGTTCTTGCCGGACCACGCACCAAAGCAGTTCTTGTCTTCCGGTCAGAGATACGCCCCGGTCTCCCAAGCACCATCGCAAAAGCTTGCACGAAGATCGACGCCGTTTCCATCATTCCCGTGTCTGAACGCAGGCCAGGCAGTCCTCGCGCCTCTTTGACAATGGCTGATCTGACAGGAGCAGAACCGCCCGGCAACGAAACGCTCCTGCTTTCTTCCCCTGGGCTGCGCCCATTCCTCGCGAACCAAGAAAGCCTCCGCTTCTCCGTCCTCCGCTGCGCTTCGGTCCGACTCGACCCGCCTGCGGCAGGTCCCCGATCGGATGCAGGGCGAACCTGCCCCCGTCTCATGGATCGCCATCGAGGCGGCAATGGACGCCAGGCCTCAAAACACGGGAGTGACGGAAATGGCAACGATTGGTTCTTTCTCTTACGACGCCGCCAAGGACACCTACAAGGGTCGCATTGTGATCCTGAAAGGCACAATCCCCGCGATGCTGGTCCTCAATGACAAGCGCACAACGGAAGACGCTCCGCTCTACAGGGTCAAGGCCCGCAATGGCGCCGAGATCGGCGCGGCCTGGGTCAAACACCGGCAGGAAGACAATGAGCGCTATCTCTCGCTCAAGCTGGACGATCCGAGTTTTCCCGCGCCCATCTATGCGAACCTGGTCGAAGTCGAGGGAGAGCCCGACTTCCAGCTCATCTGGAGCCGCCCGAATAACGGCTGAAACCCTTGGCGCCTCGCTCCAGCGAGGCGCTTTCCTTCCATTCATCCACCGGCTACAGCCCGGTAAAGCTAGTCAGGAGAACCACCATGAAGCAAAAGAACAGACTTTCCCCCCGCAATCCGGCCGCAAAGGCCATGCACGCACGCATTGCCAACGCCCATGTCGCCGTCACAAGCGACACCCGTCCCAAAATCATCACACCCAGAAAAGGCAAGGGCTCCTATTGCAGGAATAAATCCCGGCAGGACGGAGCCCGCTGCCATTCTATCGCAGCATGATCGAGACCCAGAAAATGCCGACACTCAGCATCTTCTATGGTATTCTTATTCAGATGTTCTGGAACGACCATGCCCCTGCTCATTTCCATGTACGCTACGCAGAGTATCGCGCACAAATTGCGATCGACACTCTCGAAATCGTTGAAGGAAATTTGCCTGCCAGGGCTCTGGCCCTCGTCCAGGAATGGGCCAAACAGCATCAAAACGAATTGATGGAGAATTGGGATCTATGCTTGCGCAACCAGTCCCCGAAGAAGATCGAGCCCCTGCCCTGAACCCTCCCATCATTGCCACAGCGCCTGACGATGTCCGGGATGTAATCCCTTTGCCGGCCTATCGCCTCGCCGTCCGTTTCCATGACGGCATTGCAGGGATCGTCGATATGAGCGCCCTTGTTAAATCACCCAAGGCCGGCGTCTTTGCCGCCTTGTCCGATCCACTCCGCTTCACTGAGGCTTACGTCCAATATGGCGCTGTCACATGGCCCGGCGAAATCGATCTCGCTCCCGATGCCATGTACAAAGCCATCAAGGCTCACGGAACATGGGTCCTGACATGAACACCCTCAAGTCTTTCCCACGCTCCAGGCCTTCCCGCCTTTCATTCTCAGGCCGCGTAAGGTCCCACCTGATCAGGGTTCGGCCCAATGTCTCGTTTCTTGGCCAGACATAGCCGCTTGCATTTCCCAGAAGATTATCGATCCCAGGCCTGTTCCGAAGGTGGTTGCCGAAGCTCTCAAAGCCTGTCCACAATCTTCCTGTCATCCCTTTTGTTGCCGGCCGCGGTTCTCGCGCCTCTCAAAGATGGCAGATCAGACAGAAGCGGAACCGCCTGGCAATGGCGCGCTCCGGCTTTCTTCCCCTGGGCTTCGCCCATTCCTCGCGCAACATATGTGGACACCCCCTCGGTCAAGCCTTTCTTCTGATCTCTATGAATCCGGTCGGGTGCTTGCATATGTCCGGCCTCTCTGATGATCGGCCGAACGGCCGCGGGCCCTGATGAAATCCGCGGATCATGGTCCCAATCAAGAAAGCGCATTCAATAATGCTGTTGCGCGAACGGGTTGTCCTGATCCCCGGCATAACCGGTATTCATCACGATCGTCTGGCAGGCCCTCCGAACTCTGTGACGTGCTCTCCGTCGATATCCTATGCGGCTGCGGGCCCGTAGACGGTATTCCGCGTCATGACGGCCCACGCGATCCGTGCCATCTTGTTCGCTAGCGCAACGGAGGTCAGGCGCGCAGACTTGTTTTCCAGCAGCTTCCTGACCCATCCGGTGAGCCGGCCGCTCTCCTTATGTCTGGCATATCGAATGATCGCTGTCGCGCCGACGACGAGCAATGTTCGGAGATAGCGGTCGCCAGCCTTAGTGATCCGTCCCAATCTCTGCTTTCCTCCGGACGAGTTCGAGCGCGGTGTAAGGCCCAACCATGCCGCAAGCGCGCGTCCCGAGCGGAAGCAGGATGGGTCCGTGATGGTTGCAGCAAATGCGGTCGCGGTGATCACGCCCACGCCTGGGATCGTCGCCAGTCTGCGGCTGGCTTCACTCGTGCGGTGCCATTCACGTATCTTGGTCTCAAGAGACTTGACCTCAGCGGTCAAGGAGTTGATTTGTCCGACCAAGGATACGACGATGTCACGCACGAGTTGCGGAACGTCGAGCTCGGTCGCATTGGGTGTGAGCACCCGCTCGACGAGCTCCGCCATCCTCTCGATCCCAATTGGCGCTACGATTCCGATCTCTGCGAGATGACCACGCAGGGCGTTCACCAACATTGTTCGTTGCCGAACGAGAAGCGCCCGCGATCTGTGGAGCATCAGGATCGACTGCTGCTCCACTGTCTTGATCGGAACGAAACGCATGTTGGGCCTGGTGACTGCTTCGCAAATAGCTTCGGCATCGACCATGTCATTCTTGCCCCGCTTGACGTAGGGCTTCACGTAGGACGGCGCCATCAGCTTCACTTCGTGACCCATCGCGGTCAGTTCACGAGCCCAGTGGTGCGACGATCCGCAAGCCTCCATGCCGATCAAGCAGGGCTTGAGCTTGGTGAAATATGACAGAAACTGGGACCGTCGCAGCCTTTGCACGATGACGACTTGGCCCACAGCATCCACACCGTGAACCTGAAAAACGTTCTTTGCAAGATCGATCCCTATCGTCAGCCTGGACATGCCCGTTCCCTCTTAGCGGTTGATTGGTCCCATCCGCCGAAGTTTGGCAGTAGGGGGTGGGGGTGTCCACATCATCAAGAAAGCCTGCGCTCTGCCATCCTCCGCTGCGCTCCGGCCCGGCTCGACCAGCGCCGCTGGTTCCCGGCCGGGTGCAAGGCGGACCCGCCCCTGTCTCTTCGATCGCCATCGAGGCGCTGAGCAACGCGGCCTCGAACCCGCAGTGACAGGAGAAAAGATCATGGCTTCAATCGAAACCGAAACCACCTCTACCGAAGTCTGCAATCAAGACTTATCAATCGCGGAAATCACCGGGATCGCCCTCGCTAAATCTAGAGTTCGCGATTTGGTCTGGGCTCTTCATTTCGCCAAAGACGAACCCAAATATTGCGGCCAGAAGCTGAACTGGGAACCATTCCACCGCGCGGAGCAACTTGCCAAAGAGGTCTGTGTATGCAGCGATTCCCTGAAGATTCTGGCCAAATATGGTTGGTCCCAGAATGATTTCGGTGCGGACTTCGAGACCCTGCTCACCAAGCTGCCGCCATTCTCAGATTTTGCCCCATGAGAAACCACAGATTGTGGCGGTCCCC
>NZ_JQJH01000043.1 GCF_000745425.1 Beijerinckia mobilis
AAAAGAAATTTCAGAAAAACAAAAAATCCCGCCACGAGGGCGGGATCGAAGGGCGGACGGAAGGAAAATGCCGGAACAGGCGATATATCACCGATCGCTCTCCCGCCGTCATCACGTCTGGAATATGCTCACGAGCCACGTTGCCACTGTCATGACGTTGATGAGCAAAATACCGAAAACGAACTGTATCCCCGTTCCGACTGTGCTCCGGTTGGTGCGGCCCGTCACGATCGACCACCATGTCAGCGCTGCAAAGAAACAGGCCATGGCTCCGAATGCCTGGAAAAAACTCTGGAACAAGGTGACGATATTCAGAAGCGTCGTTCCTGGTGTCGTGCCGAGCACATCCTCATCCACGGCAGGAGCGTAAGTGGTCAGATTATTGGTCAGGGAGACCTGAAGGTCGGTGCCCATCGTCACATTCGCCATCGTCAAAATCCGATCGAACGAAGCAAAGACACCACACAGGACCAAAGAGAAGATCGGAATCCATGGCTTGCCCCGATAGGGATTATCCGGTTGCGCCTGGCGCCAAAACCCCCATCCGGCGAAGAGAAACAGACCAATGGCTGTCAGATAACAAAAGGTTGGCAAAAAGATCGCCAACCCTTCTCCAACCGCCGCCGCGAAATTGACGAGCCCCTGCATTTCCGACTCCTATTGGATCGTGCCCTGATCCGTCTCGATCACCCAGCTCGTCCCCCGTTGCGCGATCTGTTTCACCCGGCCGTAATTGGGGATCACGTCACCGATCGCCACCTGGATTTGCCCATCCGTTTCGCCGCTGCGATCCAGAGCCGTCAACATGGCGAGATTGGGGGACGCCGCCTGGACCCGGTAGCGCGGCCGGCCGTCGATCTGTGTCACTGGTTCGCTGGAGGACGCGTTGAACGAGGTCTTGATCAAACCGGTCTTCGGCAAGGATTTGGAACCGGCCTTTGAAGGGGCGGGCGGGGCAGGAAGAGCGACGAGGCGCGGCGCATCATGGGCCGCGTCGAGCGCCTTCCGTGCCTCCGTGAAGGTCACGCGCCGTTCGAGATCGGAAATCCTCGCCTCGCTGCTTTGGCTCGCATGCGCGAGTTTCTGCTTCATCTCCGCGACTTCAGTCCGCAGCTCGCCCACGATTGTCGCATATTCCGTGACCATCGCCAGGGCACGATGTTCCGCATCATGGGGATCAACAGAGACAGGCGATGTCACAGGCACCTGTGGCATGGCCCCTTGAGATGTTCCTTGAGATGTTCCTGATGACGTTGCTTGAGCTGCCCCATGTGACGCTGGTTTCGCCTCCTTCACGTCCACATGCGGGGGCTCACTGGAACGGGGCTCCTCGATCCTGGCCGGCGCAGATGCCTGCATCATGGGTTCTGCGACCGTTTCGCCCGGTTTGCCGGACCTCTGGTCCTGGCCATTCAGAGAGGCAAAAGCTGGAGTGCCGAAATAATCCATCGGAAACGCCGTGGTCTTGCTCTGTTGCGGTGTGATTTCCAGTTTGGCCAGGATCGGCTGAGGCGCTTTATGCTCTTCTCCTCCGCTTGCCCTTTCCGTGGCGGGATCCGCCGGATGAAACGAGAGAAGCTCATCCATAGGATTTTGAGCGGGAACAGCGGTCTCAATGGGATTTTCTGTCGGCTGATGTGGTTCAACAGTCGCCAGTTTCGCCAAGGGTGCCAAAGGTCCTGTCTGACGCGCCGCCACCGGGTTGACCGCGGGGCGCGACGGGGACGATCGCGGATAAGACATGATGCCGATGTTTCCGGCGACCAGCAAAGCCGCGACCGACACCCCTATCAAGAGCGGCTTGGACGGCTTCCATTTGGCCTTCGTTGGCGTCTGAACAGCCTCTGATGCCTGTGAAGTGTCAGGAGACGTCCGGTCTTCGCCTGGCAATCCAATGGGTGTGTCCGCATCCAGTTCAAGATCCGGTTGAGATGTCTGGTTCTCGGCCTGCGTATCGGCCTGATCGGAACCTTCCCGTTGTGCTTTCTTGCCACCAAGCCATTGAGGCAATGGCTTACGCCAGAAAGAGGCCGAGCGGCCCGCTACATTCGCGTGAGGCGTTTCCGGCTGCGTGACAGACGTCACGCGATCGTCACCATCATCCTCGATCAAAGCCATTGTTTGTGCCGACATCCCATCATACTCCATGAATACAACCTGTCCGATCGTCGGCTCTTACTGCGCGAAGGACGAGGCCTGGTCTGTGACAGTTTTCATTTTCACGGGAGAGACAAACATGACGCCGATAGGAAGATTGGCGCCAAGCTTCACCGTTGGGCCTGTCGGCATCTGCTGGGTGAGAGTGCTCCCCAGGCGATTGGCTGCAGCGCCCGCACCGACCCCAAGCTGCTGCTGAAAATTGAGCTTCGTGAACGCCGTGACCCCGCCCAAGGGACTCACCTGACTGGTCGTGTTGCTCATGGCGATTGCCTGGCCGACCCCCTCGACAAAAGCAGCCGCCCCCGGAAGGATCACGCGTTCCATGTAATGTTGATCGATATCGGAGGCGACTGTTGTCTCCATAGTGTCAGGAGCCACAACGAGACCATCCGCCTTCAGTTCCTGGCCATTGTGTTCAATCCGCTGGACCTGAATCACAAGCCGTGTGCTTTTGCTTTTGGAGAAAGAGCCGATCATCCGGTCTCCGGCCAGAGGCCCGCTGTCGGCCTGCAGGACGATCGGGCCGTTGCTATCGCTATCGGCCGCCGTCACCGTATGGGCATAGATCATCCGGCCGGCCGGTATCAGCACCGTTTCCTTCGCCTTCTGTTCAAGGATGGCCGAGGATCGATTGGTTTTGGACCGCGCCGCCAGACCAGAAGCTGGTTCGGCCCGCGACCCACGCGGTTCCGCTTCGCTTTTGCCGACGACCTTGTCTTCCGGAGGGAGAACGATATCGGTGCGAGGTGGACGCCCCTCCCAGGAGCGCAGCATCTGGGCAATCGCCATTTGATAGGCCTTGTCTTCTTCCTGGCTTCGCTGCGCGACTTTGTGGATCATCGCTTGCGGCGGAGCCTCGCTCTCGACGGCCGGATTGAGTGAGGCAACACGCTTCGGCGGCGGCACGGGAGCAATGGTGGGCGTACCGACAAAAGGTTTCGGGGGCTCCGGCGCTTCCAGGAATTCCGGCATGATCAATGGTTTCGTGCGCTGACTGCCCGCCATGACAGGTGTGAAGGAATAGCCGACTTCGGATGCCTTTTTGGCTTGTTCGCTCGCTGTCACCATCCGCAGTTTTTCCTGGGCGGGATCGGACTGCAGGCCACCGGGATTTGGATTGATCGCTGGCGGCTTGGTCACTTTCGAAATGAGAGGATCCTTCTGGCCCTGCATCGAGAGCACGGATACGAGGGCAATCATGCTGACACCCGTACCGGCGATGACCAGAAGACGGCGTGGTCCTCCTTTGCCGCCCGCATTAAAAAAGGCCGGCTTGTGCGGCAGGAATTTGCTGAGGCTTGCGCTGAAATCAACCATCTCATTGCTCCTGCAAGGCGGCGGAAACAGTACGGCCGTGTCCGGAAAGCAGCACGACGGGCGTCGCCGGCACGGAATAGATCGTCAGGCCCCCCTCGCCTGCCTCCGACGCGGTCCATTCGGGCGAGATCAAGGTCAAGCGCGTGCGCAGGAACACCTTGTCGCCGAGCCTCCAGGCTCGAAGGTCCTCGGGTGAGACGCCACTCACGACAAGTGGCGTGGCTTCTGCCGGTGGAACGCCATCCAGCATCGCGGTCAGAAAACCCGAGCCCGTATCCGGGGCGGGCGTTCTCCGCGTGATCTCGACCTTGGCATGCGGCCCGCGATCGCCGACATGAACCGAGACATCGGAATCGTAACGCCCGCCGCCGCCAACCAGCATGAAGGACACTGGCTTTGGCGCTCCCTCGAGCGTCACGACCAAACCGCCACGCGGCTCCAGGGACATCGGCGTGACCTCGAGGACATTGCTGCCCTTCATCGGCGTACACACGTGAAAACCGACCGCCGCGACGGCCGGACCACCTGTATTGGTCGTAGCATTGCAATTGCTGCCGCCGGCGATCGATGAGGGATTGGAATTGGAGTTCCACTCGATCGGCCAGGGCTGGCCGGTACTGTCAAAGAAGGAAATCGCCGATGGATAGCCCTTGACCGTCTGAATGATATTCGTCGCCTGGCCAGGGATGAAGGCGACATTGATCCGGCGGCTGACAGGCGTTGCGATTTGGGTGGTTGCCCGCTCTTCCTCCCGCTTGATCTCCCGATAACGCCGACCCAGTTCGCGGATCATTTCGGGGGTGAGAGGCAGTGCGTTGGCCGGAAGATCTTTCGCTGGACCGACATCCACATCATTCGGCGCGAGAGCGGTATTTCCGGTGTTGGCAACAACCTGCGCGAACGCTGATCCTGACAAGAGGATCAGCGCGCCGGCGCAACACCATAAATTGGATTGATTGGGCATGACACTCCTCACATAGGCCGGGCAACGAGTTGCTCGATCGCGAGCCCGTCAGGATAGTTTTCAGAATTGGTGCGAACGACGAGCGCGGTCAGCAGCATATTTTGCGATGAGGTTTGCTGCGTGTTCCGGCAGGTCTGGACGATCGGCACTTCGATCCTGTAGGCGAGCGCATCGTGAAGCGTCGTGCTTTCGCGAATGATCGCCGCGCGCTGCGCCTGTGCATCGCAAAGCAGCATGGCTTTTTTCATGCTGTCGAAATTGCCGCTCTTCTTGTAACTGTCGGCCCAGCTGATCCATCCCTTTTCGGTAAAGCGACGACCGGCTGTCGTCAGCTGCACGGGATAGTCATGATAGTTGATGTTATACACGCCGAGGACGGAATCCACGGTCCAGGCAAGCATTTCGCGATCACCGCGAACAGGGCTCGACAAAGGCGTCGCAAGATGCGGCGGCCCTTTTCCATCCACGATGAAATATTTGTTTTGTGGCGGGTTCATCCACACATAGACATCATGGAGGCTGAATATGGCCAGAATGACAAACATGCCGATGACGAGCATGATGCATTTGTTGACAAGAGAGGCCTGAAAATCGGGATCGGATAAACGACGCATGACAGCCGCACGTTGGTTTTGCATGGCATGAGGCTCCCGCTTTGCCGCGCGAAAACAAATTCGTGAAAATGAATTATAGAGACGGATTACGCTCAAGATATTTGAGCACAGGCAGCCTGACTGATCCGCGACGATGCGGTTCAGCGGTTTCGCGCGGTTTCTGGATCGTGGTTTTCTCCAGGCGCTTTTGAGCTTCGGGGCAATTATAAGAATAGACGCCGCGTTTCTCGACAAACACGCGTTTCAATGTATGACATTGACGTTTGACGAAACCGGATGCCTTGAAATTGCCTTCCGCCGCGATGGGATCGAAAGACGGCGCCATCACCTTGCGGTTTCGTCCCTTGCATCCAAGACGTGTCCAGCGGGAACTCACCGCCGCCGCGGAATAGTGGGTACCCCATTTATCGTTCAGATAGTCGGCCGCCACGGCATTGTTGATCTGACCAAAATAGAGCAACAACGCATCCTCATCGTGCTCTTTCTTCCAGATTTCGATGCCAAACCGTTTTGTTGCCGGTGGCAGAATGGGGTTTGAAGGCGCCTCGGGGAGAACAACACTCTCAAGGCGTTCCGATGAAGGCTCATCGAGTGAGAGCGGCTTTAGCGGTGGAAGCTCCTGATAGGACAAAAGCCGGCGATCACGCCGAGGAAGCCCAAGCCGTCGCGCTTTGGCGCGGATCGCATTCTCCGAACGGGCAAGGCTGGGCGCGATGCTTTTGACATGGATGCCATCACTCCACCATTGAATGAGATGGCGTATATCCTCGACGCTCCAGGGATTTTTACCGGCAAACCGCCTTATGGGTTTATCCGCTGGCATCTCCAGATCGAGCGCCAGTAAGCGCTCACACAACTGAATTCGCGTGAGATCGAAATAGAAACAGAGAGCCTCGATCCCGAGGCCCGCGCCGACCATGCCCATCAGGATCAGGTCGAGCGACTGAAGAACCGATGCGCGTGGTGGGGCAGTGAAAGACAAGAGAGACGCATGCGTCTCATCCTGCTCGAGATAGTCCAATCCTGGCAGGCTTGGCTGCAACAGCATAGGGATCCGCTCCGGTGACCTTGACCGGAACAGAGTTTCACTCTAATAAATTAGATCAGTCAATATCTAAAATATTAGATTATGACATTTGTTGGTAACGGGATCTGCTCATTTCCCCGATTTTACACGCTCTAATATGTCTCCTAATGCTCGTTGCGCTTTATCTATCATGCCTCTCGCTTCATCAAACTTCTTCCACATATCATCAAGAATTGACACAGTCATCGAACTATCGGCAAATTCCTTTTTTATATAAGATGACTGTTTATCGAAAAGCTTTAGGACATATTCATCAAGGCCTCCTGTTAGCCATTCATCTGGCAATATTGAATAGAATGGTACTTCAAGCGCATCAGAAATGCGTTTTAATATACCTATAGTGACGTTTTGTGTTCCAATCTCTATTAGTAATATATATTGATGTGAGACACCGGACTTTTCACCTAATGCTTTTTGTGTAAGTCCCTTTGATACCCTAAGCTCTTTGATTTTTTGCCCAACAATTGCGAGACTCTTAAGAGTTTCATCGTCTAGATTGTTTATGTTAACGGGCTTCTTAGGCATAAGCCTCCCCCGATGATTCTCTCATATGCGCTCTCGCTAGTCCGTGAAGACATTCTTTTTTAGCTATTCCTTTAAAAACGCGCGAGACCGACTCTGAAAATATTCAGTTGGAATTTGCGTGGACTTCAAAAACCTTTGAGAGCAATCGAAAGGGAATACCTATGCGTGTCTTGCTCTCTCTTGTTTTTCTTGGGTCATTGTCCCTCTGTGCTCCTGCCAATGCCGAATTTACAGTTCTATCCTCAACATCCCTGGCAACGGACGTCTCTCATAAATCTCAACCAAAACCGTCAAGGCCTCTCAACAAAAGAAAACTTCAACATTCCAAACAGAATGAAGGGAATAGGAATAAAACCGCTTTACTGAAACCAAAACCAGCCATCAATGCGCAAGCCATTGGATTTGGGTCGCAAATCCCGCTGGGTTTCGCTCTCAAGCAGATCGTTCCTGCTGAGATTGCCATAAAATTCGGCCCTGGCGTCACGCCAGACGTTCTGGTCGATTGGAAGGGCGGGCGGGAATGGAAGATCGTCCTTGAAGAAGCCGTGCAGCCTCTAGGCATTCACCTGTCGGTCAAGGGGAAGGCGCTCGTTTTAAGCCTTTAGGCACAAGCATTTGTTTTCGCGCGGTCTCGGCCGACCCTGCTCCGGATCA
>NZ_JQJH01000044.1 GCF_000745425.1 Beijerinckia mobilis
TCTGCTTTGGCCGGCGAAATAGGTGATCCTTTTGCACCACAAACATAAGAGCATGCTTCTTGAATGCCCTAAACCCTTTGCTGCTAATGCCATCAGGACGGCGCAGCGTGGTAAGGAATTTGGCTATTCGCTCGGATTCATTCGAATAACTGGCATCTAGCACTCGCATCTCCTCCGAATTGGCTTCGAACGGATATAGCCCTATGCTCAAACTCCCAATCTCTGCTGCCACAAATTCGTCAATATCACCCTCTTTCTCACGCTCACGCATATCCTCTTTGGTAGCGCGTCTCCTCGATAGCGCATCTGCCGCGGTATGGCTGTTGCCCGGCACATGTTTCACCTCGAAATCAAACAGCCTGATCCATGCAATCCAACTTGTAACAAGGGCACCGGGCAAATCGGTAGCAGACCGATTCAACTGCGATACCAATGTCTTTGCATCAATCTCTAACACAAAATGAACACCATACAGCCAATGTCGAAACTTTTTCAACGCTTTTAAGACTCCTCGGCATTCCCGCTTACCCGCATCATACCGTCTCTCTGCTTCACTCCATATCCCCGATTCATACCGTGCAGGCTTCCTGATACCGTCTCTGATCTGGGCAACAAAACCTCCCCATCCATCAATTGACGCATCCACTCCGACAACAAGACGAAATGGCTTATATTCATAATCGATCGGCATAACAACAGGGAAGGTGGACAGAACCCTTTTCAATTCATCAAACGATTGCTGGTGCCTTTCATTCCAGTGAAAATCAATACCCCTCTTTAGCAATTCGTATAAGGGAGCGGCTTTTATCGCAAACTTGTCGATTGTTATTCGGAAATACACCGCTAGGCCAACGAATGCCCTCACATCATATGTGCATTCAGGAACAGGCCATTCCACCACTTTGGCCACCTTTGCTTCGTCTGGATGCCTCCCATTTACATCACATATCCATCCCACTGCTGCCACACCCGACATACCGAATTGGCTCTTCTCCGCTGAGATTACCATCCCTGCGAGCTCGAGAAGATATAGCACACTATCAAGGTTCTGAATGTGCTCGAGAACAAATCGTCTCACACCCGGAAAAGCCAATTCGTCGTTATATCGTGTCCTAGGCCCTTTCACGCCGAAATCATCCAGGAAGGCCCTCACACACTTCCCATACACGCTGTGCAATACAAATTGCACCACACGCTGGCACTGGCCCACTGAATTGGCCCCTCCTTGCAATATCGTTGTCATGCGCAACAGTCCTTCCACTGTCTGAATTGCTGTCATATCTCTGCATGCTGGATCTAGTGGGATCTGATCGTACCCCGAATACAGATCGATCATTGAACAGATGGCCAAACCGGAAAAATCCTCTGCAAACTCATCTGCGTTAGGGGGCATCATGGCATCCCTAATGGTAACAGCATTCATTTGCATAGCAGCCACCACCAAACGGTATTTGCCCGGCTGCTTCTTCTTCACCAAAAACCAAGGATTTCGATATGGCCCATGGCATCTTTCCATTGTCCCTTTCTTCAACCTATCACGCAACATCTCCGAAACCTCCCCGTTTAGAGAGCGAGGCACCTGAAAGCCAGGATGCTTCCACGCTTCATGTGGAATAGTCCTTATCTTTTGTGGTGCGTATACCTCCGGATGCACACTACCCATATGCTCCCAAGTCCATGCTAACGCCCCTTCTCTTTTATATAGCATTTCCTTCAGAATCTCCCTTTCCATTGGCCAAAGCTCTTTGCCAATTATCAGCTTCTCCTCCCTTTCAGAGGATAATCGGGCACCTCTCGCAAAGCAGGCGATCCTCGGCTTGAGATACTGGTCAAAAGGTGAAGGCTTGTCCTCGGCACGATACTGGATGTGGTATTTGCGCATGCAAACCTCCTCCCATCCAATATTGCCCTCTGGCACTGACCCATCTGCTAACGGCACACTAGCAGGATGAATCTTCTCCCCTTTCCGTTTATATAGTGTATTCAAACCAATTGAAACCTCGTTTTTCGGCCGAATGATATTCTCAGGCCAATCATCCCACTGCCACTTCCCTATATCGCTATCCCCATATATCCTGCTGCGGTAATGAACCAATCCGCCTGCTTCCATTTCTCCAATGTCAATAAGCTTCCACTCAGGAGGAACAAAAATCTCCTCTTCATCCAGAATAGACCCAGGGCTAATCTGCATCAAATTTATAGGTATTCTCCGACTCCCCTCCGAATCACTTTTGTCCCCTACTATCTGGCTCTCCTCACAGAAAGCGAATGACATCCCAGATATCTGACACTCGCTCGTCAGTTTCCCGAGTCCTCGCCTTGCTCCCATAATCTATCCTCCCTCGTTATCTTCTTCTCACTCGGCCTAAACACATTGAAAGTGCACCGGCGCGTACGCGCTGCGTTATATATAGTGCATTCGACATGCCCTCCTCGCTGTTGAATCAAAGCCATCATCGAAGCATCCATAAACGGCCGTCCTAACAGCAAATCGGTAGGGCACATTTCGAGCACAAACGCGTTGATCGTCAGAGTGATATCTCCAATTGAAATAGCCACTCCTTCTGCTACCCCATAGCAGATCAATTCAGCACCTCCGATAGGCACCATCTTCACCTTCGGATCGGGCCTGATTCGAAGACCTAACTCCTTTGCAACTGAATAAGGCATGGCATCAACGCCTGACCCGCAATCGAGTAGGGTTTTAAGCGCCACTCCACCAGCATACACATGCGTATATAACAGACCTAGGGCATATATATCGGGCACCTTCTTTGGCCTATTCAATGGCACTGACCTCCTCTCATCCTGCAAATTCGATATGTGATTCAATTCAACAGGAACTCTCTCACTCAACCTGAGATCCTCGCTCTTCCCCTCGATATCGGGTGCCGGTTGCCACACTTCAAGGGCTTGAACTACACCCTCTGGCTTTTCGGGTAGCTCTCGAAACAACTTCGTCTTCAACTGAGGTGCCACACGCAGTAGCTCCCCTACCTTGATCTCTAAGGTTCTGCTATGAAACCTCTCATATAGAGATTCCATCAGATCTTCATTCATCTTCAAGGGCCCCCTAGCTGCCTGCAAGCGTGGGTTTCGCCTACCCGTAACGCCTGGATCGCGTAAAGATGGCTGCTGGGTTTGAGTCGAATTTTGGCTTTCATACAAATGAGGTCTTTCCATCATTACATCGTCCTCTGTTTGTGCTGACGGCCCCATATACCTCCCAGCTTCTCTGTTTCGAGTTGATGCAATGCCATTTTCACGTCTTCTCTTTCTCACATCGTCCTGGCTTCGAGTATTCATCGAATTCACATAGCCTGCAAACTCGTCCTCCTCATCATCAATCTCCTCATTTAGCTCGGGTCTGCTTCCCAGCGAGGACTGCACACCAAGCATTCGAATCGGCATCGATTCGCGGACATCTTCATTCGGATACTGCGGTTGGAGATAAGATACCGATGTCTGCTGTGCAGCACCCTGCATCCAATCTTTGTATGCTGACTCCAAAATGCCTACTGAAGGGCTCTCTCTGTCAAATCGCACACGAGGACCGTGTGAGCCAATTGGCCCTAAAAAGTAGAGTCCTTTCGCATCCTGGTGTATTTGGCCAGCTCTCAGTCTTTGCTTGAGGTCAGGGCAGTTGTTTAACATATGGGGTTCACCACAATGGTAACATTTCAAACTACCTCTGGCGTACTGAGGTTGGCGTGCTGGATCATAATAGGGGTTGTTTCGTGCGTCCCCCTGGGCAGCGAGCCGTTGAAGCAGCTCTCTGTTATTGCGGCGCTCCTCCTCCTGCTTCTCCTCCTGTTTTAACAGATGAATCTTCAACTGTTCAAGTTCACGCGAAAGATCTTGGACATTTCCACTAGCATTTGCCCTCTGGGTGGCGTTCAAGGGCCTCTCTGGCACATTTTCATTTGGCTTCCAGCTAACAGCTTCATTAGGATAGACCTCCATGGCTCTCTCCCTTCGGATAGCATTCTCCTGAATCCTGACCTCTTGAAGAACCGCCTTCGAAACCTTCGCGAATATCCCCTTACCAGGGTCCTCCAATTCAACACCTACCACACGATACACCTGCTCGCGGAGAACTCCCGGTAGACCTGTTATAAACATATCACACCGAAGATCCTCTGTCATCTTACCCTGAGATAACAGCACATCCGAAACCTCCACAAAATCGCTGACATACTGCTTCACATCCTCACTCGAAATCTTCCTGGCTCGTCTGAGGGTATCCAGCGTGGCACGCGTATACCACTGTCTCTCCGGGTCAACATCCCTATATCGCTCACAAAACGCCTCCTTCACTCTGCCCCAGTCTCCCTCCTTGCTCGCTTCCATATGCTTCACCCATCGTCTCAGCGGCCGATCCAAATACTCAGGGAAATACTGGCAAAGATCCTCCCATTTGCGTACACCCCGGCGTTTACACATACCCTCAAACCTTTCAATAAAATCCTCAGCCGATTTGCCATCGAATACCGGAGCCTTTCCACTACCGGGATCGGGCAAATGGTGCTCATACGAAAGAGTAGACGGAGGCAACTGCCTGTCCCCTACACGAGGGCGAGCTTCAGGGGTTGACCCATCCGAATCCTCTCCGTTTCGCTCACGATATCCCTCGAACGAGGCTAATCCAGGGTCCTTTTCTTTGCCGGAGGTCTCTCCCATTTCGACAGTCGACGCAGACGACACAGACGAACTTTCAAATAACGAATCGGTATCCGAATTGGATAAAGAAGAAGATTCACTAGCCGATTCAAACTGACAGCAAGATACCGAATTCCCACAACCAGGGGCTAAATTCGAAGCCTTGCTTTTGCACACACACACAAACTGATTCTGACACTGAGGCTGACACTTACCTCTCTGATAGCACCCGTTTCGATACTGAATCGAATCCGAATACAAAAACTCTTGAAACTGACGCTGAAACTGATCTCGATGCTCTTCTCTCTCTGTGAGATAGCGAAATAACATGCCAATGAATATTATCTCAACTGATGCTTTCCATAAATAGATGATGCCAGGCCAGGCCACTTCGGCCCACTCCAGCACTTCCACAGGTCTCATTCTCAAGACTGCTCTAATATCGGTGGCTTCCATAAACCAATCACTTAGCTTCATTCGAAACCAATATATCAAACCTTGGCATGATAGTGCCATCTCATTCGTTATTCCTTCTGGCATGCACTGCGCTAAACCAGCTAAGACCATCGTCTCGGATTCGGGTGTTCTTCACCCCTTTTTCTTCTCTGATTCAGGGTCAAACTGCCCTCGCTGCTCTGATACTCACAAATCTCTCACCCTGTCGTCTCGTGAATACCTTCACCCCTGCTCATTCAGACACCTTATGCGAAAAGCACAATCGCCATTCGTCCACCAATGAAACGGGATACGATGCTCGAGGCAGCACGGTCGGTACGTGCAGGTCGAATGGGGCAGAAGGATGAGGGTAAACAACACCCCAACTAGGGCTAACTGCTAGCACTCTCTCGAATAGACTGGAACTCGTGTAATTGATGCTCTGTGTGATGCTAAAGATGCTATCTAAATGAATGTATATAAGCTCCCTTCCAAAT
>NZ_JQJH01000045.1 GCF_000745425.1 Beijerinckia mobilis
GCGGAAGCGTGGTTGATGAAGAGGCTGTTGTCGCTGCATTGCAGGCGGGGCGCTTGGGAGGCTACGCCGCTGATGTTTATGAGATGGAGGACTGGGCCAGACCCGACCGGCCTGACAAGGTCCACGGGGGTCTCCTCAATCGCGAACATGATTCGATCTTGACACCCCACATAGGCTCAGCAGTGGCGAAGTCGCGTTTGGCTATCGAGCACGAGGCTGCTGACAACATTATAGATTTTGTCCAAGGCCGAAGACCTCGTGCGGCAATTAACGAGGTTCAACTAATTCCTTGATTAGAGAAAGTAATGTTTAGCCTTTCGCATGTCGCAGCATTCATAGAGGTAATCGAAACTGGCAGCTTTCACGAGGCGTCGCGACGGCTTCAGATATCCCAACCGACTGTCTCACATAATGTGAAACGATTGGAGGATATACTAGGGGTGCGGCTGGTCGAGAGGAGGAAGGACAAGTGTGTGCCGACTCGGCAAGGGCTCGTATTCTTGCCATTCGCACGCAGCCTTTTGACCGTCACGAAGAGATCTCTGGACCGCCTGCACAGCGGCCGGATTACGTTGGGTGCCAGTACTAACATCGGTACCTATATTTTGCCAGTCCACTTGAAGCGTTTACAGGATGCTCAAGGCCGGCCACCTGAGGTGGCCGTTGCCTCAAATCCTGAAATCATCGAAAAGCTCTTGAGGAAGGAGATTGATCTAGCCTTTACCGAATGGTGGGACGATCGAAAAGGATATCAAGCCCGCCTTTGGCGGAAGGAAAAGCTGGTAATAATCGTATCCCCACAGCATAATTGGAGGACGCGAAAAACAATTGAAGCGGCAGAGTTATTTCAAGAGTCCCTCATTGGCGGAGAACGTGGAACCGGTACCGGATCCGTGCTCCGCGAGGCCTTCGGCCAAGCGGCAGAGCAATTCCCAATCTCATTCAATGTCGGGAGCACTGAGGCTGTGAAGCATGCAGTTCGAGCTGGTCTCGGCATTTCGATCGTGATGAGGAGCACTGTCCTCGATGAGCTCGCGTCGGGTAGGCTTTATGAGGTTTCTGTTGAGAATGTGGTTCTCGAAAAGTCTGTGTGGGCTGTACATCCCGTACATATGGAGGATGGTTCACCGGAAGCAATCGCGCTTAAGGTTATACTCGATGCGAGCGCCCCTCTGGGTGACCTAGAGCACGTCCACATTACTCGGGGTCATATCCGCAAGATTTGAAGTAGTTGGCGCATTCCTGCGGCTCGAACATGGTAACGGCCTGGCCGACCGCATCCTTTGGTATCGCCGCCTCAATTCCCGGAGTATCCCATACAAGGGGGACAAGATCGGGGACCGCCCGATTTTCGATGCGTAAGGTTCCCTGCTCCATGTCGCGAATATTCGGCCGTCAGACACATAGTTGGTTTCCATGGATCGTTTGTCATAAACGAGGGTTTTTGAGCATGCCATAGCGCATGCCGTCACGCCCCTTGAATGGCGCGATGGAATCTTCTCAAAACTGTTATAGAAACGGTTGTCGCAAAATGCTATGTGTCCAACGACTTTCAAGAACATTTGGATGGCTATGCGGGTCGGGTACGCCAGGGTCAGCACGATCGATCAAAATCCGGAGCTTCAGCTTGAGGCGCTGAGACGCGCCGGTTGCGAGAAGGTGTTTACCGAGCGCGGGTCAGGCGCTCGCGATGACCGCCCGGAATTGGGCCGAATTCTCTCCGACGTGCTTCGCACTGGTGACACGCTCGTTGTCTGGAAACTCGATCGGTTGGCGCGATCGCTAAAGAAGCTCATCGCGACGGCGGAAGAGTTGGAGCGCGCGAAGATCGGGCTCGTGTCCTTGACCGAGAGCATTGATACGACGACGCCGGGCGGCATGCTGACCTTCCATGTCTTCGGTGCGATCGCCCAGTTCGAACGTGCTCTGATCCGCGAACGCACGACGGCTGGACTGGTCGAGGCGCGGCAACGTGGCCGCAAGGGTGGCCGCCCGCCCGCGATGCGCCCGGGCGATATTGCCGCGGCGCGCGCCCTGATGAAGGAAGGCAGCATACCGGTACGCAATATTGCGCAGCGCATGGGGGTTTCTGTTGCAACCCTCTATCGTCATATCGGCAAGAAGGGTGGCTCTCCCAAAACAGTGGAATCCGAGGACGTCCATGGCTGAGCGGAGAAAGCGGCCGCCCGGAGAGGCTCTTGTCGATCTTCGACGCCGATTGTCGCTGCTTTCTCCCCGTGATCCAGGCCGTACCGAGATTGTTGCTCGTGCCGCCGATGCCTACGGCATCTCGATCTGGACCCTGTATCGGGCGCTGCGGGAGTTGAACCGCCCGAAATCCGTACGGCGCGCCGATCACGGAACCTCCCGGATCGCCCCGCAGCCGGAGATGGAAACCTATGCCGAAATCATCGCGGCCCTGAAGATCAGAACGGCGAACCGGAAGGGGCGGCATATCTCCACGGCGCGCGCCATCAAGCTGCTTGAGGAAGACGGCGTGGTGACGCCCGATGGCCTGGTCCGTGCACCGCCCGGCATCTTGAAACGCGCAACGGTCGATCGGCTGCTGCGTGTTTCCGGCCTGGATTATGCGCGCGTCACCCGCCCGGTGGCTGCCGTCCGATTCCAGGCGCGGCGTTCCAACGAACTCTGGCACTTCGACATGAGCCCGTCCGACCTGAAGCAGGTGGAAGCGCCGCTTTGGGTCGAGGAAGGGCGCGGCCGGCCGACGCTGATGCTGTTCTCCGTGGTCGATGATCGCTCCGGCGCGAGCTATCAGGAATACCGCTCCGTCTACGGCGAGGACGCGGAGTCCGCCTTGCGCTTTCTCTACAATGCCTTCGCCGCCAAGCCTGAACCGGAACTGCCGCTTCAGGGGATTCCAACGACCATCCATATGGATAACGGGCCGGTGAGCCGCTCGCGCGTTTTCCAGTCCGTCATGGGTAGCCTTGGTGTCCGGGTTCTCACGCATATGCCCCCGTCGGACAGCGAGCGGCGCACGCCGGCGCGAGCGAAAGGCAAGGTCGAGCGGCCGTTTCGCACGATCAAGGAAGTGCACGAGACCCTCTATCATTTCCACAAGCCGAAGGACGAAGAGGAAGCCAACCTTTGGCTCAGGCGCGCCTTGGTCACCTACAATAACGGCGACCATCGCACAGAGTCTCATGCACGCATCGAGGATTGGCTGCGGCATCTTCCTCCTGACGGGGTGCGGGCGATGTGCTCCTGGGAGCGGTTCTGCGCCTTTGCGCGCGAACCGGAACGACGGACGGTTGCTGGAGACGCGACCGTATCGGTCGAAGGCGCATCCTATGAGGTCGAGCCCGAACTTGCCGGCGAAACGGTGACCTTGCTCTGGGGCCTGTTCGATCAGGAACTGTTCGTCGAGCATGAGGGCAAGCGCTTCGGTCCATTCCAACCTTCGCGCGGGGCGGTTCCCCTCTTTCGCTATCGCAAATACCAGAAGAGCAAGCTCGAAGAGCGGCTCGACAAGGTGGTGCGCCTGGCAGACCAACTTGGGCTCCCCCGCGCCGCGGTCACCGGCGGGGATCGTCCATTGCCTTCGCTGCCCCCGACCACGGCTGGGCTGAGTGTACGGCGGACACCGTTTCCGGAACCCGCAATAGAGACCGCTTATCCAAATGGCCTCGCAGCCCGTGGGGCCATCGCCGACCAGCTCGGCCGGCCGATCGGCGCGATGAATGCCGGTGACCGCGCCTTCATCAATGAACTGCTTGGAGAAACACTCGACAAAAAGATGATCGCGGCCCGTATCCGCGAACGCTTCCAGGCGCGAAGAAAGGAAGAATGATGCTCGCTGACGTTCAATCCAGTTACGGCCTCGACCGGCCTTTCCAAGGGGCCGGCAACTTTGAGACCGAGCATCAGCGCACGATCATCCGCGAGGTGTGTGCGGCCGTCCAGACCGGTCGGCTTGTCGTGGTCTCCGGCCTGGTCGGTTCGGGGAAAACCCACCTTTTGCGCCGCATCGAGGCCGAACTCACCAAAGCCGGCAAGGTCGCACTCGCCAAATCGCTGGCGGTCGACAAGCGGCGCACTTCGCTGCCATCGCTCATTGAAGCCCTGTTCTACGACTTGTCTCCCGGCGATCGTGCGCAGGTCAAGATCCCCAAGCAGGCCGAGCGCCGGGAGCGCGACCTGCGCGACATCATGAAAAAAGGCAAACGGCCGATCGTCCTCGTGGTCGACGAGGCCCATGACCTGCACCACAAGACCTTAACCGGCCTGAAGCGACTGATGGAGGTGGTCGCCGACGCCGGCGTGCTCCTTTCCGTACTTCTTGTCGGGCATCCCCGGTTGCGCAATGATCTGCGCCGGCCGCAAATGGAGGAGATTGGCTACCGCACGACCATTTTTGACTACGAGGGGATCGGCTCCGCGCGCCGCGACTATGTTGCCTGGCTGCTTGGCGCCTGTGCGGCCGAAGGCGTAAAGGTTGGCGAACTCCTCGAGGAAGAAGCCATCGACCTCATCGCCGAACGTTTGCGCACGACGCTTCAGATCGAGATGCATCTCACCCTCGCATTCGAGCAGGGCTTTCGCCTCGGCGCCAAGCCGGTTACCGCCGAAATCGTCGAGCAGGTCCTGTCCCGCGCCATCGACGATCTCGAACCGACGTTGACCCGAAATGGTTACGATGCGACGGCTCTGGTCACGCACCTCAATGCTCGGCCGTCGGATATCCGCGCCTTCCTGGCGGGCACCCTTGATCCCGAATATTCCCGTCAGCTGACCGAGCAACTACGACAGGCAGGCGTCCCGGTTTGACCATGC
>NZ_JQJH01000046.1 GCF_000745425.1 Beijerinckia mobilis
CCGGAGCCAATCCATGTCCGATCCTTCCCCGCCTGCCCATCCATGCTGGCTCGACCCAGCCAATGGTCCCATCCAGCTCGTCGACCCGCTCGATGAAGCCACGAATAATCCTGTCCTTTACCAGGACTTTATTCGCTTTGCCTCCGCCATCGATCGAGCGCGGCAAAACAAACCTGAAGCTCTATCCGAGGCCCTCCAGGGCCAGGCCATGCGAGATCAGGTACAGGATTTTCTGCAAGATCTCCCCATCGATCGAAAAGTTCAACTACTGACCCTCATGACCCATCCCGGCCTGCCGCATCGGCGAGCCGTCACAGCTGCCTTGCTGACCGGCAAGAATAAGGGGTCCAGCCTTTCTCTCTCGCGCGCCTTACACGCCGACAAGCGCGATAAAATGATGCGCCGCATCTATGCGCCTGAACGGGTCGCCTTTCTCAAGGATGTTACCAAACTCATGAGGGAGGATGCGTAATGAAGCATTGTCTCCCCATGTTGCTGGTCTGTTTAGCCATGCCTGCGTCCGCGCAGACGGTGAACACGACAACGGGTAGCGCGGGTTGTGCCGCATTAGCCCAGGCATCCGCGAATGCCATCTCGCAGCGGATTGCCGTGGACGACGCCAATATCAATGCCCCGAAAAGCGTGAAAACCCTCACCTGTCTTGATAATTTCTTCAAAGGTGCCGGCCTCGACGTTATCACCAACTTCCTCAACCCGACCAATCTGCTGCAATCGATCGAGGGCCAGATCTGCAACGCCATTTCCACGGCCTGGCAGAGTTCTTTGGGCCAGCCGCAATGCGGCATCACACTCTCTGGCTTCAATCTCGGGTTCGGTGGCCTTGGCAATCTAGGGGGCGGTCTGAGCTGCCCGAAACTGTCCTTTGGCGGTGGTGGCCCACCCATGGGCTCGATCAATGTAAGCGCGAACGGCAATGGCCAGTTCCGCGTCAATGGCGCCGGCCTCGCGCCCTCTGGCTATACGGTCTCTCAGCAAAACGGCCTTTGGTAGGAGCATCCCATGAAGCGCATTTCTCCTCTTGCCTCGACAGCTATTGGCCTGGTGCTTGGTGCCGTGGTCTTCGGAGCCGCTCCGACATCGGCACAAATGCCGGTGGTCGATTGGACGACATTTCCCCTCATCAGCACAATTTCGAGCGTCATCAAACAAGTCAATTCAGGGATATCCAGCCTGCAGGATGGGATCGGCAGTGCCACCAACGGCAGTGTCACGCAATTGCTGGTCGAAGGCTTTACTCAAAATTCCAACTATTCCAAAGCCCAAGTCTCCGCGCAGCAGCAAATCGCTGATGCGTCGAACACGGCCATGGCCCGGTTCCAGAGGGATGTTCGGAATTCGCAGATCCGCGATCAGCACACCCCGAGCCCTCTATCATGCGCGGCGCTGGATAACGGGCAGACTGTCATCGTCGGTGCTGGTCAAAGCTGGAAGGTCGCCAGGGCTATCCAAGATGTCAACGACAATCGTGGCGAGGCCAATGCCAACACTCCGGCCTTTTATGGAAGCGCGCAAGCCATCGCATCGAACAATGATTACCACAGCAAATTCTACTGTTCGCAAACGGAAGCGGATGCAGGTCTTTGCCAGCTTTCCGCCAACCCGAACGCCGATCAACGTGCATCGAGCCTTTTTGGAACAGGCACCTACAATGGTCAGCAAGGGGTCAATGACGCCAATGCCTATGCCATGACGCTGATCCAACCGATTGTTCCAGCCGCTTTGCGGGGCAGTCAATTGACATCCACCATGGGCGAGGAAGCACGGGTCAGGCGGCGGGAATATAATGCCCGCGTTTCGCTGGCGCGGAACACGCTCAATTACGTCATGGCGGCGCAGACCCAATCCATTCCGCTCTCGACAGAACAGCAGCAGGAAATGACGGATGAAGGCCTTCCGGCAACGCAGAACGGATCCTGGCTGCAAGGTCTGACCCTCGACGTCAATCGCCGCTATGGCTCGCTGAATTATGCCGCGCAGCTCGCGGCCATGACCCCGACCGCTCTACAGCGCGAAGTCGCGCAAGAGCTCGCCCTCACGAACTATCTGCTTCTCCATAATTATCGGCTTGGCATGATGACCGCCAGCACGAATGCGACGCAACTCGCCACCGAAGCCGAGCGCTCGATCCAGCCGACACCCATGCCGACCCCATCCATCGTCGCCAACTGAAAGAACAGGAAAATTCCATGGCAGAACTTAATGATCAGTACCGCTCTGAACCCCTTCGCTTTGCCAGTGATCGCCCTGATCCTGTGACAAAACCTGAAACCGATAAACCCGAAGGGAAAGAGGCTGGAGCCGTTAAACCGGAAGCCGACACCACCAAAGCGGCTGACAGCAGGGCTAAATCACCCGATGCTCCAGAACCGAAAAAGGACGACCATGATGAGCTACGACAACTGATCCTGCAGCTCTCAATTATTCGAGCCGATCGTTCGTTGCCTGAAAAGCTCGACAAATCGATCAATGATTTAACGCGAGATGCAATCACGCCCGGAAAACTCGATGATCCTACCGTCCGCGCAAAGCTCGCCTATGCGGTCCAAGATGTGGAACGGTCGGGAGCGTCTCTCATAATGTCACAGGCGCTGCGCGATCAGATGCGGGAGGTCGCGACGACGCTTCCCAATCTCCGTAATGAAGGCATGCAGGCCTTGTTGAAGGATACGCCAAATTTGCTGGAACAGAGTCTTGTCGGAAATATTCGAAATGAAGCAATAACAATTGCTAAGGCAACCAATCAGCATTCTGAAGAAACAAACAGTAAGGTTGCTGCGTTAGAAAACGAGGCACGCTTAGCCCAAAGAATTCCCGGTCGGCAACAATCACAAGCCACGACAGTTGAAATAAACTCAGCCGAACGTCAGGTTGATAAGCCTGCCCCACAGACTAACACTCAGGCCCCTGCCCCGTCACGCCAGGATGCCACGCAAGTTTATTCCGATCCTGAAATCACAGGCGTCAAACTACGCCTGCCTGGGGCCGCGGCCGAAATCCTTTCGAATCTCGGACCAGAACGAACCAAACCCGAGAACGCGGATACTCAACGCGTTTCACTGTTTGATCGGCTCTCCAACTACCAAGCCAACATCCTCGGGCCACGGAACGAGGAAAAGGCCATCCAGCGCACTTTCGAGGCAGGAGCCGCCGCCAATGCGGCCCTGCAGGACTTCTCGAATGGCCCTGGCCGGGCAGTCATGGCCAAGATCGAGCAGGCCGCCAAGAATGATCCCGATGGTATGGCTGGCGTCCTCTCAGAAATGCGCGCTGGCGGGCGGTTCGCGGACCTGCGCAACCAATTCGATCAGGCTTTGCTGACTGAGAAAAATCTCGCGGCCTCCTATGACAAGGCTACAGCGGCACTTGCCAATTATGCCGACAAGCGAGCGGCGATCGAGCCGGTCATTGCAAAACAACCGGATGCCAGTGCTCTCACGGCCAAACTGCAGCAGGTCGATGCATCGGTTGGTGAGAAGGCCGAAGTTCTCCCTGGACGGAAAGAGGGCGAGAATGCCCTCGAGGAACTGGCCAAAAAGGCCAGTGAGGCCATCAGCAAGGCTGTCGAAAAAATACAAGGCGCCATCCAGCGGTTCACGGGGAATGCCGAACACAGCGCCTCAGCGAGCCCCAGCCCCAGCCCATGAGAACAGCACACTGAATTCGCACGAGCGCATGACACCCTTTGAAGCATCATGCTGATGAGGTTGCCATGCGCCTTTTGTTTATTCTCGCCGCCCTTCTCTTTTCTATCTTCGCCCTCGAGCCG
>NZ_JQJH01000047.1 GCF_000745425.1 Beijerinckia mobilis
GCATGGTCAAACCGGGACGCCTGCCTGTCGTAGTTGCTCGGTCAGCTGACGGGAATATTCGGGATCAAGGGTGCCCGCCAGGAAGGCGCGGATATACGGACATGCGCTGTGGCTTTCCCTCCTTGGCGCTTCGGGTGCAGGAGGTTCTGCAGCATGATCCGTTGTCAGGGCATCTCTTCGTCTTCAGGGGCCGCAGATCGGATATTTTGAAGATCATCTGGCATGATGGTCTGGGCGCCTGCCTTTTTACCCGGCGGCTGGAGAAGGGCCGGTTTATCTGGCCGAATATGGGATAGCATCCGTCAAGGTGGTGTAGAATTGGGACCGGGCCGTCATGATCAGGCGGCTCTGGGTGAAATTTCTCCATCGCAGCTACGCGAGGAGGTAGAGCTGAGTTTAAGTGCTGTCATTGAAGTTTCACGAGCCTGATAAACGGACGTCATATGTCGCCCATAGTGATGCAAATATTCAATCGATGCACCACTAACGATCAGGATTATTGTGATGCTGGCTCTGAACGGAGTTGCCGTGACCTATGCCAACGGCACCCAAGCTTTGAAGACAACGACATTGACGTTCAACCAGGGTCAGTTCGTCGTGCTCCTCGGTAGATCCGGCGCAGGCAAATCTACCCTCATCCGGACACTCAACGGCTTGGTTGCGCCGACGTCTGGTTCGATCACTTCTAACGATATTGGTGCTCTGGATGCGGAAACTAAGCTTCGCATTCACCGAAGGCGAACTGGGATGATATTCCAGCAGCACCAACTCATAGGGCGCTTGAGCGCGCTCGACAACGTCATGACGGGCCGCCTGGGCTACCACTCTGGCTGGCGTACGTTGTTCCCTATGCCGCGTTCGGATCGAAGGCTGGGGTTGGAATGCCTTGAACGCGTAGGCCTTCTTGATAAGGCTCTCGTCAGGGCGGATCAACTATCCGGCGGTCAGCAGCAACGGGTGGGCATTGCGCGCGCGCTGGTCCAGAAGCCCCAACTGGTCCTTGCAGATGAGCCCGTTGCAAGTCTGGACCCTGAAACGGCTGTCGAGGTCCTGTCGCAGCTTCGCGAAATATGCACAGCCGACGGCATCACTGCTGTGATCAGCCTTCATCAGATCGATCTAGCTCGCCGGTTCGGCGACCGGGTCATTGCTATGCGCGACGGGGAAGTGGTTGCGGACGCCGCTGTCGACGAACTGACCGATCAAATGTGTGCGTCGATCTACCGCAGCGCCCCAAGAAATCCGACCACAACACAAGATTTGTCCAACTACGAGTATGATCAACCTTTAGCTGCCATGGAGGCCGCATTATGAAGAAGCTTCTGTCCCTCGCATTCCTCGCCGTTCTTGGCTGGAGTTCGTTGGCGCATGCTGGCTCAAATCCAGAGACATTGCGCGTCGCGTTGCTACCGGACGAGAACGCCGCCACTGTCATCAAAAACAATCGTCCTCTCGAGGAGTATCTTGAGAAGACACTCGGTCGGGAGATTGAACTGATCGTAACGACCGACTACTCGTCAATGATCGAAGCGATGCGTTTCGGCCGGCTTGAGTTGGCTTATTTCGGGCCGCTCTCTTACACGCTCGCGAAAACCAAGGCTGATATCGAGCCTTTCGCAGCACTTATGAAGGATGGCGAAACTACCTATCGCGCTGTAGTTGTCGCCAATGCAGAGGCTGGCATCGAAAGCCTTGAAGATGCAAAAGGGAAAAAGGTCGCGTTTGGGGACGTGGCTTCCACCTCAAGCCACCTTATCCCGAAATCTATGCTGCTTAAGGCCGGAGTTGAGGCTGGAAAAGACTATAGCGAGAACTTCGTAGGGTCGCATGATGCCGTGGCTATTGCAGTGCAGAATGGCAATGCTCAGATTGGCGGACTTTCGTTGCCCATCTACAATTCAATGGTCGCTCGTGGCACCATTGATCCTAAGAAAGTTATCGCCCTCGCCGAGTCCGATCCGTTCCCGCAGTACCCCTGGACCATGCGGTCGGATCTTGACACTTCGTTGAAAGAGGCGATCACCAAAGCCTTCATCGACCTTAAAGACGAAAAGGTATTGGCATCCTTCAAAGCCGATGGGTTCGCTCCGATCGATGACAAAGCCTACGACGTCGTCCGTGAGCTCGGTAAAGTGCTGAACTTGGACCTGAGTCAGTAAGGCGCGTTCGAGACAGTTTCTCACCTTTCGACGCAGGCGCTGGCCTGCGTCCTTTCTTCCAGGATATGTGATGACACAGCCGTCGGCCGACTACGACTCTATCCTTCAACATCAAAACAAAGCTTGGACCAGAGCTGGCGTGATCGCGTTGGCAATTGCGTGTGTGATCATTGTTAGCAGTTATCACTCCGGTCTTCTTGATCTGGAGCGTCTGGGATCTGGGTTTCCTGCGCTCTGGCAGCTCGGTACGGAAATGTTTCCCCCGGATTTCAACCGAGGCTTGGAGTGGATCAGCCCTCTCATCGACACTCTGGCGATGAGTATAGCTGGGACTGCGATCGCGGTACTGATATCACTTCCAGTTGGCTTTTTCGCCTCAGGGAAAACAGCACCCAACGCTGTCATCTATATGATCTCGCGTGGATTGTTGAATGGTCTACGGTCGATCCCGGAGCTGATTATGGGCATCGTCTTCGTGGCGGCAGTGGGATTTGGAGCGCTCCCAGGCGTGCTGGCTCTTGGTCTTCACTCGGTTGGCATGGTGGGCAAGTTCTTTGCGGAGGCGATCGAGCATTGCGATAATGCGCCTATAGAAGCCGCACGCGCAGCTGGTGCGTCGCCGTTCCAGATCGTGACGCGGGCGATCTTGCCACAAGTTCTACCGCAATTGGCCGATGTGACCATCTATCGGTGGGAGTACAACTTCCGCGCCTCGACAATCCTGGGCACTGTGGGAGCTGGTGGTATCGGTTTCGAGTTGATGACATCCCTCCGGATCATGAATTATCAGGAGGTTCTTGCGATCATGCTCGTTGTCCTTCTGATGGTCACCATCGTTGACCAGGTCGGCGCTCTCCTCCGCCGCCAGCTGCAATAGAAGGATAAATTAAATGCTCCCAAAGGTAGTAATCACCCATCGCGTCCACGAGGAGATTATCTCAAAGCTATCTCCCCACGCTCGTTTAGTTTGCAACGATACTGATGATACATGGCCCCGCGAGAAACTGCTCGCAGAATTGAGCGACGCCAAGGCGATGATGGCGTTCATGCCGGACATGATCGACGCGTCTGTACTCGCGCACGCTCCCGATCTTCAACTTGTGGCATGTGCGCTGAAAGGCTTCGATAACTTCGACATCGAAGCCTGCACGCAGCGTGGAGTCCACGTCACGATAGTGTCCGATCTTCTCACTGACCCGACAGCCGAACTTACAATCGGTCTGATGATTGCTCTTGGGCGGCACATTCTGCCAGGCGACAAGAGCGTCAGGAGGGATTACAAAGGTTGGCGCCCTCGGTTTTACGGCCTTGGGCTGCAGGGCACAGCAATCGGCATTTTAGGGATGGGAGCGATCGGAAAAGCTATAGCACAGCGCCTAAGTACCTTCGGCGCCATTGTGTCGTACTGGGATCGTCAATCCCTGGACAAAGCCGATGAGATCAGACTGAACGTAAAGCCTCTTGAATTTGACCAGTTGATCTCGTCGTCTACCTTTCTTGTGTGTGCACTCCCGCTTTCGGCCGAAACGAAGCATCTCCTCGGCGCTGAACAACTCGCCAAAATGCCCAAAGGAGCACTTCTTATTAATCCTGCA
>NZ_JQJH01000048.1 GCF_000745425.1 Beijerinckia mobilis
GCGTTTGGCTCGCCATTCTGTGGAGCTTCATTACAAGCTGTGGCCACTCAAAAAATCACTTCGCTCAGGCTTGAATGCCCTTCTTCACAGTCGACTAGATGTTTACTAAATCAGTAGATTAACTCTCCAGTTTGCACTCTAAGTGTAAACGCGGATTTGAAATTGACTGCGAGCTGAGCGCGCACAGCTGCATAAATCTCTGCATCGTCCAAACTCTTCGGGCCGAGATGCTTGAACCAGTGTTTAGCTGCTTTTTTGGCAAACTTCTTGATTAATTCTCCTATATCCGAAAAGCTGCCTGGTATCTTTCCATAGAAGACATCATACAAAATATGTACATAACCCATCTTATATGATGCATCAATCGCTTCAAGAAATAATGCTTGCGCGAACGCAATGTCATCGTCAGTCAAGCTTTCTTCGCGTATTTGTATCGGCGGCCAGAAAAATCGGAATATCGTCCATGCTTCATGCTTTGTTATGTAAATCTCTATGGACGAAAAATGTCTTAATTCATTCGCCATCTCTGTCTCTCTGCTATAATAATACTTCGCATTTTCTGTATTTGTGCCGAAATTCAAAATGAGCCGCTTCCTGCATCTTCTGAAATTTTGCAGCGTGCTCCCGCTACGCGTGATGGGGCGTGTAGTAACATCTTGTAAGATACGCGAAGGATACCGTCGAGTGCCGCGCTGCGGGGGCATTCTCCTTTTGCCCTTGTTTATATCATGGTCGACGCCCAATCCCGTCCATGCTCAATGTAGGGGGCATGATCTGTTCCCGCTGATCAAGGCGCGAGCGCCTCAGATTTTTTCAGTGATCAAGGAAGAAGCCGCTGCCATGCCTTTTGCGCATGGGACACTCTTTCGCCTGTCGCGCGAGGGGCGGGCCGACTCTTACATTTTCGGTTCGCTTCATTTGAGTGATCCGCGTGTCACAGACTTCTCACCGCAGCTTTTCGCAGCGTTCCGGGAAGCACAAATTGTTGCTCTTGAAACGACCGAGATGGAGGCTCTATCTGGCCGTTTGATAAGAAGAAATCCAGCGGCGATGCGCGTGGCCCTGCTCGCTCATAAGGGTCATCGGGCAGATGATCTGTTAAATCAGTCCGATTTCCAGAAGCTCGAAACTATGGTTGTCGAAGCGGGCATGGAAATTTCTTCGGCGCATATGTTCAAGCCTTCGATCCTGGCACTCCTGCTGGATCTGCCGCCATGCGCCCATCACCCGTCCGGTAAAGCCTATGCTGATGAATTGATTGCCAAATTGGCCCGCGAGCAAAACAAGAAAATCGTCGGCCTAGAATCAATGCTCGATCAGATCACGATTCTTGACGGATTGCCGACCGACGTTGAGCACAACCTTTTGACTGCGGTATTAAATCAGGTAGGACATGGCGAGGATGTCGTCGAGACGACGATAGCGCGTTATATCGCTGGTGAAACCGGGCAATTGCTGGCCTGGATGAAATCGTCCCAACTCATCCCAGGAGTAGAAGAGGCGCGGACGCCGCCGGAATTCCTCGATCGCTTGATCAATCAACGTAATCGCCGCATGCGGGCTCGTGCACTTCCGCTGTTGGCTGAAGGCGGCGCATTCATTACGGTCGGGGCCGCGCATCTCCCAGGAAAAGAGGGCCTCCTCTATCTTCTGCAACAGGATGGCTTCCAGGTTGAAGCACTCAATTGAACTAAAACCTGTTTGGGGAGCCCCCAGCTATGCCCGGGAGGCAGGAGAAGTTTGACATTTGCCAAAGATCACCGTCGTTATGCCCAAGTGTCTAGTCGAAACGGGGCCCGTTCACCCGGCGAGGTTTGACTTGTCAAAAATGCCTGATGGGGGCATTTTTGAGTCAAAATCACAGTTACAAGGCTAGGATCTTATATCTATAATTGGCATACGCTGGCGTCTGTTCTCGATCGAATTTTTGGAACTTAATGGCCATGAGCAATATAAGAAAAGCTTATGCTTGGGATCAGGCTGGTTTTGACGGCGGCCGAAATCTGCAAGTTCTCTCTATCGGCAAGCGTACTAGGGTGTGTTAGCGCTTGATCCATTCATTGGTTGCGGCGAGACAGAGGATGCCGAGGAAGGAGCAGGCGGTTTTTTCGTAGCGTGTGGCAATG
>NZ_JQJH01000050.1 GCF_000745425.1 Beijerinckia mobilis
CCACTTTTTTTACACATTTATAGATATATATCAACCACAACGCCTTTATATTCATTATTCCCTATTTGGACAAGCATTCTTTTTATGCCCTATTTCACTACAATTACCACATTTAGGTAGGGCCCGTGCCTTCGGCGTTTGCGTATCTTGTGCTGGTGGCACTCGCGGACCTGGTATTGCCTGAAAGAATGCATTATGAGCTTCCTCGAGCTCCATTGCTTCTTGTACAGATAGACCGTTATCGTGAGCTATCCATCTAGTCGTACGAGTACGCTTTTTCTTCTGTACAGTATTCTCCTCACGTAGCTGCTTATTTTCTTGCTCAAGAAAGATGCCGTTTTGCATTGCGATTTGACAGCCTTTGATAAGCTGGTTTAGCGCAGTCTGTGACGGTGAAGGGGGACTTTTTGAGCGTCGTTTTAGAAAAGCTTTGATCGAAGCTGCTTGTTTATAAAGCTCGTCCACATTTACAGGTGTATGAGGACAAAAAATGCTTGCTTGACTGCTGCGGCTTGGAGGTGGTGTAGGTGTTCGAAGCTGAATATTAAGCTTTGACAGTACTGGTTCAGGATTAAAAGGCACTAATCCTGCTGCTCGGAAGCTATTTCGAATTGTCTCTGATTGGAATGCATCGGTACGAGCTTGTGGATAAGCTGTAAGAAAATCAAGTTTGTCGATATGGTTAATCCCAAGTCGTATTTTCTGGCCAACTAAACCACCATATGCACGTTTTAAAACCGCAAAACATCCAATATCAAGTGGTTGTAGAAGATGTGAGGAATGTGCAGGCATACATATTGGTATAATATTATGATCTGCACATATTTGATCAAATTCTGGTGTAAGATGACTTCCATGTCCATCAAGAACTAAAAGTCGGTATCTGCCATGTGTACGGCTATTTGTTGATGGAATAAATTGTTTTTGAAGCCAGCGAAGACTTATTTTGTCAGATGTCCATCCATTTGCGCTAACTTCAAAGCGCCAATTGTATGGAAGCTCTTTAAACCATGCTTGATTATATTGCTTGCCCTTAAAGATAAGTGTTGGTGGAAGAGCCCATCCTGAAGCACTGATTGATTCAATTGCAGTTACCCATTCACGATTTCCTGGCTGTAAAACTGATCTTCGACCATAGTATTCTGATCGAGCAATCACTTTATGAGTCGCACAGAGACCCATTGCGAAACCAGTTTCATCAAAATTATAGATATCATCCGCAAGAATACCATATTGCTGAATTGTGGTTTGAACAAGATTAAACCACTCTTGGATAATCTTTGGATTCTCTTGTAATGCTCGCTGGTAATCATATCGTCGTGAAAAGCGAGATTTAAGCTCTGGATGACGTTGGATAAAATTATATACCCATTTTTCGCCGACAGTTTGTATCGGAGTAGAACCACGCTTTGCAAGAAGCAAATTGGCCATTTCTCGTACGTGAGCCTGTGTAGGGGCGGCTCCACGTCGATCTAGCGATAGTATCCGCTGTTGAAGTAGTTCCTCTTCAATTTGTGTCAATTTATGAGAATTTGCGCGAGATTCAGCACGGTTAATGGTACCACGAAGCCGACGCGCGAGCGTACAACGGTTAACGTGGAATTGATCCGCAGCCCGTCGTATAGAGCTTATTTCTTTGCTTTTAATAGCTTCTATTGCAAGCAAAAGGCGACCTTCTTGCTGGATCGAATCCTGGCGAGATCGGACCTGATTTGGAGGCATGGTGGTGGATAGAAGATAGATGAACGCGGTAGGACGCGAAAAAGTGGTTGGGTGGCTCACTCGCTTACATGGCTCACTCGCTTACCGACCACGTTAATACTTCGACACCTTAACACTTTATTGCCTTATTGCCTTCGCGCCTTAGTGCCCTGCTTAGTCATAAACCGAGTCAGCTGACAAGCGGGGCTTGGACCCTTTTTCCC
>NZ_JQJH01000051.1 GCF_000745425.1 Beijerinckia mobilis
GCCTGCTCCTTCCTCGGCATCCTCTGTCTCGCCGCAACCAATGAATGGATCAAGCGCTAACACACCCTAAAGCCACGATTTATAAGTGTAAGCAAACTTTGAAAAGTTTGCTTAGTCCAAAGCAAGCCTATGAGCCGCATCCGCCTGCCAAAGCTGAATAATCCGGGCTGGACAAGCAACTTTGCGATTGCCATATTCAGATCCAACAAGAGTATGACCGTCATCAATAACAGGACTTAGATATATTTCTGATAACAATAAAAATGAATATTTGTAAAGTATAATGATACTGCTTTATGTATTGGTGCCATCATGCTGCATTATTTTAGAGTAAATTTTCTCGTCCTTTTGAATTTGCTTGTCGTTCTTAATGCGAATGCTGCACCGACGAGGCCGTTTGGTTATGAGAAAGCTGAAGAGGCTTTTCAAACAAATTTCGATTTACAACAACGCATTCTGGTGCAAGTGCTTCTGATTGCAGCAGGTTACACAAATTTCGTCCCCAGTGAGAATTTTAATCCACATATTTTCAAGTTTATTCAAAACTTTCAGAATGATAATGGGCTACCATCAAATGGGGTGATCGATAAGCAAGAGCTGAATAAGCTTTTCGTGACTGCCTCTCCTATGCTCAATCTTTGGGGCTTCAAAAAGATCAACCATCCGACTCGTGGCATTCCGCTATGGATTCCATTGGGATTAGGGTTGACCGTCGATCGCAATCCGTATGGTCTTCACTATACTGATCCTCAGCGCAGAGTGATCCTTGATTTTACGACCGTTCCCAATCTTTTTATCGGTGTGAATTTCGAGACCTTAGTCAACAGCCAGATCGCGGCAGGCAGCACTATTCATTACAAAGTCATCAAAGATGGCTGGTTCGTCATTTCCTTGACGACATCCGATGGCATTGATGCTTACCTCCGTTATCATCAAGATAGGAGAAATGTTACCGGCTTTTCATTGTATTGGAATAATGCCAATGGCAATGTTCATGGCGAACGTATTGCTATATTGATGTCTGCTTCTCTTAGATCCGCGATGTCGGGTGCCCCCTATATTGATCCCCCTGCCGAAGTCCCTCGACCGGTTGTCGATACTGTAGCGAGCCCGCCATTGCCGGTCGTTGCACCATCTTCTGTATCACCACCATCCCCACCTCCTCCTTCGAAACCTGCGGAGTCCCTGATTTCTACGGGAAGTGGTTTCTTTGTCGCTCAAGACGGCACATTGGTCACAAATGCCCATGTTATTGAGAATTGTTCAAAGGCAATTGTTAAGACCAGTGATGGTACCATTAACGATGCACAGATCGTTGCTCGTGATACAATGAACGATTTGGCGATATTGAAAGTAAACAAAACGCCCCCCAGAATAGCCGCGCTTCGGATTGGCGTTCGACTTGGTGAGAGTGTTGCCGTTTTCGGCTTCCCTCACAGCGAGATTCTCGCTACCTCAGGCAATTTTACGCTTGGTAATATCACGGCTTTGAGCGGCTTGGGAGATGATAGCCGTTTTTTCCAAATTTCGGCACCCGTTCAGGCCGGCAATTCAGGTGGTCCCCTATTGGACCAGAACGGCAATCTTATCGGTATCGTGGCGGCGAAACTCAATGCTCTGAAAGTTGCCCTGCAGGATGGCGATCTGCCTCAAAACGTCAATTTCGCGATTAAAGCCACTATATTAGCGGCTTTTCTCGACTCCAATCGAATATCGATTCAGCAGGGAACGGAAACAAAGCCAATGAACCCTGCAGATATTGCGGATGAAGCAAGAGAGATGAGTGTGTTTGTTGTTTGTCAATAGCTTATTCGAATGGTTTAGGTCATAGACCCATAAAATTGGTTTCTTGAAAGCTTGCTGTCTGCTTCACTCTTTTCGAGGAGATTAAGTCGATGGCTCGCTTTGACCTGACG
>NZ_JQJH01000052.1 GCF_000745425.1 Beijerinckia mobilis
CTATCTAAATGAATGTATATAAGCTCCCTTCCAAATCAGGCCAATTTCCTTACATAATCCCTATGCTAATGGGCAGGCCGATACTCCCCACTACATACCTCCCCATCTAACAATCGACCGGCCCCTGGTCGACGGCCTGCATGCTAATCAACACCATTAATATCATCAGTTTGGCCTCAAATCGACGTCGAATTGGCATCAAAATAATACCGATTCAACATCGATTCGATTATTTGACGCTCCTCCCCTTTTTGGCACAACAAAACAACCCGTTATACCCTGATATCCGGAATACTCCACTCTTCTCCTCCGCATGATATTGTATATTCCCTCACACTCCATGCAACGGCTTCAATTCAACAGAATGCTAATTCATTCATCATCCCCTAGATCATAGCTTTCGTCAGCTTCATCAGCTTCCTCCGCCTCGTCCTCGTTTCGTTCAACACCCTCATCTGCACCCTTTCTGAACCAGAACCTCTTCAAGCTCTTCCCGTTATATGAGTTGTCTCGCGTGCCATCAGGCCTTGGATACCCTTCAATGGGAGTGCCATCCAGCTCCTCTAGCGTGTATGAGCCGTGCCTTTTCACTGCTTTGATTCTGTATGGGCCATGCCACCGATATTGCAATTTGACGTCGCTGTGATAGGCGGTTTGTTCCATGGTATTGTGGAGCAGAACCATATCACCCACGCTAAGAGGGTGCTCCCTTAGGCTCTTTTTCGAGTCGAAATATTCTCGATTCTTCTCCCTCATTCGTTCTAACCTAAGGATAGCCTCCTGCATATCCTCATCTCTTCTCAGTATTTGCCTAGCTCTCATGGCTAGCAGATCCTCTCTCGTTTCAATCTTGTCCCAGGGTAAGGTACTCCATGTGGGAACCTCCAATTCAATAGGCAAAGTGGCATGCGTACCCATCAACAGTCTGTATGGTGAGACCCCAGTTTGCGAATTAACAGTGACCCTGTCAGCTAACAACGCAGCATAAAAACACTCTCGCCAGGAAGGTGGGCTGGGTCTAGCAATCCCTCTTTTCTTCCTTACACGTATATTCGTCCCTAACCTCTCACTATTTGCTGCCGAATACCCATTCGTCATCTTCGAGATAGCATCTTTCAATGTGCGCATGCTTCTCTCAATTGGTCCGTTTGACCCAGGATTATAAGGCGATATAGCAGTCCTTCTAACACCTTTCGAATGCATAAACTGACGCACTTCGTTCCTAAATTCAGGACCACTATCCATCACCACACGCTCAGGCCAGCCAAATCTGCAAATAATGTCCTCCCATAAAAACTGGCATACTGCCTGGCATGTAGCAGATGTTATCTTCAGCGGCCTCGCTTCAACCCATCCGCTTAACCCATCACGCGCCTGGATAATTACCCCATAACCGTCCTCGGCTGGCATATGAGTGGTATCTATGAAAACCACCTCCCACAGTCTCATCACTTTGTTAGGTTGGAAGGCTTCGTACTGCCTATCAGGTGCTCGAAACTGACAGTTCGGACAGGTCCTCACGTGATGCTTAACAGCTTCATACATCCCCTCCCAATAATAACGAGTTTTCACCAAATGATAGGTGGCTTCTCGTCCTTTATGCGCTAGCTCGTCGTGACAGCTGGCCACTACCCTTTTTCTCTCTTTCTCGTCATCCAATACCC
>NZ_JQJH01000053.1 GCF_000745425.1 Beijerinckia mobilis
TACAAACAGTCGGAGCCTGCAAGGGTGACGGCGTACCTTTTGTATAATGGGTCAGCGACTTAATTTAACGAGCAAGCTTAAGCCGATAGGTGTAGGCGCAGCGAAAGCGAGTCTGAACAGGGCGTTGAGTTCGTTGAATTAGACCCGAAACCTAGTGATCTAGCCATGAGCAGGTTGAAGGTGCGGTAACACGCACTGGAGGACCGAACGGGTGTCTGTTGAAAAAGACTCCGATGACTTGTGGTTAGGGGTGAAAGGCCAACCAAACTGGGAAATAGCTGGTTCTCCGCGAAATCTATTTAGGTAGAGCCTCGCATGAATACTCCAGGGGGTAGAGCACTGGATGGGCTAGGGGGGTACACAACCTTACCAAACTCAACCAAACTCCGAATACCTGGAAGTACTGTGCGGGAGACACACGGCGGGTGCTAACGTCCGTCGTGAAGAGGGAAACAACCCAGACCAACAGCTAAGGCCCCCAATTCGTGGCTAAGTGGGAAAGGATGTGGAAATCCCAAAACAACCAGGAGGTTGGCTTAGAAGCAGCCATCCTTTAAAGAAAGCGTAACAGCTCACTGGTCTAAATAAGGGTTTCTGCGCCGAAGATGTACCGGGGCTCAAGCCACGAGCCGAAGCTTTGGGTGTGCGCAAGCACGCGGTAGCGGAGCGTTCTGTAAGTCTGCGAAGGGACAGCCGTGAGGCATCCTGGAGATATCAGAAGTGCGAATGCTGACATGAGTAACGAGAAACACTGTGAAAGACAGTGTCGCCGAAAGTCCAAGGGTTCCTGCGTAAAGTTAATCTTCGCAGGGTTAGCCGGTCCCTAAGGCGAGGCCGAAAGGCGTAGTCGATGGGAATCACGTTAATATTCGTGAGCCAGTGGATGGTGACGGATTGCGAAAGTCGTTCGGTCTTATTGGATTGATCGGGCGGCCTGGCAGTTCCAGGAAATAGCCTCCACATTCGTCCGTACCCGAAACCGACACAGGTGGACTGGTAGAGTATACCAAGGCGCTTGAGAGAATGACGCTGAAGGAACTCGGCAATTTACCTCCGTAACTTCGGAATAAGGAGGCCCTTTATCCGCGCAAGCGGGTCGAGGGGGCACAGACCAGGGGGTGGCAACTGTTTACCAAAAACACAGGACTCTGCGAAATCGCAAGATGACGTATAGGGTCTGACGCCTGCCCGGTGCCGGAAGGTTAAGAGGAGGAGTGCAAGCTCTGAATTGAAGCCCCGGTAAACGGCGGCCGTAACTATAACGGTCCTAAGGTAGCGAAATTCCTTGTCGGGTAAGTTCCGACCTGCACGAATGGCGTAATGACTTCCCCGCTGTCTCCAGCGTCAGCTCAGTGAAATTGAATTCCCCGTGAAGATGCGGGGTTCCTGCGGTCAGACGGAAAGACCCCGTGCACCTTTACTGTAACTTTGCACTGGCATTCGTGTCGGCATGTGTAGGATAGG
>NZ_JQJH01000054.1 GCF_000745425.1 Beijerinckia mobilis
TTGGACGCTGCTCTGGCAATATGTTCCTTGTACTTCAATCGCGTGTCCATCAGGACCCCGAGGATCTTGACCTTATTCCGAGGCACGACCGTCTGTCCCTTGATAGTGAATGGCTCTTGATCTACTTTGCGAGCCTTGGGTGCGAAATGTATAATTGCCGTTTTGTCGGCTTCAAAAGTTGCCCCACTCCTCTTCTCCCAGTCGAGCGCTTCATTGACGATGGTCGTGATACCGTCCCGATTACTCTGCACGGTCGGTCCTGTCACCCACGCGGTAAAGTCATCCACGAACGCAATTGCTCCTCCCTGGCTGTCGATCTGTCTCTGTACGAGGTCGGCGTTGAAGAAAAGAAACAGGATTGGAGACAGGGGCGAACCCTGAGGTAGTCCCGGCTGTGGTAGATCCTGAACCTCCGACAGTTGCCCATTGATCTGGATGGCCGCCGTTCGTCCCGAGCAGAACGCCTCGACCCATCGAAGCAGAAACTCCGGGATACCTCGCGCCTTCATTCTCTGGAGCAGTCGTTCTTTGCAGACCCCATTGTAGGCTCCTTTGACATCGAAGCTGATCAAACTCAGCACCCGTCGGCCGCGCCATGCTGTATAAATCTGCTCCTGCAAAAGCAGGAGTGCCTGTTCCGCGGACCGCTGCTTTCGGGCTCCGAAGTGGCTCGTCGGGAGCAGGCCATGGGTCTCCACTGCGTGCGAGATCCTTTCTGCCACCACTGACTCCAGGATCTTGCCTAGTGTCGCGAGCAGTGAGATCGGCCTCCACGCCTTGGCAATGGTGTAGTCTTCTTTGTTCGGTTTTCTCAGCGGAATGATCTTTGCGTGCCGCCACTGTCTAGGCAGCGTGCCTTCTTCCAGTGAAGCCTGGAAGAGATCGAGGACCCGGTGTTTGACCGTGGGCCAGGTCATCTTCCACACGATGGCCGGCAGGCCATCCTCACCTGCCGCCTTCCATGATTTCGTTGCGCGCAGCTGCCGCTCTACCTCTTCCATGGTGATGGCTGGCATCTCTATCGGCGCTCTTTGTGGTCTAGTCCCTTCATCGTCAATGCTGTCTGGTAGCGGCGGAAAGAATTTGGTCAGTAGTTCTTCCGCCTGTTCCTCGTGATCGGTGGTAGCCGTTCCATCTGCTCTGACGAGCTGCGGTACCTTCCCGAAGGCTGCGTCTTCACCTGCCTTCAGATACTTGGCCGCTTTCCAGATGTTGTCGTTGTCGGCCAGAAA
>NZ_JQJH01000055.1 GCF_000745425.1 Beijerinckia mobilis
CTGCGCGGGCGAGGTTTCTCCAATGTGTGTAGATTTGACGAAGTTGCGTCAGGTCCGCCGTCCACCATCGCTTTGCGTGCGGTGACGGTTTGGCCTTCGGCGTCAACGCATGAACCGCTTCCGACACCGCGTGCATCAACCGATCGGTTTTCTGCTGTACGGAGCCTTCCACCGGAGTGGCAGCTAGCGTGCTCGCGATTCTGGCATTGATCTCTTTCCACGGTGCATTCTTGAGCAGCAATCTATCTGTTTGCGTTGGAGCCGTCCAAGGTGCATCAAGAACGGTTTCAATGGTAACATGATCCGAGCCGTGCTCTGTTCCGTGGACCGCACATTTGACCATCGAATCTGTCAGGTTTTCCGAGGCGAGAACGAGGTCGATCGTCGACTCGCAGTCCCCCGAATATCCTTGGCCATGCCATGTCTTGGTGCCTCGTTTGAGCAGGCTGCTGAGTCCAAACTCGTTCATGAGATCGATGATCGGATCCGCTTCGCCTTGTCTGGCCGAGGACACCTCGTCTCCTCCCCACAGTTGATCATGGCGGTTAAAGTCCCCCATGACCATGATCTCCATCACCGTTCCTGAGTCCCGTCGTACTTTATTGATTGCTGTTCGGAGGTGGTCGCACGCGTTGTCCAACGCGGAGGCGTCCCCTCCCTCTACATAGACGGATGCGATAAAAACCTGTCGCTCGGGAAGCCGAATGACGGCTGCCGTTAGGTCCGGCGACTCGATCTGTACTTGCTCCGCTTCCACATCCCTATTCACCCACAACATGCTTCGAACCGCCCATCTCCCCTCCCTCCACGCGGAGGGAACCATCTTGGTCCATTTGTGATGTCCCATCGGGATGGTCAAGAGCCGGCCTTGAATCCTCCTCGCCTGGGGTTCTTGGATCGCGAGTGCCACTGCGGTTTCAGTATCCTTGTCGTTCATGAGGCTTTCCAGCACTGCACCCTGTTTCCTCACATTCAGTTGCATCACTCGGAGCGTCTTATACATTGCGTGGCGGGTAGAGCCTCCGACAGTTTCTGCTAAACGATTCATGAGGGCCCCCGCATGGAACGCACTTCGGAACTGTCTGGTCGCAGCTACTGTGGCGATGGCCTTCTGCAGCGCACTTGGCGCACCTCTGAGTATTCTTGCACTGGAAAGCCTTGTGGCCGATCTCCTGGCAGTTGTAGCATTGCATCGGTCGTGGTCGATGCTCGAAGGTGCTGGTCACGCCGGACTCTCCTCCAGCGTGGAAGAACCC
>NZ_JQJH01000056.1 GCF_000745425.1 Beijerinckia mobilis
TAGATTTGGGGAATGGCTCGGCAAGAGAATTCGGTTCTTGTGTGTTAGTTGGCGTAATTCAGACGGGGCGACGTTGGGTCTAACATTGGTTGAGGCTCACATGGACCGGGTGAGCTATGAAGGAGGAATATTCATCCTCGAGGTAGAGGAGAGTGGAGGGAAAGCAGTCGCCAAAGGTACTGCAACTCTCCCGATTGGCGCTATTTTTGCGTCTAAGGCATCCTTTGTAGTTTAATCTACCCTTTGTCTTTTGATGCTAGTTCCGATACCCTATTCAGACGATGACAGATGTAATGTACGGGTTCGTAGGACGTCTTCAATTGACAGGTGACAGGCTTCGGTGAGACGGCATGTTTGACGAGAACTCCAAAGATTGCAGCTTTTTCTCAGCTGAAGTGAATTATTAGATGCAGAACAAAATGATCTCTTTCGGAAAACCACACTACAAGCGCTAGACCGTCACATCAAGCCTCAGGTTCAACACACATATTATCTGAGATGATAGCAAGTATACTTCCACTTGATAACTAGCACAAACAAACTATCGACAGCAATGACAATAACCGTATCAAACATGCCTGAGCTCTTTAACGGGTACTGTCCTCAAAAGAGACTCGTTTTCTTTTGCGATGCTCAACTAAAGATGTCTGAAGAGAGGCAACTACCTTTTTCACATCATCCAACTCTTTTCTGAGGTTGCCAATCTCAGATGCAAGTTTCCTCTTCAGTAGGCGCTTCATTGCCTTGTTTTCCAGTTCTCTGCATATCTCCGTCAGCCTTCCTCTGGGCTTCAAACAAGCTTATCTGGTGCACTTACTTCAATCGATCGTCGGTGCTAACATGATTCGTTAGTAAAGATCACTTAAGGGTAGAGAATAAAGCTGGATATTTGAGCTTACTGTTCATTGGCATGACTTACACGTCTGTGTAGCCGGGATGATGAGCTGTCAATGGCTTCCATTTTTCTCCAAGGCTTAGATACAGTGCCTTTCTCGTCTCTGTTCACAGATTCATCGTCTCTGTCAGGTCGTTTACCATTTTTGATCATCTTCTTCGCGGTAGACGATCTATGTCGGCGTGAAATCGCTTCTTTTCCACAAGAACTTTCCTCTGTCGAGCTTTCGTCTTCTAGCAGTTCGAGCAATTGAGAATGAAAATCGTC
>NZ_JQJH01000057.1 GCF_000745425.1 Beijerinckia mobilis
GTGCGGAGCTGGGCCAGCACGCTCGCTTCTTTCCACGATAATCGGTCATACAGCTGTCGCGTGTGTTTTCCTGGGAGTGCGGTATCCACTCGTCTGGAATGTCTTCCTATGTTCTCAGGTAGCTGACGGCTAGGCATTGCTTGGGCACGTGCAATCTTCAGAGTCGTCGATTTCATTTTGGAGACCTGTACTTGCGGGAGAGCATTTTCTTGCGTCGCGACTCTCGCCTGTTCTTTCGCTAGACCAAGTATTTTGTTGTCTTCGCTGGTGGGGATCCACTGGACGCTGATCTGATTTCCATGCTTCTGCAGTCTTCTCATCAGCTTGTAGATTTGACAGACAAATTCCTGGCCCGACTGTTGTCGCGGGTTCGTCAACGTCAGAGCCGCCGCTTTGTTGCTCGTGATCAGTGTAATCCGAAAGTCTTTCACTGCCGCAAGTGTCTTCAGTGTATGCACTATGGCCGCCAGCTCTGCGGAAAACGGATTGTGCTCTGTCCTCGCGCTCAACGTGACGGACAAGGTCTTCAGTCTCACTTTCCGCTGGCGTGGTGGTTGTTTCTCGATCGCCACTCCAAACCCGACCAGTTCATTCCGCGCCGAGCTGCTGAACGCGATCTGCATTGATCCTCTGGGTACAGTCGACCCCTCCGAGATAGGTTCATCATCCATTTGCACGCGTGCTTCCCATGGTGCCAGTGTAAACGGGTTGATGGTTTCCAGTGACTCCATGTCGATGTTTTTCAGCGCGTCCGCTACTTGGTATAGTGGTGAGCGGTGGTATCTCCTGAATTTCCTGATCCGATCTGTGCTTCTGCGGAGAGGATTGGTTTCTGGTAGTGTGTGGAGGTCCGTCCACATCTTCACGGCTCGTCTCCAGAATCGGTGTCGTGCCGTGGCAATGTGTGCCTCGGCCTCCGCTACGCTAGTCGCAACGGTGAGAAATGTGCTCACGATTGCTTGCGCTCCTACCCTTTGCACCCGGTTGATCGGCCCCATGTTTTGATTCTTGAAGGCGTGCATCCAGACATTCGAGGCGTAGTCCACCACTGGGGCGACGGTCGACGAGAACAGCTGCCGCGCTGTCGCTGGAGAGAGACCTCGAAGTCGTCGAAGCTCCATCGCTGC
>NZ_JQJH01000058.1 GCF_000745425.1 Beijerinckia mobilis
TGTGGCTGGACTCCCATTACCCATGCTGCTCTTACTGGAAATCTTCGGTTACTTGAAGTGCTTCTCACAAGGCAAGGTATTGCACTGAATGTTGAGAATGCTTCCCCTCTTTTTTTCGCTGCCGAGAAGGGGCACTTGAGGATTGTACGTCGGCTCCTCGAATGCAAGGACGTTGATATCAACATGACTGTCTGGAACAAATCCCCTCTATACATCGCAATCGAACATGGCCATATCGAGGTTGCAAAGCTGTTGATTGGCCATAGCAATCAGCTCGATGTCAATTCAGCAACATTTCTTGGTAATACCGCCTTGTCAGTGGCAGCAGTGAATGGTCACCTGGATATTGTGGAACTCTTGCTCCAGAATGACAAGCTGGACTGCATGGCACAGAATGCCTTTGGAGAAACCGCCCTTCAGCTGGCAGCACGTGAAGGGCATGAGGCCATTGTGAGATGTCTTTGTGGTGACATCCGTGCTAGAGATCTCGATGGCTTGAAGGACGCTATAAAATATGCGGCAAATATCAAATTAAAATTCTTCCTTCAAGAAAAATACGATATATGTACCCAAGGAATGAATATTTGATTGGTGCTTTGTTGCGGTCCGAATAACTGCATGAGCGGTGGACTCTAGTTTCCAAGACTATGTAATCTTGGCCATACAATTCATTATTCAAAGTATGACAGTGCGGTTATTTGGCTCCCAAGTAGATGAAGAAAGTTAGACCTCTGATATAGTACATGCATGAAGATTTTCTTACTCCCTAATAGTAGTGCAGTAGGCTGGCTTATGAGTGATAATCTACCGTAGAGAAGCCCTTCCGACACGGTGTTAGCTCTTAGAGAATATTCCGGCGTCTGTTTTTTTCACATGACAATCGGTCTACATGGGTTCTGCTAGAATATACACAGGAATTTCACCATAAATTCAGGTCTTTTAATGCCCACATCTCCAAAAGAGGCTAGAGATTTGTTTGCCTCCAAGAGAAGCCAGTGGGAGATTCGGGGACCCGCGGTGATTAGTAGGCAAACA